>JADJPW010000003.1:0-600000 GCA_016713035.1 Verrucomicrobiaceae bacterium
CGACTCACAGCCCCACGCACACGCACGCATGCCGCACACCGCCTTCATCCCCACGCTCGATGCCTTGCCGGGAAAGAAATCGCCCCTGATGGAGCGATTCGCCGCACTACTAGAGCCCAAGGCACCCGCTCAGATCGAGGCGATGGCTCGCGAGTCCGCTCTGCTCACGCGGCGGAACTTTGGCCGCACGATGCGGCTCTTTGCCCCACTCTATGTCTCCAATGAGTGCGTGAATAATTGCAGCTACTGCGGCTTCTCCCGTGACAACGACAGCATCCTCCGCGTCACCCTCACCGTGGACCAAGTGCTGCGTGAAGCGCGGCATCTGCTGGAGCAGGGCTTTCGCAACATCCTCCTCGTCGCCGGTGAGCACCCGCGCTTCGTCAGCGATGGCTACCTAGAGGACTGCCTCCGTGCCCTACGAGACAGCGTGCCCACACTAGGCATCGAAGTCGGCCCCATGGAGGCTCCAGAATACGAGCGCATGGTCAAAGCAGGCGCAGAGGGCCTCGTCGTCTATCAAGAGACCTACGACCGCGCCATGTACGAAGACATGCACACCGCCGGACCGAAAAAAGACTTCGACTGGCGGCTCGCCTGCCCCGAGCGCGGCTATGCAGGCGGATTCCGCCGCATCGGCATCGGTGCACTCTTTGGCCTGAGTGATTGGCGGCTGGAGGCCCTACGGCTCGCAGCCCATCTGGAGCATCTCTACAAGCACTGCTGGCGCTCCACCTTCACCGTCGCCTTCCCCCGCCTCCGCCCAGCCGCAGGCGGATTCCGCCCGCAGACAGAATTCCCCGACTGGGCACTCGTGCAGACCATCTGTGCCTTCCGCCTCACCTTTCCAGAAGTCGGCATCGTGCTCAGCACGCGAGAGCCCGCACCGCTGCGTGACTCCCTGGCACCGCTAGGCATCACCACCATGAGCGCTGGCAGCCACACCGAGCCCGGCGGCTACACCGGCGCAGGCAATGACGACCTGCACCTCACCGTGCGTGGTCGCCGTGTGGAAAAAGAAACCACCAGCACCCGGAACCGCGCCGAAGGCCAATTCGGCATCGCAGACAGCCGAAGCCCGCGTGAAGTGGCCCAGATGCTCAGCGCACGCGGCCTCGATGCCGTGTGGAAAGACTGGGATCCGGCCATCCTCGCGGCCTGAGCCCCCACTTTGGCCGCTAGACCACTGCTCAAAAGCTCCCGCGTGCTTGATCTTTCCTCCTGCCGCATGCACAGCACCCAGCATGGCAAAAATCGTCAAAACTCCGACGGGGGAATTTCACTCAGGCTACGGCTGCATCATCATGACAGCCGCCGTGGGCGTATTCAGCTTCCTCGCATGGTGGATGTTCTATTACGTGCCGATCACACTCGATAAAGAGATCGCCGCCATCTCGCAGGATACACCCGCCCCACTCCCGCAGATCGCCCCCGTCACCGGATTGCAGGAAAAACTCGCCGCCTTTGCCAAAGCAGCCTCCGCCGGCACTCCCGCCACACTCACGCTCTCGATCCCGGAGCTTAATGCCCTGCTCCTCCTCACCCCAGATGCCGCCACCGGCGGTTACAAAGACATGCTGCGTGTAAGAGGCCTCGATGCCGAAAAATCGCTCATCCTCACCGATGCCAGCCTACCCATGAACACCGCCCGCTTCTGGGAGGAGAAAAAACGCTACCTCGTCGGCCAGATCGACTTCCTCACCGAAAAAACCGCCCTCGGCCCCGACATCAAAGTAGTCGCCGTCCGCGTCCCTGACAAAAAAGTGCCCGAAGAAATGATCAAAGGCATGCAGATGTACGGCTACTTCGGCCCCTATCACAACGACGCCACCCTCGGTCCCATCTTCAAAGCCATCCGCGAATTCAAAGTCCAGCCCGATAGCATCGTCATCACCACTGGGCCTTAATTTGTAGAGGTGTAGGCGGAGATTGGGGGCAGTTGAATCCGTCAATGCCACAACCGCAGCGGATCTGAGGAAATAGACCGATTCTCAAAATGAATGTCTGAAATGACCGGCGAGCGCGGCAGCTTCAGTGGCAAGAAAAGAGCGAGGAGGCTATTGGAACAATAGCTGACGAGCGAATGACGCCGCCAATGAGGCTGCCCCGCCGCCGGGAATCGGACAGTCATTTTGAGAACCGGTCTAGAACAATGTTCCTGGTTATTATCTGAACAAGCCAAGTCAGCCACAAAATAACCCTTCCTTTCTGAACCGAAAGCCTGCAAAACTTCCAGCCTCCCGCCAACCACACACAACAAATCAGATAACATGGACATCAAAGCACTCATCATCCAACTCATCATCGGTGCCATCGGCGGCAACGGCATCGGTGCCGTTCTGAAAAATCTCAGCCTGGGCCCCATTGGCAATACCGTAGCAGGCTTGCTCGGCGGAGCTGGCGGTGTCCAGCTTCTCGGCATGATCAGCCCTGAGCTTGCTCAAGGTCTCGGCGGACAAGTCGGCGGCGCAGCAGCAGGCGGTGGTGTGCTCATGGCCATCATCGGCATCATCAAGAGCGTGATGGCTGGCAAAAAATAAGTTTTCTGTCCCACTCTTTGGACCGCCTCCGACACGGCTGCCTCGTCAGCCACCGGTGGCGGTCTTTTTTTGGCTGCGACAAATCAACGGTAGCCACCTTTTGCGGAGCTAGCGGCATTATAGCCATCGTTCTTACCTCCATCCACACTTCATCAGCATTTCATTAGATTCCGCTCCACAAGATCGCCAAGCCGAACGCACTGCCAAAAAAGGCCGCACGCCGTGCTGATCCCGCTTTCCAGGCCAAGAGAGCGAAAAAGAGAGAGCAATACAGGTTACTCGAATCAGCGTCCGGTCTTGTTTTCCTGTTCCGGCTTCAAAATCGGCGGCACAGCTTCGCTTTGTCACTGCTCTTGTGCAGCCCCTCGCACTTCGTGATGGCGGCTTTCAGCGGGGTGAAGATGGCACGAGTTTAATTCATGCGTATGGACAGAGAGGCCGATTCGGACGAATCGCGGCAAGTCGATCTACCGGTGTGGCCTTTGCAAGCATTCGCGTTGAATACGCCCTTTATCAGCATTTAAGGCACAGTGTCCTTTCCTCACCAAAGCCCTATACTCATGAAACCATCCACTTTCGTCTTCTCCGCTGCGCTAATGCTACTCGCAGGCTGTACGAGCCCCTCCAAAAAAGAAACCACAGCCGAATCGAAGCCCAGCGAAGCCGCGTCGCAGGCTCCGGCGAGAAAGGTGGATGCATCAGGTGTAGTCACGACGGCGAGCGGCCTGCGCTACAAGGTGTTGGCCTCAGGTCCGGCCAGCGGACGCTCGCCCATGCGCAGTGATTCGGTGGTGGTGCACTACCGTGGCACGCTGGTGGATGGCAGCGTCTTTGACAGCTCCTACGACCGAGGCGAGCCAGCGACATTCGGCGTCGGTCAGGTCATTCCCGGCTGGACGGAGGCACTCCAACTCATGAAGCCCGGTGACAAATGGCTGCTGCACATCCCTCAAAACCTCGCCTACGGCGGTCAAGGCGCAGGGGCCAAGATCCCACCTTACGCGGACCTCATTTTTCAGGTGGAGCTGCTGCAAATCGTAGGCGGGCTTTGAGAGTTGCTAGACCACTTCGAGCCCAAAGGTCCACGCCCGCTACCCGGCTCATGAAGAGCCTGTTCATGCTGCACGGCATCGTCATGCTCGATCTAGTGGCCCTCCCCCTATCGCGTGCCATCGCACTGACCTCCGGCGGGTGAAGCACGTCCGCGTTCACACTTACCGCAGAATCCGTCTGCAGAGACGCATGTTCGGGGATCAATCATCCCATTTCCCAACTTGGGACGGACAGGTCATGCGCATAATTGCAGCTCGCTCATCAAAGTAGCGAATGCGATGACGCTCCACTCCCCAATTCCGCAAAAACAAACATCGACACTTAGCCTGGCGACTTTTTGAAGACCAAGACGGCGAGCATCGTGCCGAGGTTTATGATCGTGTTTTTCATGTTGTGAGAAATGCCAAAGGCCACAGGCTGCTCGCTTCTCGATCAGAGGCGGTTGCTGATGAGCCGTGGGTGTCGCCGGAGCTGCAGGAGCATCGACAAGTTGACGAAGGCTTCAATTTTTACCATTCAAATGATTCACAAAGGCAGCCGCATCATCATCTGCGGACAAAGCGTAGCCCTTGGCGACGTTAGCCTCATCCGTGTTCACATCTTCCACCACTCGTCTCATGCGCGAACTTGCCGCTCTCCTTTGTTTCTTTGCCATCGCGCTGTCCGCCATCGCTCAAATTGCAACGACTGATGTGGACGAGCCTGAGGACATGATCCTCGGTTTCCGGGGCAAATCGAAGTATCAGATCGTGGTGCCGGATGTGGCAGCGAATCCCACGGCGGAGTCTTCGGTGACGCGGGCGGCGGAGTTATTGCAGCAGGCGTTTGCGGCGAACAAGATCGCTCTACCGGTTGTGAAGGAGTCACAGGTGGAGGCGGGGCGACCGGCGTTCTATGTGGGAGCGACGAAGTTCGCGGCGGCGAAGGTGGATCTCAAAAAGCTGAGCGGCTGGGGCTATGCGCACAAGGTGGTGGGGCGTGATGTGATCATCGCGGGCAATGACGAACCGGATGCGCTGGAGGGGAAACGCGCCATCCCGGGCTGGCGCACGGCGACGAAGGACCCGTCGTTGCCGTTTGAGGGCACGCTGTTTGGCACGGCGGAGTTTGTGCATCGCTTTGTCGGGGCGCGGTTTTTGTCGCCGGATGAATCGGGCACGACCTTTGTGCCGCAGTCGATCATTCATGTGCCGCCGACGCTCGATGTGCTCGGCGAGCCGCACTTCATCGAGCACGACATGCGCAATGGGCCGGAGTTGTTCTACACGGCGAATCATTGTCGGCGCTTTACGCGTGTGTGGTCGCGTGGCGGGCATCAGCATCCGTCGGCGGTGCCGATTGCCGAGTATGGGAAGACCCATCCGGAGTATTTCATCCTCACCGGCAATGTGCGGCAGCCGGAGGTCGGCGCGACGGATGGGCAGCTCTGCCTCTCAAATCCCGAGGTGCGCGAGCTGATCTACAAGCACATCCTCGCCAGTCTCGACAGCGGCTACGATGTCATCGAGCTGGGTCAGGCTGACGGCTTCCGCCCCTGCCAGTGCAAGGAATGCGAGGCGCTTTACGGTGTCCAACCCACGACGAAGCCGACCGATGGCATCGCTTTCAGCACGGATCGCGCTTGGGGCGAAAAGATCTGGATCATGCATCGCGATCTGGCCGTGCGGTTGATGAAGGATCGTCCGGGCAAAAAGCTCATGATGACCTCCTACGGCCCCACGATTCAGCCGCCGCAGACCTTCCGCGAGTTCCCGGAGAACACGATCATCGAGATGATGCATTCTGACGAAGAGGCCTTTGCCGCGTGGAAGCAGCTCAAGGTGCCCGGAGGCTTTTCGGCGTATCTTTACAACTGGGGCAACTTCCATCTCGTGGGCCTCACGCCGCTCATGACGGTCTCGATGATCGCCGAGCAGAATCGTCTGCTGGTGGAGAACAACGTGCGCATGGCGCAGGTGAATGGCAGCCCCGGCGCAGGCCAATGGGGACTCGAAGGGCCGAACATCTATGTGTATCTGCGCCTCGCCATCGACCCGAAGCGGCAGAGCGCGAACGAACTCTTCGACGAATACCTGCAGGCCGCCTTCCGCGAGTGCGAGAACCCGATGCGCCGCTTCTTCACCAACGTGCAAAAGCGCGTCGAGCTGTGGCGCGTGCTGCGTGACTACGCGTATCAGTCCGGACGCGATCCCATCTTCGCACTCGGCACGCTTTGGCCACCGGATGTCATCAGCTCACTGGAAGAAGACCTCGCTGCCGCGGAAGGCAGCGCCGAGCTGCCTGAGGTGAAGCGCAGGCTCGACATCGTGCGCTACGAGTTCGATTTCCTGAAGCACCTCGCGCTCGTCATCAATGCCTGGCGCAATCATCAGGCGATGAATAACGTGGCCTCGCTCACGCAGTTGCTCGACGCGGTGGATGCGCGCAACGCCTTTGTCGCCGGTGTGGCCAACGGTGACGCGAAGTATGCCAAGAAGAAGAACCCCGCGTATCGCTTCGCCGACGAAAAGGGCCTGAAGTATGCCGGACGTTACTTGGATCGTGCGCCATTCAATTGGGACACCGCGAAGATGCGGGCGAATCCGGCGCAAATGATCCAGCAGAGCCAATCGCTCACCATTGAGCGAGTAACCGAGCCTTTGACACTCGATTCACCCCGCTGGGAAAAAGCTGAGGCGCACCCGCTTTTGTCCACCGATGCCGCCGTGACGAAGCTGCAAGCGCCCACCACCTTCCGCGTGCTCTGCGACGACGCCCATCTCTACCTTCGCGTTAGTGGCGAGCAGCCTGCGAACAAGATGACCTTCGGCGCACGCGGCCACGATGCCGAGCTGTGGTTGCAGGAGAGCATCATCGTCAATGTCTCACCCATCGCCGACAAGAGCCGCTACTTCTACTTCGCCTACGAGCCGGAACCGACCTCCTTCAACGAAGCCGAGCACGGCTTCATCGCCGACTACCTGCACCCGCGTTACGGCTGGAACGACGAGGGCTGGAACGGCGCATGGACGTTTGAAACCAAGCTCATCCCGGCCAAGAACCGCTGGGAATCCATGGCCATCATCCCTTTTGAAACCCTGCGCACCAAGGCACCCAAAGCTGGCGACACCTGGTATCTCAATGTAGGCCGCGTGCACTTCACCGACTCTACCGACAAGAAGACCAACCGCGAGTTCTCCGCCTGGACCAGCAAGCTCAATGCCTCCCGCATCCCAGGCGACGCGAGTTTTGGAAAAGCCACCTTCAAATGATCCACTCATGAATCGATTCTGCCTCCTCTTGGTTTGCCTCGTCTCACTCAGCGGCGCTTCACACGCCATCGACTACACCGCTCTCAGTGCCGTGAAGCGATTGCGCACGGAGAAGCGCTACGACGAAGCTCTGCAAAAACTCGAAGCGCTCGCGACGAAGACCGACGAAGCCAGCGAGAACTTCACTTACCTCTCGCAGGCACTCGACATCACCGTCGATTCGCTGAAGGACGCCGACCGTTCGCTCGCCATCGCTGCTACGATCAAGGAGACCGCGTTGCGCGATTTTGCCAAGCTGCGTGTGCTTGCCAATTTCGAGCGTTACGATGAAGCGCTCACGTTTGTGCGTGACAAGCAAGTCGCCTCATGGCCCACACGCATCCTGGGTCAGGCACACGGCATCCTTGCCACCATCTACCACGAGAAGAAAGACGCCGCTGCCGAACTCGCACAGTGGCAACTCGCCGCCGCCGCGCCGGGTGCGGAAGTCGGTGTGCGTGGTCGGTCACTGCGAGAAGCTGGCGTGCTTTTTCAAAAGCAGGGCAATACCGCGAAGGCCGAGGAGCAATTCCGCCAGGCACTCAAAGTCACGCCCGCCAACTACGCCTGGCGCGTTGACAGCCTCATCGCGCTCTCTCGTTTGCTCATCGAAAGCCAACGCACGAAAGAAGCTGTGAAAGCCTTCGACGGCACCGACTTCACCAAGGTCACCAGCATCACCGCGCGTGGCAATCTCCTCGAAGCCTACGCTCGCACGTTGCTGGCAGCCGGGAAAAAGATCAAAGCCATCGAAACCTTCGATCAACTCCTCCAGCTCGATCTTCCCGCCACCTGGAAGGACCGCATCAACCAAGAACTCGACCAGATGGCCGAGGAATTTTGAGTCAGGCCCGTTGCGAAGTGCCGTTGCTGACATGAGACAGCACTTCAGGTTCCGAGGAGCCCTTGATCCGCTGAGCTACAAGCTCCGAAGACCAAGGTGACGCCGATCTAATGCATGGCGTTTCACGAAGAGTTCGGGGCCAGCATCTCGTGGCTTGTTGAGGCTTCGCACGAGTCCCCCTTTCGGGAAAACTTTGCCGTCGGATGAAGCTGAGCTTGCCAATCGCCTCGACGGCCCTCACTATACGCCTGTATAGTATGCCAGCGCCCCTCACCGAAATGCAGTCCGGGATTCTTCGATTTGTCGAAGAACGACTCGACGTGGGTGCGAGTGCCCCGACCTGCCGAGAAATCTGCGAGCGTTTTGAGTTCAGTAGTCCGAAAGCGGCCACCGACCATCTCGCTGCGCTCGAGCGCAAAGGCTACATCTCTCGTGATCGCAAGCAGGCACGGGGCATTCATTTGTTGCATCGTTCAGATGAGATTCCGGTGCTAGGTCAGGTGCCCGCCGGACTTCCCAGCTCAACGAACGAGGAGTTGACAGGGTATGTTGGCTTCGGGCCTGAAAACTTTGGCATCCATGATCGCAAACAGGCATTCGCTTTGACCGTCAAAGGCGACTCAATGGAAGGGTGCCACATTTTCGACGGCGATGTGGTCCTAGTTGAGCGGGGCGTAGAGCCGCATAATCAGAGCATTGTCGCAGCGTTGATTGATAACGAAACGACACTGAAGACCTTCCTTCGTCGCGGTAACAAGGTGTGGCTGCGTGCGGAGAACCCACGTTATCCCGACCTCATTCCTGGGTGGGATTTGCAAATCCAGGGCGTTGCGCGCGCCGTCATCAGGAGGCTGCGAAAATGAGTGCTTACCATCCAATGCCCCCGGCAGGCTCCTTTTTCCTGAGCCTCCGCCGGGCATCGTCTATCTTCGGAATACGGGCGATGTCTTCGCCAGTTCCGATCTGTTTGCTTATCAGCATTTGCTGCTGCGTGCATGGGCCGACATGAAGCTTTGCGGTGTGCTCGTCGTGCGAGGTATTCCCACGGTTTATCTCCGCGAGGATGAGCGGGAGCTTTCTCCGCAGGAAGTGCACGAGCTTCAGCGAAAACTGTGGAATCAGGGTGTTGCCACGCTCCTCGTGCTCGTGGATTCGCGGCGAACGCGCATTTTCTCAGCGATGATGCCGCCCAGGAGTCTCACGGAAGAGCACGTCAGCGGCGAAGCGCCACTCGAAAGCTTCGTTGAAGAACTCGGCCTTGCTGCGGAAGCCCTCCGTGCACACCGCACGGATGCCGTTCATGCATACCACACGTTTTGCCGACAGGTGACGTCTGGGGAACTCTATCGCCGACACAATCCAGAGGGGAAAAACGCCGCTAAAAAGTTCAACCCTCGCGAGATGGTGGATGCTTACCTGCTCGACCAGCTCGCGGCGGTCCGCAATGAACTTACCCGTGGCAAATACAAGCTGGATGTCGCCACGGCTCATGCCTTTCTTGGTCGCCTGCTCTTTACCTGTTACCTCATTGATCGTGGCATCGTCGTCCTGAACGATGAGAAATACTTCCGAAGCAGCCGTGGAAAACCCTCCAGGACGTGCTGCAGGGAGACGATAACGAAGTGTTCGACCGTCTTTACCGGCGTCTCTTCCCGCAGCTCAAGCGTGACTTTAACGGCAGTATGTTCGACGAGGATTCCCTTGATGCCGAACGTGCGGCCATTCATTCATCGCACCTGAAAACCGTGCGCTGCTTTCTACAGGGCGACGACATTGGCGGAAACCAGAGGACCTTGGGATTCTGGGCCTACGACTTCAGTTGCATCCCCGTCGAGACGATCAGCGCCATCTACGAGAACTTCCTTGAAAACGAAAACGTCTCCGGAAAGCGCGAGGACGGTGCCTATTACACGCCACGCTTCCTTGCGGAAATGACGCTCGATGTCGCTCTGGAAGGGCGCACCAGCCTCACGGGTCAGCGCTATCTCGACCCCTCCTGTGGTTCCGGCATTTTCCTCGTGCTGGTCTTCAACCGGCTCGCCGCCGAGTGGACAGCCAAGCATCAAGCGACAGCCGCACGCGAAACTCCACACGCTTACCGCGCTAAGGACAAGGCACTTCGCACCGCCCTCGGCAGTCTGCGCGGCGTGGACAAGAACGCCACCGCCTGCCGCGTCGCCTGTTTCAGTCTCTACCTCGCCTTTCTCGATCAATTTACGCCGCGCAATATTCGCAGCTATATTCAGCAGAGTGAGACGAACAAGTTGCCGAACCTGCTCCAACACCAGGGCGGCCGAGCGAAAAAGCCCGACATTCCGGTCATTTGGCATGGCGACTTCTTCCCGCTCGCCAAAGAATGGGTGGCGAAGGAAAACGAACGATTCGATACCATCGTGGGCAATCCGCCATGGGCTGGACGCGGCAAAAA
Source organism: Verrucomicrobiaceae bacterium (assembly GCA_016713035.1). NCBI lineage: Bacteria > Pseudomonadati > Verrucomicrobiota > Verrucomicrobiia > Verrucomicrobiales > Verrucomicrobiaceae > Verrucomicrobiaceae bacterium. The sequence continues at coordinate 10,156 of JADJPW010000003.1, forward strand.
GCAGATCGCCCAAGACTTCATGGCTCGCACGCCGAGTCTTCTCCTAGCAGATGGCAAGGCCGCGCTGCTCCTACCGACAAAAGTTTTCTTCAACAAGACTGACGTTTTCCAAAGTCGGTGGCTGCGAGACGTGACTTTGGAAAAGGTCGTCCAACTGTCGGATTACCGCTTCATTCTTTTCACGGGCGCGATTTGCCCATGCCTCATAGCTCGCTTCAATTCCAACCCGCCCGCAGTCGAGACACACCGTGTCGAGTATCTCACGCCGAAGGTCACCCGGGTGGACCTGAGGCAGGGAGCAATCCCTATCGCTCCTAGCGACCGCAAAGAACTTCTTTTGAGGTCACTCCTCGGTGCGGCAGGAAACAATGCTGCGACCATGGCTTGGAAGTGCCACTTCTGGGGCACCCAGCAAGATGTGAAGTTTCTACAGAGTCTTTGGGCGTTACCAAAGCTCGGTGACCGGGTTGATCAACTCAGCCAGACTCGCGGCAAACGCACTCACGAGTGGGTCGCAGGTCAGGGATGCAAGCCTTGGAGCCTCAATTCCAAGGCAAAGCCAGACCGTGAATTGAGGCCATTCAAGGAAGCCAAAGACAAATGGAGCACCGCAGATTTGTTTTTGCCCCCAAACGCATGGAAGGGCAGGCATTTGTTCCGCAGGAACTCTGCGGCAGTGTCCAGGAACACTTTAACGCGCAGGAATACAGTCTCACAGAACTCTACAGCAAGCCGCCCTCTGCCTTGTTCACACCGCCCTTGGTGCTTTTCAATCAAGGCTTCACGAGTGCCGCATTCTTCGATTTCACAGTTCGCTTTCAGGACTCACTACAATCCATCGCTGGTCCACAGGAAGATGCAGACAGTCTCATCTTCCTCGCTGCTTATCTCCGCTCGCGGCTCGCACGCTACATAGCGTTTCATACCTCGGCCAATATCGGCATGGAGCGTGACAAAGTGCATCTCGATGAAGTGCTCTGCATGCCTTTTTACCTGCCGGGCAACCCGGATGCAGCTTCACCTGAAGCAGCGGCCCTGCTAAGGAAGATCGTCAGCAAGCTGCGCGATTTGAAAAAGCGCATGGCCGAACCCGCAGCCAAGCTCGCGGCGCGGCTCGAGGAACTAGATGACCCAAAAGCTCTCAAGCTCCGCCATGGCGACGAAGGCAATGCTGACGATGAGCGAAAGAAGTGGCTTTCCACATGGGCGACAAAAACTGCAGCCGTTCAAGAGGAAGTAGAGCCGCTGATTTACGACTACTTTGGCCTCACCAACCAAGAAAGGGCGTTGGTGGAGGATACCTGCACCATCTTCGACAAGAGCGATACACCAGGCACTCTCGATACGCCCATGCCCACGCTCGATACGCTCGACGCAAACGGTCTGGCTCCCTATGCCGACATGCTTGGCAGCACGCTACGCGAGTGGTCCCAAGATCAACGTCTTGCTCTCACCATCACTTCTGCGGTGAACGACGAACTCGGCCTCGCCGTGGTCAAAGTCGAGCAGACAAAAACTAGCGGATCGTTCCGCACTACGCCGCTCACGAAAGAACTCTCCGAGGCAGTCAGACATATCGAGGGCGCCGCTACGACGGGAAATGGATCGCTCATTTATCTCAGGGATGAGACGTGGTGGTTTGATGGCCCGCGTATCTTCATCGCCAAACCCGCCCTGCGCGGGCGCTGGACCCGCACCGCTGCGCTCAACGACAGCGCTGACCTTTACGCCGCCATCCAACAATCCAGGGGTGCATAAGCCATGAGCGTGATTTCTGACATCTGGCGGCAACCTTTCCCCAAAGATGAAATCCCGTTCATCCTCGCAGCCATCCTCCGCTGCATGAAGTCGGTGAAGAAGGCAGAACCCTGCGAGCACGAAAACTCCATCACGAAACGCCTCTGGAAGCGACTTCTGCGCGATGCTGAGCTGAAAGCTCGTCCCACCCACCTCGACATCGAGCCGTGGGAATTGGATGAGCAAAACGAGGATGGAAAAATTGGGAGACTGGACCTTCGGTTCCTCTTCTCCACCGGAACGCTCAAGCCGTGGCCGTGTTTTGCCATCGAAGCCAAACGCCTGCACGTCACGTTTCCGCAGGCTGGGTTCAGTTCCCTCGTCTCCGAGTATGTGACATCCCGCACCACCAAGCCGGTGGAGGACGAGCAAGGCATGATGTGCTTCATCTCCGGCCGTTACTCCAGAGGGCTGCGTGCGGGTGGCATGCTCGGCTATGTTTTTGACGGCGAAATTGAAGCCGCACGCGATGCAATCTCTGCAGTCATTCATTTGCACCGTGACAAGCTCCGCCTTGCCCATGGAAGTGTTCTTTCCACGTCTAGCATTATCCCCGACGACTCTGGAATCAGCGAATCGTTACACGTTCTCTCTGATGAAGTGGAGTTATTCGACTCGAACCGCGGACGCTTCACTATTTACCACCTGCTTGTTCCCGTCTAATCAATGGCGCTGCCACGGTAGAACTTCCTCATGACGGGCGTTTCTCATGCTGGGTCACGACAATGGCCCTTTGCCATGCTGAAGCCCCTTTTTTCACTCCTTGTTGTTCTTTGCACCTCGCTCTTCGCCGCCGAGCCACCGAAGCCGCGCAACGGCTCGCAGCTCATTGTCGTGAATGACGACGGCTTCAGCGCCTTTCACAGTGGCCGCTACAAGACCGCCGAGGATCTGCGGAAGGCCATGCTGGCCTACAAGGACACGCAAGTGGCCGTAATGGAGTGGTGCATGATCGCAGGCAGCCGAGCGAATTATCCTTCGAAGGTCACCAAGTTGATCGGCGATGGCATGACTGAATTTCCTCGCCGTGGCGACAAGCTCGCGCACGAAACACTCAAGCGCATGGCCGACGCAGGCGAGCACACGTTGAAGATCGTTGCCGATGCGTGCCACGAGGCCGGAATCGCCTGCTATGCCTCGCTGCGCGTGAGCGGCGACTATGCGGCGGAGATGTGGGGCGGCTCGTTTCCGAAGTTCGCCAACAGCACCTTCTGGTGGCAGCACCCGGAGTTCCGCATCGTCGATGCGAAGGGCAAAACCGGCGCGCGCTTCTCCTTTGCCTTCCCCGAGGTGCGCGAGTTCAAACTCGCCATCCTGCGCGAGGTCGTGGAGGCCGACATCGACGGCATCAATCTCGACTTCCAGCGCCATCCCATCTTCTTCAGCTTTGAAAAGCCCATGGCCGATGCCTTCAAGGCCAGATACGGCATTGAGGCCGCCACCGTGCCGCAGGACGACCCGCGCTGGTTCCCGCTGCGCTTCGAGCACATGACCCGCTTCGTCCGCGATGTGCGCCAGCTCCTTGATGAAGCAGGTGAGCGCAAAGGCAGGCACCTCGGGCTCTCTGTGCGCATCGACTGGCAAAAATATCCCACCTGGGGCTGCGACATCGAGACCTGGCTGAAGGACGGCCTGCTCGACTACCTCGTCGTCGGCCAATACGGACTCGGCGGCTATGACTTCGACATCGCGCCCTTTGTGCAGATGGCCAAAGGCAGAGGCTGCGCCGTGCTATTCGGCGAAGAAGCCACCGTCAAAGGCCACGACCGCACTGCCGAGGAAGACCGCCTCATCGCCGCAGGCAAGATGAAGCCCGTGCCCAGCACGCTGCTCACCCGCGAGCACTACGAGCAACGCGCCGCCAAAGTCCGCGCCGCCGGAGCCCAGGGCCTGCATCTCTTCAACGAGACTCGCAAAGAGATGTTCCAAGGTCTCGCCGACTGAGCCCTCATGAAACCACTGCTTCTTATCCTCAGCCTCTTCTTCTCCATCCAAGCGCTCGTCGCACAGCCTGCGGCATGGATGGAGCCCTTTCCACCGCACAAGATTGCCGGAAATCTCTACTACGTCGGCTCGAAGGATCTCGCGTCTTATCTCATCGCCACACCCGAGGGGCACATCCTTATCAACAGTAGCTTTGATGAGTCCGTGCCACTCATTCGCGCGAGCATAGAGAAACTCGGCTTCAAGTTCACCGACGTGAAGATCCTGCTCATCAGCCACGCTCACTCGGATCATTGCGCAGGCAGCGCGGAGGTCATCAAGCAGACCAAGGCCCAATACTTCGTCATGGAGCAGGACGCCGATGCGGTGGAGAGCGGCGGCGCGAAGAAGTCACGTCTGGCCGACTACACGCAGTTCACCCCCGCCAAAGTGGACCGCCGACTCAAAGACGGCGACGAGGTCAAACTCGGCGGCAGCACACTCGTCGCAAATCTCACCCCTGGCCACACACGCGGCTGCACGACATGGACGATGAAGGTCGATGACCTCAACGCCGTCATCATCGGCAGTCCGAATGTGAACCCAGGCTACATCCTCGTCGCCAATAAAGACTACCCAACCATCGCCACCGACTACGAGCGCACCTTTCACTTCCTCAAAGCACAGCCCGTTGATCTCTTCCTCGGGGCCCACGGCGGTTACTACGACATGAATGCCAAACATGCCCGCTCGATTGACGCTGGTGCCAATAACCCCTTCATTGATCCCGAAGGCTACCACCGCTACGTTGCGGACCGCGAGAAAGCCTTCCTCACTGAATTGGCGAAACAACAGGCCAAGTAATGCCATGCGCCGCGTCCTTTTGCTCCTCATTGCTCTCAGCCCGGCGCTCTTTGCCGCCGAGCCGCTCTTCACCATCCAACTGGACACCGTCAGCACCGGCTTCGACAAAAAATCCTGCTGGGTGCATCCTCGCGCCGGATAATAATCGGGGCCTCAGCCGTGCCATGGCCTTCAAAAGTGAATCATGCGTCCTTCCAAGCCGTACCCGAGAGCACCAATTGATCTCCCGGCTTGAGCTTACCAGACAAAGCGCGGACTTCGACGGCTGCGCGAGCCACATGCACCTGACCGCTGCCAAAGTCGCCGGATTCGATCTTCGCTAGTCGTGGATCAATCGGACGCTGAAGATCAAGGCGGAGCGTCTTCGGCAGTTCATCTGCCATGACGCACAAACTCCAAAGGCAGAGGCAAAGTGCGGCTCTCATGGCTTCGCGCCGGCATGGAGTTTCACTTTGTTCTTCTCCCACTCGGCATTCGGCAGCGCTCCCCAGATGCGCAGCTTGCGAAAGCTGGCCTCGGTGCCTGCGCCGAGCATGATGCTGTGTTTAGCGGTGCCGATGAGCGGATTGTCCAGCGTGATGCTTTTCTTGTCGAGCGTGCCGACGACTTCATTGCCCTGGATCTCCAGCACGACGGTGTGCCATTCGTTCAGTTTGATGGGCGTGAGCAGCTTCACGGTGGGGCCTTTTTCGCGCTGCTTGGTAGTGGGATTGATCTTGTCCGCGTCATACGGGGTCAAAAACAGCCCTCCCTGGCCGAGGCTGAGCGAGATGACGTAGTCCTTTGCGTCTGTGGCCTTCACAAAGAGCGAGCGATACTTCCGGCCCTCGTCAGGCACGTCGTTGAGGCGCACCTCGCATTGGATGATCACGTTTTGAAACGGAAGGCCAAACGAAGCGGTGGCCGGATGGTTCGCTCCAGGGGTCTCGATGCCGCGGAACTCGCCCTTCGCGATCTCCCAACGTCCGCCTTTGCCACCCGTGGCGCTGCTGTTGTAGCGCCAACCAGTGAATCCGCTCGCGAAGCCGACGGGCTTGCCGGTGAATGGAGGTGGTGCTTCAGCGAAGTCCTCACTGGCGAGCAGCTTGCCCCGCGTGGTCATGAGCGTGGCAGGTTCGTCAGCTTTGGCAGCGAGGCAGAGTGTGAATGCTGCCGCGACAGCGAGGTGTGTGTGCAATAAACGATTCATAGGTTTAAAAAAGGAGTTCATTTCGCTGCCCAGATGCGAACGTCGTCGAAGAGCACACCGGGACCGTTTACGGTGAAGTGAAAGCTCTGTTTCTTCGTGAGCGGCTCGTCGGCGTAGGCGGAAACGGCAAGAATGAGGGCAAAGAATGGTTTCATGGCTGGAGGCAGAGAAAACGCCATCCAGACGACACCCTCGCGGAAAAATGGGTGATACGCAGTACGCATCACCACCGGATATGCGGATGCAGTGCGGCCTTTTTTGTCCTTCATCGGAATGGTTCTGTTTCAAAATGACATACCAGGCTTTGCTCTGTGTTGATTCCTGCTAGCATCCTGCCCTGCTCATAGATGCAAAAAACCGAAGCCATCCTCATCGGCCGACAGAGGCACACAGAGACGAGTTTGATCGTCGAGTGGTGCAGTGCGGAGATGGGGGTGTTTAAAACCATCGCCAAGGGAGCTCTGAGGCCGAAGTCGCCGTTTGTGGGGCTTTTGGACCTCTTTGTGAGTTGTGATCTGCGCTTTGTGCCGGGGAAAAATACCGACTTAGGCATCCTGGCGGAGGCGCGGTGGACGAATCCGCGTCTGGGGCTACGCACCAGCTACGGACGCGTGCTGGCGGCCACCTACATGGTGAAGCTCATCACCCTCGTGGTGGAAAGTCACACACCGCTGGCAGAGATCCATGCGCTCCTCTGCAAGGCGCTGGATTTTCTCACGGAAAAAGACCCGAGCATGGCGCTCATCACCCGCTATGAGCAGCGTATGGCAGAGGCACTCGGCATCGTGCCAGAGGGCAGTCGCTCACTTGCGGCGGAGGCTATCGCGGATGTCTTCCACAAGCGTCTGCCCGTGCAGCGACGGCAGGTGGTGGAGTGGATCAGGGAAAAGTCAGTGAGTCATTGATTCAGTGAGGCAGTGAATTTAGAAAGAGGGTGCCATGAATATCATCCGTGTTTCACTCTCCATCCTGTTTTCGGTCGCGGCTATGCAGGCCGCTCAAATCGTCGAAGTCATCGGCAGCGGTCTCAAAGAGCCGTTTGGCACTGAGTTCGACTCCACGGGCAAAATGTACGTCGTGGAGATGATTTCGGGGAATCGGCTCTTTCGCGTCGAGGAGGGCGGAAAGCTCCTCCACATCGCCGGACAGGAAAAAGCAGGCTACAGCGGGGATGGTGGCCCAGCACTGCAAGCGCAGTTCAACGGCCCGCATAACCTCGCCGTCCTACCCGATGGCAATATACTCATCGGTGACACCTGGAATGGTGTGGTGCGGAAAGTGGATCTGAAGACCAACAGTGTGAGCACCTTGCCGGGCTTCAAAGCGACGGGCAAGAATATCAAAGGTACAGGCCCCTACTGCATCACGCTCGATTTTACGGGCACGAAGCTCTACATCGCCAATTTGCAGCAAATCCACATGGTCGATCTGGCTTCTGGCACCTCCCAAGTCGTCGCGGGCAATGGCAAGAAGGGAAAACCCGAAGATGGTGCCGTAGCGGTCGATGCGCCGCTGGTCGATCCGCGTGCTGTGGCGGTGGATCGGCAAGGAAACATCTACATCCTCGAGCGTGGTGGCAATGCGCTGCGTGTGGTGGCTAAAGACGGCAAAATCCGCACCGTCGTGAACGCCAGCGGCCAAAAAGGCGGCGAAGGCGATGGCGGCGACGCACTCGCAGCCACGATGAATGGCCCTAAGCACCTCTGCGTGGATAAAGATGACTCCGTCATCATTGCAGACGCGGAAAGTCACCTCATCCGCCGTTACGTGCCAACCACCGGCAAGATCGAGCGCATCGCAGGCACTGGCAAGCACGCCAAAGGTAGCGCCAGCGGCGATCCACAAAAGTGTGAGCTAGCTCGTCCTCATGGAGTGACCATTCATCCGCTGACGGGTGAGCTTTACATCACGGACAGTTACAACGACCGTGTCTTGAAAATCACCAAGTAAGCCCTTCCCGCTCATCCATCCTATCCTATGAAGACTGCTCTGTTCGCCCTTTTGTCGGCGTTTGGCTTCTGCCCACTTTTGCGGGCAGAGACTGCGGCGATGAAGACTGAGTTCATTTACGATACGGGGCCGTATCCGCAGATCCATGCGACTACGCTAGCGGAGACTCCATCCGGTCTCGTCGCCGCGTGGTTCGGTGGCACGCATGAGAAGAACCCAGACGTCTGCATCTGGGTATCTCGCCTCATCGACGGGAAATGGACGCCCAGCGCAGAGACGGCCAATGGAGTACAGCCCGATGGCACACGCTATCCCACCTGGAATCCGGTGCTTTTTCAGCCGAAAAGCGGTCCACTCATGCTCTTCTATAAAGTGGGCCCCAATCCCGAGCAGTGGTGGGGCGAGCTCAAGACGAGCACGAATGGTGGCCAAAGCTGGTCTGCAGCGCGGAGATTGCCCGAAGGCATTCTCGGGCCGATCAAGAACAAGCCCATGCAGCTCGCCAATGGCGATATTTTATGCCCTACGAGCAATGAAACGCACGAGAAGCCCAGCAAGTGGGCCGTGCATTTCGAGCGCAGCAGCGATCTAGGTGCGACCTGGCAGAAAACCCCTCCGGTAAATGATGGCGTGGCGATTCAGGCGATCCAGCCGAGCATTCTCTCTCTGGGTGGGGATAAACTGCTCGCTCTGGGACGCAGCCGAATGAATCGTGTGTTTGAAGTGCGCAGTGAGGATGCTGGGAAGACATGGGGACCGATGACACTGGGCACACTCCCGAATAATAATAGCGGCACGGATGCCGTCACGCTGGCCGATGGCAGCCATTTGATCGTGTACAATCACATCGGTGGCACTCCCGGCAAGTGGGGCGGCAAGCGCCCCTCTGAACCTCGCAGCAAGCAAGGATGGCACGACCTGGAGTGCGGCGCTGGTGCTGGAGAGCGATCCCGGCGAATACAGCTATCCAGCGATCATCCAGACCCGCGATGGGCTCGTACACATCACCTATACCTGGAAACGCCAAAAGGTGCGCCATGTGGTGATCGATCCTGCGAAACTCAAGCTCCAACCCATCGTGGATGGACAATGGCCCACAGCATGACACGCGAGCTCTACGAACAAATCATGGCGCAAGGGGCTGCGGTGAACCTCAGCACGCGTGCGAAGTGGCGGCTGACTGGCGCAGACCGTGTGCGCTACCTCAATGGGCAAGTGACCCAAGATGTCCGCCGTGCTAGCACGACGAACACGCTCTACGCCTGCGTGACGGATGTGAAGGGCCGCATGTGCGGCGATGTCTTCATCCATGCGGGGGAGGAGGCACTCCTCATCGACGCAGAGGCCACTTTACGTGAGTCACTAGGCATGCGCCTTGAGCGCTACATCGTCGCCGATGATGCCGAGCTCACGGATGTGACGAACCCATGGCAGCTCTGGCATGTTTTCGGGCCAGATTTGCCTCCAGGTATCCGCTCCATGCGCTTTGGCATCACTGGGGTGGATCTGTGGCTGCCGGCTGACGCGGCGTATGTTCCGCGCCACATCGAGCTAAGCGATGCGGATGCCGAAAGTCTGCGCATTTTGCAAAAAGTGCCTCGCTGGGGCCATGAGCTGACGAATGAGACTTTTCCGCCAGAGGCGGGATTAGAGTCTCGTGCGATGGATTTCGCCAAAGGGTGCTACATCGGCCAGGAAGTGCTCTCACGCATCAAAACGACCGGGAAGATGCCGCGCACGATGGTCTCGTTTGAGAGTGAGACTGCTCTTTTGGTAGGTGATGCCTACGAAACGGGAAAAGTGACCAGTGTGACGATACACCCACTCAGCGGCAAAAGCGTCGGGCTAGCGATGGTGCGACCGAGCAGGATGATGGAATAGACTACGGACTCACGCATCGACGTTCTTCGCCGTCCTTTCACCAAAGATGGCACTACCGACGCGGACGATGGTGGCTCCCTCCTGGATGGCGACATCAAAATCATGGCTCATGCCCATGCTGAGGCCAGGCAGCGGAGCTCCACCGCTTTTTTCCAGCTCATCACGCAGTCTGCGTAGCTGGACAAAGTAGGGGCGTGTTTTCTCTGCGACGGGATCAAAGGGCGGGATGCACATGAGGCCCTGGATGTGCAGGCGATCGAGTTCATAGAGTGCATCGAGTCCACCACTCCGCAGCTCAGAGGGCTTGAAGCCGTGCTTCGTGCTCTCGGCGGCCAAATTCACCTCCAGATAGACTTTGGGGAAGAGCGCTAGCTCCGCACCGATGCGCTGGATGTCGCGAGCGAGGTCCAGTGAATCCACGCTGTGGATGGTATCCACGAGGGGCAGCACTTTGCGCACTTTGTTCGACTGCAAATGGCCGATGAGATGCCAGCGCAGCCGCGAGGGTAGCTCAGGTGCCTTGGCGAGGATTTCCTGCACTTTATTCTCACCAAAGAGGATCTGCCCTGCCTCCGCAGCCTCGCGGATGGCGCTAGCAGGAAAGGTTTTCGATACGGCGAGCAGATCCACACTCCCAGGCACACGACCTGCCTGTGCGCAGGCGGAAGCTAATCGTTCGCGGATGGTTTGGAGTCGTGCGGATATATCGCTCATGAAGGAGAAATCGGATAAGCAGCACGCTACGCAACGTATTTTGTGCCACCTCATCCCTCATTCACCTCACACCATGCAATCACGCCGTCATTTCATCCGCCAATCTGCAGCCACACTTTTCGCCGCCCCGTGGGTCACTACGGGCATGATGGCCGCTTCGCCGAATGGGAAGCTGCGCCATGCAGCCTTTGGAGCAGCGGGTATGTCGATGTCTGATATGAGTGCGATGTCACAGCATCCGATGTGGGAGCTGGTGGCCGTATGTGATGTGGACACGCGGAAATTCCCCGGTGCCTTGAAGAAATGGCCAAACGCAAAGACCTACCAGGACTGGCGAGAGCTTTTGGAAAAAGAAGCGGGCAATATCGATAGCGTAAACGTCTCCACGCCAGATCACATGCATGGCAGCATCGGCATCGCGGCCATCGCAAAGGGGAAACACGTCTATGGGCAGAAGCCGCTCGCTCATAATCTGTGGGAGTGCCGCCAGATGGTGGAGCGTGCCCGTACAAAGGGCGTGATGACCCAAATGGGCATCCAGGTCTCCTCCGACTCATCCGAGCGCTATGCGGTGGAGCTCATCCAAATGGGCCTCATCGGCAAAGTGAAGGAGGTCCACACTTTCTCGAACAAGAAATGGGGTGATATGGAGCCACGTCCCACGAAGAGCGATCCTATCCCAGAGGGCTTCGATTGGAACAATTGGCTGGGCGTCGCCTCGGAGCGTGGCTATATCGAAGGTTACGATCACCCTGCAAACTGGCGCAAGCGCCGTGACTTCGGCACGGGCACACTTGGCGATATGGGCTGTCACATGTTCAGCGGCTGGTTCCGTGCTCTGGATCTGGCTGCGCCCACGGGTGTCGTCTCACGCGGTCCCGCACCGAACAAGGACAACTGGGCGATCAACGCTATCGTCGAGTATTCCTACAAAGGCACCAAATTCACCGCTGGCGATAGCATTAAAGTGACCTGGACAGATGGCGATGCCCGTCCACCAGCCGAGGTCATGGCGCTGACTGGCGATGCGGCGAAATTTCCCGGTCAGGGAAGCATTTACCTCGGCACGGAAGGCGTTCTGCTGCATCCACACGGCTCCACGCCGCGTCTTTTCCCTGCGGATAAATTTAAAGGCATCAAGTATCCGAAACTCGAACCACGGAATCACTGGTTCGACTTCATCGACTGCTGCCTGAAGGGTGATAAGAAGCCCAGCGCAAACTTCGACTACGCAGGCCCGCTCACGGAGGCCGTGCTTCTCGGCTGCCTAGCCAGCGCCTTCCCTGGTGAAAATCTCATCTGGGATGCCCCGGCGCTAAAAATCCCGAACAACGAGCTGGCGGATAAAATGGTCCGCCGCGACTACCGCAAAGGCTGGGAGATTGTGTGAGGCGGCTACCCTTGCTTTAAAGCGGACGAGAACTCCTCCAGCGTTTTGCTTCGCAAATCGCTGGGATTGAGTTTGTAGGCAAAACGATGTCTGTGGTCTTTCGAGCCTTTCGGTCATCGCGTCAGAGAGCTGTGAAAAGCTCTCATCCAAGATGTCGATGAGCGAATCCACACGACCAACCGTTTCACCAGCGAGACGACTTTGTAGCGGGAGATTTGATCATAAGTTCTCTCCGCGTTACTACCATTCTGTCGCGCTGTTGCGCGATGTTGCCATTTTACCCGATGATCCCCAGCTTGCGAAGCGTGGCGGCGAGTTCGTCCACTTTAGGCTGCTCCATGCCAGTCATAGGGAGGCGCAGTTCTCCACTGCAATGTCCTGCGAGGGCCATGGCGGTTTTGATCGGGATGGGATTGGTGCTGAGTTTCAGGAAAGCGGCCAGCAGTGGGTAATAGCGGTGATGCAGGGCCTGAGCAGAGGCGTAATCGCCTTTTAGCGCATGCTGCACCATCTGGCTGATGGGGCCTGGAATGATGTTCGAGGCGACGCTCACGACGCCGACGGCACCCACGGCCATAAAGGGCAGTGTGAGACTGTCATCACCACTGAGGATCTCAAAGCTGGCGGGCAGCACCTGCTTCATCTGGTTCACACGCTCTGGATTGCCGCCAGCTTCTTTGATGGCGCAGATGTTCGGGCAATTTTCCGCGAGGCGCACTAGCACATCGAGCCCGATCTCGATGCCGCAACGCCCAGGGATGCTGTAAAGCATGATGGGCAGCTTGGTGGACTCTGCGACGGCTTTGAAATGCTGGTATAGGCCCTCTGGGGTGGGTTTGTTGTAGTAGGGAGCGACCTGGAGGATGGCAGTGGCTCCGGCTTTTTCGGCCTCTTGAGTGAGCTCGACGGCTTCGCGAGTGGAATTCGATCCGGTGCCGGCCATGACGACGCCACGCCCCTTCGCATACTCGACGGCGAGCTGGATGACGCGCTCGTGCTCATCGTAGTCGAGAGTGGGCGACTCGCCAGTGGTGCCACATGGCACGATGCCGGTCACGCCACCGTCAAATTGCAGATCGACGATGCGTTTGAGCGCGACTTCATCGAGCTGGCCGTTTTTGAAAGGGGTGACAATGGCGGTGTGAGTTCCGGCGAACATGGAGGGGCGGTGGGTGGTTGGAGTGTCTTTGGGACTGAAAATTGAGAATTGGAAACTGAAAACTGAAAATTGTATCGGCGGATGGTGCGGCGATTAGCGGACTTTTCGAGCTGGAGCGTTTGATTTGGCGGTGACGATGGAGGCACCGATGATGTTCATGAGCTCGCTGCATTCGTCGATGAGCGGACTTAGCCTACTTTTCTTCATCGTGCCGGTTTTGGAAGTGAGTTTCAGCCAGATGCGCGTTTCACGCAGTTCCTTCAAAACAATGCCCAGCTTGTGAGTGAAGTCATTTCGGCTCTCGGCGGCGCAGGCTTCCGCATAATTCGGCGCAGGTGACGTGCCGCAGCGAATCAGTTGCCCAGAAATATGCCGCCCTGTCTTGGTATCCGGCAACGACTCCACCAAAACACAGATTCGGGCAGCGAACTCCAAAAACCGCTCTTCCATGGCTTCCGCAAGTACCAGCGATGACTTCGTCGCACTCATAAACAATTTTCAGTTTTCAGTTCTCATTTTCCAATTTTCAGTACTCGAGAACTCTCGATCAAATCGAGACGCTCCCTCTAAAAACAAAGTCTGCCGGGCCAAACAGCGTCACATTGGTGTATTCACCCTTCGCGGTCTCCTCAAAGCCGACTTTGAGCGTATCGCCGCCTTTGACCAGCACGCTCACGGGGCTCGGGGCACCGGTGAGTTCATGATGAATCAGTGCACAGGCGACCATTCCGGTGCCGCAGGCCAGCGTCTCGTCCTCGACTCCGCGCTCGTAGGTGCGGATGGCGATGCTGCCTGGGGCGAGCACTTTGGCGAAGTTCGCATTGGTGCCTTTGGGTTTAAAAGCCTCATGATAGCGCAGACTGGCACCCCATTCACGCACAGGGACGGTGGTAAGATCCTCGACCATCACGACGGCATGCGGCACGCCAGTATTGACACTATGCACGATGAGCTGCTGATCGGCGACGGGCAGGCTCTGAGCCAGTTTCAGGCTGTGCGGGGCACTCATGTTGATACGAACCTGATCAGCCTCGAATTCGGCGCTGATCATGCCAGCGAGCGTCTCAAACTGGATTTTGACGAGCTTGTCGCCGTGTAGGTGGTTCACAAAACGACCAAAGCAGCGGGCACCGTTACCGCACATTTCGGCCTCGCCGCCATCGGCGTTGTAGTAGCGCATTTTAAAGTCGCCGCCGCTGGTGGCAGGCTCTACACAGAGCAGTCCGTCTGCGCCGATACCACGGTGGCGGTCACAGAGCTTTTCGATTTGGTCTTTCGTGAGTGAGAGGCTCAGGTCACGATTGTCGAGCATGACGAAGTCATTGCCCGCGCCGTTCATTTTGGTGAAGTGGAGGGTCATGGAAAGGGGCCGGAGTGAAGAGCGGTGAAGTGTCTGGTCAAGAAGCAGCCCAGGGCATTACAAAGCCCTGGAATGGCTCGATGAACTTCTTTGGAGATACAGTCTTTGCGGGTCAAATAAGCGAGCGGTGGGCAATCAGAACTCCACAGCCTCAAACATTCTTCGCAAGTAGGGCTTTGGCCGCTTTTTCGATTTTTGGGAGGAGTTTGGCCGGTAGCTCGGTGAGCAGTGGGAGCACGGGGCCTGTTTCTGCCACGCCAGAGAGCTCCACGGCATGATGCAGCACGAGGATCGGGCTATGGGCATTGCGCAGGTCTTCTAGAGCGGTGAATTCCTTGCGGATCCCCTCGGCAGTGGCCCAGTCTTTGGCCAGGATGGCTTTGAGCATCGCGGTGGAACGCTTGGGGGCTACGCATACACAGCCCGCAGTAAAGCCAGCGACGCCAAAGTCACGCATGTGGGTGATGGCGGGCTGTTCACCGATGCCACTGACGATGAGGCGTGGATCGACGATTTTGACCAGTTTTTTTAGCCATGGGTCCTTCTTCGGGTCCTCGACCACGATGGCGTATTTAATCCAGGAGATGAGCCCATCATTGACGAGCTCTGCCGCGATCTCCGGTGTGACATAGTTGGGGTCTTTAATGTAGAGCACGGCAGGGATGCCTGATTTTTCGACAAAGTGACGAACCGCCGTAGCGACACCCGCTGGCTTCGATGGGAAGAGCGTAGGCAGCAGCATGGCGGTAGGAAAGGCGTGCTCACGCAGGATACGAGCCTGGTCCATCGCGGTGCCATACATGGGGCCCACAGAGGGCACGACCCACATGTCATCTGGCGCGATATCCACGAGCATCTTTAGCAGCACCGCATACTCGCTGACGGAGATGTTGTAGAGGTTCGCATTGCCACCATAAAGCAAGGTACGGATACCGCCTTGGTGCATGTGGCGGATGAGTTTGTTATTCCGTGCTTTGCTGAGGCTGAGGTCGCGGTTCCGGCACAGGGGCGGCACGGCGATGACGGAGGATTGCAGATCAGCGAAGGTGGCGGGGGTGGTTTTCATGCGGGCGTGTATCCTGAGACTGGGCAGCGTCCCGCGCAAGCCGGGAGAGTGTGGGGGAAGTGAATGAGAATGGGGGGGAGGAGCCCGAAAGAGGTCATTTCAGCTCCCTGAAATAACGGTTCAAAAAATGGGGAAAATCGCCTCGCATCTGGCACAGGGCTTGCTCCTATGGGCGCTCGCCAAAGCCTCAAGGGTGTCATTTCCACCCCTACAGCGAAGCACTTACCAACCACATCCTCAACCATGGCCAAATACAAACTCGAATACATCTGGTTGGACGGCTATCAGCCCGTCCGCAACCTCCGCAGCAAGACGCAGCTCAAGGACTTCGACAGCTTCCCGAAGCTCGAGCAACTGCCCGACTGGGGCTTTGACGGCTCCTCCACCCAGCAGGCTCCTGGCGGCTCCTCCGACTGCGTCCTCAAACCCGTAGCTGTTTACCCAGACAGCACTCGCAACAATGGCGTCCTCGTCATGTGCGAAGTCTATAACGCCGACGGCACCCCACATGCCTCGAACGACCGTGCCACCATCCTCGACGACCCAGATGCCTGGTTCGGCTTCGAGCAAGAGTACTTCCTCTACCAAGATGGTCGCCCCCTCGGCTTCCCTGAGAATGGCTACCCTGCCCCACAAGGCCCTTATTACACAGGCGTCGGTTACAAAAACGTCGGTGACATTGCCCGTCAGATCGTCGAGGAGCACCTCGAAATCTGCCTCGCAGCAGGCATCAATCACGAAGGCATCAACGCAGAAGTGGCTAAAGGTCAGTGGGAATTCCAAATCTTCGGCAAAGGCTCCAAGACCTGCGCTGACCAAGTTTGGGTCGCTCGCTACATCCTCAACCGCCTTTGCGAAAAATACGCCATCGACGTAGAGTATCACTGCAAGCCCCTCGGTGCCACCGACTGGAACGGCTCCGGCATGCACTGCAACTTCTCTACCAAACACATGCGTGAAGTCGGTGGTGAGCCCTACTTCCTCGCCCTCATGTCTGCCTTTGATAAATACAAAGAAGAACATATCGCCGTCTATGGTCCAGACAATCACATGCGCCTCACTGGCCTGCATGAGACCCAGAGCATCGACAAGTTCTCCTGGGGCGTGGCCGACCGCGGTGCATCCATCCGCGTGCCACACAGCTTCAAGAACAATGGCTGGAAAGGCTACCTGGAAGATCGCCGTCCGAACTCCCAGGGCAACCCTTACCAGATCGCGTCCCGCGTCCTCAAGACCATCGCGACCGTGCCCACGAAGTAAGACAAAAGCACTAAACGTCCACGAAAACGCCGCCTGGAGACAGGCGGCGTTTTTTGCGGAAAAACTTAAGAGCTCATCAATCCTCAGCACCCGACATTGTTACGACATCCACCTTCAAATCACGCATGGAGCATATTTCTGCGTCTCCACCGTGGTCGATCCTGTGCATGCGCCGTGCTCCATCCTGCCGCTTTGACCCATAGCGACGCCGTTGCGCCTTAAACATCGCGTTCACAAACTCACGCGTCCCCAATACGGCTCCATCGGTGAAATACCTCACTCGGCACATCAGTGCCTCCACTACCGCAAGTCGCCCCTTGTCTTTCTCCACGCGTTCACGCGCTGCTTCACTGATGCTGCCGCGTGACGTGCCATCGGCGTTCGTTTTGACCGCAGTGCCCCAGGTGAAGAGCATCACTCGATAGCGCTCTAGCAGCTCTGCGCTGCTGCCATGGCGGAGGCTCTCTCTCAACCGTGCTCGCACGGCGACTTCCAGCCCTGGCGGGCTGTTATGCTGCCTCCAACGGCCTGTGCGTAGCCACACCACCGGTAGTCCTTGGGGTCGCTCACTAGCTTTGCCCTGACTGGATTGAGATCCACATACGCCGCGCACATCGCTAGGGCATCGCCACCACCCTCGATGAGGGTGCTCTTATACCGCTCCTCCCACAACGTGCCTTTGCGCTGGTGCTTTTTATTGAACCACGGGGTGAAGCGCTGCTTCAGGGACTTCATATAGGCAGAGATGTCCCACATCCGCTCGCGAAAGCCATCCAGGATCGCATTGGCAGCGTCATGCGCTTTGATTTTGCGATAATGATCGATCTCAGCCTGGATCTGCCCCGCTACATTCTTCCCGAAGGCCCTGCGCACAATACGGAGCACCTCGTCATCGGTCGGCGGCGTATCAGGTCTGCGCGGCACCTCGACGATGACATGGAAGTGGTTCGAGAGCACACAAAAGGTGACGACGCGGACTTGGCAGAGAGTTTCATACATGCGCAAGAAGTGCACAAACTGCTCACGCTCCTCTTCAAGGATCACGAAGCGTCGATCGACGACGCGGGAGACACAGTGGTAGTAAGCGACGGGGAAGTGAGAGGGAGCCTTGAGGCGGGCTTGGCGCATGCGGGGGAGGTAAGCAGGGAGTTTGGGGTGGCAAGTAGATAGTTATAAAAGGACAGTCCTTTTATTGATACACTTCGATACACCTCAACTTAGCTACTTGTACAGGTGTCTCTTTCACCATTCCTCCGAAAGATGACGATCTACGGTCAATTGGTCAATTTGTTCACTTCAACATTTCTGCCACCAGAGCAGCCTCTGCCTCAGGTGGCAATTGGATGGTGGTGCTGCCTACGTCTAAAAGCTGTGTCATCTGGCTTAAACGGGCATTTGTACCTCTGGAGAGAAATCCCCCTCCCCCGGATAGTTGCGCCTCCAGGACTATGCGTTCGGGCAGCCCATTTGCGAGTGTGATGGCCGCTTTGCAGATGTCGCAATTGAGAGAACCGAGCTGGATTGCTCCCGACTGCTGGATCGCTGCGGAGATCATTTTCTTTGCTGTTCCGAGGTTCATTTGACCTTCAAAGAGTGTCGGTGTGTTTTTACGCGAGGTGCGCCAAGTGTCCTGCACGGCTGGCAATTCCAGATGCGGTGGGGCAATGTCACGCAGCGCACGCACCATGCTGTGATCAATGTCTGAACGGGTGAATTTCTTCACAGGCTTCCATTCCTGGTCTGTTTTCGCGATGATTAATTTTCCGCGCATGGCCAGCTCGGCGCTGTATTTGCCGGAGGTCACTTTCACATACACACCTTGGGTGGCATTGTATTTGCCTTCGATGATGGCTGGCGCGGTGAGCCCTGGCGTCAGGTTCAGTTCGCAGCGCCAGGTGTAGCTTCCGGCGTCTTTGAGCTTTTGGATGGCCGTGAGGAGTTCCTCATCCTTTGCAATGACCTCAGTAGAGAGACAGGCAATTAAAAGAAGAGCGGCGGTGAAAAATCGTTTCATGAGCTTGGAGAGAGGACGGATAAGCGGTGATTGTAGCGACTCTTGTACTAAAATGACAAGCAAGAAGTCAGCGCTGGCTGAGAAGTCCCCTTTTTGCTCATGCACACCTAGGCTCTAGCACAGCGTGGTGATTCATGGCTGCTTTGACAAAGCCGTGGAAGAGAGGATGTGGGTGGTTCGGCTTGCTGAGGAACTCGGGGTGGAACTGGCATGCGACGAAGTAGGGATGTGCAGGCAATTCGACGATCTCGGCCAAGTCCCCTTTGGGGCTGGTGCCGGAGATGACCATTCCCTTGGACTCCATGAGTTCTTTGTAGTCGCTATTGAATTCAAAGCGATGCCTGTGGCGCTCGGTGATGGTGGCGCTGTGGTAGAGTTCGTAGGCTTTGCTGCCGGGTGTCAAATCTGTGACCCAGGAGCCAAGTCGCATGGTGCCGCCGAGCTGCTTCACTTTTTTTTGCTCTTCCATGAGGCTGATGACGGGATGAGCGGTGGCTTTGTCGAATTCGGTGCTGGTTGCTCCTTTGAGGCCGCAGACATTGCGGGCGAATTCGATGACGGCGATCTGCATGCCTAGGCAGATGCCGAAATAGGGCACGCCGTGCTCGCGGGCGAATTTGGCGGCGGTGATCTTGCCCTCGGTGCCTCGGTCGCCGAAGCCGCCGGGGATGAGGATGCCCTGTAATCCGGTCAAATAGAGCTCGGGGCCGGCTTTTTCGATGCTTTCTGCATCGACGCGGACGATTTCGACTTTGCAGTCGTGTGCGGCACCAGAGTGCGTGAGGGCTTCGTAGATGGATTTGTAGGCGTCTTGGAGCTCGATGTATTTGCCGACGACGCCGATGCGGACGTGGTGGGTGGGGTGGATGACTCGCTGCACAAAACTGCGCCAGCGGGTGAGATCGGGCTCGGGGGTTTGAAGTTCGAGGAGCTTGCAGACCATGCTATCGAGCCGCTCTTCGTGGAGCTTCAGTGGCACCTCATAGATGGTGTTTTTTACGTCTCGCACCTCTCCTACGGCTTCGATGGGCACGTTGCCGAATAGAGAAATCTTTTCACGCACATCGAGATCGAGTGCGTGCTCTGTGCGGCACAGGATGATGTGCGGAGCGATCCCGATCTCCCGAAGCTTGGCGATGGATTGCTGAGTAGGCTTGGTTTTCAGCTCTTGGGCTGCTTTCACATACGGCACGAGGCTGACGTGGATGAAGAGGACGTTTCCTTTGCCGACCTCATGGCCAAACTGACGGATGGCTTCGAGGAAGGGCAGGCCCTCGATGTCGCCGACGGTGCCTCCGATCTCGGTGATGATGACATCGCCCTGCATTTTCTCGGTGACTTCGTGGATGCGGGCTTTGATCTCGTTGGTGACGTGGGGGATGACCTGGACGGTGCGGCCTTGGTATTTCCCTGCACGTTCTTTATCGAGCACGCTCTGATAAACCTGGCCGGAGGTGAGGTTGTTGAGCTTGGAGAGATTGGTGTGTGTGAAGCGCTCGTAGTGACCGAGATCGAGATCCGTCTCAGCACCGTCATCGAGCACATACACCTCGCCGTGCTCGTAGGGGTTCATGGTGCCGGGGTCGATGTTCAGATAGGGGTCAAACTTCTGCATGATGACCTTCAGGCCACGCAGTTCGAGTAGGGTGCCGAGGGAGGATGCGGCAAGGCCTTTGCCGAGGGAGCTGACGACGCCGCCAGTGACGAAGATGTATTTCATGATGGTTCTCGGTTCGCGGTTCTATGCGCTAGGTTCAAGAGGAATGTTTTTGGAGATGCTTTTCGATGGCCTCTGCCTGCTCGGGTGTGTCCACACCGGGGGTGAGTTCATCCGTAAGGCCGACACGGATGCGTGCACCATTTTCGAGGGCACGGAGCTGCTCGAGGGACTCGGTCTGCTCCAGACGGCTCGGGGGCCAGGCCACAAACTGAAAGAGGAAGCTGCGCTGAAAGCCGTAAATGCCGAGGTGCCGGTAGCTACGCGGCCAGGCCTGTGGATTCCTAACAAAGGGCAGCGGACTGCGGCTAAAGTAGAGCGCGTCGCCATGGGTATCGAAGATGACTTTGACGATATTCGGATCAGCGATCTGGGTGGCGTCGTGGATGGGAGCTGCGGCGGTGATCATCTTTACGCTGGGGTCATCACGCAGCGTTCGGGCCAGCTCATCGATCAATGCGGGGGAAATGAGCGGCTCGTCGCCCTGTACATTGATGAGGACTCGGTGGTCGGGAAAGGATGCGGCGGCCTCGGCGATGCGATCGGTGCCACTAGGGTGATTCGGGTCGGTGAGGACCGTTTTGGCTCCGAAGGTGGCTGCTGCCTCGGCGATGCGGGCGTCATCGGTCGCGATGATCACGTCGTCGATCTGCTGGCACTCCTGGCAGCGCTCCCAGACATGCTGGACGAGCGGTTTTCCGGCGATGAGGTGCAGAGGCTTGCCTGGGAAGCGGGTAGAGCCCCAGCGGGCAGGAATGGCGACGAGGGTGCGTGAGGATTCAGAGTGGGCCACGGGCGGGTACGTGCGGGTTCGCCCGAGATGGCGCGGATGCTCACGCGATGCAAGGATGGAAAAGCGACTCTTTTCAGCGTTTTCGCCGCATCACCGCACAACCAGCAGCGGACAGCAGCAGCACGGCTCCCGCAGGCTCCGGCACGGTGTGTGTCTGGAGGTGAAAAATCGTCAGCGGGGCGGCGAAATCTCCCGCACCCTGCACATTGTTCACCCCACCCCAGATGGCCTTACTCGCAGAAGCCAAGGTAAAATCGGTAGAAAAAGTCTCACTCGGATCAGGCATGACCCAATTGTTCGCCACATTGCTATCGGAGCTGTCATTGGTGATCAGTGCCCACTCAAAGGCGCCATTGAGAGTCATCACATCATAAATCCACAGATACACGGCATCACCAGCCGCAAAGACATCGCTCGATAGCCCCTGATCGCTCGTGCCGTCCGGCAGCAGCTCAGCATCTTTATCAAAATACGAAACTGAGCTATTCCACCCGTTAAAGGCCGGTGCCTCTGCCCTGGAGAAAGGCTCCCAGTTCAGGACCCAGTCCTGGATATTCTGAGCGGTGGGGACGAAGCTGGACTTAAAAGTCCCTAGCTCAAAGCGGAATGAGTCATCCAGCGCCGACACGCCATCTGCCTGGAGCAATGCATTGCCGGGCACATCATGGAAATTGACCGTAGCAGCACCCAAGTGCCCAAATCCCAGCCCCCACAGCGCCACGAGCACACAGACCACTCTCCGCGCACCCAATGGGCCGAGGCTTGCTAAATAGGTCTTGGTCAGGCAAGTCATATCCTTTCGATTTCCTTCACCATGCCAAATTAATTGAGTAAAATCAATGTAATATCCATAATTTATCACCCCGCCATTGTCCGCCCTTCTCGTCATCCATCAGAGCTTCAGCACCGCGTCATTGCATTCCCCCCCAAACTGGCGGATAGACCCTGCTCCTCAGGCCAACACCACCTCTCGTGACCACCCGTAACCGCACCGAACATCCGCCGAAAAAACCCTCCATCATCAGTCGCCTGAAATCTGGCCTGAAGAAGGTGTTGCGCCTCGGCAAAGGCTCCCAAACAGCCTCCTCCCCCGCTCCATCACACCCCCAGCCGACTACGCTGCACGCCCACAAGCGCCCGCATGACGACCACGGGCACAAAACCACCCCCAAACCCGAGCTCAAGCCACGCGGCGACCGCCCACCGCAGCGTGAGCACCGCGAAGACCGTCCACCACGCGAACGCGGCCCACGCAGCGACCGCCCCGAGCGTGGTGGCGAAAGACGTGAGCGCGGCGAAAGAAGCGGCGACCGCCCAGAAAAACGCGGCCCTCGCCCAGAAAAACCCGCCCGCGAGAACCACGCCCCAGTCCCCCCTCCCCCGCCCCCACCCATTCCAGAAGGCCCCTACCCGCCGAACTGGGAGGTCCTCGGCCTCGCCCCCTCCGTGCTCGCCGCCGTGCGTGAGACAGGCTACGAAAAACCCACCACCATCCAGGAAAAGGCTATTCCTATCATCCTGACCGGCAAAGACGTCGTCGGAGCCTCCCAGACCGGCACTGGAAAGACCGCCGCCTTTGCCCTCCCCACCATCAGCCGCCTCGGAGCCCCCGGCAGCTTCCGCGTGCTCGTCCTCGAGCCCGTGCGCGAGCTCGCCGCCCAGGTCGTCGAGCAATTTGAAAAATACGGCAAGCACACCGGCCTCCGCGTCCTCCTCGTCCATGGTGGCGTAGGCTATGACAAGCAGCGCAAAGGCCTCCAGCAAGGCGTGGACATCGTCGTGGCCACCCCCGGCCGCTTGCTCGACTTCATGCAGGAAGGCATCGCCGACCTCCGCGGCGTCGAAGTGCTCATTTTGGACGAGGTGGACCGCATGCTCGACATGGGATTCCTCCCCGACGTCCGCCGCATCATCGAAAAGACCCCCGCGACCCGCCAGACACTCTTTTTCAGCGCCACCATGCCCCCGCAGATCAAGAGCCTCGCAGACTTCGCCCTGAAGGAGCCCGAGAGCGTCGAAGTCGGCATCCGCTTCTCCGCCGCAGAGACCGTCAGCCATTACATGTATCCCGTCGCCAGCGATCAGCGCCAGGAGCTACTCCTCGCCATCCTGAAGCAGACACACTTCAACAGCATGATGATCTTCACCCGCACCAAAGCGCAGGCAGATCAGCTCTTCAGCGCCATCGAGCAAACCGGCTCCTACAAAGCCGCCGTCATGCACAGCGACATCGGCCAAAAAGACCGTGAAAAAGCCCTCAAAGGCTTCCGCGACGGCGAATTCGAAATCATCGTCGCCACCGACCTCGCCGCCCGTGGGCTCGACATCACCCACGTCACACACGTCATCAACTACATGGTCCCAGAGGACAGCGAGGACTACGTGCACCGCATCGGCCGCACAGGCCGCGCCCAGAAAGAAGGCGATGC
The DNA here is from genome assembly GCA_016713035.1 of Verrucomicrobiaceae bacterium. NCBI lineage: Bacteria > Pseudomonadati > Verrucomicrobiota > Verrucomicrobiia > Verrucomicrobiales > Verrucomicrobiaceae > Verrucomicrobiaceae bacterium. Next base: position 33,662 of record JADJPW010000003.1, read on the forward strand.
CTACACCCTCTTCGCCGCCGATGAAGTCATGAACGTCGCCAGCATCGAGCGCCTCATCAGCCAGAAAATCCCGCGCAAAAAGCTCGAAGGCTTCACCTACAAATACACCACCGTCCTAGACGAAGAGGACACAGCCCGCGCCATCCTCACCGGACGCAAAAAGAAGCGCCGGTAACACACCCCTCTCTCACCGCTCGATCCGTGGTGCGACCTGTAGGCAGCTCCACTCCTGCCCCTGCTCCCATCCCTTCTCACAGCGCAGGATGCAGCGCAGCGTCCTCGGCGGCTTACCGCCCAGGTAAGTTTCCGCACGCTTGAGCTGGATGCTCAATGCCCCATCTGCATGCCGCGTGATGATCTGTGGCTGATCGCTATCGAACCAGCCATCCTCCGTGAAAACGATGATCTCCTCTGCCTCACGCTGATGCCTCGTCACGCGAGCCGCGCCAGAGGCAGGCTTCAGCGTCAGCGTGATCGAGTCAGCCTTCTCCTGCGCCGCCGCCGTCCAGGCCGTACTCGTCCTCTCGGCACGGGCACGCTCCGCATCCAGCAGGCGCCTCCACTTCTCCAACACCACCGCCGTCTCCGCCACCGGCAGCGTGAGCTTCAGCTCCGCACTGCCCGGATGACAAGACTTCCCACAGCACATCCACACCGCTTGAGCCGCCAGCGTGACCTGCTCCCCCGGCTTTTGATCCGCAGGCGGCGTGATCTCCGTCCGCAGCATCACATCCCGGTCAAAGCCCTGCGCCTTGATTTGAAACATCAGCGTCCGCTCCGGCTCTGGGAACACCAGTGGCCCCGCCCTCCAGCCACGCGGCAGCGACCACGTCAACTGAGTCGGCACCCCCACGATACCCGGCTGCCGCCAATACGTATGCCAGCCCCGATCATGATCCACCCACAGCCCCACCGTAAAAGGCTTCCCCGGCACCACCGCCGACTGCTCCGAGACGAGCTGTAGCGAAAGCCCCGTGAGCGCAAAGCACGCGGACGACAAAAGAAATCCGCCCATCCAAAAAAGAACGAGCCAACGGCGAAAGGTAAACAAGGAACAGCCCAACATGCCTCCACCCATTGCACTTCTCCGCATACGGGCAAAGGGAATGACCTCGCAGATCTTGGTCTCCGCCTCTGGGGACGCGAAACTGGCTCTGGAAGACGCCGTCTGGCGTTAACAGTCCTCTTTTTCGGTTCATCAGGGAAGTTGGTACACAGAGGATATGCTGATCACCCTGCTGGGATTGCGGGACCTGGGAACGGTAGGAAGGACAAGAGCACTCTCAGGCGCATCCCGAAGAACGCGGCAGCGTCGTGGAGTGCGCGTGGCAAGCCTAGGCGCGACACCGCTGTCGCTAGCCGGAGTGCGCACTTCGGCCCAGGGCTTACGCACCAAAATGCTGCAAGTGTACGGATGGAAATGAGGACAGTATTAACGGCATGTAACTTGATAGCGGCTTCACATCAGCAAGGGCAGTGCTTTGAAATCACCGCGACCACACCGAGTTACCTAGGGTAAATACTGCGTAATCCAGGAAACAACCCCTATCCAGAGGTGCCCTAAATGCATTCCTTCACCCCACATCATCCATTCAACGGCAGGTTTAATGCATTCTCCTGGGTCAAAGAATGGATTAAACGGCAGGAAGAATGGGGCATGTTGGCTGAAACAATGGCCTCTTTGAGCTCCATGAACGGTCTCTGTGACCTCAAGCCACGGGCCATGTGATCCCGCAGGGAGCAGGCTTTGAGCCGCATCATCGCTTGCTTTGAGCTCACATCTCGCTGCAAACCGCCGGTTGTTCGGTGTCTTTGAGGCCGCTCCAGGCCCTCTACGGCCCGAAAATCGCGTTGGGTTAGCCAGCAGAGACCTCGCTGTTGGCTGCATCAGTGGGCTCTTCGATCCCGGATGCCGCCTTCTTCTCCGGCACCGGCAGCAGGGAGCGATACAGACTGCCGGGCCGCCCACGCCGCACCGCATGCACCACGGCGCAGCCTTGGCGGATCATGCGACTGAGGAAGGTCTTCACCTCCTTGTCTCCCGGCCGCTGCTGGGTCAGGTCTTTCACACACTTGGCGAAGTCCTGCGGCGCAAAGGGCTTTCCAGCCGTCGCCGCGAGGCATTCCTTGAGCACTTCTTCCCTTGGACGGGCGGGTGGTGCCGCGTTGAAGACAGGCCCAGGAGCCGCCACGGCCACCACCGTTGTCGGAGCCGCCGAAGCGGGGCTACCGGTGCCGAGTTGGTGCTCCGTGAGCAGGGCTCGCACCTTGCGCACCATGTCGAGGTCCGCCATGAGCTTGGCCTCCAGCTTCGCCAGGGCATCGGGAGTGAGATCCGCCGCAGTCATGGCCGAAAGGATGTCTATTTCCGCCGAAATGGCAAATGGAAGGCTATTCTGCCATTCGAGCCGTTTGGAACCGCTAATAAGACGCTGATTCAACGCTCATGTCAGAACGGGGATTGGGATTAGCGTCTCATCAGCGTCAAATCAGCGGTTCGAGGCCTTCGTGCCCCGTCTTGCTCTTCATCTTCAATCTTTCTGACTCAGAGAGAGCAAGATGAAGATCAAGAGCAGGAGCAGGAGCAAGAATATGACCCGAAAGCCTCGTGGCCGCCGAAGAAGGACCTCACGCCTCGCCATTCACAGGCTGGACGATTTCGGGGGAATGGCCTACACTCGCGCCATGCACACCTTGGAAACCGATGTCGAAGTCCATGCCGATGGCAGCCTGAAGCTGCTCTCGCCTCTGCCGGAATGGCTGAAGCCGGGGCACATGCATGTCGTCCTTTCGGTGCCGAATGGCACCTCACCCAAGCCCAAGCGCGTGATCCCCACCGCCACCCCGGAGATGCTGGCAAAGCGGGCGGCGGCTTTTGAAGCGGTGCGGAAGCTGAATCCGTATCGCGACATCACTGATCCCGTCTCGTGGCAGCGTGCGATCCGCGAGGATGTGGTGCTACCGGGCCGGGAGTGATTTCATGATCTGCGAAATCAACTTGAGGCCTCAGAGCAGGCCACTCTTCTTGCTTTTACTCCTGGCAGATTTGGCCGAAATCACCTTCAATTCCGCAAGGTTCGAGACGAGGTTCTCAATCCCGAAGCTTGAAATAGACTTCACCTCACTGGTCTCAAATGTGAGGGAATGACGAGATGCATCAACATGGTCGCCATCATTTTGCGACATGCTCAAACGTATATCGTTGTTGCAAATTAACGCGCCATCATCTCCCACACCGATTTCGGAGCCATGAATTTTTGCGGCAAGAACCTCTGTCCGCATCTCGACAGTTACATTGTTAGATAAATGAATTGTTGTTTTCATGGGGCCGGAAGCCTTGGATTTGGCTAGCCATGAATCAGCAATTGAAAGCGCCAGATCAAAATTGAGCGGCGAGATGATGAGAACGCAGCGCCTTGGACCTGCTTGAAGCTGCAAAAGCTCTTTCCTTCTGGCCTCCGCACGTTCTTCGAGACGCTTGTTGTATGCTCTGATTTCTTTTAGTGACTTGAATTCAGCGTCAGCACCTCCCTTGGCATCCATCCATTCATACTCTGATAGTTCATAAATCCATAAGCCTTTTGCTTTCAATTCTGTTTCCGTCAGAGTAATTGGTTGCTCCCTGGCATACTGGCCCAAAACCCGAAACCAGTAATCTTTAGTGGGGTCTTTGACTTGCAGTCTCACCCCTGTCGAACACCGACTATTCCCAAACCTTGAAGCAAAATCGTTGGCATCCATGGATGCTGGGCTGTTTGGAACATTTAGTTCTGAACATACCTGCGAAAAACACTCCATACTGTTCGAGGGTCCCTGGACATCAATACGGACTGATTCAATTAGCTTGTCCAACGGGACTCGAAGGCTGACCTGTCCAAGCTCTCTAGCTTTGAATATCTGCTCAAACTCAGACTTTGTTACCGCTTCTCTTAGTTTCGCCCCAAGGCGAAAGTTGATTCCTTGGAGCAGAAGTGAGACGTCCTTCGCTGAGTGCAGATTCCTATTTTGGAGCAGGTTGAAAGGGCTTGGCAACTTGGCTTTTTCGCACCCTGGAAGGCAGTATATATTGGCCGAATCCAGTTTGTGAAGACCATACCCAGCCTCGAAATACGTCCATCCTGACTCAAGCGCTTTCGGCGAGATAAACACAAGCATCAAGGTCATGCGATCCAATGCCGCTTTAACTTCCTCCGGCCAGATTGTTCCATGAGGGATACTCTCGTCATCAGATGAGAGGAAAAACTCAATCAAGCCACCTGCGCGTTCATCCAAAAGCCGCTTTAGAGCCACGAGTTCACGCCTATTGCTGGATGAATGGCTGAGAAACACAGTTGGTTTTTTTGGAACAGGATGCGTTTTCATAGGCGAACGTTACTAAGACGTATGGATGCAAAAGAGTAAGCACACAAGACCAGTCGTGAGGCTGTGTTTGTCTCAGTCTTCGGCTTGCCAGGAGGTCCATTCCTCGAGCGAGAGCCAGTTCTTCATGCTCCCCGGTTCACGCGGACGAGCTGGCCTTGCAGGGAGGTCATCGTTTCCAACTGCGCATGAATCTTCTCTGCCAGGGCTGCGAAATCTGGATTGTCGGTGCAGACGATGATTCCGGCGTGGTCGGGGTTTTGGCGGTGGAGGGCGATGAAGTCCTGGCGGTTGTGGGTGAGGACGGCTCGGACGTCTTCGATGGCAAAGCGGAGGACTTCGTCGTCGGGGATGCCTGCATTCGATTTGCCCGTGTCGTGCGTGGTCAAGACGTCATGACCAAGCTGTCGCAGTGTTTGGACGACGGGCAGCGGGAAGTTCTCGTTGGAGTAGAGGCGGGCCTTCATGACTCGTCACCGTTCGCGGCGATTTCGCGGTCCATCTCGTCGCGGTGGGACCGGGCGTAGTTCCAGGCGTTGGCGAGGTCTTCTGCGTTCAGCGAGGGATAAGCGGCGAGGAGTTCCCCATCGGTTTTGCCCTGCCGACGAAGCGATTCCAGCAGCCAGACGGGGATGCGGGTGCGGATGACACGGGCGGAGCCGCCGCAGACGTTGGTCTGAAAGTCGATGCCCGGATGCGCATCCGTGACCTCCATGGCCACGACTGCAAGAATACGCGCCTGATCCCCCTTTGGTAGGTGCAGCACAGCCTCGCGGACATGGTCGTAAGTTGCAGTCATCGGCGGAACATAGCACGCGGCGCTTCCTAACGCCAAGAGCAAAGGCGGACAGGAGTGTCCGCGCTCCTCTCGGTGAGGTTCGTGGTGCACGAGTTGGAAAACTCGTGCTACGTCACTTGCGGATGCCGATCTTCTCCACCGGAATCGCTTCAAAGCCGAGTTTGAAGGCGGGGGAGTCGGGTTGGAGGCGGAAATCATCGTGTTTCCAGTGCACGAACATCGGATCGGCGATGAGGCTGTGTTTGTCCCAGCCTTCGGCTTGCCAGGAGGTCCATTCGTCGAGGGGTTCGCATTCGGTGAGGCGGACGTTGTCGATGAAGACCTGGCCCTTCGGCTCGTGGCAGTCGATGCGGAGCCAGAAGTGGGTCATCCAGGGTTTCCAGGCGGCTTCGTTTTCGCGTGGCATGCGGCCGGTGGCTTCGACTTCGGTCCATTCACTGGTGGCGGTGAGGCTGGTGCTGCCTGCCTGCCAATAGCCTTCGCGGTTTTTGAAGGAGGCGAAGGCGAGGCTGAGCTTGGCGGTCGGTTCGGTGGATTTGACGCGGAGTTTCACGCGGTAGGCGGCGCCGGGCTTGATGGGCACGTCGGGGCCGTGGAAGACGCTTTTGGGATTGCCGGGATCGCTGCCGAGGGCGCAATCGACGCGCAGCGCTCCATCGGCGACGACGAGTTGCACGTCTTTGTTGGGGCGATGGTTGAAGCCCCAGCCTTTCGGGGCCTTGCCGGGCTCGGCGGTGTCGAAGGTTTCGCTGAGGAGCGGCGGGCCGGGCTTGTCGGGGCCGGTTTTGTTGATGCCGGTGGTGATGGGATGGCCGTTTGCCCACGCGAGGTTTTGGTCGATGACGTTCCACTTGGGCGACACATGGCGGAGGTCGCCGTATTTGATGCCGGGCTGGTCGGAGAACATGATGTTCCGCCGGACGAGGTTGCCGCTCATCATGGTGCCGTCGTCGCGGATGGCGTCTTTGGGATGCAGTTCCATGCCGCGCATGCTGGCCCAGGCGAGCTGACCAGCGACGGATTCGTAGCCTTGGATCATGCTGTCGATGTGGCTGGTGTAGAAGCGCTGCTCTTTGGTCCAGCCGTGCAGATCGAACTGAAACTTGCCGCCGAGGGCGAAGATGTTGTTTTCGACGAGGCAATCCCGCGAGTTGTGCATGTGGATGGGCGTGTGGGCGACGCGGAAGACGATGTTGCCGATGATGTCGAGGCCGCCGGTGTTGTCGTCCGGGTAGAGGCCGAAGGTGAACCACGGATGCTTCAGCCCGCCGGCCTCCTGGCCGCAGCCGATGACATCGTGGATCAAGTTGTAGCGCCACTTGCTGCCACGGCTGCTGATCCAATCGCGGCCGCCGGTATAGACCGCGCCGCCGTCCTGAGTTTCGAGGCAGAGGTGATGGAGGTGGTTGTATTCGACGAGGAGGTTGTTACCGCTCATCTGCACGCCCATGCGCGGGCCGTCGTGGATGTGGCAATGCCGCACAGCGTTGTCCACGCCATACATGGCGACACCGCAGGCGTTCTTATTGAAGACACCCATGTGATGGATGTGGCAGTCCTCGACGACGTGACCGGGGCCAGTGAGCGTTTTGCGATCGCCTCCGCTGAGGCTGACGCCATTGCTGCCGGTGAAGCTGATCTCGCAGTGCGAGACGCGGACGTTTTTGCCATCGCTGACGCCGACGCCGCTGCCGTGGAAGGCACCGACCTGGGTGATGACGCATTTTTCGACGAGGCAGTCCTCCGCCCGCTCGAACACGATGGCGCTGCCATGCGTGCCGGTGAGCGTGAGACCGCGGAGGGTGATGTGCTTCGCACCTTTGATTTTGAAGAAGGGATCGGCGAGGGGGATGCGGACGGATAGTAGCCCTCTCGCTCCGCGAGAGGAGCTGGTGGCGTTGTTCGCGGATGCAGTGTCGGAAGTTGGAGCGGCTTCCATGTTGGCGGAAGCGCTGTGCTCCTCTCGCGGAGCGAGAGGGCTACTTTGCGAAGCGGAATCAGCAGGCGGCCAGAAGTAGAGCGTGCCGCTGTGCTTGTCGTAAAACCACTCGCCGGGGGCATCGAGCTCTTCGAGGGCGTTTTGGAAGTGGTAGCGGTTGTGCGGGTGGAGGTCGTAGGAGCAGTCTTTTTTCAGCGTGAGCAGTCGCGTGGCGGGATCGAGCGATGCGATGGGCTCGATGAAGTTCCACCAGCCGTATTGGGCGAAGATGTCGAGCTCCACGTCCTCGGGATGCGCCCAGGTGCGGATGTCCTGGGGCTTCACAAAGAGTGTGCGTTTCCAAAGATGGCCCTCGGGGGCACCTGCGGGTGGGAAAGCAGCGACAAAGGCCCAGCCGCCGTAAAGCGGGTCCTTGGCGTCGAAGTTCGGGTAACGGGCGAGGATCTGGCGCTGGCCCTCGCAGAGCAGTTGTTTCGGCAGGAAGCCTTTCGGGAGGAGCTTGGAGACATCGGCTTTGACGATCTCGCCTTGATGTTTTTCCCAGCCGGTAACTTTGGGGCCGCCGATGAGGGTGCTTTGGGTGCCGGTGAAGGTGATGTCGGTGTCCTGCGCTTCGAGTGTGAGTGGTGTGAGCAGCTCGGTGGTGCCTGTGGGGAAGAAAAGCGTCGCAGGAGAGGTGTCGCCGGCTTTGCGTGCCTCACGGAGTTTTTTCAGTGCGGCGTGCGGTGGGAGATCTGGAGTGATGTGGATGTCCAGAGCGTGGCTGTGGGACAGCAGGGACGCGAAGGACAGAAGGGTGACGAGTCGATACATGCGGGCCGTGCCATAGCTGAGACCTCTGCGCGGGGCAAAGGCCTGCTGTGGGCGAATTTTGGCGCGGACGGCGAGATTTCTCCGCGATGGACCTGCTCGAATTACGTGTAGGACGATTCGACGCGTTTGGCGACGTCGCGGTAGCCGTAGTCGGTGTTGTAGATCTCTTTGAGGGCTTCCAGGTAGAGCTCGGTCTTGCCCATTTTGAGGCGGACGAGAGCTAGCTCGTAGAGCAGCTCCTTTTTGACGTTGTCCATGGCGACGATCTCTTTGGAGGCCTCAGCAAAGGTGCTTTCGGCGAGGTCGTTCATGTTCTTTTTCTCAAAGCAGCGGCCGAGGATGAGCATGGCCTTGGTACGGATGTGCGGATTGGCACGGGCTTGCTGGAGCTCTGGGATGGCCTCGGTGTAGAGGGTGCCCTCGAAGTAGGCGAGGCCGAGTTCGTAGCGGAGGGTTTTATCGGTGGGATTGCGATCCACGCGTGTTTTGGCTTCTTCGATGAGCTTGGAGGCGCGGTTGCGCTTGATCTCGCTGATCTGTGCCCGCTTGTCGTCGATGTCAGGGGCATTCGGATCGGCCTCGATGTCGGCTTCCATTTGGACGAGGCGCTGGTCGTCGATCTTGTTGCGGAGGTTTTCCACCTTGCGCAGCATGGAGACGTCACCGGGATTCAGTGTGAGAGCGTATTCGAAGAAGGTGTGGGCATTTTCCAGCTCACCGATACGCTCATAGAGATCGGCCATACGCTTGACGATGAGGATGTTGCTCGGATCGGCATTGTACTGCTCGATGGTCTCAGCGAGGAATTGCTCCATTTCTTCCTTGGTCATGCCTTGTTTGGCGAGCTTTTCGAGCTTGGCAGCCTCACCACTGTCTTTCATGGCTTTGCGGAAGTCGCCTTCTGCGCCCCAGCCCTGGGTTTTGATGGATGTTTTGGCGGCGGCGTCTTTTTCGCCTTTCGCGGCAGTCATGTCGCGGGGATCGACTTTCAAGATGCTGCGATAGACTTCGCTGGCCTTTTGGGGCTCCTCGTGGGCCATGTAGTGATCCGCGAGCTTGTGCATGTTTTTGGTGTTTTCCGGGTGCCCACGGCGCAGGGTCTCCAGAGCAAAGGCGGCCAGCTCTGGGAAGTGCATCTTCATGGCGATGTCGTAGAGGGACGTGTTGCCACTCTGGCTGAAGGGGTCTTTCTGGAAGACATTCTCCTCCAGGTCTGCGATCTGCTCTGCGGGCTCTTTTTTGCCGGATTTGAAGAGGCCGCCGCCGCCAAGGCCGAGTGAGAGGCCGAATTTTTTGCCACCAGCGGCATTGACCCGCTCACCCTCGGCGAGGCGGAGCATCATGCGTCCATCGAGGAAGCCGACATTGTCCTTCACGATGGGCAGGAGGAGATTGACGACGTAATCCCAGTTTTTCGTGTCGGAGGAAGCGAGGGCTTTTTTCCAGAGGTTTTGCAGTTTCGGGTCGAGGTCGGTGTCCTTGGTGATCATGCTCATAAGTAAAAAATCCTGCGGGGAGAGGGAGTGAGGCGAGTTGGAGGGAATGGGAGCTACTTTTTGCCGCCGGAGACCCATGCGGAGAGGTTCTGAAGCTCGGTCTGGGTGCCGTTGATGAGGCCTTTCAGGCTGAAGCCGTGCTCAAAGAGCACCATCCAGATGAAGGTGGCGGTGAGGAAGGCGAGGGTCCAGAGGAGTTTAGAGACGAAGCGCATGTGCCGGGAGGGCGGGAATAGAAGGGAAATGACTCTATGAAAAAACGCCGCTGGTTGTCCAGCACGCATTTTCTCGCACAGGCTGGACGACGGGCGATTTTGCGGCATGGAGAGGGCGCAAGCACTGCCTATGAAGCCTTTTTACATCACTACCGCCATCGACTACACGAACGCGCCGCCCCACATCGGCCATGCGTATGAAAAAGTGCTGGCGGATGTCATGGCGCGGTTTCAGCGGCAAAATGGCCGCGAGGTGTTCTTTCTCACGGGGGTGGATCAGCACGGGCAGAAGGTGCAAAAAAGCGCGGAAAAGGCCGGAAAGACGCCGCAGCAGTTCGTGGATGATGTGACGGCGCACTTCACCGCGCTGTGGGAGAAGCTGGATGTGCGCTTCGATGGCTGGGCTGCCACCACCGATGTGCGGCACAAGCGTGTGGTGCAGGCGATGCTGCAAAAGCTCCACGATGGCGGCCAGCTCTACAAAAAGAGTTACAGCGGTCATTACAGCGTGCGGCAGGAGCAATTCCTCACGGACAAGGAGCGCGGCCCGGATGGCAACTTTGGCCCAGAATGGGGTGAGGTGGAGTGGCGTGAGGAGGATGCGTGGTATTTTAAGCTCAGTGAGCATACCGAGTGGCTAAAGGGCTACATCCGCAGCCACCCGGACTTCATTTTCCCTCCGCACCGCACGAATGACGTGCTCAATGCGCTGGAGGGCTCTGGCGGCATCGACCTGTGCATCTCACGGCCCAAGGAGCGACTGAGCTGGGGCATTCCGCTGCCTTTTGATGAGGACTCGGTGAATTTTGTGTGGTTCGATGCGCTGTCAAATTACATCAGCTTCGCGGGTTATCTGGCGGGTGAGGTGGGCAATGAAGGCCTGCCGCAGTTTGAGAAAATCTGGCCCGCAGATGCGGAGATCATCGGCAAGGACATCCTGGTGCCTGCCCATGCGGTGTATTGGCCCATCATGCTGCATGCCCTGGGCTTCGCGGATGCGGAGATCCCGAAGCTCATCGTCCACGGCTGGTGGAATGTGAAAGGTGCCAAGATGAGCAAAAGCCTGGGCAATGTGATCGATCCAAATGTGCTGGCAGATACCTTCACGCCAGATGGTCTGCGCTATTACCTGATGCGTGACATTGCGACCGGCTACGATGCCGACTTCAGCGATGAGCGCATCATCATGAGCTACAACAAGGAGCTGGCCGGCGGTCTGGGCAATCTGCTCAATCGCAGCATCAACATGGCGCAGAAGTATCGCTCCGGCATCCTGTCGCTGGGTGATTATGATGATGAGCTCAATCAGGCACTACGCCAGACCGTGGCGGAGGCCACGCCTGCCTTTGTGGAGAATATGAGTGCCTGGGCCGTGCATGATGGCATCGCCGCTGCCTGGCGCATCGTCACCCACGCGAATGCCTTCGTCGATAGCACCAAGCCCTTCTCCCTGGCCAAGGACCCAGCGCAGGCGGCCCGGCTCGACAGCGTGCTCTACCATCTGGCGGAGGCACTGACGCATGTGACCGTGCTACTGGCCCCCATCATGCCACGGGCGATGCAGGCTGCGCGGGCACAGATCGGCTGGGAGATGCCCGTGGGCTTCCAGTTCAATGATTTGCGCTGGGGTCTCTTGCCGAACGGGCACCAACTCGGCATTCCCGTGCCCCTTTTCCCCCGCCTGGAGTTGGGGGAAGGATGAAGTTCCCGGTTCTCGGTTCTCGGTTCTCGGTTCTCTGCACTAAGCACTAAGCACTTCGGCGCGAATACCACCAAAGTCACCCGACACCCCGATCATCACAAACACCGCCTCCTCAGCGATGAACGCGGGTCGTCGGCTCTGGGAGTACGCGTGGGATCTCGGCTTCGCGGTAGCCGAATCCGGGGCCGCGTAGCGTGGAGAGGTCGATGCGGCCATCGCGGCGGCGGTGTAGGCCAGGGTGGATCGTCTCATCCGGGGCAGAGGCATCTGGATAGAACTGCATGGCATTGCACTCCACGCCCTGGATCGTCCCCGCCTGCGCGGCGAGCCGCACATGCGGGATGATGGCGAGCATCGGATTGGTCAAATCCTGCACCATCAGCGGCATGCCGTGCGCTTTGGCCCAGCAGAGGCTGAGTAGGGCACCGGTCTGCGTTTTGCAGGTCTTCAGTGCCACGCCAGACCAGCCCAGGCGGCGGCCCAGACGCACGTATTCCCAATCATGCGCACTTTCATCGAGGAAGAGCGGTTTGCGGGCCGAGACGCTGCGCACATCCGTCTGATGCGCTTCCAGATCATACGGGAAAGGCTGCTCGACATAGAGCGTGCGGGCGTAGATCTCGGGCTCATCACGCAGGAGCCGGTCCATGATGTCATTCACGTAAGCGGGGTCTTTCACCGTGCAGTTAAAGTCCGCACTGAGCCACTGGACGCCTAGTGGCAGGCCGATGTGGGCCACGCGGAGCATGCGCTCATAGTCCCACTCCGCATCGGTGCCGCGCAGTTTCACTTTGAGGCAGCGCAGGCCATCACGCACGATCCAGTCGGCTAGTAGAATGGGGTGCGCATCATGCGGCTCGGTGCCGTGCAGGTCGTGCTTCTCCAGCGCATCCACGCCACCGACGAGATGCCACACCGGCAGGCTAGATGGCGCATCCATGACCAGATAATCCTGCACCTGACGGCCCCGGAAACACACGCCCGAGCCCTCCTCCGGTGTGATGAAGGCAGCCAGATCACGGCTCATGAAGTCGCTGTTATAAGTCGCGTAGATGTCACGCTCATGCAGACGGCCGTAGGCATCATGCACGGCGATATCAAAGGCACTGAAGGCCACCAGCGAGCCCAGGTAAGGCATGGGATCGCCCCCTGCGGCTGCATTTGCCTCCTGCGTCGCACTGGCCAGGATGCCGTGGATGAAATCCTGCCCGATCTCCATCGGATGACCACGCAGGTCACTCTGCACCAGCCGCGTGGCCAGCAGGATCGAGAAATCTCGCATGCGCTGTGCCCGCATCGCCACGCTCAGCGTGCTCGGCCAGACCCAAGAGACGCTCAGCGGCGTCTCGCCCCAGCCAGAGGCCGTGCGGCCCTTTTCATCCTGCACGGTGACGCGCACGCGGAGGCAGTCCGCCTTTGTCACCGTCTCGGGCCCGAACTTCAGCGGCACCCGCATGGAAACGGGCAGGAAATAGACTTCAGCGGCGATGACGTGGATGTCGGTAGCTTTGGGGTTACTCATGCTAGCCGCAAGAGAGCACAAGACAGCAGATGTGAAACCCGCAGTGTGCTGAAAAAGCCCTTTGGCTAAAGGGTTACTCACCAAAGGATGCCAATCGAAGTGAGCGGAAACGAGGACAGGATTAACAGGATTTTCATGATTATGCAGGATTAACGGCCTGTAACTTGTTGGTGGCTTAACATTGGAAAAAGCTGGACTCTAAAATCGTCTCGAATGCACCAAGTCACCCAGGGTGAATCCTGCATAATCCTGTAATCTTGTAAATCCTGTCATCTTTTTGATCGTCCCCAGGGAGGCTCCGTCATTTCATACAGATACCCTGCTGCCAGCGCTTTCGCAGTTGAGGCGGCTACAGCGCGGCGCATGCTCGGCGTGGTGAACTCCATGCTGCTGCGTCCCTTTTCCTCTGCGTTCCGCACACTCCTGCCGTCTTCGTTGGCACTGCTGCTCGCTTCTTGCAGCACGGTGGAGTTTTACTCGCAGGCCATGAAGGGCCAGGCAGAGATCACCTCCAAAAAACGCCCCATCGAAGCCGTCCTGGCCGATAAAGCCGAAAGTGAGGCCGTGAAGCACAAACTGCGCCTGGCACTGAAACTACGCGAGTATGCGAAAACGGAGCTGAAACTGCCAGCGGAGAGTTTTGGCACCTACACAGACCTAGAGCGGCCCTTCGTCGTCTGGGTGGTCTATGCGTCGGAGCGCTTCAATGTGGAGCCAAAGCAGTGGTGGTATCCCTTTATCGGCAGGCTTTCCTATCGCGGCTTCTTTGCCCAGGAAGATGCGCGGCAGGAGGCCCTGCGGCTGAAAAACCAGGGCTACGATGTCTTTGCGGCGGGTGTGGAGGCCTACTCCACGCTGGGCTTCTTCAAAGACCCCGTGCTCAATACCTGCCTGCACCGCAGCGATGCCGAATTCGCCGAGCTCATCTTCCATGAGCTCACGCACACGCGGCTCTTCATCGCAGGTGACACGGACTTTAATGAGGCCTTTGCCACCGCCAATGCCGAGGCGGCTGTACGACGCTGGCTGCGCTCTCAGGGCCGTCTGAGCGAGCTCCGCGAGTATGAGGCACACCTGCACCGTGAGAGCAGCATGATCCGCCTGGCGCTAGAGACACGGCAGCAGCTCAAAACCCTCTACACCACCGAAAAAGAGCCCCTAGAGCAAAAACGCAGCGTCCTCACCGCCCTCCAGCGCAAGCTCGCCACCCTCGGGGTGCAGGATAAAGCCACCAATGTGCAAACCGGAACCGATCTCGCCATCACCTGGAACAATGCACGCCTCAACACCGTGTCCACCTACCACGCGATGGTCCCCGGCTTTGAAAAAATGCTCCGCGATGCCGGTGGCGACCTGGAGACCTTTTACAAGGCCGTGGAGAAGATGAAAACCATGTCCAAAGCCGAGCGCAAGCGTGCACTAGGGCTGTGAGCGAAAAACTCAGGTTTGCATTCCAGGGTAGTCATGCTTTAACAGCTCTCCCCCCTGTCTTCTCATGACCACCTCCCAGCCCTTCTGCGCCTCCAGCATCATCGGAACGGGCAGTTACATGCCCAGCCGCGTGATGACCAACGACGAGCTCTCCAAGATCGTCGATACCTCCGATGAATGGATCACCTCCCGCACCGGCATCAAAGAGCGACGCATCGCTGCTGAAAATGAAGCCACCAGCGACCTCGCCTCCGAGGCTGCCCGCCGCGCCCTGGAAAATGCAGGCGTAAAGCCAGAGGAGATCCAGCTCATCATCGTCGCCACGGTCACGCCGGACATGTTTTTCCCCAGCACGGCGTGTTTCGTGCAGAAGAAGATCGGCGCATCCAATGCGGTCTGCTTTGATGTCTCCGCGGCCTGCTCTGGCTTCCTTTACGCCCTCCAAGTCGCCCGCCACTTCATCAACACGGGGAACCGCACCACCGCGCTCGTCATCGGCGCTGAAAAGCTCACCAGCCTGGTCAATTGGCAGGATCGCAATACCTGCGTGCTGTTTGGCGACGGTGCTGGCGCTGTCGTCATCCGCCGCGCTGCGGAAGAAGATAAAAACGCCCAAGGCCGTGTCCTCAGCACCGTCATGGGCAGTGATGGAAACCTCACCGACCTGCTCAAAGTCCCCGGTGGTGCCTCCGCCTGCCCGATCACGGCTGAAAACGTCCTCAGCCGCCCCAACACCATCCATATGGAAGGCCGCGAGACCTTTAAACATGCCGTCACCCGCATGCTCGAGGCCTCCCAGCAGGCTTTGGAGATGGCCGGGCTCACCGCCGCGGATGTCTCCCTCGTCATTCCGCATCAGGCGAACGCCCGCATCATCGGTGCCATCGCCGAGCGTCTGAATCTGCCCATCGAAAAGGTTTTCATGAACCTCGATAAATACGGCAACACCAGTGCTGCCACCATCCCAGTCGCCCTCGATGAAGCCCATCGTGCCGGGCGCATTCAAAAAGGTGATGTCGTGCTCCTCGTCGCCTTTGGCGGCGGCTTCACCTGGGCCAGTTCTGTCCTGCGCTGGTAAAACCGGGGCAGGGGGGCAACTATACACTGCATTCAGTCCGCTACTAGGATTGCATAAAATATAATGACTGGGTGAATGGATGGGGCACTCGGGTCATTTGCCGAAGACATCGGCTTCGCTGCGGAAGCCGTCTTGGATGACGGTTTGGCGGAGGTTTTCCTGGGTGACGGCGTGGATGGGGAGGAAGACGGAGGGGACGTCGATCTGGCCGTTGGGGGTGCTGTCTTTGGCGATGATGGGCTGGCGGCGGGCGAGCTTGACGGCAAGGGCGGCGGCTTGCTGGGCGAGCTGCACGAGGGGCTTGTACACGGTCATGGTCTGGGTGCCCTGGGCGATGCGCTGGCAGGCGGCGAGGTCGGCGTCTTGGCCGGTGACGAGGATTTTGCCCTGGATGCCTTCTTCGGTGAGGGCCTGGATGGCGCCGCCTGCGGTGCCGTCGTTGCTGGCGAGGATGGCATCGAATTGGGGGCCGTGCTTGGTGATGGCGGCGTTGGTGATTTTTTTGGCGTTTTCGGGTTTCCAGTCGTCGGCCCAGTCTTCGTGGAGGACTTCGATTTTGCCGGCGGCGATGAGGGGCTGGAGGATGTTGTCTTGGCCTTGCTTGAAGAGTTTGGCGTTGTTGTCGGTTTTGGAGCCGTAGATGCGCAGGAGGCGGAGTTTTCCGCCGTCGGGGATGCGCTGGGCGAGGAAGCTGGCCTGGAGCTCGCCGACTTTGATGTTGTCAAAGGTGATGTAGAGATCGAGGTCGCTGCCGGTGATGAGGCGGTCGTAGGAGAGGACGGGGATGCTGGCCTGGTGGGCGAGGTGGACGGCTTTGGCCATGGCGGCGGCGTCATGGGGGATGATGACGAGGGCATCGACGCCACGGGTGATGAGGGCTTCGACGTCGGCGAGCTGGCGGGTGTCGTTGCTGTTGGCGGACTGGACTTCGACATCGGCTCCGAGCTGGGCGGCCTGGGCGACGAAGAGGTCGCGGTCTGCCTGCCAGCGCTCTTCTTTTAAGGTGTCCATGGAGAGTCCGATGAGGGGCCGCTGGCGTGCGCTGGCGGCGGCTGCTGCGCCGCCGCGTGAGAGGACGAGCCCGGTGAGAATGCTCAGGACGCAGGAGAGGATGACCAGGAGGATGCGCGGGTTCATGCGGATTGGCGGGTGCGGATGTCGAGGAGCTGCTTCATGACGTGGGCGAGCTGGCCGCTCCAGGTGGCGGTGCCAAAGGCGTCATGCAGGGTGCGGTAGAGGGTGTAGAGCTGGCGGTAGATGGCGACGTTCTCTGGGATGGGGTGATATACTTTTTCGCGGGTGGCGGTGACGCGTGCCTGAAGGGTGGCGAGATCGCCTGCGCCTGCGGCGGTGGCTCCGAAGATGGCGGCTCCGAGGGCGCAGGTCTGCTCGCTCTGGCTGACTTTCATGGGCTTGCCGATGACGTCGGCGTAGATCTGCATGAGGGTGGCGTTTTTGATGCTGAGGCCGCCGGTGTTGATGATCTGGTCGATGCGGACGCCGTATTGCTCGACGCGCTGGATGATGGTGAGGGCTCCGAAGGCGGTGGCTTCGATGTAGGCGCGGTAGATTTCATGGGCCTCGGTGTGCAGGGTCTGGCCGAGGAGGAGGCCGGTGAGGCGGACATCGACGAGGATGGTGCGGTTGCCGTTGTTCCAATCGAGTGCGAGGAGGCCGGTGGCACCGGGTTTCTGCGCGGACATGGCTTTTTCCATGTTGACGAATTTTTCGCCTGCATCGCGGCCGTAGCTGTCGGGGACGAGGTGATTGACGAGCCAGAGGAAGAGGTCGCCGACGGCGCTCTGTCCGGCCTCGATGCCGTAGTAGCCGGGCAATACGCTGCCGGTGACGATGCCGCAGACGCCGGGGATGTCTGCGAGGGGCTGGGTGGTGGGTGCGATCATGAGATCGCAGGTGCTGGTGCCGAGGATCTTGACCAAGGTGCCCTCGCGGATGCCGGCTCCGACTGCACCCATGTGGGCATCAAAGGCCCCGACGGCGATGGCGGTGCCGGGAGCGAGCCCGAGGCGCTGCGCCCACTCGGGGCAGAGGCCACCGGCTTTCGTGTCGGCAGTGTGGGCGGTGGAGTAGAGGCGGTCACGCAGATCGGCGAGCTTCGGGTCGAGCTGGGCGAGGAATTCTTTGTCGGGGAGGCCGCCCCATTCATCGCTGAACATGGCTTTGTGCCCGGCGGAGCAGATGCCGCGCTTCAGGGTGAGTGGATCGGTCTGGCCGGTGAGTACGGCGGGGATCCAGTCGCAATGCTCGACGAAGCTGTAGGCGGCATCAAAGACGCGTTCATCGACGCGGCGGAGGCGGAGGATTTTGCTCCACCACCACTCGCTGGAGTAGATACCGCCGCATTTGGCGATGATGTGCGGGCGCATCTGGTGGGCGAGTGCGGTGATCTCGGCGGCTTCGGCATGGCCGGTGTGGTCTTTCCAGAGCCAGACCATGGCGTTGAGGTTGTCTTTGAACTCGGGCAGCAGTCCCAGCGGGGTGCCTGCACGATTCACGGGAATGGGGGTGCTGCCGGTGGTGTCGATGCCGATGCCGATGACCTGTGCGGGATCAAATCCGCTGATCTGGGCCTGCGCCTGGCTGAGGGCACCGCGCACGACGCTCTCTAGGCCATCGAGGTAGTCCTGGGGATTCTGCCGGGCGACGTGGGGATCTTTGGGATCGAGGAGGATGCCCATCTCGCCACTGGGGTAGTGAAAAACGGTGGAGCCCACTTCTGCGCCGCTGTCGAGGTCGATGAGGAGGGAGCGGCAGGAGTTTGTGCCGTAGTCGATGCCGAGGGAGTAACGTGGTGTCATGCGGTGCGAGAGGTGCACGCGAGCCGGGGTGTGGTCAAATCGGTGATTCACCACCATTGAAATCGCCATGGAGCGGCCCAGAGTCGCGGGATCATGACCCCAGAGTTACGCGGCTTTATCCAACGCCTCATCCAACAGACCATCCATTCCGGGATTCACAGCATTCTCTTTCGCATGCCGATCTCGGTGGTGGTGGTGCTCATCGGCCTGCTGATCTGGGCAGTGGTGCACTTTCAGCTCTACTAAAACTAAACGGAGGGCTCGATGACGCAGCGCATGGGGCCGATGCCGTGGTCGGTGTCTTTGGGCTTGTACTCGTGGATTTGCTGCTGGCGTAGCTCGGCGAGCTCCTTGTGCACGGTGGCGCAGATGACGCGGCCTTTTTCATGCACTTCCTCGGCGATCTTTTTGCCCAGTTCACGCGAGTGGCCGAAAATGTCGGCCATCATGTCGATGACGTACTCGAAGCTATGCTCGTCGTCATTGATGAGGATGACATGCCATGGTGGCTCGAAGCGTGGCTGGCGAGCTGGCAGACCTGGCTGAGTAATGGGGCGGACGGGGGCACGCTTCGGCGGTGGCGGGGCGGTAGTGGTGGCGCTGCGGATCATGATTCGGGAGAAAAAATGGCGATCACAGCGGCGGCTGGCCGGTGGACTCGATGAAGTGCTGGCGCAGGTCATTGTAGGACTGCTGCCATTCATCGAGCTGGCGCTGGAGCTCCATGACCTGGCGCTCGAGCATGGCGATGCGGCGCTGGGCAGCTTCATCCGAGGGGACGTTCTTATCATACTGCGTGCCGATGAAGGTCGTGGAAGCACTGCGCATCTGCTGGGGGCTGACCTGGAACCATGGCAGATCACCCAGGCGTGCTTCGGTGTTTTCCAGGCAGTTGATGATGGAGACATTTTCATCAATCTCACCCGTGGCGAGGAATTCCTGGATCGTGGCCACATTCGTGGGGCCGTAGAGATAATTATCCGGCATCTGGACCAGGAAGTCCATTTGTAGCTCCGGGATGAAAGGTGCCCGATTCCAACTCTGGCGGTTATCGGAGCTGATTTTATCCAGCGGAGAGATTTTCGCCTCCGCAGCCCAGTTTTTGAGAGTGGGAAGGTCAGTGGGGCCGAAGACTTCCTTATCAGAGGCTTTCAGGAGGAACCAGGTGCGTGCGCTCATGTGTTTGTAGGTGGAGGTTATTTCCCGCGATGCAGTCTGCCAAGCAAAGAAACGATACTGGGCAAAAAACGCTGCGTCATGACCGTTGGGATGCGCCCCACATGCTCCGCGTTCATTTTCCCTGCTCCCACTTGGCTGTTTTGATGGCCTCCATGCTCTGGATGGCCCATGCCGCTGCCGTAGCTGCCGAGACCGCCGTGCTGAAGATCCAGACCCGGACAGCGCAGATGAAGTATGACACCTCCGAGCTGCTCTTAGCACCAGGACAGCCCGCACGGCTGATTTTTGAAAATGGCGACGACTTGCCCCACAACATCGTTTTTTGCCAACCCGGCACCGATACCGCCGCCATGAGCAATAAGCAGATGGAAAAGCCGGAAGAGGCCCTGAAGCGCAACTGGCTACCCGATGACCCACGCATCTGGCTGCACACCCGCATGCTCAATCCGCATGAAAAGCAGGAGCTAGCCTTCACCGCACCCCAGAAGCCAGGCACCTACCCGTATGTCTGCACCTTTCCCGGACATGCGCTGACGATGCGCGGGGAGCTGCGTGTCGCCCCTGCGGGCGAAGGCCTGCAAGATCTGCGCTTTGCGCTCTATCTGGGGGATTGGCAGACGCTGCCAGACTTCCGCAAGCTCAAGTCACACCGAGAAGGCGTGGTCGAAGACAATCTCCTCCAAATCAAGCTCGACGACTACAAGAACGAATTCGGCGTCGTCTTCACCGGCAAGCTCAATGCTCCCAAGACCGGCAATTACCGCTTTTTCCTCTCCAGCGATGACGGCGGCAGAATCCTCATCGACGGCAAAAAAGTCGTCGAGCACGATGGCATCCATCCCGCCAGCGACATCCAAGAAGGCTCCATCAAGCTCGAAAAAGGCCCGCACGAGATGCGCCTCGAGTATTTCCAAGGCGGCGGCAACATCGAGCTCTACGCCGCCTGGAAAGGAGCCGACTTCCAGATCACACCCCTCTCGAAATGGCGGCATCCAGCCTGGCAAGGCGGCACCAAAAAGAAGCAAAAGGAATTCGATCCCATCCCGCTCGCTGTGCGTGATGAACCGGTCATTTATCGGAACTTCATCGCTGGCGCAGGCAATCGCGGCATCGGTGTGGGATTGCCCGGCGGCATCAATCTCGCCTGGAGTGCCGAGAGCATGAATCTAGCACTCCTATGGCGCGGAGCCTTCATGGACGCCGCGCGGCACTGGAACTCACGCGGCGGCGGCCACGAGAAGCCACTCGGCTACGACGTGCTCCAACCCACCGGCGAGGTCACTCCCGCCTTCTTCATCACCGAGAAGCCTGATGCCCAATGGCCAGCGTGGGACAAAGCACAGCGCTACCAGGGCTTCGAGTGGAGCGGCTACACACTCGATACCCATCGTAGCCCGATTTTTCGCTACCAGTGGCAGACCTTAGCCGTGGAAGAGAGCTACACCGCCCAGGGCGATGGCAACAAACCCGACGGAGCCCCCATCCTGCACCGCCGCATCAAAATCAGCGGCCAAGCGCCTGCCAACGCCTGGTTCCGCCTCTCCACCGGCCCCCTGCGAGAGGAAAACGGCAACTTCCACTGCCAATCCGGCCCCATCCACTACCGCATCCAGTGCCCCGATGCCCGCATCGCCGGAAAAAACCTCGTCCTCCCCGTCAAGGCCGGTGAATTCACCGTGAAGTATCTCTGGTGAGGAGAGTGGGGGATATGTCTGTCTGATTAAGGTAACGTAAATAGGACAGGACTTTCGGTGCTGAACACGTGGTCGGCGGCGGGTGCGTCACTACCCGCACGTCCTGCGGTGCAAGCTTACGATGTGGTGGATCTTCTTGCGATTGACGATCATGCCCTGGCCATTGATAAGTAGGGCATGCGTCATGTGCATGCATTAGTTGGGATGAGCTTAGATCACAGCCCGGATGGCCTCGACGTACATGGGATTGCATTGTGGCTCGAGCTGGCGGCCACGCGGCTGGTAATAGGTGGTGGAGAGTGCCGCACCGAACTGACGGCACAGCACGATCACTGGCACTGGCGGGGGGGCGCGACTCAAGAAGTTAATTTTTGTATGGCTACCACGAACCAAGCATAGCGAAATAGACAGCTTAGAGGATCTCATTTCAAAACTGGCAAATCCCTTCCGGTAAGTCCTTACCTTGATAGCGAGGAGCCTTTGTGAATCATGCAGGCGGGCCGTATAGACCGGTTCTCAAAAATAATGTCATATTGAGGCTGTACTTTTTAGAATTGCGGTAATTATTAATCCGGCACTTTGATAGCGCACCTCCCACGCAGGGAGAACCGGCTGATTTGATGTTCTGTCTTGATGCCGGATTAATAATAGGCGGCGGTGGCCCGCCCGTGCATCACACTCAATCTCGAAAACGCGACCTTGGAAGAGGTCTGCGTGGCGATGGATTGCTCACCCACGAAGAAGGGCTTTCGTCGGCTTCAAGCGCTGCGCTGGCTTTATGAAGGCAAGAGCCGCGAGCAAGTCGCTGACCTCTCAGGCTTCAGCCTGCGGCAGGTTTTGCGCTTTATCCAAGCCTTCAATCTCGCCGGCCTTGATGGTCTCATTCCTGGGCGTAGCAGCGGCCGTCGCCGAATCCTGCCCAAGGAACAAGTGAACGAAAAATTCTGCCTCTCATCGAAGATCCGTCGCTGGCTGGACAGAGCCACTGGACTGCGGTGAAGTTGCACGGCTGGATCAAGCAGAACCTGCAAACGCAGCTCGGCTACAGCACCACCGTGCGCTATCTCCACGAGCACGATTACCGCCTCAAAGTTCCGCGCCCCTGGCCGCTCAACCAGGATGAGGACAAGCGCCAAGCCTTCTGCCAAAAGCTCCAGCGCTGGGTGGCCGATCCGAGCGTCGACCTGTGGTTCAGCGACGAAAGCGGCTTTGAAGGCGATCCGCGCCCGCGCCGCACCTGGACCAAGATCGGCAAGGTGCGCCACTCACCTTATCTCGGCGAGCACATCCGCTACAATGTGTTTGGTGCCGTGCGGCCCAAAGATGGAAGGCTCGGCGCACTGCTCTTCAACCTGTGCGACAGCGTCACTTTTCAGGTGTTCCTTGACACTCTGGCCGAAGAGAATCCGCACGTGGCAGGACGCCGCGCCATCCTGGTGCTCGACAACGCCTCATGGCACAAGACCAAGAGTCTTAACTGGCACCACTTTGAGCCCGAGTATCTGCCACCACGCTCGCCCGATCTCAACGCCATCGAACGCTTGTGGCTGCGCATGAAGGCCGACTGGTTCAACGGCTGGATCGCCAAGACTTCCGAGCAACTTCAGGACCGTATCATCGAGTCCCTACGCTCTTTGTTCGACCAGCCATCCATCCTTCAGTCCCAGTGCCGCCCAAAGACGCGTTTATGACATTCTTTTTGAGAACCGGTCTAGCCACAATGCCGCTAAGCAAAAAAAGCGAAGAGGGGCGAAAAGAGTGCTGTACAACTGAGTAGCTGAGTCAACTAGCGGTAGATGGTAAAGCCATCCAGCCCACCGCGATACGAACATCATCTCTCTGCACGCATCCGCAAAAACTCGGCGTCGAGCAGTTGCCCGAGGAACTGCGGGCAGAGCCAACGCACCAAGGGCCGCGACGCAAACTTCTCGGTTGGCAACTCATCGCCGGCATGGTCGCCCAAAGTCTGCACGCTTGCGGCAGCCTACAGCAGATCATCGGTCGTTATTTTGCTGTGCGCATCAGGCTCCGCGGCGCTAAGCCAGCGTCGTTTGAAGATATCCACCCAAGCTTTCGATGCCTGCATGCGCCACTCCCTGGTGCCGCTAGCCTGTGAGCAGCGGCATCCAGCGTGTTTTTCGCCGGGCTGCGCTTGGTCGGCATCGACGGTGGGCAGTGGAACCTGCTTAACACCGTGCAGATCAACGCCCAAGTGCCCAAAAGCCGCAGTCGTCGTGCGCAGGCAGCCTTTGCCAAGCTCTCCATGAGCACGCTGGTCGAGCTCGGCACCCATGCACCGCTGGCCGTATCGATGTCACTGGGTGCGCTCAATGAGAAATCGCTGGCCGATCCGCTGCTCGCCGCGCTACCAGGCTCGCAGCCTGCTCATCGCCGACCGCTATTACGGGCAGGCTCCGATGCTCAAAGAACTGCAAAAACATTCGCAGCGCACGCAGAGTCACTTTTGGTCCGAGTGCGGCAAAAGCTCTCCGTGCGGAGTGCAAAGCGTGCATGCCGATGGCAGTGCGGAGGTGGTGGTGAGTCTGCGCGAGCGTGAGAGCCCATGCGCAGACTCGTCAACAACAGCTCCGTCCAAAGCTGACGAGAAGCAGACACCCGAGGCGAACAAAGCGCGGGGCCGCCCGCGCAAACATCCGCCGATGCGCCAGAGCGAGTTGCCAGTGCGCGAGATCGTGGGGCGAGTGCGCAACGCCGCTGGAGAGTGGGTGAAGGTGCGGCTGTGGACGAGCCTGAGCGTGCAGCAGGGCAGTGCGCGTGAGTTGTTGGCGTTGTATGCGAAGCGCTGGGAACAGGAAGTCTTTTACAAAGAACTCAAGCTCGTGCTTCACGGAGGGCATTTGCTCAGCGCACAACGCACCGAGACAGCACAGCAAGAACTCGCCGCGCTCCTCATCGCCAGCTCACTGGTGGCTGAGGAGCGACTAGCCTGCGCACAGAGCAGTGAGGATGAAGAAGTCCGGCAGGCAGGAGCGCTGCGCATCAGCATGAGCCACTGTTTGGAGCACACCGTAGCGCTGCTACTGGTGCTGGAGGCAGCGCAGGGCCTCATGGACGAGGCGGCACAAGGAGTGCTGGTGCGCCGAGTGCGAGAGCAAATCGCCCAAGCCGCGTTGCCAGCGCGACGAAGACGTAGTTGCCAGCGCAAGGTGCGACAGCCCGTGAACAAATGGCCACGCCTGCTCTCGACCTCTTCTCTCCAAGCCAGCGACGATCTCATCATCGACCCTTTTGCTTAGCGGCATTGGGTCTAGATCTTCGTCAACGCATTATCAGCACCTGCGACCGCGGTGAAGGCACGCAGGAACAGATTGCCCGGCGCTATGGGGTCTCCTATGGCATGGTCAAAAAGCTGCTCCAGCAGCGTCGCAAGACCGGCTGCATCAAGCCTCGACATCACCTTGCCGGACGCAAAAAGAAGATCGTGGCCGAACACCGCATCGCCATCCGCAAGCAACTCCAGCGTAAACCTGACATGACCCTGGCCGAGTTGCGCGATGCCCTGGGGCTGGAGTGCACGCTGCCCGCCATCCACTATGTGCTCGTGGATATGGGGCTGACATATAAAAAAAGACGCTCCGCGCCGCTGAACAAGACCGCGAAGACGTCGCCAAAGCGCGGCGGCAGTGGAAGCGCAAGCAAGGCGGGCTAGAGCCCTGGCGTCTGGTGTTCCTCGACGAGAGCGGAGCCAAAACCAACATGACCCGATTGAGAGGGCGTGCACCGCGAGGCAAGAGGTTGCATGCCGCAGCGCCCTGCGGCCGCTGGCAGAGCACGACGATGATCTCCTCCATCCGGCTGGATGGCACCACGGCCTGCATGCATCTGCCGGGAGCCGCCGACACGGCAGCCTTCGTGACCTACCTCGCCGAGGTGCTCTGCCCGACGCTGCGCAGGGGCGATATCGTGGTCATGGATAACCTCGCCGTGCACAAAAGCCCGCAAGTGGCGGCATTGATTGAAGCGGTGGGAGCTGAAGTAAGGTTCCTGCCAGCCTACTCGCCGGACCTCAATCCGATTGAGAAGATGTGGAGCAAGATCAAAGCCTCTCTGCGCAGCACCGAGGCCCGCACTCCTGAGGAGCTCGACCAGGCCATCAGCCTCGCCTTCTCAAGAATCACAGCCAAAGATGCCGCTGGTTATTTTAACTCTTTCGGTTATAGAATTATTTAAAAAGCTCTAGCTCTTCATCTTCAGTCTCTCTGCCTCCAGAAGCTTGAAGCATGTACCGCCTACACCTCTTGCGTGAACCCAATGCGATACCATACCGCATCACGGCCAACTTGTCACCAGATGGGCTGGCTTCCCCCCTAGATGCCTTGATGAATTTGATGTGCATTCTGGCGACGGCCAGTGTTTAATGGCAAAGCTACAGTGACGATGTTTGAGATAACCAAGCTGGTGAATAAGCACATCAAGTAATCATCGTTAACACCAATCACTCCGATCATCGGGCGGCAGGAAACTGCTACCCGATTTTTTTATCGTTCTCACTAGGCGGTGTATTCGCAAATCAAGCCAGGAGAGTTCTGTCCAGGAGTGCGGCGAAAGTGATGAAGCCAGCGAAGGAAGAGGCTGTTTTCTCCGAACGCATGGCAAGCCTCTTGTGAGCCTTCATGTGCTGGAAAAAGTTTTCGACGAGATGGCGCGTGGCGTAGTTCTGGCGGTCAAATGGCTGTGGCTGCTCGTCGAGGGTCTGGTAGCCTTTGCGCGGGATCGTGCTGCCAGCGGCCCCGTGCTCCATGAGTGCCTGACGAAACGCTAGGCTGTCGAAGCCTTTGTCGCCCACCACATGCGTGCCGCGAAAGGACTCAAGCATCAGGCGGACGGCGGTGAGGTCGTGGAAATTGCCCGCGCACAGCACGAAGTCGCAGAGCAGGCCGTCTTCATCAACGGCAGCCAGCAGCTTGGTGGTCATCCCTCCACGCGACAGCCCGATGGCCTGCTGCTCACGCCGCAGCTTAGGTCCTTGCAGACCGTGCTGATGGACTTTGATGTAGCTACCATCGACATGTCGCAGCAAGCCCTTGGCCTTCTTGCCCAACCACGCCACCAGCGCGTCCCACACCCCGCAGAGGCACCAGCGCCTGAACTGCGAATAGACCGTTGTCCAGAGCCCATAGCGCACAGGCAGGTCTCTCCATGGATCACCAGTGCGTAGGATGTGGAAGAAAGCCTCCAGATGCAGAGCCACGATTTTAGGCCTGCGCCCTCTTCGCCCTGCCCAGCGTTGTTGCACTACAGAATGAATGAAGAAGCCCTGTCACGCAGGGCGGTTTGCAGACTCCGGGTCAGTTTGTTGAACCCGGATTATGCAATTGAGTAAGCGAACGGCGGTGGGCGAGCCTCGATTTGGCGGAAGATAGCGTCCATCCAGGGACGTTTTTTGCCAGGCAGTGAGAGCTTGAGCACTCGCTTTCGAGCGTGTTGTCTGACCCAACCGCCTATTGCAAAGTAATAGGATCGCAGCGTCGCCAAGGTGGCTTGATTGTGACTATTGAGTCCAAAACGCCGGAACAGACTCATCAGATTATAGGCTACCATGATGAAGCGGAACGAGGCCTCCGTGGCCCAAAGCCGAGCCTGCCCGGCGGGCAGCGAGACAGACTGCACGCAGTGCAGCCCGCAGGGCGAGGGAGCCGTGAGGCGGCGACCGAGTCAACTCCTGAAGGCAAAACGCGTCGAGCCCGAAGTCTTGCTTCAGTTCCTTGATCCTGTTCTCGCAGTCGGCCCGGCTGTTGTAGATGTTCCAGACCTGATCGAGCGGCAGGTCGAGATTGGTCACATACAGGCTAAAGCGGTAGTCGGGCAGGTCGTCGAAGAGCAGCTTGCCTCCGGCCTGTGGACGGCGACTGATCTGCTTACGCACCACAATGTGCCGACGCGCCTTGGCCTTCGGATCGGCTGGCTGATGCCGCCACTCTTTGACTGCGATGCCGGGGCAGATTTCCACCCAGTCCTTCATGCCGTGGACCTCGTTCTTGATGTTGGAGTAGGCCCGCGCGGCGATGATGTAGTTGAGGCTGCGCTCTTCCAACGCGCTCAGGATTTCGTCGGTATAAAAACCGCTGTCGCCACGCACGAGGCCCACCTTCACTCCCGCGAGCGCCTCATCGAAAGTCTCGCGCATGAACTCGACGCAATTGGAGCACGCTGCCGTGTTGCCCGGGCGCAGCCATGCGTTGGCTACCATGCGTGTCTGGCTGATGAAGGCCATGAGCGGATGGTGCGAGTTGCGCCCTTTGCGGTTGGGGTTGTAGCCCTTGGCAGCGCCTTCCTGGCTGCCATCGCGCGTGATGACCGTGCTGTCGAAGTCCACCGTCACTGCTCCCACGTTGATTTGCGCAAAGAACCACTTCTGTAATGCTGGGAACACCACCGTGTTGCGCGCATGAGAGAACTTGCCGAAGAACCGGCTGTAGGTGCTTTGGCTTGGCAGGCTCTCATAGCCAAAAATGGCTGCAAGCGTTTGATCCTGGCGCAACCAATCGCAGTGGATGTAGCGGCTAGCCCCCGTCCAGATGCCAAGCCAAAAGCTTTCGATGATCTGCACCGAATCATACGCTCGATTCGACCCGCCTTGAGGCAGATCCAAGGTGGCCAGATGTTCGCGGATACCAGTCTGATCCACAAAACGCTTCATCAACGCCATGCCGCCAAAGGGCGTCACAGGCTTGTCGGAGTATTCAATCGGTAGATTCACCATCACGGTGATTCTGCCACACGCGTCAATCCCTCGTAGTAACACCCCTTCGCTTCACTCCAGCTACTCTATTGCATTATCCAGGTTGAACATGGCAGCCTTTCAACTTCAGCCCTGCACCAACCTTGCAGAAAATGCGTTCCATTTGCGAAGACACCGCCTAGATTAAGCCGCCCAATTCTGATGCAGTAAACTCTTCTATATTGAGCCAGACATTTGAAGCTTTGGTCCTTTAACCCAACATTGCCATGCACCGTCGTCACTTTCTACGATCCACTGCTGCAGCCATGAGTGCGTCTGCCCTCTCCTCCGCATCTGCTGCTGCACCCATCGCGAGCCGAATCATAGATACGCATACTCATTTCTATGACCCTACACGCCCCCAGGGGGTGCCGTGGCCTGGCAAAGGGAGTAAACTGCATCGTAAAGTGATGCCTGCCGATTGGCTGGCACTTGCAGCACCGCATGGCTGTCACGAGACGGTGATCGTGGAAGCCAGTGCGTGGGTGGAGGATAACCAATGGATTCTCGACCTCGCCGCTCAGGAAAAAGCCATCGTAGGCTTCTGTGGGCATCTTGAGCCAGATACAGACTTCTCCAGGCATTTGAAGCGGTTTGCAGCCAATCCCATCTTTCGCGGAGTGCGCTGGAGTGGCGTGGCATTGAGTGATCCCTCCAAAGCGCAAGCCATACAAGCCAGTGCTCATTTGTTGGCAGATCATGGACTCCAACTCGATGTGAATGGCCCAGCGACCTCCTTGCCAGCACTCGCAAAACTAGCGAAGGAAGTCCCCGCTCTGCGCATCGTCATAGACCATCTCGGTGCTCCTGGTGATCCTGCCTCATTGCGGCCCGAGTGGAAGCCCGCAATCCTCAGCGTCGCCAAGTTACCAAATGTTTTCATGAAGGTATCTGCACTCGTCGAGCAAGTGAAGTGCCCAGAAGGTCAAGCGCCGCGTGAGGCGAGCTATTACCTGCCAGTATTGGACCACCTGTGGGAGAGCTTCGGTCCTGATCGGCTCATTTACGGGAGCAATTGGCCCGTGAGTGACAAGGGAGGGAGCTATGATGTCGTTTTCGGAATCGTACGTGAATACTTCGGCAGCAAAGGGAGTGAAGCCTGCGAAAAATACTTTTGGAAGAACTCTCAAGCTGCCTACCGCTGGGCGGAAAGGCGGGAGTAAACTTTTTTTCACCTTGGGTGAACAAAATCGTGGCCAGATTGCCAAAGAGAGAACCGTGCTCACCGGCCCTGCTTTCTCATTCTTGAATATTGCCAAATAACTGAAAATAAGGCAAAAAGCTCAAATAATTCGGAAAAGATAAATTCATGAATCTTCGCTCCATAACTTACTGGCTAGTCTGCTGCACGCTGGCTTTTGTCGCCACACATGTGGCACCATCAAAGTCTTTCGGATCGACACTGGCTGCTGCCCCAGCGGGTATTCAGCACCTCCTGCCGGTGCAGGATCCACACCGTACAATACCGCTTTTTATGGGGTATTAGCGATGGCCTTCACCTACCGACGTGCGTGGCTAAATTGGAAAAACATCCGCGCAAAGGCCTGATCTCCGATTAGGCAGCTGGTTTTCGTGCCACCACGATCATGTGGCGGCCGAGCAATGCGGTATCAGTGGCGCAGATCTTCCAAAATGTCCGCTCCTCCTCCGTGTGAGCCTTTTTGAGCCGACGCTGGCACCACCACCGCGCAGGCCAAGCAAGCGCTCATGGAAAACGCACTTATGACGAGCATTTCAAATGCGACGCTGTCGCATTTCTTAAAAGCGGCCGCAAGGCCGCTCAGTTCGCCCGCGAACTGGGTATCTCCCCTTGTAACCCACGCGATTGGAAAGAACGCTATAGCAATGGAGATCGCCTCCCTGCGCCGTGAACCCGACTCAATCCGCGCCCAGAATGACATTCTATAAAAAGCCTTGGCCATATTAGCCCCGCAAGAAGCCATCGCTACACCCTCATCCAACACCACCACCACGAGCAGCCGCGCATGAACCTCGCCAGAGCCTGGCACACCCTCGGTGTCAGCCGCAGCGGATACCTTACCCACCTGCGCAAGCATCAACGCCCACTCCTCCGCCAAGTCTCGCTGCTCGCTAACGATATCTTCACCACCTTCAACGCCAGCTGCGGCACCTACAACTCGCCACGCCTTGTGGGTCTAGTGCCTGCGCCATGGCAACAACCTCATCGTCAGGCAACATGCCGCGAGCAATACCTTCGCGTGCATCAGAAGCGCCCTCAGCTTAAATTCCCTTGCCTCCTTTAAGTAAGTTATCCAAAGCAATCAAACCCAATTTCCGTGTCTACGTATTCGACGAAAGCTTCCCCCTGCCCATGCCAAAGCACACGCAGAAAAAAGCCCCCATTCGCCGCATCATTGAGGCAGATTGAGCATTGAACATCGAGCCTGGAACAACCAAAGTCACCGTAACCTGACACTGGCGCATTGGGCTGGATCGGGCCTGCCTCACTCTTCACCCACCAAATCTTCTCGTATTTTGAACTCTGTTTTTGTGAATCTCGGGCCGCGTAGCTACGCGGTGCATGTCGGTGGTGGCTTGCTGAAGTCGCCGGAGCTGCTGAACCATGAAAAGCTGGCCGAGCGCACGAAGTGCGCTGTGATCACCGACTCGAATGTGGGGCCACTTTATGCCGATACCATGCTGGAGAGTCTGCGTGCGGCTGGAAAGCAGCCCCAGCTCATCACCGTCCCTGCGGGTGAGGCATCCAAATCGCTCATCACCGCGCAGGATGTCCTGGGCGAGATGGCGCGAGCAGGGCTGGACCGGAAGAGCTTTGTGGTGGCGCTGGGCGGGGGTGTCATCGGCGATCTCGGTGGATTCTGTGCAGCGATTTACCAGCGTGGCATTCCCTATGTGCAGGTGCCCACGACGGTGCTCTCCCAGGTGGATAGTAGTGTGGGCGGAAAAACAGGGGTGAATCTACCAGACGCCAAAAACATGGTCGGTAGCTTCCACCAGCCGCTGCTCGTGCTCGCAGACACGGATACATTGGCCTCTCTGCATAAGCGTGAGTGGAATGAGGGCTTCGCTGAAATCATCAAACATGCAGCGATCCGAGATGCGGCGATGTATGACGTGATCGACGATGTGGCCGATGGCCGGGGCGATCTGGCGGAGCTGATCCGCCGCAATGTGGCCATCAAAGCACGGATCGTCGAGGCAGATGAATTTGAAACCAGCGGACTACGTGCGCTGCTGAACTATGGTCATACCCTCGGCCATGCCATTGAGGCCGCCGCCGGTTATGGAAGGCTGCTGCACGGAGAAGCCATCTCACTGGGTCTGCGAGCCGCGTCCTGGCTCTCCATGCGTCTGAGCGGGCTCCAAGCGGAGGCCCATGATCGCATGGTGGCTCTGCTACAGAAGTTTGAGCTACCCGTGGTGCTGGGGGCAGACTTTGAGACCGCAGAACTCATGCGCATCGCCCGAATGGACAAGAAATTCGAGAAAGGCCGCGCCCGCTTCGTGCTTCTACGCCAGCCAGGAGACGCATTCGTCAGTACCGAGGTGACAGAAGCCGATATGGAGGCCGCCTTGGCCGAGTTACGACGATAAGACCTCTCGCGAACCCATTGGGCCTGCTGTGGCGACAGAATGTTTCAAGTATTGGACCCGTTCACTCCTAGGCTCATGCAAAACTCACTTTTTCATTCACTCGTCTATCTTGTCTTTCTGCTAGCAGGCGTGCTCCAGGCTCGCGTGCCGAATGTGGTGCTCATTTTGGCGGATGATCTGGGGTATGCGGATCTGGGGTGTTATGGGGCGGAAAAGATTCGCACGCCGCATCTCGATGGCCTGGCGGCGGAGGGGATGCGGTTCACTGGCTTTTATGTGTCGCAGGCGGTGTGCAGTGCCTCGCGGGCATCTCTGATGACGGGCTGCTATGCGAACCGCGTGGGGATGCAGGGTGCGCTGAATCATACGAGCCGTGAGGGCATCCATGCAGATGAGCTTTTGCTGCCGGAGATGCTGCATGCGGCTGGCTATGCCACGGCGGCGTTCGGGAAATGGCATCTGGGCACGCGCCCAGCATTTCATCCGATGGTGAATGGCTTTGATGAGTTCCTGGGCATCCCTTACTCGAATGACAACAGCAAGTACCATCCATCCCTAGCCGCAGAGATGCCGCCACTGCCGCTCTATGATGGAAAGGCAGTGGTGGAGACCGATCCTGATCAGTCGCAGTTCACTCGGCGCTTCACCGAGCGTGCGGTGAGCTTCATCACGAGGAACAAGGAGCGGCCCTTCTTCCTCTATCTGCCCCATGTGATGCCGCATGTGCCCATTTTTGCTTCAGCGGAATGGCGTGGCAAATCTGCTGCTGGACTGTATGGCGATGTAGTGGAGGAGCTCGATGCCTCTGTGGGCCGTGTGCTCACCACACTCAGGGAGCATGGCCTGGAGAAGGATACGCTGGTGATTTTCTTCTCGGATAATGGGCCATTCCTCAGTTACGGCAATCACGCGGGTTCCGCAGCGCCGCTGCGTGAGGGGAAGCTCACGAGCTACGAGGGCGGTGTGCGTGTTCCATGCCTGATGCGCTGGCCTGGGCACATCCCAGCGGGAAAAACCTGTGCAGAGGCCGTGATGGAGATGGATCTACTGCCGACGCTGGCAGCTCTCTGCGGTGGCACGCTGTCAAAGAATCCACTCGATGGCAAAAACATCCTGCCGCTGCTGGAGGATCGTGCTGGGGCCACGAGTCCGCATGAGGCATTGTTCTTTTACAGCGGCGATGAGCTGCAGGCCGTGCGCAGTGGGCGCTGGAAGCTGCACTTTGCACATAGCTACATCTCACCAGGCGATGAAACGGGCCGCGATGGCAAACCGGGGCGATTTGGCCGCCTGAAGCCGCAATCCATCACGCAGAGTGGTGTGGCCGGCATCGCCACACGACATGGCTACATCGTCCTGGAGCAAAAAAAGGCGCTCTACGACCTCCAGGCCGATCCAGGAGAAAAAACCGACCTTTCTGCTCAGCATCCAGAAATCGTCTCGCAGCTCGAAAAGCATGCTGAGGCCATGCGAGCCGATCTGGGGGATTCACTCACGAAAACGCCTGCCACAGGAGCACGTCCACTGGGGCGTGATTGAGTGCCTAGAGTCCCTTTTTCCCGCTACCACCGCTATGAAACGCCGCTGCCTTTTGCGATCCGCGCCAGCGTGGCTGCTGGGCTCCTGCGGACGCCAGAGCGGCATCGCGGGTAGCATCGTGGGCGGCTCACATGCTCGTGGGCATTTGCTGCGTGGCGCAGCGATGCCGAAGGTCGATCACCATGAAAAGGCAGATGTGGTGATCGTGGGTGGAGGTATCGCGGGACTCACTGCGGCTCGGCGCTTGGCAAAAATGGGCATCGAAAAGATCACCGTGCTCGAACTCGAGTCTCAGTGCGGCGGTGCCTCCATTTCTGGCAAGAATGCCGTCAGCGCTTACCCTTGGGCGGCGCATTATGTGCCCCTGCCGGGTCGCGACTGCGTGGAGGTCCGGCGCTTCTTTGAGGAATGCGGCATCATCACAGGCCATGATGCCGCAGGGAGGCCGATCTATGATGAAATGGCACTCTGTCATGATTTGCAGGAGCGGCTCTTCATCCATGGCGAATGGATCGAAGGCCTCAATCCTGCTGATGGTCTGCCAGAGAAAGAAAAGGCGCAATTTGCCGCATTCACGGCAGAGATCGCTCACTGGCGGGAGAAGCGCGGTCGCGATGGGAAGCCAGCCTTTGCCTTGCCTGTCGATGCCTCCAGCCAAGATGCAGAAATTCTAGCGCTCGACACACAGAACATGTCTGCGTGGATGGATGCACACGGATTCAGCAGTGAGGCGCTGCGCTGGAGTGTGGATTATGCCTGCCGAGATGACTTTGGCGGGAGTTCTGATGAGGTGTCTGCATGGGCGGGCCTGCATTACTTCGCTAGCCGCACTGGTGAAGCCGCCAATGCCGAGCCCGAGACCATGCTGACATGGCCAGAGGGGAATGGGCACCTGGTGAAGCTGATCACCCAAGACCTACCCGCCACCCGAACAGATGCGCTAGCCTACGCTGTCGAGGTGAATGGGCAGGGAGCCTCGGTGCTAGCGCTAGAGACTCAGACAGGCCGTGCTATTCGCATCGACGCACGCGCAGTGATGCTCTGCGTCCCACGTTTTGTCGCACGCCGACTGCTCGATCCACGGGCGGCCTCCGCTGATCTGGTACTCGCCCTGGGTGGTGGCCAATCTCACGCTCGATGAACTACCACCGTCTCCTGGTGTGCAGCCCGCGTGGGACAATGTGGTCTTCCGTGGTGCCTCATTGGGCTATGTGAATGCCACGCATCAAAACCTCACCTCCGTGCCGCGTGAAACCGTGATCACGCACTATGAGGCACTCTGTGGCACCGCCCCATCAAAGAGTCGCGAGTGGATGCTGACGCAAACACATGCGCAATGGTGTGAGCGCGTGCTACATACGCTAGCGGCCCCGCATCCACACCTCGCAGAGCAGGTGCAGAGCATCGACATCTGGCTCTGGGGGCACGGCATGATCCGCCCAGTGCCCGGATTCATCAGCGGGCCGCTGCGGGCAGAGATGCTCCGCCAGACGCCGCCCGTTTTTTATGCTCACAGTGACATGAGTGGCATGTCTCTCTTTGAAGAAGCCTTCACACATGGCGAGCGGGTAGCGAATGCACTCGGGAGCTGGCTAGGGATGAGCTAGAGGACCGATTTGAGTGCCAGCCAGCGAGATGGCTCGTTTGCAGGCCAGTTATAGGCTATTTTCGGCCTCCCAGAATTCACGTAGCACACGGAGTTGTTTTTTGTTCGGTTTGGCGATTTGGGCGTGCTCGGGCGGGTTGATGAGTCGTTTCTCGCGGCGGATTTCGGCGGCTTTTTGCAGCCACTCTTCGGGGGTGATGTTTTCGCAGAAACGAGGAACAAGCGGAGCACCGACTCGGCTCGCGGGTGCCGCGATCATGCGTAGCCGGAGGCGTAAATCACCGCGCTGGACTTCCAGCACATCACCGGGATGCAGATCCCGTGAGGCTTTGATCGACTGGCCGCCGAGGGTGACTTGGCCCCTGGCACAGGCTTGAGTGGCGAGAGAGCGTGTTTTAAAAACGCGGACATGGTGGAGCCATTTATCAGCGCGGAGAGTGGTGGCAGGCAGTTCTGGCATGCGAGTAATGAGTCCAGATGATCGGAATAAATGCCGCAATGGCAAATGAGAGAGGAAGCCTCCGACTTTACCCGTCGGATGCCTCAATAGTCACGGAATGGGCCACGGGGCTCACTGGCGTCCATCTCCGCTTTCCAGGTGCGAAAGCTCTCACGCAGTTGTTGGACGATTTCGGGGTGCTGGGCACTGCGGTCGTGTTTTTCAGCGGGATCTTCTCTCAGATCGTACAATCCGCCACCTTTGGAGGATTCGATCCATTTCCAGTTTTGATGCCGCACGGCTTTGTCGCTGCGGCGCTGCCAAAACATGGTCTGGCGTGGGCTTTTGGCTTCACCACGCAGGACGGGCAGCATGTTGTGGCCGTCGAGTTTCAGGCCTGCGGGGGCTGGGGCTCCTGAGATGTCGAGGAGTGTGGGGACGATCTCCAAGGCAGTGAGGAATTCATCGGTGATGCGTCCTGAGGGCAATTTGCCCGGCCAGTTGGCTATGAAGGGAACGCGTAGCCCGCCCTCCCACATCGTGCCTTTGCTGCCTTTGAGTGGGGCGTTGCCGCCATTGCCACTGCCACCATTGTCCGACATGAAGAGGATGAGGGTGTTGTCACGCTGGCCGCTTTTTTCGAGCGATTCGACCAATGCGCCGATGGCATCGTCCATGCAGGTCACGGCGGCGTAGTAGCGGGCGAGGCGCTCATCCTCGACTTTGCCACGATACATGGCGATGTATTTTTCCGGAGCTTGGACACCTTCGCCCTTTTTCTTTTCCCCTGTCACTGTGCCAGGGCCGAAGCTGGAGGCACCATGCGGGGCATTGAATGCGAGGTAGAGGAAAAAGGGGCGATGGCCTGCATGGTCGCCGATAAAGCGTAGTGCCTCACGGCGGAAGATATCGGTGATGTAGGTGCCGCGATCTTCCTGGGTGCGCTCATTGCCGCGAAAGAGGGAGGGCACGCCGTAGCGCTCATGGGTGTAGTAGTCGATGCCGTTGTTGCCGTGGCCGTAAAAGAAGTCGAAGCCGCGCTGAAGCGGCAGGTAGCGCTGGGCCTGGCCCATGTCCCACTTGCCGACACAGCCCGTGGCATAGCTGGCGCTGCGCAGCAGATCGCCGAGGGTCTTTTCACGCACATCGAGGCCGAGTGTCATCTCTGGGGAGATGGCGTATTCGTCTGCCTCAAATCGGTGCCCGTAGTTGACCATATCGTTGCGCACCATGTCATAGAGGCCATTGCGCTGTGGGTAGCGCCCCGTGAGCACGCTGCCACGGGAAGGTGTGCATGCGGGCCAGGTGACGTAAAACTGCGTGGCTCGCACTCCGCCTGCAGCGAGTTTATCCAGATTCGGGGTGATGATGGGTTTGCTCCCGATGCAGCCCAGGTCTGGCCAGCCCTGATCATCGCTGAGGATGAGCACGATGTTTGGCGGAGCCCCAAGAGCCGTGGATACGACGAGGAAGGCGATGAGGGCAGCAAGGACGCGATTCATGACCCGTGGAGAACGTCCGTGCGACCTGATTCCAGCATGCATTTGACTTCACCAGCGCCCGCTGCGGCCTGCGGAAATCTTCCTTTTTGAGTTTTGGCCTAAAAGTTGCGTGTATCACGCGTTTCGCCTATATCCGCCGCCTTGAAGCCTCGACCCATTGAGATGAAGACATCCCTCCGTGCCCTGCTCCCCCTGCTGGCCCTCACTTGCTATGCTGCACCAGATGCTGTGACGCCCACCGGTAGCGTAACAGTGCCTGCGGAAGCCACTGCACCTGTGCCTCTATCGGTGCCTTTGGCCCCCGCCTTTGTGCAGCCAGATAAAGCGGAGACGGTGGCCTTTGCGATGCCTGATCCATTGCCGAAGGCTCCTGAGCCCATCGAGCCGATCTTGCGGCTGCAAATTTTCCTGGATGGCAAGCTCTTTGGTCCGGGCAAAGTCGATGGCCGCCCCGGCGAATTCACCACCAAGGCCCTGAAGCGCTATCAATCGGCCAATGGCCTGCCGGAGACGGAGCTAGAAGGCCACACACTGGATCTTTCCGCAGTCACAGAGCCTTTTACGACCTACATCATCCGCCAGGAGGACATGCAGTTCATCGGTGAGGTGCCAGGGAAGCCTGCGCTCCAGAGCAAACAGAAGTATCTGCCGTATGAGTCGTTGCTCGAGTTTCTCACGGAGCGTTACCACACGTCACCGGATCTCATCACGCATCTCAATAAACCAAAGAAGATGAGCTCGCTGAAACCCGGCGACGAGGTGCGTGTGCCGAATGTGGATCCCTTTAAGATCGAGGAGCTCTCCATCGCCACGGTGCCAGAGACGCCGGCCTTTGAGACACGGGTGCTGCGCATCGACACGCGTGAGAAGTTACTCGCCCTCTACGAAGGTGAAAAAATGCTCGCCAGCGTGCCGATCACACCCGGCTACGGCCATCTCGCCACGCCACCCGGCACATGGAGCATCGTCGGTATCGCTCAGATGCCCACCTTTCGCTGGGACAAGAGTGTCCTGGAATACGGCGTGCGCAGCAAGGAGGCCTTCGAGCTGCCCATCGGGCCGAACAATCCCGTCGGCGTCATGTGGATCGGTCTGAGCAAGCCCGGCATCGGCATCCACGGCACGAATCAGCCGCAGACGATCGGGCGCAGCGCAAGCCACGGCTGCATGCGCACCGCGAACTGGGACGTCATCCGCCTTTCCAAGATGATCACCAAGCGCATGCAGGTCGTCATTGAGGGGCCAAAGCCCCTGCCCCGCCCTCCACCCTCCGTCGCCAAGAAAGAAAGCAAGCCACAGCCCAAGGCCACAGCCCCCAGGACCGTCTCACGTCCGGCCACAGCCGTGCCGCAGCCACCTTCCGAGAAGAAGTGGTTCCAGTTCTGGAAGAAGAAGACGCCCTAATCCCGGTGCCTCAACCAGCGACTGGAAGAGGCTTATCCATCCCGCGTGGGAGGGGTGGTGGCCGAGAGGAGAGTGCCCATGCCGCGATCAGAACGCCCACCCCCAGGCCCAATGGCCAGGCGAAGTGCTCTAGCGGCTTTGTTTGCACACGCGAGGCACTCTCTTGCTCACGCAACCGCGCTAGAATGGGCGCGATGGCACGGCGGTTTATCGGTTCACTACCCAGTCGGAAATACATGCCACCCGTGGCGCTGCTGATCTGCTGGAGCACGGCTTTGTTCAGTCGTGTCTGCACCACGGTGCCATTCACATCGCGCACATAGTCTGTCGGGTTGTTTGGATCGGGGATCAGAGAGCCGTTTTCCGTGCCTACACCCACCGTGATGACATTCACGCGGGCTTTGGTCATTTTCTGAATCGCAGATGTCAGCGCATCATCCACCTCACCACCGTCACTGAAGACGATGAGCACGCAGTTGCTCTGCGGCAGCGTTTCCGCCACGCGGGTGGTCAGATCCAGCAGATCGGCCACATTGCTGCCACCGCGCTCGATGATGGTATGATCAAAATCATCCAGCGACTCCAGGATCGCCTCATGATCGGTGGTCAGCGGAGCCTGGAGATAGGCCATGCCAGCGTAGGCTAGGAGGCCGATGCGCTCGCCACGCAGCTCCCCCACCAGCTCATGCACCGCCATTTTGGCCCGCGTCAGCCGGTCTGGCACGAGATCCTTCGCCAGCATCGAGCGTGAGGTGTCGATAGCGATGAGAATGTTCCGCCCTTTATCAGGCACATCGGTCTTTTCAGTGCCAAGCTGGGGTCTCGCGGCAGCGATGATCATGCAAGCGAGCGCCACCATGTAGAGTGACCACAGCAGCCAAGACTGCGCCGCCGAGCGACCTGTCACCAGCAGCGGGCGCATCCTAGCCGCCACAAAAGCCTGCACCGCACGCGACTCCCGCCTACGCAGCCACAGCCGCGCCAGCAGTAGCAGTGGCACTGCGAGCAGCAGCCAGAGCAGTTTTTCATGAGCGAAAGTGAGCGTATTCATGCAGAGGCGGCACCAAAGCGCCGATCCACGGCGCTGTCGAGGCTGTGCCAGCGTTTATCAGGCGTGGCGGCCTTTGAAAGTCAGCTCCGCGATGCCGCTCTTATCGAGTCCACCGAGGCCTAGCGTGACCATTTTGGCATATTGCGCCTGAGTAGCCGTGTTCAGCGGTAGATTCAGCCCAGATTCCGTCGCCAGCCCAGCCGCGATGCCACTGTCCTTCGCCGCATGCTCAGCAGAGAACCAGCAGTCATGCTCCCGTGCCACCATATCGGCGGCATCCGTCTCCAGCACACGACTATTGGCACCCGTTTGGCTAAACACCTCACGGATCAGGCCCAGATCATGTCCCAGTGCTGCGGCCAGGCCTAGCCCCTCGGCCAGGCCAGCGGTATTGATATTCATGACCATATTCACCAGCGCCTTCACCTCGGCTGCACGGCCAGCACCACCGATGAAGCGGCGATTCACACTCATCTGCTCGATCATGGCTTTCACCTGCTCATAGACAGCTTCATCACCGCCGAGCATGAGGTAGAGCTTCCCTTCCCGTGCATGGCTGATGCTGCTAGCCATGCAGGCCTCTAGGCTGCTGCCTCCGGCCTTTTTTGCCGCGTCATAAACCTCACGAAACACAGCCGGAGAGAGCGTCGCGCAGTTCACAAAGATTTTGCCCGCAGCACCCACCAGCAGATTGTCCCCAGCATTGAAATAGATCGCCCGCATCGCGACATCGTTGG
This sequence comes from Verrucomicrobiaceae bacterium, assembly GCA_016713035.1. Classification (NCBI taxonomy): domain Bacteria; kingdom Pseudomonadati; phylum Verrucomicrobiota; class Verrucomicrobiia; order Verrucomicrobiales; family Verrucomicrobiaceae; species Verrucomicrobiaceae bacterium. The sequence goes on from JADJPW010000003.1 coordinate 73,304, forward strand.
TGATGACGGTGAAAATGACATCTGCGGCGGCAGTGACGTCTGCCAGCTTTGTGCAGGCTTTGCAGCCCAGCTCGGCGGCTAGGTCAGCGGCAGCCTGCGCATTCACATCCAGCACGGCGGTGACACTGTAACCACACTCTTTGAGACGACGCGCCATGTTGGCACCCATTTTACCGACTCCGACGAAAGCGACTGTTTGAGACATATGATTTGGAATGATTGAATTGAGGAAGCTGAGTTCTGTACTGATGAAATAGGCCGCTATTATCCACAGATTGCGCCGATTTCACGGATTGAGTCCGGAGGGCGAAAAAAGCCCGCCACACCGGGACATCACTTGAATTCGGGATAGAAGGGATTGTGCGCCTTCTCCTCGCCGATGGAGGTCAAGGGCCATGACCAGGGCAGACGACGGCATCATCCGGTAGGGTGAAAAGTTCCTTGCGATTGGTAGCGAGTGCCTCGGTGAAGGAAACACCGCCCCCACCCATGCTGGAGGCAAAAAGCGCATCTCCCACGATCACCACCGGCCGCTCCAGACCACGAATGACGTAGCTGATGCCCCCCTTCGAGTGCCCCCAGGTGCTCCGTGGCTCGATCCGCAGCCCACCCGTGTCCCAGCCCTCCGTTTCCGCCACAGAGAAGGTCTTGGCCCCTGGGCAGCTTTCCTTCTCATGCACAAAAGCAGGCACCACACCGCCCGTGAGGCCCGACAGATCCGCGATGTGATCTGGATGGGTATGCGTGATGAAAACGAGGCTCAAGTTCAGCCCCTGCTCACGTAATTCACCAACATATCGCCATGCGTGGTGGTGAACTGCGCCAGTCCAGGCAGCGAAACCTCTGCCGGAGCCCACTCCCCGCGTGCCATGCGGATCAAAGCTGGCCCATGTAGGCCCAAATGCGGCGCGATGGCACTCAGCACCTCTTCACAAACCTCCCCGCCCCGCACCGCGCTGATCTGCGCCTCCGTCACCCCGGCCTTCGCCGCCAGTTGCGCATCGGACAGAGCGAGTCCGCGCATGGATTTGGAGATCACGTCATTAAATAAGTCTTCGAGAGCGAGAGGCATAAGGGGAGCAACATTGAACAAAGAACGCTCAACATCCAACATCGAATTTCGAGCCCCGCGCACCTTCGGCACCCAGGAGCCTCCGATTCACCGAACCTCCTTCCCCGTAGCCGCTACGGTTGAAAACCCATCGCCAGTTTCACCGCCGAGTATTCGGGATGACAGCCCCCGGCCTTGGTCCGGACAATCAAGGGTGGTTCATCCCATGTCTGGCCCCGAAACCACTCCGGCAAGTCTTCCGCACGCATCATGGCAAAAACGGCAATCAAGGGCTCATCGCCCTCTCTGAAAATGACCGGACGCTTGCGCACGATGACCAATCCCGCCTCACGCGCCCCTTGTTGCACACGCTCCAATTGATGCGGCGCATGAGGGAACACACAGGCAAACAGACCTCCCGTGGCCAAATGTTTCGCGGCCGTTTTGCAATAATCCACCACACTCCCCCGCACCTCAAATCGGCAGGCCCGTTTCTGGGGATGTTCACTCACGATGCCATCCGTCTCGGGCCAATACGGCGGACTCCCAGTGACGAGGTCGAATTTCTCATCCTCCCGAATCACCCCCGGCTCCCGAAAGTCCCCCTGCCGGATCTCATACCGATCCACCAGCCCATTGGCCAAAGCCGAACGGCGGGCCAGCGCCACACTCTCCGCCTTGGCCTCCACGGTCACAAATCGAGCACCCGGACAACGCCACGCACAGATCATGCCCACCGTCCCGATGCCACTCCCCAGATCCAGCCCCGTTTTCACCGTCGGAGCCCACGAAGTCCCATACCACGCCGTCAGCGCATCATCCGTGGAGAAGCGATGCCCGTTCTCCAACTGCAAAACCCAAAAATGGCCACAAAGCGCCGCGCATGATTCCCCCTCGCCCGCCACCGGCACCGCCGGTGGTATCGGGCCCGGCTTCGCCCAGCCTTTGAAAATGGTTTGAACCTGATCCTTCATTTTCCAGATGTGGACCACCCCAGCCAGAACGGCAAACATTCTGTTTCGGATGCTCGAAAACACATGCTCCAAGATCCTCAGAACCCTCCTCATCCTCCCGGTGAGAAGGTCAGTCCTCCGAGCAATCCGCCTCCGCCTCCCACTCCGCCTCCAGGAAGCCGCAGAACTCTACCACAGAGGCACAGAGGTTCACAGAGTTTCATGTTCCTTGTTCTTGGTTCCTGGTTTGAGCCTTCTTGCTCTCGCTCTTGCTTTTCATCTGGTGCCTTATTCAGGGCCGTTGGCCGTTGGCCGTTGGCCGTTGGCCGTTGGCCGTTGGCCGTTGGCCGTTGGCCGTTGGACGTTGGATGTTGAATGTTGAGCGTTCGATGTTGAACGTTCCTTCCCCGACGTTGAAACCACGGATAGGACGGATGATGACGGATCAGTGGGAACATACCGTTTGAGCCTGATTCCTAGTTCTTGGTTGCTCCTGCTCCAACTCTTCATCTCCTACCTCTTATGCACCACAGGGATCACAGGGGAGCACAAAGTTCCAGTTTAGTGTCCTGTGTTCTTCATTCGTAATCCGGTCCTGAGGCCGCTAGGCGTTCGATATTCCTTCCATGAGTGCCACACCGCAAGAGTCCGCCATCATCAGGAAGAGCAGGAAGGTCAATTGCTCGACGTAGTCGCCATACGACAGGCCGTCATCACGCAGGATGCTGCAAGTAGTTCCAGAGCTTGGAGACGAGGGCAGCGGGGTTGGTCATGAAAATTGGGTTTGGCAATCGAGCGGAGAGTGGTTATTTACCGGCGGAGGCTTTGTGGGGCGTAAGCCCTGCATTGCCTTTGTTTTTTATGGGGTCCGTTCAGAGCGTGGACGCAGGTCGTCCAAATGAAACATGCCATAGACAGGCCACTCTTTGCTGTCCACGTCGCTGAAGCGGTTGCCGACGAAACGCATGCCAAACACGAGATCAGCGAGAGGTTTCAATTCTTCGCGTGCAGGCTTGTCCATCGAGTTCAGGCGGACCGCCCAGCTCACGCAGTAAGCCACCAGATCAGCGAGCTGGACAGCGGTGGTCAGGTCGCTATGCACGAAAAAGGGTTCGGGGACGATCCGGGCGCTGCGCTGATAGCCTGTCTGCGTTTCCAGGAAGTAGCGCCCCATCTGGCCGAGCAGGATTTTGCTTTGTGTCTTCTCCAGTTCATCAAAGACGATGAGTCCCATTTCGGACTCTGAGCTGGAACTTAAATGATGGAAGAAACGCTCAAAGAGAAAGGCATAATCGCGGCGCAGCACCGCCTTGTCAGCTGGTCGCGGGGCTTCGGGCGTCACCACAGCCGCAAAGACCTTCACACGGAATCTCACCATGAGACGCAGCACCGCTTCCACAAAAGCCAGCACCGCTTGTCCGTAAGCTACCAGCCCTCTAAAGCTCACCTTCGCCTGTCTTCCCTCTTGCTGGGCCTTCCATCCTTCGAGCACGAGTTCCCGCACGAGATTTCGGCGTTCTTCCACGGGAATCGTTTCCCCCTCTGACGCCAGACGGAAGGTTTTTCGCTTGAGCAGCTTTGTCCCTTTCAGCTCGATTCCGACTTCAGCCAGATGAACTCCGAAGTGTTCGATCTCTGCGCTGCGAATGGCTTGAATGAGGTTCCACAAATCCCGCTCCTGCACCGCCACAGCGGCGAGGACTTCATAGGGCGAGTTTTTGTGATCGTGACCGCTTTCGTCAATGAAGTAGAGCATAAGGATTGAAGCGTTGAGCGTTAGAGTTCCCCTGCGAAAGCTTTCTGCTAGATCGACTGCCGCAGGCGGGTGGCGCGTTGGAAGTTGGTGGTGACCACGGGTTCCAGTTTCTTCACCACGCTCAACCGCCGCTCCACTTCCGCTACGATGCGGGTTTGTTCGGCTGTATTGGCACACCATGAACCTAGTTGTTGGCAGAGGCTGAGCCCAACGGGCTTGCGGTTCACCAAGAAAAGATAGTCACAGCGGCCCGACTTCAGCGACACCTCCCGATGCGCGATGCCGAGGGAGGTGGAGAGATCGAAGGCCTTGGAGTCCTGAACGGCCCAGCTTGCCGGCACCAGCATGGCGTCGATGGTTTGGCGGGCTTGCTGTTCAGGGAAGGCGGCCATGCGGGAGTTTCCCTATCCAAGCAGGGGATGGCACGGATGGCAAGGCTTTGAGCCGGAGGGGGCGCAAGGGCCTCTAGAAGAGCGTCTGGGCGGTGTGGAGGCTCGGGAAAAAGAGCTGCCGGTGGGCTGGGGTGCAGGTCTCGGTGAGGGCAACGTCAGCTCACGGTGTGGGCAAAACGGGCGAATCTGTGGACAAAACGGGACGTTTTCCGGGCAAAACGGGCGGATCTGTGGGCAAAACGGGACGTTTCGTGGGCACGGTGAGATGACTTTATGGGCACCGTTAGCTGACTCCCTGAGCAGAGTGAGACGCCTCCCTGGGCACCGTCAGGTGACTCCCAGGACACCGTCAGGTGGCTCCCAGGGCAAAACGGGACGTTTAGTGGGCAAAATGGGCTACTTCGTCAGTTATTCAGGCTGTTTCAAATAGCCGACCGGCGGCGGTGTGGACAGAGAGAAGACAGCCCACTGCCAAGTGATCCGAATCAGAACTCTGTGCTCCTCTGTGACCTCCGTGGTGAAACCATCCGTTCATCCGTGGTAAAAAAGACGCTGAAGAATCGAGGACGAGTTCGAGAGCCGAGCGAAGCGAGACAGACTGCCGCAGGCAGCCCTAAGGGGAGCGAAGCGAATCAACGAGGACGAACCAAGAACATCTTCCCTCTGTGCTCCTCCGTGCCCTCTGTGGTTGATGTCTTCTGGCCTCCGGAAGGCGGAGGCGGATCAACGAAGAACCAAGAACTAAGCACTCCAAAACACCTCAGGCCCTCAATCCCACCCATCAGGGTGGGGAACATCTTGTCAGGCGAAGGGGCTCGTATTAAAATCGGGGCTGATATGAGACTGAATCGCCGCTTTTTCTTCTTCGCCGCCTTTTTTGCCCACCTTGCTGCTGCTTGGGCCGACATCCGTGAAACGGTGGTGGAGTATCCATCCGGCGGTGAGACCTGTGAGGGGCTCCACATCGTCGATGCGGCAAAAACGGGCAAACTGCCCTCCGTGTTGGTGATCCACCAATGGACGGGGGTGAGTGCTCATGAGAAGGAACGGGCTCACCAACTGGCAGAGATGGGATACAACGTCTTCGTGGCGGATGTGTATGGCAAAGGGGTGCGTCCGCAGCCGCCAGAGGCTGGCAAGGAGGCCGGAAAGTACCGCTCGGACCGCAAGCTCTTCCGGGAGCGACTCCTCGCCGCGCTGGAGCAGCTCCGCGCCACGCCACAGGCGGATCCAGCGCAGATCGCCGCCATCGGCTATTGTTTTGGTGGCACGGCGGTGATGGAGCTAGCTCGCTCGGGTGCGATGGTCAAAGGCGTGGTGAGCTTTCACGGTGGACTCGATTCACCCACACCTGCGGATGGTAAAAACATCAAAGGCAAGGTGCTGGCGCTGCATGGTGCGGAGGACCCCTTTGTCCCAGCGGCGAATCTGGCCGCCTGGGAGAGTGAGATGAAGGAGGCGGCGGTGGATTACAAGCTGGTGCAGTATCCCGGCGCGGTACATTCCTTCACCTTAAAATCTGCGGGTTACGACAACAACGCAGGCGCTGCCTACAACGAAGCGGCCGATAAAGCCTCCTGGGATGAGATGCGGCAGTTCTTTGACCGCATCTTTAAAAACCCAGGCTAATCGCCATGAGACGCTTTCCCCTCCTCGCTGCCTGCTTACTCGCCTGCGCTGTCCTGCGGGCAGAGTCCCCTGCGCCTCCAGCGGAAAAGAAGGCCGCGCTGACGGATTATGTGCGCTTCGAGTCCCACGAGGATGGCGACAGCCTGGAAACGGCGGTGGTGAGCTTCACCTCGCCCACGAAGGTGGTGGTCGATCTCGTCGGTGCGATCCACATCGCTGACAAAAGCTACTTCGATGCGCTGAACCTGCGCTTTCGCAGCTACGATGCGGTGCTTTACGAACTCGTCGGTAAGCCCATGGATCTGCGCGGCAAGCCGGGCGCAGAAAAGGAGGATGCCAGCTCTCTGGCCTGGGTGGGCCAGCTTCAGGCAGCGATGCGTGATGCGCTGGATCTGCACGGCCAGCTCGAAGGCATCGACTACCGCGCCAAGAACTTCATCCATGCCGATATGAGTCTGCCGCAGTTCCAAAAGACGCGTGAGGTGAAAAAGGAGAGCCTGCTGGGACTCTACTTCAAGCTCTGGCAGGCGCAGTCCGAGATGCAAAGCGAAACGGGTGATGATCCAGATGCGGCCAGCCTGGCGATGATGCTCCAGCTCCTGATGAATAAGGACAATCCCGTGGAGCTGAAGCGTGCCGTGGCAGGCCAGTTCGATCAAGTGGAGCGACTGATGGCCCGCATGGAGGCGGGGGATGGCACGGTGATCGTCGGTGAGCGCAATCGTGTGGCCTTTGAGGTCCTGGACAAACAGATCGCCGCTGGGAAGAAGCATCTCGCCATCTTTTACGGCGCTGCGCATCTCCAGGATATGGAAAAGCGCCTGCTGGAGCGTGGCTTCCAACGTGGCAAGACGGAATGGCTGCGTGCCTGGTGGCTGCCGTATGAGTGAGCCCTATCGGCCTCAGCCTAGAAAACGCTCCGCCGCCTGGATGTCGCCAGGCAGGGTGATCTTGGGATTGGGCTCTGGGTTCTCGATGACTCGCACCGCCTCTCCCAGATGCTGAATGGCGCTGACTTCATCGGTGACGAGCAGTCCGGCAGCCAACACGGCATCATAGGCACGGCGGATGAGACCGATCTGAAAGACCTGCGGCGTCTCCATGATCCAGACGCCCTCACGGTCGATGCTGTCGGTGATGCGCCCTGCGGCATCGGCCCGCTTCAGTGTCTCGGTGACGCGGCGGGCACAGGTGACAGCTCCGTGGATGCTAGCCGCCTCAATGCAGCGCTGAATCTGCGCCACGCTGATCAATGGCCGCGCTCCGTCATGGATGGCGACTAGTCCAGCCTGCGGCGAAACGGCATCCAGTCCTGCTTTGACCGAAAAATGCCGCTCTGAGCCACCGGAGACGATTTGCGTGAGCTTGGGCAGTCGCCAGCTCTCGGCGGCCTCACGCACCTCCTCGCTGGCGACGAGGATGATTTCGGCAATCGCATCGCAGCGGGCAAAAACGCCCAAAGTCCGCCGCAGCACGGGCTCTCCGCCCATCGGGGCGAGGAGCTTATTAAAGCCCATGCGCCGACTGCTGCCTGCGGCGACGATGATGGCGGAGGTCATGGTGTTTGATTCTCCCGATCACCATCCCATGCGAGCATGCAGATGGCATCCTGGAGAGGGCGGAGGTGGATGTTACGCGAGCCTTTTGCCGACTTCGGACGAGAGCGTCTTGCCATCGGCACGGCCAGCGCTGCGTTCCTGGAGCACCTTCATCACGGCACCCATTTCTTTTTTGGAAGTGGCTCCGAGCTCAGCGATCACGGACTCGACCAGCTTGGTGATGTCCTCGGCACTCATGGCGGCGGGCAGGTATTTCTCGAGCACGGCGAGCTCGGCCTTTTCTTTGTCCGCCAGATCCGCACGATTGGCACTCTCAAAGCTGGTGATGCTGTCCTGGCGCTTCTTGATCTCTTTGCGCACGACATTGAGCGCATCGGCCTCTGGTAGCTCGCCTTCGGCACCGAGTTTTTCGATGGCGACGTATTTGAGAGCAGACTTCAGCATCCGCACGGTCTCCAGGGTGACGGCGTCTTTGGCCTTCATGGCGGTTTTGATGTCTTCGGTGAGGCGGGCGTTAAAGCTCATGGGAAAGGGTGAGTGGTAGGGTGATGGTGGCGTGAGGTGAGTGCTTCCCATAGCAAATCCTTCGCTTTGGGCACAAGCGCAAACTGGCCCTACTTTCTCCCTTTCATACCATTTTCAGGCACGCTGGTATCACGCTCGCCCCTTGCTTCCCCTGCCCTGTCGGCTTGGATAGCAGCCCTATGGCAGAAAAAACGATCCAAATCGCCCTCGTCGGTGCCGGCATGTTCGGCGGAGATGTCCACTTGCGTGCTTACGCAGACCTACAGCGCTTCGGCATCGCCGGGCAGCTCGCTCGCGTGGGCCTGGATAAATACTCCCGTGACCTGGCTCCGGTGAAGTTTGACCTCGTGGCCGTCGCCACACGCTCAGAGGCCAGCGCCAAGAAGTCCGCCACCTTCTTCAAAGAGCTCACGGGGCATGAACCACGCTGCTTTCATGGTGATGAGCCCTGGAATGACATTTTGGCCGCCTTTCCCGACCTAGACGTGATGGCCGTCGCGACGCCTGACCATCTGCACACGCAGCCCATCCTCGCCGCATTGAAAAAGGGCGTCCATGTGCTCACCGAGAAGCCCATGTGTCTCAGCATCCAGGAGGCTGATGAAATCATCGACGCCGCAAAGGCGAAGAACCTCATCGTCGGTGTGGACATGCATAAGCGCTACGACCCAGATCATCTGCGCATCCGTGATGACATCCAGAACCGCATCGGAGCCCCGCTCTACGGCACCGCCTATTTAGAGGAGCCGCTGGAGGTCAGCACCAGCACCTTCAAGTGGGTGGAGAGCAGTGACCCCTTCAGCTACGTCGGCCCGCACTGGACCGATCTCATCTACAGCTACTACAAATCAAAGCCCGTCAGCCTCACCGCCGTAGGACAAAAAAAACGCCTCATTCGCGATGGCATCAATGCCTACGACGCCGTGCAGGTGCGGGTGGATTTCGACAACGGCATGAGCATCAATTTCCACAACAACTGGATCACGCCGGCGGACTTTGAAGGCCCGGTCAATCAAGGGCACGAAATCGTCGGTGCCGATGGCAAAGTGGAGAGCGATCAGCAATACCGCGGCTTCCGCTGGTGGAATGCCGGTGGTGGCTCACGCACGAGCAACAATCACTTCACCCGCGACGTCACCCGTGCAGACGGCTCCAAGGCCTACATCGGCTACGGCGTGGACAGCCTAACCGTGGCACTCGTCGCCGTCTCCAGGGTTAAATTCGCCAGCGAGAGCCGCGACAGCCTCGCGCATCTGTATCCGACGCCCGAGGAAGCACGCATCACCTGCGCCATCGTCGATGCCGCGGCCAAAGTGCGCGATTTGAACTTCCAATACCTCCATGAAGGCAAAGGAGCCCCCGTCACCGCCCGCTTCGGCGAGGATGGCATCACCATCATCGACCCGATGAACCGAGCGGACACCTTTCAGCGCATCTACACACGCCCCGTGTGAGTCCGAAATGGTTGAAGCCCCCGCTCTCACTGTGTATCGCACAGCCGCTCCTTTGATCGCGACTTCATGCTGAACAAGGGCCTGCGAGCACTCCACTAGCCGATGGCCGACCCACTTCCGATCTTCGAACTCCGCCAGACCTTCACCGCCGCTCTGCTCGATCCGGCGACGCCGAATCTGCTCATCAAAGCGCCCACCGGCAGCGGCAAGTCCACGCAGATCCCGCAGTTCGTGCTCGACAGCGGCCTCCTGCCGGATGGCAAACGCTGCGTCGTGCTCCAACCACGCCGCATCGCCGCACGCATGCTCGCCCAGCGTGTCGCTCGCGAGCGAAATGCCAAACTCGGTGGCGAAGTCGGCTACCAAGTGCGCTTTGAAAACGTCACCAGCCGCGAAACGAGGCTCACCTACGTCACCGAGGGCGTCATGCTCCGCATGCTGCTCGAAGACCCGCAGCTCGACCGCGTGGGCTGCATCTGCATCGACGAATTTCATGAGCGTCATCTCGATGGCGATCTCGTGCTCGCCTTTGCCCGCCGCCTTCAACGCACACGGCGACCCGATTTAAAAATCATCGTCATGTCCGCCACGCTGGTGCCAGGGCCGCTCGTTGATTTCATGCAGCCCAGCAAGCTGCTGGAGTCCGAAGGCCGCACCTTCCCCGTGGAGGTGCGCTACCAGGCCCCCGTGCCGCAAAAAAACGGCTACCCCGAGCCCGTGTGGGACCAAGCCGCCCGCGCCTGCGAAGAACTCGCCCTCTCACCCGGCTTCAGCGGCGACATGCTCGTCTTCATGCCCGGCGGGCACGAAATCCGCAAAACCATCGCCGCCATCCAAGGTCGTGCCTTTTCCCGTGGTCGCCGAGTCGTGCCGCTGCATGGCGAACTCACGCCGCAGGATCAAGACGCCGCCGTCACACCCGGCGAGCAGCCCAAAATCATCGTCAGCACCAACGTCGCCGAGACCTCCCTCACCATCGAAGGCGTCAAAGCCGTCATCGACGGCGGCACCGCCCGCATCGCCAACTACGATGCCCGTCGCGGCATCAACACGCTCACCGTGCAGAAAACCAGCCGAGCATCTGCCGAGCAACGTGCCGGCCGCGCCGGTCGTCTCGGCCCCGGCATCGCCGTGCGCCTCTGGACCCAGCGTGAGCACCTTCTGCGTGCCGAATGCGAACTGCCGGAAGTGCAGCGTCTTGATCTGAGTGAGGCGCTTTTGGCGCTGCGGGTGCTTTTTGACCCGACCGATCGGTCCGATTCGTCTGACCTCGAATGGTTCGAAGCTCCCGCTCCAGCCGCACTCGCTCGCGCCGAAGACCTCCTGCACGACCTCGGTGCCACGGATCAAAACGGCCGCATCACCGACCTCGGCCGCCAGATGGCCAAATTCCCGCTGCATCCGCGTTTTTCGCGCATGCTGCTCGCCGCCGCCGAGTTCGGCTGTTTGCGTGAGGCCGCTACCTGCGCCGCCATCGCCCAGGGGAGCGATATTTTGCTCGTCGGCAAAAACAACGCTTCACACACCAACGAGGAGTTTTGGGAAAATGGCGACCTCAGTGAGTTCCAAGCCCTGCTGCGTGCTTTCACGCGTGCGGAGGCCATGAACTTCGATCCCGATGCCTGCGCCCGCTATGGCGTTCATGCCATGGCCTCGCGTGAATCCGCACGCAGCGCCGATCAGTTCCTCCATCTCGCTAAACGGGCCGGACTGAGCATCAACGACCAAATCGCTGAGCCTGAAGCGCTCGCGAAAACACTGCTCGCCGCGTTCAGCGACCACCTCGGTGTCGAAACTAGCCCCGGCAGCCGCATTTACCGGCTCGCAGGCGGTTACACCGGCCATCTCGACAAAGCCGCACACATCAAAGCCCCGCGCCTACTCGTCGCCGCCGAGATCGTCGAAGTGCAGGGCAAAGCGCTCACCGTAAAGCTCAACAACGTCACCGCCATCGACGAAAACTGGCTGCGCGAGCTCTTCCCCGCCGATTTCACCACCGGACGCAGCGCCCGCTACGACAGCGTGAACCGCCGCGTCATGAACATGGAGGAGACACGCTTCCGCAGCCTCGTCCTCGCCAGCAAAGAACGCGGCGAGCCCGATGAAACCCAAGCCGCCTCATTGCTCGCTGCCGAAGTCATCGCTGGCCGCCTGGAACTCCCGCTTTGGAACGAAAAAGTCGAGCAATGGATCACCCGCGTGAACTGCCTCTCCAAGTGGATGCCCGAGCTCGAAATCCCGCCCATCAGTGAAGAAGACCGCCATCTCATCATCGAGCAACTCTGCCACGGCTGCACCACCTACCGCGCCCTCAAAGACCGCGAAGTCTTCCCCGCCCTGCACCAATGGCTCAGCCACTCGCAACGCGAGATGCTGGAAAAATACGCCCCCGAGCGCTACGCCCTCAAGAACGGCAAAACCGCCCGCATCGTCTATGACGAAAAGCAGCCCCCCGCCGTCAGCGCCGTGCTCCAGCACATGTACGACGTGAACGAAAACCCCAAAGTCGCCGCCGGTCGCATCAGCGTCACCGTTCACCTGCTCTCACCGGCACAGCGGCCGATTCAGACGACCGGCGACCTCGGTCGTTTCTGGCGTGAAGGCTATCCCGGCGTGAAAGCGCAGCTTCGTGGAAGGTATCCGAAGCACGAGTGGCGGTAGAGCTGCATTGTTGCACAGCAATGACGCTACTTTTGAGCCTCTAGGGCGAGAAGGTGCTTTTTGCGGTCTATTCCGCCTGCGTAGCCTGTTAGAGTTCCATCGCGACCGATGACGCGGTGACAGGGAATGAAGATGGAGAGCGGATTGCGCCCGACAGCGGCTCCGACGGCTCGCACGGCACGTGGAGAGCCGATTTCGACAGCGATGGCTGCGTAACTGGTCGTTTCGCCATACGGGATGGAGATCAGCGTATCCCAGACACGCCGCTGAAAGGATGTGCCGCTGCGAAAATCGACCGGGAGCCGTTTGCGCGGTTTTTTACCAGTGAAGTAGGCATCGAGCCAAGTCCGAGCAGCATCAAAAAGCGGCCCATCATCGCGGATCCAGCCTTCATGCTTCGGGGCAGGCTTGTGTCCTTCAAAGTAGAGTCCGCAGAGGCGACCACCCGTCATGCAAAGCGTGAGATCGCCGAGCGGCGATGCCTGCGTGGTGAAGTAAACGGGAGCAGGCATGATTGGTCTTGGAGTTCTCCGCACGACTCACTTTTTCTTTGCCCAGGTGGAGATGGCTGTGTGCGTGTGTGCTGGTGCTGTCTCAGCGGTGGTGAAGGTGATGCAGAGGCTGACGTTGCCTTTGGCCTCAGGGACGGTGGCTTTGAGGATCTTGACGTTTTCGCCTGCGAAGTCGGCGGTCTTGGCGCCGAGCTTGCGTCCCTGCTGTTCATCCGCAGGAGGCGGTGGCTCTTCAGAGGTGAACATGGCCTCCTTGGGCGAGACGATGGTGGCGAGGAGTTTTTGGCCTCCTTTGGTCATCGTCACGGTGTTGCCATTGACGACGAGTTCCGTGTCCTTGGTCTGCATGCTCCAAGTGAGCGGTTTGGTGTTTTTGACGGAGAGATCGTCCTGGATGACGAGATAGGGTGCCGCTCCACGCACGACCATGATGCCGCGATGGACGTCTTTGGCATCTTTGTCATAGGCCTTCGTCATGTCGATCACGGCGAAGCCAGCCTCAGGCGTGGATTGGGTGAAAAGGACACCTGCGCGGGCATCTAGCTCCTGATTACCACCTTCGAGCGTTAGGGTATTTTGGCCTTTGGTGCCTTCGAGGAAGAGTTCGTAGCGCTTGGTGCGATCCGCGCCAGGCTTTGCTTCGAATCCGGGTGCGCGATCATTTTCTGCGCCGAGATCCATGGCCCAGCGCACGCCCCCTGCGTCGAGGACGAAGGTGCCAATGTCGAGCTGGGAGTGGAGATCGCGATTGTCGCCGCCTTTGGCAGCGATGTAGAGGTCATCTTTGGTCCAGCCGCTCCGCACGGTAGCCGCGATGCCGCCGGGTGTGGCATACTCGGGGCTGTCTGGGGTGCCCTGGCCTGCGGCGTGCGGGTTGTAATAAATGAAGTGCCCTGCGTGGCCGAAGAAGGAAGAGCCGACACCCATTTTCGCCCCTGCCGTGATGGCCGGGATGCCGGGATTCCCATGCAGTCCGGCCAACCATGTCGCGACCCATGGACGCGGCGTGCCGCCCTGGACTCCATCGCCAAAGTTAAAGGGCTGACCACTGGGGCCATACAGATGCATGCGGGCAAAACCGAACTGTGGGATGCCTTCGAGCATGCTGAGGCCGAGGTCCTTGCCTGCGGCGCTGCGCAGGGACTGGATGACCATGGAGGCGTAATCCATCACGCAATCACCCGCGACCATGCCCTCTGGCCAGATGCCCGCAGGAGCAAAGCGCTGGATGCCTTCGCCAAAGACTTTCGCAGCGGCATTGGCAGAGATTTTTGCCATATCGGGGTCTTCATCGACGAATCCGATGGCATTGAGCAGCAGCGCGGAGGCGATGTGCATCTTCTCCATGTTCACGGGTGGTGGCTCTTCTTTATCGGCCTTCCCTTTGCCTTTGGCCGGGGCTTTGGCGGGAGCTTTTTTCTTTTCTTCCGTTTGTCCGGCGCTGGTGCCGAAGGCAGTCGGTGGCACGGGCTCTTCCTCAAGATGAGCGACCAGAGCATCGACACCTTTTTGGCGCAGGAAGGTGCGGATTTCAGCAGCTTGGGCGGCATTGTAGCCATCACGGAACCAGTCATAACCAAGGCTGACGGCGATGACCATGTCTGCGACTGCTACGGCCTCGGTGGGATGCCAGTCACGGAAATTCACTTTATCGCAAAGCAGCATCACCTCGCGTGCACCACGCTCTTTCCATTTCAAATCGCCATCGCCATAATGCAGTGCCGCGAGCAAGCCCATGCGGTAGATGGCCTTTGAGCCCTCACTGGTGGTGCCACGCACTTCACCATTGATGCGGTTGAGCTCGGGGTCTTTGAGCAAGTCCTCGCCAGAGGCTTTTAAATTATCCATCATCTTGGCGAGCACCGGATCCGCAGCGATTTGGTTTTTGATCGCGGCCCAGCCTGCGGCGTTTTGGATCAGGCGAGGTCGCACCTTTTGGATACCACCGAGGTAATCATTTGCCGCAGGAGCTTTGAATTTGGACACCGGCAGCACGGTGATCTGCGGGCGCGGCGGAGCGGGCTTGCTGGCTACGGCTGGTGCAGCGGGCGCTTTCCCTTTGCCTTTAGCCTTCGCAGGCTCAGGTGTCGGAGCGGGCGGCGTGCCAGCGGTGGTCGCTGCGGCAGGCGGAGTCGTGGCAGGCATCGTCACAGGTGCAGCCTGCATCGCGGCGTAGCGTGTTTTGGCATACTCGAAATCTGCCGGACTCAGGCTAGCGATGGGCACATCGAATTCTTTACCATCCTTCATTCGGATTTTCAGCGATCGCGTCGTAGCATCGACGGAGACGAGTGTGGCCTCAATTTGCTTCCCGGATGTATTCGTCCAGGTGCGGAATTCATCAGGGAGTTGTGCCAAAGAGAGTCCGGCAGTGAAAAGGGTAGCAAACAGGCAGGCGAGGCGTGCGTTCGGTTTCATGGCGTGGAGAGAAGTCGGAAACGGGTATGCAAAAGCGCTCTTATCATCGGTATGGTCAAGAGAGAAGATGACCAGCTTGCAGCAGACGGTGATCTGCCGCCAACGATGCCTCCAACCCGCAAAACGGTAAGGCGGCACCAAAATTGGCCCCATAGGCCCTATTCGGCCTATTCGGCCTATTCGAAGTGCTATGCCCTGTTCGCATGGTCTGTTTCTCTAATTTACGAGTTCGCCACGTTTTTACGAGGGCTGTTGATATGATGGTTATGTTAGTTATATTTTCCATAACTCGACCTCTGCCATGTCTCCTTCTGGTTTCCTCCTCCTTACTCGCCTAGCGCTTCGCACTGCTTTCGCTGCTCTGGCTTCCCTCTGCCTCCTCCTGCTCGTTCTGGCGGCGCCCTCTTCCTCACAGGCCCAAAACGGCTACTACGCCGCTGGCAACTACACCGCCGCTCAGACTCAGGCTGCTTATCAAGCCCAGCAACAGGCTTATGCCCAGAACCAGGCCGCTTGGGCTGCCTACCACCGCCAGCAGCAGGCTTATGCCCAGAACCAAGCCGCTTGGGCTGCTTACCATGCCCAGCAGGCCGCTGCGGGCCGTGCCCCTCGTCAGCAGCAGGCTGCTCCGCGTGCGGTCGCTGTGGCTCCACGCCAGGCGGCTCCCGCTCCTCGTGCCGCTGCGGCTCCACAGGCTGCTATCGGCGGTGGTGGCTCTTCCTCGATCCGGTTTGATGGTCGTTTTGCGTCACTCGCTTCCGGTGCTCCTGCGGCGGTGCAGCATGCGGTGTATGCGGCTAATAAGATTCAGAACAAGCCCTACCTGCGTGGCGGTGGCCATGCCAGCGTGGAAGACAGTGCTTATGATTGCAGTGGCAGCGTCAGCTATGTGCTGATCAAAGCGGGGCTGTTGCGTGCGCCTTTGGCCAGCGGTGCTTTCATGAACTATGGTGAAGCGGGTCAGGGCCGCTTCATCACGGTGTGGGTGAAGCCAGGGGAGCATGTGTTCATGACGATCTGCGGACTGCGCATGGACACCAGCGGTGGTAGCGTGGGCGAGGGCCCGAGATGGCGTGTGAAGAGCCGCAGCATGGCTGGCTTCGTTGCTCGTCATCCTGCTGGCCTTTAATTCTCACTTTTGTGACTCGATTCTCACTCTCGAAGCGAACGAACGAACCGGGAATGCGAATCAGAGGAGCGGGATCGGGGCAAAGCGGTGCCTGGGACGCGGAAAAGGGTGCGGAAGGTGCCGAAAAGGGCCTCAAAGCGGGCCAAAACAGCGATCACAGGCCAAAATGGACCGATGAGAATTGGGAGTCGCTCTCACGGTTGTGAGGCATGCTTGCCCATTTTTGCGAAGGATGGCCTAAAAGGTCGATTTTGGCCTCAAACCGTGGTTTTGTAAGCAGCGGCTTATTTGCGGAAAAGGCCGAGTACTGCGCTGGTCATGGCGCGGACGCCGGTTTCGATGCTGGGGGCTGGCACTGGCTGAAAGAGTGGGGAGTGCAGCGAGGGCAGCGATGTGGCTTTTTCCTTCGCTTGGAGGACGGCTCGCGGATCTTGGGTGCCGAGCCAGAACATGCAAAGGGGGACTTTTTCTTTGGTGAGGCCGTATTCGGCGAAGTCTTCTGCGCCCATGACGGGCTCGCGGGTGAGGACGTTGTCGGGGCCGATTTCGCTGCCGATGTAGCCGCGCACGGCGGTGCAAAGGGCGGGCTGGTTGTAGAGGGCGGGAGTTTGGTCATCGGAGACGATGACTTCGGGCATTTTGGCGGCGGGCATGCCGGCGGATTCTGCCTGGGCACGGACGATGCGCTTGATGGAGTCGATGAGGTGCTGGCGGGTTTCTGCTTTGTAGCTGCGGAGGGTGAGCTGGAGGCGGACTTCGTCGCTGATGATGTTGCTTTTGGTGCCGCCGTGGATGCTGCCGACGGTGACGACGGCGGGATCTCCGGGACGGACCTCGCGGCTGACGATGGTTTGTAAGGCGAGGACGATCTGTGCGGCGAGGACGATGGGGTCTTTGCTGAGGTGGGGCATGGAGCCATGACCGCCGACGCCTTTGACGATGATTTCGACCGTATCGACATTGGCGAGGGCGTAGCCTTCGACGATGCCGATGGTGCCGTGGGGCATGTCGGAGGCGCAGTGGAGGGCGATGGCTTTGTCTGGGCGTGGAAATTTCTCAAAGAGGCCCGCGCGGAGCATGAGGCGGGCTCCGAGCACGCGTTCTTCGGCGGGTTGACCAATCATGACGAGGGTGCCGCTCCAGCGGCGCTTCATTTTGGCCAAGACACGGGCGGTGCCGATGAAGGTGGCCATGTGGATGTCATGCCCGCAGGCGTGCATGACACCGACTTCGCGCCCGAGGTCGTCCTTGACGGTTTTTTTGCTGGCGTAGTCGGTGCCGGTCTGCTCGGTGACGGGGAGGGCATCGAGGTCGGTGCGAACGAGAATGACGGGGCCATCGCCATTTTTTAGGACGCCGACAAGGCCATGGCCGCCGACTTTTTCGGTCACTTGGAGTCCGGCGCTGCGGAGCTCGCTGGCGATGCGGGTGGAGGTTTCGACCTCGTGCATGGAGAGCTCTGGATTGGCGTGGAGCTCTTTGTAGAGGCTGATGAGGCTGGGGAGCTCTGCCTGGACCTGGGCGGAAAGCTCCTGGGCGAATGGGGTCGATGCGGGTGCGAGCAAGAGGAGAGCGGCGAGGGCTGGGGTGAGCGATTTCATGGCAGTAGGTGCAGTGGCTCAAACGGGGGTTCTGGTGCTTGATCTTGCCTCTTGCTCGGAATCTCTGGCCTCTGAGTGCAAAGGGTAATGGGAAGAGGAGTTGACGAGGGGCGGGCGGCGGCGCACGAAGGAGGTCTTATGCTTTTAAATCATGGCATCCATCTGGGTTACTGCACGAATATCCACCGCGGCGAGACGTGGGAGGAGACGTGGCGCGGGCTGCGTGAGCATACGCTGCGGGTGAAGGAGCGTGTGAGCGGGGGGAAGCCCTATGGCATCGGTCTGCGGCTGAGTGAGCAGGCGGCGCGGGAGCTAGCGGCTCCGGGGCGGCTGGATGAGTTCCGCGCCTGGCTGGATGCGAATGGTTGCTATGTTTTTACGATCAATGGTTTCCCCTACGGGGCTTTTCACGGCACGCGGGTGAAGGAGCAGGTGTTTAAGCCGGATTGGGCCAGTGGTGAGCGCTTGGAGTACACGAAGTTGCTTTTTGATCTGCTGGGAAAGCTGCTGCCACCGGGGGTGAGCGGGAGTGTGAGCACGCTACCGGCCTCGCATAAGACTTTTCATCCTGGGGCGGAGGAGCTGGAGGCGATTTTTCAGAATCTACGTCTGTGCCGCGAGCATATCGAGCGGGTGGCGGAGGCGAGTGGGCATGATTTGCACCTGGGGCTGGAGCCGGAGCCGCTAGGGCTGTTTGAGACGAGCGGGGAGACGCTGAAGTTCTTTGGGCTGTATCTTGATCGGCATCCGCAGGATCGGGATTTCTTCCGCTTTGTGGGTCTGAATTACGATACGTGCCATTTGGCGATCGAGTTCGAGGAGGCAAAGGCGGCGCTGGATCGTGTGACGGGTGCGGGTATCCGACTGAGTAAGCTGCATTTCAGCTCTGCGCTGAAGCTACGGCCGACGCCGGAGCTGATCGCGAAGCTGCGGGGCTTTGATGAGCCGGTGTATTTTCATCAAGTGATCGCGAGCTATGGTGAGGAGGAGCCGCTGCGGAGATTCAAGGATCTGCCGGATGCGCTTTCTTTTGCAGAGGCGAATCCTGGGATGCTAGGGGAGGAGTGGCGGGTGCATTTCCACATCCCGATCCATGCGCAGCCTGGGGGCGGTTTTGATAGCACGCGGGATCACCTGCTGGGGGCGATGGATTGGCTGGCGAAGCATCCGACGAAGTGCCAGCACATCGAGATGGAGACCTATACCTGGGAGGTGCTGCCGCAGGAGCTACGCAGTGGTGATGTGGTGGATCAACTGGTGCGTGAGTATGACTGGACGCTGGCGGAGATGCGCGGCCGCGGTCTCGCGTGAGTTTTTGTTATAAACCGAGGCCGATGGCGCGGCGGGTGTCCTCCAGCAGGCGGATGAAGCGTGTGCGCTCGTCGCTGGTGGCGGAGTTTTTCGCTCGGCGGGCGAGATCGAGCACGAGATCGTGATCGAGGTGGCCGACCTGCTCTGCGCCACGCATGAGGAGGCCGAAGCCGATGACGGCGGATTCAAAGACGAAGTCGTCGCGGGCGTTTTCGAGGGTGTAGCCACGATCGAGGACTTGGAGGCGGCTGCTGTCGAAGGGGCCGACGGCCTGGGTGGTGAAGCGTGCACCAAAGACGGAGACGCTGGCGATTTGGCGGCCTGTTTTGCTGTTGATGTCGCTTTTGCTGTTGGGCTGGAATTCGTACCAAATGATCTGGGTGCCTGCGCTGCTGAGGTCTGCGGCGGGGAGGTGACGCTCACTGAGGAGGCGGTATTGTTTTACGCTGAGGGGGTCAAAGGAGATGCTGACGGGATAGGAGGCGTTCTTGGCGGTGGTGACGGCGCTTTGATTGGAGGGGAGCTGGATGACGATGCGGAGGAGGCGGTGGTCTGGGTTCCAGGGGCAGGTGGCGATTTCGGATTTCCAGGAATGGATGAGTAGCTCGGGGGATTTGGTGACGGTGGAGGCGGTTTTGGCGTCTGTGAGGAGGGGGGCGGCGAGGGCGGTGGGATCTCGCGGCGGGCTGGGGGCCTTGATGAGTGCAGGGCGGAGACTGAATTGACCAGCAGGCTGCTTGGTGGTGCTGGCGAAGGTGCTGCTGGCTCCTGCGGGCGTGCTGAAGCCGAGTTCTGGCACGGTTGGGGCCTGAGGGGCAGGTTGGGTGATTTCAGGCTTCGCGGCGATGATGGGCTTGGTGGGCGATTGGGCTGCTGGAGGGGCTTTGGGGGCTGTTTCGGCGACTAAAACGGGTTTTGGGGCCGGATTGGCTGCTGGGGCCAAAATGGGCGTTGGGAGGGGTTTCGGTGTTTGGACGAGTTTGGGGTATTTTCGGCCTGGGGGGCTGTTTGGACTGGGGCGGGAGGATTCGCGGCAGCCTGAGGGGCGGCATCGGGCATGTTTTTGCCGAGGAAGAAGGCTGCTCCGGTGAGGGTGAGGACAGCGGCGGCTTTCATCATGCCGCCGAGGACGGTCCAGAGGACTCCGGGCTGTTTGCCACGTGAGGCGGGTGTGGTGGCGCGGCGGGGCATCATGGGCTGCACCATGCGCGGGAGATGGGCGGGGTGGAGGACGGCGTGACGCTGCTCGAGGGTGAGGCGTGAGGTGGGGATGGGGGCAGTGTGGCGCAGGGCATCGGTGACGGCTTCGATCTGCTCCATTTCATGGGCTGAGGGGCTGTCGTGCTGGAATTGCGCACGGACTTCATGGGCCTGGGGGCCGTCGAGTTCACCGAGGATGTAGGCGGTGAGATTGGGATTGTCGTGCGGGTTCATTTCGAGAGAGAGGGATGCGTTTCGGAGAGGTCTTGGCTCAGGATCTCGCGCAGTTTCTTGATGGCGTGATGCATGATGAAGCCGACGTTGCCGGTGGTGAGGCCGGTGATGTCGGCGATTTCCTGGTAGGAGCAGTCGTGGAGGAATTTGAGACGGATGATTTCGCGCTGGTTGGGGCGGAGCTGATCGACGCAGTGCCAGACGCCTTCGCATTGCTCACGCTGGATGGCACTTTGGCGAGGATCGGGCTCGTGGGAGGGCTCGGCTTCGAGGATGGCGTCTTCGCCAAGGTCGATGCGCTGTTCTTTACGGAGGATGTCGAGGGCGCGGTTCCGACAGACGGTGTAGAGCCAGGATTTGAGGTTGTCGCGGACTTTGGCGGGCTCGGTGAGGTAGAGGCGCAGCAGGGAGTCCTGCACGACGTCGCGCCCCCGGTCGATGTCTCCCCCGAGGATGCCAGCGGCGTAGGCGATGAGCTGCGTTTCATATTGGTCGAGTGCTCGACGCACCAAAACGGAGGCTTCATCCTGGTCGTGTTGGGCGGGCATGTGGTGTGTTCGGCGGGTGGAACGGGCTGGCGGGGTGGTAAATTAGGCTGTGGTGGTATTTTTAGCAAAGGATGCGGTGTTTTGAGCCGATCTGGGGAGCTGGGGTGGGTGATGTGGCGGAAAGAATGGCGGAAAAATGGAACTGCGTGATGATGGGGATGAGCAAAGTGAGTGCTGTCTCCGTCTGTGAGTGAGACTGCATAACTGAAACCCGAAACAGCCATGAATACCTCCCCTTCCCTACTTCTCCGCGTGCTGGTGCTGCCGTGCGTGCTGGCTTTTGCCTCGCTGAGTGTGGCGCAGGAGCCTGCGGGCCTGCTGGATGATCCTGTGAAGGCTGCTGCGGCTGCGGCGGGGATTTCCAGCCCGAATCAGAGTGGTCTGCTGCTGCCTGGCGTGTCGCTGGCAGAGGGTATCAGTGAGATCACTGGGGTAGCGGTGAGTCCGCTGCTGGGGGTGAGCGTGGTGGGTGCGTGGACATGGTGGCGCACGGAGGAGAGTCTGCGTGGGCGGCTGCCGTGGTATTGTGACCCACGTGTGTGGGGTGCTGGGCTGGGGCTGATCGCGCTGTGCCTGATGAAGGATGTGCTGGGGGCTTTTGTGCCTGCTTTGGCAAAGAAGCCACTGGACTGGGTGGAGCTATTTGAGAACAAGGCGAGTGCGCTGGTGGCTAGTGCGGGCTTTGTGCCACTGGTGGCGCTGGCGATGTCCCAAGTGGATCGTATTCAGCGTGATGCAGGCGCTGTGTCTGGGACGGCGATGCTGCCTGTGGCGTCGATGCTGGATGCAGGTGTGCATACGCCATGGATCAGCATCCCTGTGGCTGTGGCTGCCTTTGGTGTGGTGTGGCTGAGTTCGCACGCGATCAATGTGCTGATTGCTTTTTCGCCCTTTGGGCTGGTGGATACTGGACTGAAGCTGCTGAAGCTGGGCATTCTGGCGCTGGTGGCTGGTAGTGCGGCGCTGAGTCCGGTGCTGGGTGCTGCGGTGTCCCTAGTGCTGATCGCTATCGCGGTGCTGATGGCTGGCTGGTCGCTGCGTCTGGCTGTCTTTGGCATGCTGATGGGGCGTGATATGATCCTCGATCCCCATGCGGATAGAGAATCGATCAGGAGCGATGGAGCGAAGGGCTTCCTCGCACGACGTATCGACGGTGTGCCTGTGCGTACTCTGGGCCGTGTGGAGACAGATGAGCTGGGACGCACCCGCTTTAGCTGGCGGAGCTGGTTCTTCGGCATGCGCCGCAGTATCCCGCTGGAAGAGAGTGGATTGGTACTCTGCAAAGGGGTGGTGAGCCCTACTTTGGCCATGCGTGAGGAGGGGATGCGCCCTCGTGGGCTGGTGACGCTGCTGCCACGCTATTGCGGCTGCGAGGCTGCGCTGGCGGAGCAATTCGGCGTGCATGAGGTGCTGGACAATGCGCTGGTGCGTGGTTTTAAGGCCGCGAGGCAATGGGTAGGTGATGTGCTAGCCGAAGGGATGAGCCGCATGAATGAGTCGGTGGTGATGCGAGCCTGAGAAAAAGAGTGATTCGCAGCCAGAATGCGTCCAGAATGGGGCATGCAGCAAGTCGTCACCCCCACGATCCAACAACCTGCCGAGAGAGCAGGTGAGTGGCCGTGGACTAGGCTGGGGCAACGAATGACGCAGGCCATGCGGAGACAAAAGCCTGCTCTAGTGGCCTTTTGCACCGCACTGCTGACCGTAGCGATGGGGTGGCTCGATCACCAAACTACCTGGGAGGTGAGCTTATTCGTCTTTTACGCTGTGCCGGTAATCATCGCTGTCTGGTGGGCGGGGTCTGCGGCTGGCATTTTCATCACCATCCTCAGCGGGGTCATCTGGTGGCTGGCGAATCTGGAGACGCATCCTTATGAAACGATGCTGGGATATCTTTGGGCCACCCTGAGTCGAGTCGTCTTTTTTGCCGTCGTGGGCTACGCCGCCACCTCCGTGCGCAACAAACAGGAAGCTGATGCCGCACGCATCCAGGCACTGGAGGAGCGCCGCCAACTGGAGGCAGACATCGTCGCCGTCAGTGAACATGAGCAGCAGCGCATCGGGCAGGATCTGCATGATGGTCTCTGTCAACACCTCGCGGCCATCGGCCTAGCAGCTCGCTCACTTGCCGATGATCTGCGCACCCAACATCTCACGTCTGCCCAGGATGCAGAATTGATCCAGCAGTCCATCTATGAAGCCGTGCGTGAAGCACGAGGCATGGCACGCGGTATTTTCCCCGTGCATGTGGATCATCACGGACTGGCCGTAGCCCTCAGTGATTTAGCGGCAAACACGACACGACTTACCGGCATCCAAATCGAAGTGACCGAGGAGGGAGAAACTCAAATCTCTCCACCCGAGGCCGCCATGCACCTCTACCGAATCGCCCAAGAAGCAGTGGCCAACGCCGTTCGACATGGCGGCGCACAAGAAGTCAAAATACACCTCCAAGGCGAGCCCGGATTCATTTTGTTGGATGTAGTGGACAACGGCAAAGGTATTCAAATCGATCAACAGTCTGGCCCACAACAGGGCATGGGATTGCGCACCATGCGCTATCGGGCGCAAATGATGGGAGCAGCTTTTCAGATCAATAATCTCCCCACAAGAGGAACTCATATCCGCTGCGCAGTGCCAGTGACGCGGGTATAACCATCACCCATCACTATACTACACTCCTCCCATGACGACGCCATCATCTCACCCCTCCCACAGAATCCTTCTTGTGGAGGATCACCCCATGTTTCGCGAGCACCTCGGCCAAATCCTCAAAAAGGAACTCGGAGTGACCATCTGCGGAGAAGCCGATAATGTGAAAGATGCCTGGGCACTCATCGAATCGCAAAAACCCGACATCGCCATCGTGGACATCACGCTGCGTGGTGGAGCCAGTGGGCTCGAGCTCCTCAAAGAAATCAAAGCGCACGATCTCAATACTGCCGTACTCATCCTCTCCATGCACGATGAAGATCTTTACGCCGAGAGAGCGTTGCGAGCTGGAGCCAGAGGCTACATCACTAAAAATGAAGCCTCCTCAGAGGTCGTCAATGCCGTGCGTCGCGTCCTCCAAGGCGAGGTTTATGCCAGTCAACACGTCACCTCACGCATGCTCCAGCGAGTCACCGCCTCCAACAGACGTCACGGCACAGAACTCTCAGGTCTCGAAACCCTCGCGGATCGTGAATTGGAGGTGTTTCAAATGCTAGGCCAAGGCAAAAGCACCAAAGAAATCGCACAAGCCATCCACCTCGGTGAATCTACCATCGAAACCTACCGCGCTCGAATCAAAGACAAGCTCCAGCTTCGCAGCGCAGCGGAGCTCTATCTCCGCGCTGGTCAGTGGGTGCGCGATCACGGAGCTTAAGCCACCGCCCCCTCATTCCCCTTCCCCAGAGTGCGAAGGGAATATAGCGGCGACTCGACATGGGGAATACGCCTCGGGCCAACAACTCGCCGGGGGCTAAACATCCCCCGAAAATCCTCGAACACACGCTGCACAAACTCTCTGCCCCCAAGCGCGGCCCCATCGCTAAAATAGCGAACTCGCTGCGCCACAAGCTCACGCAGACTCAATCTTCCACCATCCCGATGAACCTGCTCAGCCAACCTCCTCGGCACACCTTTGCGGATGACTTTATCCTTTGAATCACGCACCTCAACGCCGCCATCAAATAACAGATCACGATACCTCTCCCGCACAGAGTATCGTTCCCATCCATCCTCTACCTCTCCCATTGCCCTGCATATGCCAGAGCGCATCATCGGATCTCCAGCCAAGGCTTCTGCATAACCACACCAGCGATACTCCTTTGGATCAGACGTGATGCCCGCACGCACAGGATTTAAATCGATATAGGCGGCCACAGCACGGAGTGCATCCCCCTTCCCCTCGACCAAGACACTCCTAAAGCGATCCATCCAAAGCGTGCCTTTTCGCTTGTGGCGCTTATTATACCATCGGCTGAAGCGTTCCTTCACCTCCTTCATGAAAGTCGGCAGATCACAGAAACGCCGAAGGATGCTAGCGAGCTTACTGTCTGCCATTTTTTCAAATCCACGTCCGCGCCAATCAGCAAGCTCTGACTTCAACTGATCCACGTAGCTCTTGCTATAAAGAATCCGCAGATGGCGCATCAATCGCTGCTCTCCCTCCGAGCCCGAAAAGCGTCCCACCCATGAATTTTGCTCGGGCACCTCCGCCAGCACATGGAAGTGGTTTTTCATCACACAATAAGTCAGCACTCGCACCCCAGAAAACTCCGCTAGGCGAAGGAGAATCTTCCGTAGAGCCTCCTTCTCTACCGCATCAAAATGAACAGCCCCTCCGCAAGTGCGAGACATCACATGATAGCAATGTGATCGAAACCCACCGCCCCCAAGCACCCGCCTTCTACGGCCTTTCCAACCCGTATCGTAGGGATAAAGAGAAGTCTTCGCCTCCACCCATTTGAGGCCATTTTGATCCAGATCAGCAGTGGGCAGCGCATGGGCTCCACCCTGCTCAGGATCAGGAAGACGACGATTTGCATGATTCAGCTCCCTTTCAGATAAAGGCGGGGTTTCGGGCAGAGAGTGCGCATTCATAGCTGGGGATTGTGTACGAAAGCACGTGTGACCGCAACAATATATTGCCATGCATTATATTTGATCGTAAAACCTGCAAGACCACGGCGCGATGGGCTTTCTATGCGGCCTTATGCCTTTTATGCGCTCTCTCCCTCTCTTGGCTCTTTCTGTTGCCTTATCCGCTTTGCTCACTGGTGCTGCTTTTGGCGCAGATTCTCACAAGTTAGTGCGCGTTTACGAGAAACTAACTACCGAGCGTCCCATTGCTGTGGTGAGCCCACCTGATGGGACACAAAGGCTGTTTTTGGCCCTTCAGCGTGGACAGGTTTTGATCCTCCCAAAGGATGAAGCAGCTAGCGAAGCGCCAACTTTCCTTGATCTGAGTCCTAGAGGCATGGAAGCGAAGGATGGTCTATTTGAAGAAGGACTCAATGGCCTTGCCTTTCACCCGAGCTTCAAAGACAACGGCCTTTTCTACCTGTGCTATACGATGCAGAAACCAAAACGCCTTGTGGTTTCAGAGATGAAGGCAGTTGGTGATAAAGCTGACGAGAAAAGTGAGCGTGTGCTTTTGGAGGTGCCTCTGGTGAACTGGAATCATCACGGTGGTAATATCCTCCTCGGACCAGATGGTTTTCTATATATTGGGGTCGGTGACACCTCGAAGCGGAATGGCGAGCTCAAGATGTCTCAGCTCAATGCCGTGCTTGTGGGGAAGATCCTTCGTATTGACGTCAATAGCCGCGAGTATCACGGCGCATACGGCATCCCTGCTGATAATCCGTATGCCAGTGGCGTGAACGCGCTCCCGCAGATTTTTGCCAATGGGATTCGTAATCCATGGGGGCTCAGTTTCGATGCCCATGGCCATCTATGGTGTGCAGATGTCGGTCAGGATCTGTGGGAGGAGATCAATTGGCTTACGCTAGGCGGGAACTATGGTTGGCAGTATCGCGAAGGTTCAGCGGCATTCTCACTCAATACGGACACTCCACCGGCGGATGCCAAGCTGATTGATCCAGTGTTTGCCTACAATCATGGCGAAGGTTTGAGCATCACAGGTGGTTTTGTTTACAGTGGTAAAGCGCTTCCCGAGTTGTCAGGGGCGTATGTTTATGGCGACTTCGTGCTGGGCAAAGTCTGGGCTCTCAAAGTGGACTCTTCAGGGAAAGTGATGAGCAATGATCTCCTCTTTACCAGCCCCCAGACTCCTGCGGATAATCCGAAGCAGAAGCCAGCCGTGCTCATCAAGCCGACAGCGTTCTGCGCGGATGCAGCCGGCGAGGTGCTCGTCTTGGACTGGAATGGCGCGATCTATCGGCTCAGTAAATGAGTGTCTGACCATGCAGTGCTAGCGGGGTCTGGAATCAACTTACAGCCAATAAGCCCCAGCTAAAATGCCCACTGTAAGTCGCCTCATCATCCTAATCATCAGTGCCGTGCTTTATGCATGGTCTTTTCCACCCGTGGGGTGGCGGCAACTTGTCTTATTGGGTGTGGCTGGCCTTATCGTGAGTGTGCGAGGCTGCACTCCGGGACAGGCCTTTCGCTGGGGCATGCTCTGGGGGCTTGCGGCGTTTGCCACAGGTCTCTCTTGGCTAATGCAGCTTTTCAATGTGTTCGCTGTGGTTCTATGGCTGATTTTGGCCCTATTCCCTGCCCTATTTGCACTATGGATCTCGTGGGCTGCGAGACGGCTCCTCTCTGGCTGGCAGATGGCAGGTTTCATTGCCTTTGCATGGACGGGGATCGAATTCATCCGCTGTGAATTGATGCCACTGCGTTTTCCTTGGATGAGTGTGGGGCTGGCTCTGGAGCCTTGGCCACTGGTATCCTGGATTGGCGTGTATGGCTTGGGGCTTGCCACTATAGCTTTGATCGCCGCACTCCTTTATCGTGCTTGGTTGTGTGCGTTATCCATTTTGGCTTGCTGCGTTTTCGCATGGTTTATGGAGCCAGAAGACTTTCTCCAGCCAAACATCGCCATCACCGCGATCCAAGCCGAAACGGCCCCTCTGAGTGAATACCTCGCGCTATCCCAAAATGCGCCTCCAGGAACCCAGATGATCCTTTGGCCAGAATATGCTGTCCCGAAGGATGTGCGCGTTTCGAGCGATTTGGCGAAAATCCATGCCTTCGCGGCGCAGGAGAACTGTCTGATGATTTTTGGCACTCAGACTGGGCTGGGGGGAGCGAAGTGGCAAAATACCGCCCTCACCATCGATGGCAGCTCAGTTCTCGGTGAACACGGCAAGGTGCATACCGTTCATTTTTTCGATGATGGTGAGCATGGGCCTACGGCAAAAGCCATCGAGACGCCTTTGGGGAAAATTGGCACGCCCATCTGCTTCGATTGCGATTTCCAGGATGTGGTTCGCCACATGGTGCTGGATGGAGCGACATTTTTTGCAGTGCCATCCATGGATGCGGCACACTGGAGCGCAAAACAGCACATTCAGCACGCCCAGCTCTTTCGACTGCGTGCAGCGGAAAATCGGCGTGATTTTGCGATCGCTGCGTCATCAGGAGTATCCCAGATGATTCATGCCAACAGCGCTACGCATCAGCAATTAGCCGCCATGCAGAAGGGCGTACTGCATGGCAAGCTCACCGCCCGCTCATCCATCACATTTTTCACCCGATGGGGTTGGCTTACGCCGTGGCTAGCGCTCCTAGTTTCTTGCATGTGGACAATGCGCCTGATGATGAGGTCAAGTCTGGCCCATCGCCCTGCTGTTAGTAGGTAACATGGCGGGAGACTCTGCGGCACGTCATCTTTTCCCTCAAGGTGTGAGGAAGTAGGCGCGGAAAGGCTGGAGCAGAGGCTCATGAGTTACATCACGCGAGGTGAGCTCTTCGATCCAAATGCTTTCAGGGGAGAGCTGATAGTTCAGATAATTTGAGCTACCGGGCTGCGTGTCACCACTCCAAAGGCGCAATTTGCAGCCTGCGGAGGCTGGGAGGCTCGCAGGGGTGCGTGCCGTCAGTGTGGTGATGCCGCGGAAGACCGCATTGCTACCTGTCGCGGGCACTGGGCGTGGGAGTGGGCAGAGCTCTCCGATGAGTGTGAGCACTGCGGGCTGCTCGCGGAGTTGGAGGAGCATGCCCTCCTGGGGTGCAATGACGCGATCTGCTGCGCTGCTGAGTGAGGCATCTCCTTCACGCACCCATTTCAGGCTACCGCCTTCACTATGCAGCCAGTGGATGCGGAAGGTTTTTGCAGCGCTGTCATAGAAGAGCACGCGGTCTGCGGTGCTGGAACTGGTGCCACTGAGGAAATGATGCCCTGGTAGTAATGTGCCGAGTGTCCAGTGTGGACGGATGGCGATCCTCGCACCGGAGAGCGCTGCTGGCGGCGTCTGGCGGAGTGCGAGTGTTTCTGCCGTGGAGGTGCTGAGGTCGATGTCGAAGATATGGCCCGAGAGGGAGCCGTCCTGCACTTCGAGCAACGCAGCAGGATGTGCCGAGATGGCCTGGAGTATGTCGAGAGGGCCATTTTCGAGCTCTAGGACATTTTGAGTGACGGATTTCACGCGACCGATGAAGAACGCGGAGCGTAGCAAGGGCATGGAGAGTGTCTGACGGCCAACGGTCATCTCTTGACGCGTCCAGGCGTGGACGGCGCTGGTGGTGACGGCCTCTGGGGTGCCATTGAGGTCTGCATCGAGTGCGATATGGAGACGGATGTGGCCGGTGGCGAGCCTGCTGTCTATGTCGCGATAGACTGCGGTGGTAGTGCCATCGGTGTTTTGGACATTCAGCGGCACGAGGGAAAGTGTGCTCCATGCTTGTGCGTCTGAGCTGATCTGGAGTGTGTAGCGAATGTCTTTGAGCGTGGTCTGCGCACGGATGAGATGCGCATCCACGCCGCCTGTGGATGGATTCTGGCAAAGGAGGAAGTGAGCGGCGTGGCGACCATGCTGTGGCGGCGTGCTGAGGGCGTATTCGAGCAGATTTGTGCGCGAATCGGCGTCTGGATCGTCCAGGGGACTGTGGAGCACATTTTCCGCAGCCCATGCAGCGAACGTGGTGGCGGTGGAAACGGTGCTATCCCCATCCTGCACGCTGGTGACAGGTGAGAGCACATTTCTCTGTGTATTGCCACCAGCTGGGGCCCCAGGTGTACCGACATTGAGCGTGTAGGTGGCCAGTCCAAAGGCTCCCTTGGAATCCGTGGCACGCAAGACGACGCGGAAGATACCCGTGGTATTGGTGGTGCCGCTGAGGGAGCCCGTCGTGGTATCAAAAGTATAGGGCAACGTGCCGCTGACGAGCTGCCAGCTATATGGAGCTGTACCACCACCTGCGATGAATTGCGCATTGAAGGCCGTACCCACATAGCTCTGAGTCGTCGGTAGTGAGATACTAATGAGCGGTCCTGAAACCACGAAGCTGTAATTCATCAAGCGAGAAGCACCTGTGGCATCCTGCATGCGAAGGACAATGGGATAGGTGCCTGTCACTGCGGCTGAGCCTTGGATCAAGCCCGTGGCGGAATTCAAGGTCATGCCTGGGGGCAACGAGCCACCAATGATCATCCAAGAATAGCTACCACTACCACCAGTGCCGGTGAGCTGTGCTGTGTAGGCATCGCCGATGACGGCAGTCGGCAGCACACTCGGTGAAACATACAATTGAGGAGGGTCGATGGTGATGCTGAAATAGCGTGTGCTGGATTTGCTTGCTGTATCCGTGGCACGAAGAGCGAATTCATAAGTGCCTGCGGTAGCACCCGGTGAAATCGTGCCAGAGAGGATGGCGGTGCTGGTTCCACCTGAGGTTAACTGCAAACCAGGAGGCTGCATGCCGCTGACAATCTGCCAGCTTAAGGGAACACTGCCCCCGGCTCCCTCGAAGCTGACTGAATAGGTGGCACCAGACGTCGTCGAGGGCAGGATAGTGGGGGTGGAGGTAATGACGAGCGCGGAAGGCTGTGCCGTCAGGTAGCAAGTCCGCGTCGCACTGAGAGCGCCGCTGGTCGCTCGTAGGACAAAGGTGTGGGTGCCGAGCAGACTACTCGTTCCGATCAGCGCCCCCGTAGTGGCATCTAGTTGGATGCCCTGTGGTGGAGTTCCACTGACAAGTTCCCATGCCACCGATCCATTGCCACCAGTGACAGAGAGCTGCTGCTGATACTGCTCTCCTGGTATGTAGTTCGGCAGATTGACCGGAGAGATTTTCAAGACCGCAGGCATGAGGTTCAGCTCATAACGGGTAAAGCCGTATTGACCGTCGGAACTAACTGCACGGATGAAGAAACTGTGCAAGCCAGAGACGACCGGGACGCCACTGAGTTGCCCCGTCGTGGGAGAGAGCTGGAGGCCCTGTGGCAGACTATTCGAGCCGGTGACGGGCAATGCACTCCAGGTGAACGGACCATTTCCTCCAGCGGTGAACTGGGCGGTGTAGGTTGATCCCTGGGTGCCTGTGGGCAGAACAGCCGGATACACCTGGAAAGTCGGTGCCTTGACCTCGATCTTCGTATTCACGCGACCGAGTCGGCCAGTGGAATCATTGACCTGCACGGCGAACTGGAAGGTGCCCGCGACGAGTGGTGTGCCGAAAATTTGGCCAGTGGTGCTCAGAGTGAGCCCAGGTGGCAGTGAGCTGCCGCCAGATGAGTTTTGCACAGACCAGATGTATGGTGCAGTGCCTCCGCTCGTGGCGAATTGGGCACTGTAAGTGCTGAGGATGGAGCCCAACGGTAGCACTGTCGGAGTGATCGCGAGATAGGGGTGAATGACATGGATCGAGTAAGCACGGAGTCCATAGGCACCGCTGCTGTTGACCACTCTCACGATAATGGAGAAGACGCCCGTCTGAGTCGGTGTGCCATAAAAGTTGCCGTAACTGTTCATGAACATGCCTGGCACCTGACCAGATACGATGTCCCATGTGAAGCCACCAGCGCCGCCGGGCACCTGGAAAATAAAGCTCTGTGTTGTCCCCGTGGTGAACACTGGTGCGTCGCTCGGCATGATGGTCAGTGTCGGAGCGATCACATTGATGGTGAAGGCAGACTCTGCCACATTCCCCGCAGAATCATGCACGCAGACGACGAAGGAGAAGCTCCCAGATTCCAGCGGAGTACCAGAGAGCAGGCCACTGGAGCTGAGATTGACTCCTGGCGGAGGAGTACCGGAACCGACTAGATTCCAGCTATACGGTGTCGTGCCACCGGTGGCGAGGAACTGTGCATTATAAGAAGTGAAGCGTGCTCCATTGGGCAAAACAGTGGTCGAAATGACCAGTGGCACCGCAGGCGGTGGCCGGAATCCGAAGTCCACGGTCAATGTGCCGGAGGCGTCATAAACATCATCCTTGAAGCTGTCGATGCCATTTTCCCCGGTAGGATCAGTGACGCTGGAGTTGAGCGGCAGCGTGCCATGGGCGAGTTGGATGTTTCCTGAGCGCACCCCATCGAGAAGTGGTGTTCCCAGATCGAGACCGTTTTCATCATATCGATCATCGAGGTTCTGAATGACATCATACACGCCACCATTCTGTGTGGCACCATGACCAGCAGAGGAGACGCGGTTATGCAGATCACCACCTGAGGCGAACTCTTCCTTCGGAATGTAGAGGTAGTAGCTGCCCGCATTGCTGACCTGGAAGTAGTAGCTACCAGGAGTGGCTGTACCACCAGCGACTGCCGTGACCGTCTCCGCCACCGGTGGGGCAGAGGTCGGATCGCCGGCATTGTAGAGACGCACAGTGACTCCACCCACGCCGACATCACCGTTGTCGTATTTGCTATTATCGTTTTCGTCGAGGAACACGATATTACCCACGAAGAAGGTCTTCGGTTTGAAGCCAAAATCGACCGTGAGATTGATGTTCGCGTCGTCTTCGCCATCATCCGAGGCAGCAGAGTCGCCATTCTCGCCCGTATTTGCCGTGGGTTGTACATTCGGCTCAAAAGCCACTATCGGGGAACTCACTCCGGTCGTTGCAGGATTTGCCGTTGGCTGGGCGTCTTGATTATCAAAGTCATCTACCCCTGTGCTATTGATGGCAGGGATGAAGTCCCGCAGCATACCAGTAGCGGAGAACATCTCCTTCGGCACACGGACGAAGTAACGATGAATGCCCGTAGCAGGAGGCGCATAGAATAGATAATGCCCATCGACATCGGTCTGCGTGTTCGCAAGCACGGTATCAGTTCCGCTCGCCGTATCACGGTGTACCAGCTCGATGCTGATGCCGCTGAGGCTCTGGTCGATTCCATTAGGAGCTGGATTGAATGCACCATCTGCATTGAGATCTTTGAAGGCCAAATTTCCGATTCCGATGCGTGTCGCAAATCCAAAGTCCACGGTGAGGTCCGCCATATTATCGCCACTGACATTGTCCGAGCTGCCAAAGAGGCCGCCCTCGGTAGCCCCTGTCGGAGCCTGGCCATCGAGTAGCTCAATGACACCGGAATCGATGCCGACTTGATGCGGATTTTGTACATCCACACCATCTTCACCGAAGTTGTCGTCGATTCGAGCGGTGTGATTTCCACGCAGGCTCATTTTTCGATAGAGTGACCCTGGTGTGCCATTCATGACTTTGAAGTTGTCCGCAGCGACGTGGACTTTGTAATTGCCCGGAACCAGATTGGAGAAAGCATAGCGCCCTTCTGCGTCGGTGTAGGTGTTCTGCGTCATCGCCCAGCCAGATGGGTCTGTGGCGCTCGGCACTCGCAGAATCATCCACACATTCGGCACACCTTCACCCGCATCGGCCACGCCATTGAGGTTCGCATCGTTATAGACGAGGTTTCCGATGCTCATGAGCTGTGAAACGCTGCCGCCAGTGAAGCCAAAGTCGAACGTCATATCACCATTGGTATCCGCTGCATCGTCCTGGGTGGCTAGATAGCCACCTTCCGCCGCACCTGCTGGCTCCAGACCATGATCCAGATAGAAGGTGGCGGAGTACATTCCTAGCTCATCGGCATAATCCGTGTCGAAGCCGTTTTCGTCCGCATTATCGTCGATCTCATCGTCTTCGCCATTGCCCTGGATGGAGCTCATACCAGCCAGTGGTCCACCTGCGACGAAATTCGTTGCTGGCAGGAAGATGAAGAAACTACCAGCCTCATACGTGCGGAGACGATATGTGCCATCCGTGCCGGTCATCATGCTATCGACTGGCAGCGTTTCTGGGTCGTAGGGATCATCCCCCACACGGTGCAGACGCACTTCCACTCCTGGCAGGACACTATCTAGTCCGCTCTGGAAGGTGCCATTGCCATTGAGGTCACGGTAAACGAGATTTCCCACGGTCAGAGGCACCGGAGAGAAACCTAGGTCCACCGTGAGATCGCCATTGGCATCGTCTGAGTCATCATTTTCAGAGAGATAGCCGGTCTCGCCCGTGGTGGCTCTGGGTGATCCACCGCGCACAGCGACAAAATCCGGCGTGCGCACATAACTCGCCGTGAGGTTGTTTTGCATCGCATAGCCATCCTGTGCGACATCATCATCCCCAGCGGTGCTCTGTGGCA
Source organism: Verrucomicrobiaceae bacterium (assembly GCA_016713035.1). Lineage (NCBI taxonomy): Bacteria > Pseudomonadati > Verrucomicrobiota > Verrucomicrobiia > Verrucomicrobiales > Verrucomicrobiaceae > Verrucomicrobiaceae bacterium. The sequence continues at coordinate 107,300 of JADJPW010000003.1, forward strand.
CAGGCACGCCATCCGGAGAAGATGGCTGCTTGCCATACAGCGCGGAGCCTTGTTCGAATTGCGAGCCCGGCACACGGATGTGGTAGCTACCTGGAGCAACCTGGAAGGAATAGAAGCCGAAGCTATTTGTGACGGTGGAGGCCAACATGACGCCATTCGCCGTCTCATTGCTCCAGAGCTGCACCGTGACTCCAGAGATGCCCAATTCAGTGCCAGCATCCATGATGCCATCATTGTCATCATCTGCGAAAATAAGGTTCCCCACTCGCACTTGACGAACGAATCCGAAGTCCAACGTGAGGTCCACGGAGTCATCCGTATCATTATCCATCTCCCCATCGAGGCCGAGCTCCATCTCACCAGTCGGAGCAGCCCCACCAGCTAGAGTGAAGTCAGCGCTACGCACCCCAGTGACCGTCGGATTGCCCACATCGATCCCATCTTCTCCGGTATTATCATCGAGCATGAATGGGTCCTGACCAGCTTGCACGCCATAAACGCTGGAGGTCTGGTAAAGAGCCTCTCCAAAGGCAAAATTCGATGGTGGGATGCGGATAAAGTAAGTGCCTGGAGCGAGATTATCGAAACGGTAAGCACCGAACGAGCCAGTGTCCGTCGTGCTCAAGGGCAGATCATGGAGTGGGTCCATGTCGGAGCGGAAGATTTCGAGCGTGACTTTCTTGCCTAAGCCCGGTGTGTCGCCATCGACATTGTAGAAGCCATTGTAGTCCTCGTCGATGAAGACCACGTTGCCCACGCTCACGGGCTGCAAGAACCCAAAATCGACAGTCAGATCTGTATTGTTATCATCTACATCATCGATGTTTGCACGGTAGCCGGTCTCCAGGCCGGCATTCATCGGCTCTGAGTCCACTTGCAGCGTGATGGCGGCCGTGGAAATACCGGAATCAGCAAGGGTGTCGCTATCGACGCCATTATCATTGCTTGCGGCGATATTGTCGTCCACGCGATTGTCTCCGCCATGGCCAGGGAGAGATTTCCAACCCTCCAGAGGGGCTCCTGCGGCGAAGTTCTGTGGTGGCAGATGCACCAGATAGCCACCGGCGTCCAGATTCGAGAAGCGGTAGAGACCACCACCAGTCGTGGTGGTGCTAGCTAGCGGATAAATGCCCGGCCCAGGTGTCTCTGCGCCGTAGTAGAGCTCGACGACGACATCGTCCACGCCTTCGCCCAGATCAAATTTGCCGTCGCCGTCCATGTCTTTGTAAACAAGGTTTCCGATGCCGACGCCATTCTGCACAGCACTCACGAAGCCGAAATCCACGGTCAGATCGAAGTTATTATCATCGAAGACATCAATGTCTGCATCAATACCACTCTCGATGCCTCCGAAGTCGGCACTCACAGGTTCGTCGTCTGCTTGGAGCTGGATCACAGGACTCTGAATCCCGTAAATGAGTAGATCGGTGGTATCGATACCATTGTCACTACCAGCGCTGTCATCATCGAGCATCTCCGTAGGCGGCGTGACAGGGTCTGGTGTGCTGATATAGCGGTGCAGCGGTCTGCCGCGCTGGAACTGCTCTGCGGAGATATGAACGACGTAGCCACCTGGTGCCAGATTGCCAAAGAAGTACCGTCCGCCATCATCTGTCACCTGCGTGTGCAACGGCACGGCGAGACCTGGAGTCTGACTCTCTGAGTAGAGATCCACAGTCACGCCAGCCTTCGGTGTATCAATGGAGGAATCAAAGCGTCCATCGGAGTCTTCATCAATAAAGACCAAATTTCCCAGTCCAACTGGAGTCTGGAATCCGAAGTCGATGGTCAAATCAATCGCGGCATCGTTTTGGTCATCCGCATCGGCATTCACGCCTGATTCACCAGTGATCGCCGTAGGAGCAGAACCTGCGAAAATGGCCACTGGCAGCGAGGAGACGCCATAAAAAGCAGGATCACCGCCATTGATGCCGTCCTCGCCCACATCATCATCTCCGACGAGTCCTTCCTGGATGGAGACCGTGCGATGCAGTGGCTCCCCTTCAGCAAACATTTTGGAAGGAATGTGGACGACGTAAGTGCCCGCTAGCAGGTCATTAAACGTGTAAATGCCCGCTCCATCTGTCTGGGTGCTGCGATAGGCTGGGTCCGTGCCGGGGGTCTGTGTGCTGTAGTAAAGATCCACCGTCACTCCACCCACTCCTTCACCATCGGTGTAGGAGTTGGAATTGTCCTTATCACGGAAGACCAAGTTCCCCAGGGACACAGGTCGATACAGTCCAAAGTCCACGGTAAGGTCGATGTTCTCATCACCCAATGCGGAGTCTTCTTCGTAGTCCGTGCCGGTTTCGATGCCGGTCGGGTTGCTGGCCGTATTATCGACTGGCGCGGAGTTCGCCGTGAGGGTGATGCGGTCAGATGAAATGCCGGTATTCCACGGTTCCGTGGTGTCGATGCCGTTTTCGCCAGCGTCATCATCCCCTGGGCTGGTGCCAGGCAGAGAGAAGAGGCCCCTCAAACCACCGCCATTGGTGAACTGAGCTGCTGGGAGGTGCACGAAGTAGTCCACGGTCCACAGTCCCTCGAAGAGGTATTTGCCATATTCATCTGTGGTGGTGATGGCTAGCGGCTGATCGGTGCCAGGCACAGCACCCCAGAAGTAGAGCTCTACCGTGGCCTCGTTCACACCTTCACCAGCTCCGGGCCTACCATCGCCATTGAGATCATTAAAGACGAGATTTCCGATCCCCATATCACCAGGCTCCACAAAGCCGAAATCCACGGTCATATTCCCGTTGGCATCGACGACATAGTCATCGAGTTCACCGCCAGCATCACGCTCCACCGCGCTGACTCCATTTCCGAGTGGTTCATCACCAGGAGTGAGCGTGATGAGCGGGCTGACGACTTCTGTTTTATTGCCGCCGAGTTGGATGCCATTGTCATCGCCATCCTCGTTATTGTCTGTGATCCTGGTCGGAGGACTGCTGAAGCCATTATTCGCCAAGGCCTGACCAAGGCCGAAGTTCGTGTCTGGAATCCTGATCTGGTAAATACCTGGTGCCTGACCGCTGAAATAATAGAGCCCTTGTGAATTGGTGAATGTCCAGCCCACGCGTGCTTCCGCGCCATCGGCCACATTGCTATTGGCATCTCTCCAGAGCTCAACACGCACACCGGGGATACCGGTTTCGCCGTTATCGAGCCTGCCGTCGCCGTCTTCATCGTTCCAGACATGGGAGCCGATCGCCACGCTTTCCGGCAGCGGTGCAAAAGTCTTCCCGAGGCCGACATCCCGCGGTCCTGGCCAGATTTGATTATTCGGTCCAGGGGGCGATGGCATCGGCACTTCGAAAATGCTGACGACACCCGCAGGAGCTGGTGTTGGATCGATTTTCACCAAGGCACCGCTGGTATATGTAGTACCGCCGACCAGTGGCTTGCCCCAGCTATAACCTGCGGCATAAAGATGACCGTCAGAGGGATTATACTCGATGTCTGCGGTGACGACGCTCCCCTTCCCTGCACTGCTGATCGTGGCGAGGAGCTGCGGGTCGCCCGGTGTGGCAGGGTTTGTCAGATCGATGCTGAAAACCTCCCCATCGGCACGATTCACGCCGTAGAGAGTGCTGCCGTGGATGTCGATACCGGAGATGATGGCTAGAGATTGGCCACCAGTGACCATGTTCATCAGCTCAAACTCTGTGACGACCGTACCGAGCAATACCCCCGTGCTGGCACTGTGACGGCGAATCTCACGTGTGGTGCCCGACTCGATCACGAGGTAAATATTGCCATCTGGGCCGAAATTCAGATCCGTGATGCCTGCCTGGGAAATGAACGTGTATGGAGCTGCACCCATCGGTGCTCCTGGTGTGGGGCCGCCCGGCCCCTGGAAGCGCACCACACGCTGGCCGTTGGAGTCCACGACGTAGTAGTTGCCATCTGGGCCAAAGGCGAAGCAACTGATCCAGGACACTCCAGCTGCGCTGTTATCGAGCATGGCACCTTCATCAGCACCTGTGGCACTGATGCGGCGGATGTTGCTCGCACCGAAGTGGGAGGCATACCATTTACCATCTGGGCCGAGTTCGATGTTATAAGGCAGATCACCCCATTCACCGTCGCCTTGGCTGTGACTGACGCCGAAGTGAGAGATGAGATCGCCTTGATAAAGACCCGTCGTGGTATCAAAAGCCTGAATGCTGTCATCAAACGTCGCCGCGACATAAAGTGTGGGTCTCAGCCCCAACAGGCCAAAGTCGATCGTATTGTCACGGTAGGTGCCGCCACTGTTTCCTGGCTCGCCAGCGGGTGTGAGTGTCACGATCGGACTGTAGATCTAGCCACCGCTCACCTGGATGCCGTTATCGTCATTGTCGATGCCATTATCCGCCATGGTCGTGACGCTGCTGGAGAGCGAGTAGCCATCAGGTGGGGTCGGAATGCGCACATAGAGCTTTCCAGGAGCCAGCGCCGTGAAGGAGTACGTACCAGGCACACCAAGCACTGTCGTGGTCATCGTCGTGCGCAGCAGGGTGTCATCCGTTCCACCAATGACGAGGTCCGCACCAGTGCTCCAAACCTGCACCGTCACTCCATCAAGACCGTTTTCGCCAACATCGAGAGTACCATTGTCATTAAAATCATGCCAGATACGATTGCCCAACGTCATACCGCGGAAGAGCCCCACATCGACAGTGAAGTCTGTGTCACTATCCGCATCATCGACAGTAGGCTCTACTCCAGCAGCCAGGGCGATCACGGGGCTGTAAATCGCAGTTCCAGGGCCACTAGGCTGGCTGGCACCGTTGTTGTCCAGATCGACGCCGTTATCCAAATTGACAGGATTTCCACCAGGGATCGGCAAGGTGGCAGGCGGCAACACGCGGATGAAGTAGGCACTTGGTAGCAGATTATCGAAATGATACTGACCCAGTGCTCCCGTCGTCTGTGATGTGATTAGGACATCGCTATTACTTCCCGCACCACCGATGGCGGCATCATCACCGGCATCCCAGAGCTCCACAGTCACGTCCTTCACGCCCGCTTCACCATTATCATGGAGGCCATTGAAGTTGTTATCCTCGTAAATGATGTCTCCAAGGCCCAAACCTTTCACCTGGAGTGTGTAGGAGAGCGTGCCGGGGCAGTTATAGGCATCGCGGGCGCGGACAGTGAAGTTTGCGTAGCCGAAAACAGTCGGTGTGCCAGTGATGCGGCCTGCATTGTTCATAGTCATCCCAGCAGGCAGTGCCCCAGCGATGATGTCGAACACATAAGGACCATGTCCACCCGTAGCGGTGATTTGCTGGTCATAGCTGGCCTGGAGATAGGCATGTGGCAGCGGATCTGGCGGCGACAGTGTCACCGCCGGGCAGATGACGCTGAAATTGTAGTCGATGCTGCCTTTGCACCCATAAATGTCCGTTGTCTCCACGCGGATGAAGGCTGTCGTCTGCTCTGTCGGCGTGCCTGAGATCACACCGTTCGTGGCGAGAGTCAGACCAGCAGGCAGCGCCCCGGTATTCAGCGTCCAGGTATAGGGAGCCTCTCCGCCACTAGCTGTCAGTGTGCGCAAATAGGAGGTACCCACGACTCCATCTGTCAGAGAAGCAGGACTGATGCTGATCGGCCCACACTCCAGCATGAGGGTGAAGGGCTGTGTTCCTGGGCAGTCGTTTGCATCGAGCACCTGAATGACAAAGTTATAACTACCAGGCGCATCGGTGCATGTGCCACTGATGAGGCCCGCTGTGGAGATGCTGAGTCCCGTGGGCAAGGTGCTACCACCCTGTACACTGAAGCGATAGGGTGCTGTACCGCCGCTCGCAGAGAGCTGCTGTGAGTAGGCCACTTTCCGCTGCGCTATCGGCAGCACTGGCGGCGTGATCGTGATCGGCGGGCAATCCACCGTGAGTGTGTAGCGCTTTGTCTTGTAGCAGCCATCGGAGTCGGAAACACCGACATCGAATGTGTAGCTACCTAGGGTCGTGGGTGTGCCACTGAGCACTCCACCATTGGAAAATGAGATTCCTGGAGGCATCACTCCATTATCCAACACCCAGGCATAGGGCGATGCGCCGCCACTCACGCTCAAGTTCTGGCTATAAGTGGCATATTGCGTCGCTGGAGGCAGCGTGCCTGGCGTGATGTCGAGCAAAGGACATACCACATTGATACGCAGAGGCTTCGTTGCGGAGCAATTCACCGCATCTGTGACACGCACAGTGAAATCATAAGCCCCAGCCTGCGCAGTGACCGTGCCACTGATCAGTCCAGATGTGCTCAGGCTCAGACCTGCGGGCAACTGGCCACCAATCAGGCTCCACTGATAAGGCGTGCTGCCACCAGAGGCATTCAGCTGCAAATCGCTATATGCAGAACCCTTCACGCCATCAGCTAAAGGCGAGCTATTGAGGATGGTGATGTCTGGGCACTGCACCACGACGGGCAGCACGATCGACGCTGAGCAAGAAGCGGCATCCGTGGCTGTCAGTGTGATGTTATAGGTGCCAGGGGAACTCGTCGGTGTGCCGCCCAAGGATCCTGCACTGTTCAGTGTCATACCCGATGGGAGCGTACCCGTGTAACTCCATAGCACAGGTGCATTTGCACCATTCGCGGTGAAATTCACCGGGCCATAGGATTGATACATCTTCGCGGCACCCACGCTTGTCGGGCTGATGCTGATGTCTGGGCAAAGGATCGTCCATGGGATGACCGCCTGCACATAGCAGCCATTCACATCAGTGACCCGGACGGTAAAGTTGTAGTTTCCTGGAGCTCCGTTGATCGTGCCAGAGAGCAGGCCTCCAGCAGCGAGTGTCACTCCCGCTGGCAGAGTGCCACTTTGCAACGTGTAAGTGAAAGGAGCCGTGCCACTGCCACTGACCGTGAATTGCTGGCTGAAGCTGGTACGTTGTTTTGCTGTCGCGAGACTGGTGGGGGAAAGCGCCATGTTCGCACAGACGACATTCAGCGGGAAAATACCCGTCGTTGAGCAATTGGCAGCATCCACGACACGAATATTTAGCGAGTAATTGGCCGGCATAGCCGTCACGCTGCTAGAGGAGAGCACCCCGCCGCTGCTCAGAGTGAATCCATCTGGCAAGACACCAGAAGCCAGGCTGAAAACATACGGACTCGTGCCGCCAGCAGCGCTAAAAGCAGCACTATACGATGCAAATCTCTGCGCATCAGTGAGCGGAGATGGAGTCGAGGAAAGGGTGATCGTGCCACAAGGACGCAGACCGAAGTCGATGGTATCCTCCGCATTGGTGATGCCGCTAGGTGCGGGCTCAGCCCCGGCGGTCAGCGTAAAGACCATGGAGCGAATCTCGGTGCCTGCACCGCCTGTTTGCACGCCATTGTTATCTTCATTGACACCATTATCAGCCTGCACCGCCGTGCTGCTGGCTAGCGGATAAAGAGCAGGTGGCGTAAAGCGCACATAATAGGTTCCTGGCACATACGTGCGCAGGCTATACAAGCCATTGGCACCGCTGGAGGCCGTGCGCACGAGGGTATCCGCATTGATACCCGTCCCACCCGGCAGTCCATCCGCCCCGGTGCTCATGAGATCCATCTGCACACCGGTGATGCCGCCACTGGACATTTCTGTTCCACTATCCCGCAGGCCATTGTTGTTCTCATCATTCCAGACATGGCTACCCACGGTGATGCCAGTAAAGAGGCCAAAGTCGATGGTGGCATCGCAGTTTGCATCATCACCATCGACTGCATTATCAGGCTCTGCGCCTGGTGTCAGCATAATGACGGGGCTGTAGATGAATGTGGCCACTCCACCGGGCTGGGAGCCATTGTTGTCATTATTCACGCGATTGTCACTGGTGACCACATTTCCTCCGGTGATCGGATAGAACACAGGAGGCGAAACACGCACGTAATATGGACCCGGCACGAGATTCACGAAGCTGTATGCCCCTGAGGCCCCTGTCACAAAGGTGCTGCCCACCTGATAATCTGCTCCAGAGCCGCTACCGCCGATCACGCCATCGGTGCCAGGGCTAAAAAGCTGCACGGACACACCCGAGATGCCGCTCTCGGCACCATCGAGCACGCCATTGAGGTTCGTATCGCTGTAAACGAGATTCCCGATGCAAACCCACGGTGAGCTAGGGCAGAGCTCCGTCACTACCACCTCCACCCCCGCCGGATCGGTGACAAAAGAGCCGTTTGAAGCTGAATTGAATGCGGTGAGCGCCCCTGCTGCATTGTAGGTCGGAGCAGCACTCAGATCATGATGCTGCAGCACCACTCCAGCATTCGAGCCGAAGATCATTCCCTGCCATTGCGCTGGATCGACACCGATTCCCGTCCAGTTCGAGCCATTATTTACGCGAGCGAGATTCAGTGTCATTTCGAATCGCACATTGGCACCGACTTCCGTGGCTTTTACTTCCAGCACATCACCGGCAGTCGTGCTGCCAGGCGCATTGGAGAGGAGGATGTTGCTTGCCGTCTGCCAACTACTCAGTCCCAAGCTCGTGTTATAGCGATACATCGTCACTCGCGGAGCAGCACGGTTCGTGGCATCCAGATAAAGAATCGCATGCTGCGCTGTGGCGGGGTCTGAACCCGTGCTAAGGATCAGCGTGACTGCATCCACCTTTGCGGCACCGATCTGCTGGAAGACAGCATCCAGCTTCACACGGGCCAATGCGGCATCATAAATGACATCAAAACCAGTCGGATAGGCCGTGACGGCACTGTAATTGAAGTCATAGGACTGATCAGGCTGCCATTCGCTCACACGCTCCAGCAGCGTGCCATCAAGATTGGCATCACTAAGGAAGAAATGGTAACAGGCCGTCGGATTGACCGTGGCCGCTTTGAAACCGAGATCGACGGTCATGTTGCCATTGTTATCATCTCCATCATCTAGTGTATTGCTGGCTCCAGTCTCACTGCCGCTATTGATTGGCTCACTGGAGTCAGCGAGGGTGATGACATTGCTGGAGATGCCGTTGGTCGCTGGCTGGGCATTATCCAAACCGTTGTCATTGCCTATGAGGTTATCATCCCGATTATCGTCATTCGGCAGAGCTGGCGTGATGGACACGGTATTGACCAATGGCTTACCACTTCCGAACTCAGATGCTGGGATACGCACATAATAATCACCCGGCAGCAATCCCGTGAACTGATAGCGACCACGGGTGAAGAAGCTACCGCTCGTGAGAGTGGACTGGAGAAAAACGCCATTGCCATCAAAAAGCTCTACGACCACGCTGCCGATACCCTCACCGAAATCGAAACGCCCATCATTGTCACCGTCTTTGTAAACCATGTTGCCCAGAGAGCAGTAGGTAGGCCGCAGACCGAAGTCGATGGTATTGTCCGCATTTCCACCAAATGGAGCTACAAGGCTGCCAGGCTCCGTCAGAGCGGAAAGCGTGACGATTCCAGAATAGATCGGAGCACCTGTGGCCGACTGCGTGATGCCATTATTGTCTCCATCGACGCCGTTATCCGCACTGGTGCTCACACTGCTGCGCCGTGGGTGAGTGATCGGCGGCGTGAGGCGGATGTAGTAGTAGCCCGCGCTCAATCCACTGAAGCTGTAAGCCCCATCCGCCCCTGTGGTGAACGCTGTGCCGATCTGTGTATCGTTGCCATTGTTCACTGTCGTATCGGTCGATTTAAAGAGTGCCAACTGGGCATTAGCCACACCGTCTTCACCAGCATCGAAGAGGCCGTCATTGTCCTCATCACTCCATACTAAGTTCCCCATGACCAGCGAGGCACAGAAACCAAAGTCGATCGTCATCTCCTGGTTCGTTGAACCACCGACACCCGGCTCAGCATTAAACGCGAGCTGAATCACTGGGCTGCGCACAGGAGAGCCTATGCCACCGCTTTGCAGACCGTTGCTGTCATTATCTTCGCCATTATCCGCTGGATCAGCGGGAGCCGCAGTTGGCCATTCAGGATTGAGCACCGGTAGCCGCACATAGTAATTCCCTGCGGGCAGTCCAGAAAAGAGATAGTAGCCATTCGCATCCGTCTGAGTGGTTTGGAGCATTTGGTCGTCTCCGGTGTCAGGCAGTCCATCCACGCCGGGTTGCCAGAGCTGAACGGCGAGACCTGGAAGACCAGGTTCTTTGGGATTTTTGAGCCCATTGCAGTTCGTATCCGCCCATACGTAGTCACCGATGGAAAGAGATGGTGGTGAGCACGTCGCACTGCCTTCCAGCAAAAGATTATCAATGTCGATGTAGCCACTGCCATCACCACCCCAGAGATACAGCTCCAGCAAGAAAGAACGACCTGCCAGGCCCGCACCAGTGGGAAGCGCCGTCGCTCCGCCCATGAACTGGTCAAAAGCGAGCTGGAGGGAATACCATGAAGACACCGCACTCAATGTGAAGGTACTTGTAGCGGCCGAGCGAGTCACGGAGCCGTCTTTCCAGGAAAGGATGGCTTTCCCCTGCACCGGTGACGTGCTGCCTGTGCGGTTGATGTCAAAGAGCAGGCGTCCGACAGTTCCTGTCGCGGTCGGGTCCATGTCAAAACGCAGCCACAGGCTGTCTGGGCGCTGATTCAGCAGTGTCGGCGGACTATCGTAAGCCAGGTCATAACTACCATCCCATCCACGCATGCGGCGACTGAGTGCGCCACCACGCACCGGACCATTGGACGTAGGCTCGCTGATGTCGGCTAGACCGTTCATATCGTCCTCGATCTGAATCTTCGCAGCATTGACGACGCAGGGATTCTTGTAGCTAGGATAGACTGGCAGACCGCCGCTGCTGGCATTTAGAGTGTATTCCAGCAGATTATTGATCTGCGTTGGCATGGCACGGAAACCGAAGTCCACTGTGAGATTATCCCCCAAGTTCGTGATCGGCAGAGTTCCCGGAGCCTGACCAGGACTCAGCGTGATCAAGGGGCTCCGCGCCAGCGTACCACTGCCACTTGGCTGCAAAGCATTGTTGTCATTGTCGATGAGATCATCTGCATTCACCTGCGGACCGGATGAATAAGGCTGTGCAGTAGGCGCAGTGACCTGCACGTAGTATTTGCCCGGTGCCAAGCCAGCAAAGGAGTAATCACCCAGTGCACCACTCGTCATGGAAGTGACGAGCTGATCGTCTGCATTGCCGATGGTGCTATCTACCGTCGAATACAGAGCGAGGCCCACTCCTGGGATACCCGTTTCACCAGCATCAAGGTCGCCACCTTGATCGAGATCGTTCCAGACGATGTTGCCCAGCTTGATGCCATGAATGTCGATGGTGAAATCTCGTGTACCTGAGCAGCCAGCGCCATCCACACTAAGCAGGGTAAATGTAGAACTACCCGTCGCCGTGGGAGTGCCGCTGATTAGACCATTGGTGCCCGTCAGTGAGATACCAGGAGGCAAGGAGCCCGCTACCACGCTGTAAGTATAGGGAGCCTTGCCCTTGGTGGTGCTCACCGTCTGGTTATACGCGACACCCTTCATCCCCCAAGGCAAAGAAGCTGGCGCTAGCACCAGTGCTGGACAGCTCACGTTCACAGTGACGTCCGCCGTCTTTACGCAGCCAAAAACATCACTCGCCTGGATGGTGAATACATTCGCGCCCGTCACTTCTGGCACCCCACCCAATCCACCCGATGGCGACAATGTCAGCCCCGCAGGTAAGGTGCTGCCAGAGGCCACGCTCCAGGTGTAAGGAGCGGTGCCTCCAGTGGCATCGAAAGTCTCCGAAATCGCTTCCCCGATCACCCCATTCGTAAGCAGCGGAGAAACGGTGATGTCTGGACAGCGCAGCGTGAGCACGTAGCTGATTACAGCCGGACAGTTATTCGAGTCACGCGCGGTGATGGTGACGGAGTAGTTCCCAGCCGCACTGGTGGGGATACCGCTAATTAGCCCGCTCGAATTGATCGACATCCCCGTGGGGAAGGCCCCCGAAGTGCGGGACCAAGTATATCCCGGCACACCACCCGTGACCGTGAGCTGCTGATTGTAGTTTTGCCCCACCACTGCCTCGGGCAGTGAATCTGGATCAATATCCATCGGTGGGCACTCCACCGCGAGCACTAGATCCTGGCGCTGGAAGCAATTGTAGGCATCACGCACCTCCACGCTGAAATTGAAGGAACCTACCACTGTCGGCGTGCCGCTGATGAGTCCACCGCTGGAAAGCGTGACACCGGCAGGCAGTGCCCCACTATAGAGTGTCCACTGATAAGGAGCCGTACCGCCGGTGGCGGTGAGTTGCTGACTATACGCCGTGGTCGTCTTCCCTGGTGGCAATGTTTTGGGATTGATGTCGATGACGCTGCACTCTACCGCGACGCTCATGTTTTTCTCCGCCGAGCAGGCAGCAGTATCGGAGGCACGCACGCGGAAGTTATACACTCCAGGAGCAGCCGAAGTGGTGCCTGCGAGCTGCCCTGCGCTATTCAAGGTGATCCCAGCAGGCAGTGCACCGTTCACCAGAGTCCAGGTGTAGGGATCATTGCCGCCAGTGGCGGAGAGATTCTGGCTATACGGCGTGTACTGAGTGATCACAGGCAACGAGGCAGGCCCGATGCTAATGTCTGGGCAAGTAATGCGGAGTGTGACGGTCACATCTCCCGTACATGCCGCAGCCGAGCCGTCTGTGGCCCGGATGGTAAATGTGTGATCGCCTGGCGGCGCCGTGGGCGTGCCACTCAGGAGGCCTGCATTGCTCAACAGCATTCCCGCTGGCAAAGTCGAACCAGAGGCAACCGCAAACGTGTATGGAGCATTCCCACCTGTCGCCTGGAACTGCACCGCAGTGTACTGGGTGAACTGCTTCGCATCACTGAGCGTCGTGGGGGTGAGAGTGATGGTCGGGCACTTCACCAGCAGCGTGACTTGGCGCTCGCCCGTGCAGTTATTCGCATCACGGGCACGTACGGTGAAGGTATAGAGGCCTGGAACTGAGCCTGGGGTGCCCCCGAGCACACCCGCTGTGCTGAAAGTCATACCAGTGGGCATCGCACCACTGCTGATGCTCCAGCTATAAGAAGCCGTGCCGCCTGTGGCCTGGAAGTTCACATCTGAATACGGCACATACTGCTTGGCATCCACCAGCGTCGCTGGCGTGATGCTGATCTGCGGACACACGATCCGCAGTGTGTAGGAGCGCACACCAAGGCATCCATACACATCCGCTACACGCACGGTGAAGGGATAATCCGCTGGCGCAGCAGTGGGCGTGCCTGCGATTTCGCCAGTGGTTGTGCTCACGCTGATGCCTGCTGGCACGCCATTGTTGAGATTCTGCGTGATCGCGTAACGCGCACTGGCCTCCGCCACACTTAGCGCACGGTTGTAAAGGATCACTTCATCGAGCTTGCCCTGCCAAGCAGTGCCTGCCGTGGAGCTGCCCCCCATCACAAGAGGCACATTGTTATGAACCAATGCGGCGGCGAATGGCTTTGTAGCAGCTAAAGCACCGTCGATACAAAGATTTAGATTCACACGGTCATAGGTCACCGTCACATGATGCCAGGCGTTCGCAGTCAAAGCGGCCTCGACAAACTCGGAACTAGCCGTGGAAGCATTTCCATTGATGAAGAAGCGAACTTGGGATCCGCCACCCGTTTGGATCAAACCGTAGCCACTGCTCAATCCGGCTAAATCTGCCGTTTTGGCGACCAAAACGCGATTTCCACTAGCTGAGCCATTTTCTGCATACACCCAGGCTTCCACTGTCAAGTTCGCCGGACGCTGCGAGGAGTGATCCGCCACCTGGACATAATCATCGGCTCCATCGAAAGCAAAAGCTTGAGCGATACGGCCCGTGTTAAAGCCCATACCGCCGAAAAGCGCCCCTGTATTGCCCAGCATGACCTCCGCACCGCCACCTTCACCAGGCCACCAAGCCACCGCACCAGTTAGCGGCGCTGGACTTGCACTCCAAGTGTAAGGCGCTGTGCCACTGGCTACCAACAAAGGCTGTGAATAAGACGAATACTGTGTGGATGGCGGCAAGGTGCTGGGCGTGATCGTCAGCGTAGGGCAGAAGAGACGGAGCGTGTAGCTCTGCTGGCCGTAACAGCCTGTGTTATCCGTGCTGCGTATGACCAGTGGGTAATTCCCCGGTGCAGCCGCCGCGCCAGGAATGCCGCTGAGCAGACCTGCCGGACTCAGAGTCATGCCCGCAGGAAGTGAGCCACTCGTGATCGAATAAACATAGCCACCCGCACCGCCGAATGAGTTTAGCGAGAGATTGTAGTTCGCATACTGCGTCGCCAAAGCGAGCGTACCTGGGCTCAGCGTGATGGCTGGGCAGGCGCGGAAGCCAAAGTCGATGGTGTTTTCCACGTTCGTCGCCCCCGTCGATCCCGGCTCACCACCTGCCGTGAGAGTAATGAGCGGACTCAGAGCCGCTGTCCCCTGTCCTGCTGGCTGGAGTGCATTGCTGTCATTGTTTTCTCCATTATCCGAGTTGTCCGCGATACCGCTCACCAGCGGAGTAGCGGCGGGAGGCGTAGGCACTCGCAGGCGATACTGACCAGGGGTGAAAACGAGGAAAGAATAGATACCACTGCTATTGGTGAGCGTGTCTGTGATGAGTGTGCCTGCACTATTGAGCAGCTCTACCTTCACCCCTGGTCCCAGCGTGCTCTCACTGCTACTGGTGAAGATGCCATCATTGTTCGCATCATGGAAAAGCTGATCTCCCAGCTGAATACCTGTGAAGAGGCCGAAATCGACGCTCAGCTCTGTATCAGGATCGGTGTCGCCATCATTGGTGGGCTCTAGACCTTTGGTGAGCGTGATGACTGGGCTATAGATCGGCGTTCCTGGGCCACCAGGTTGTGCGCCGTTGTTGTCATTGTTGATCTGGTTGTCGCTGGTGACGACATTGCCACCAGTGGCAGGGTAGCTGGCATTCGGGGTGACGCGGACGTAGTAGAATCCATCAATGAGGCCTGTGAAGTTATAGTCGCCAGTGGCGGTCGTGGTCGTGGTGGCCACGAGCATATCGTCTGCGTCACCGATCGTCGTATTTGCAGTCGTAAAGAGCGCTACGGCGACATTTGGCACACCCAGTTCCCCATTGGCCCCGGTATTGCGCACTCCATCACGGTTCGCATCATTCCAAACGAGATTTCCCAATGTCAGCGTGGCACTCGTAGGCACCTCGCAAAGGGAGAGATAGTCAGCCACGATCGGATTCGTGCTGCTACCGCCGGAGAAAACAAAGGAAGCGGTGTCGATCTGCGTCGGTGTGGCAGTAGCCGCAATACGGAAGCGATACTTAAACTGCCTCCACACAGGAGCAGGTGAACTGGTCGGTGAGGCATCACTCCACCCACTGTAATCACCCGCAGTGAATGCAGGACGTGGAGTGCCATCCATTGCGCTCTGTGGCACCGTGAAGTACTGGTAAACACCCGGAGTGCCCCCCGTGATGATTTGGAAAACCTGCGCCTGTGCTCCGAGATCCCAAATGACCGAAGCCGTCGCGGCACTGGCATTCGCAGCCCATGCTGAGAGCTCATACTCATGCCCGGCCTGGAGTACGCTGCTCCATGCTCCGCCACCAGTAGCACGCATGCTCACGCACGAGTTCGTCCCCTGAAGAAGGAGCATGCGGCGTCCATGACGCGGCTTGAAGCTATCCACCCAGCTCACTTTGCTGCCATTATTTCCAGGAAGCACTTCCACACGCTGGATCGGGCTACCAAGGCCCGAATTCCCCGTTACACCACCTGTCCATTGCAGTGCATTGAGATTATTCCCGAAGAAGGTTACGCCCGTAGTAAAGCCGAGCACCCGCGTAGCGACTCCGGTTGCATTTGCTGTGCCGCTCACTTCAAAGCTCGGGTTGTCGAAGAGGTTTGTGACATAGCATGGATCCAGATTCGCGAAACCGAGGTCAATGGTGCTATTGCAATCCGTACCATCGCCATCCACACCGGTTCCCGGCTCAGCGCCTGCTGTCAGAGTGAAAAGCGCGGAGTGAACCGCTGTCCCGGAGCCTCCTGGCTGAAGGGCATTGCTGTCGTTGTTGATATTGTTGTCCAAAGCCACGCCATTGGCACTGACTTGTGGGAAAAAGACAGGCACCGTGGGAATGCGGACATAGTAGGAGCCTGGCTGGAGATTCTCGAAGAGGTATTGCCCATTCGCGTCCGTAAAGTCCGAGTTGCGAACGACGGCATCATCACCCGATCCATTATTCACCACGCCGTCGGCACCCGCAGTCCAGAGCTGAATGGGCAAGCCAGGGATACCGCTTTCCACACTCTGACGCACACCATCATTATTCATATCCACCCAGACCTGATTTCCCACACACATTTGAGCGGCGACCTCGCACATATACATGTCATCGACCGCGATCGGGCCACTATTCGTGCCTGCGGCGATGATGAGGCTAGCCTGATCGATCTGCGCCGCAGTCGCCGTAGCCGGGATGGAAAAGCGGAAGGTGAATTTACGCCAATTCGGCCGCGCATTGTTCGCAGTAGCCTCATTCCATCCATTGTAGTCTGCAGCACTGAATTTCGTCGCTGGAGATCCGATCCACTTTTGCTGTGTGGCGATGTAATACTGGTAATTGACTCCATCGACTCGGAAGAGGCTTGCTCCAGCTTCGAGCGTCAGATTGAAGGATGCATCTGTAGAGGACGCCGTGTCAGCCCACAGAGCCACTTCATACGTTTTTCCGGCTTGCAGGGCAGCACTCCAGTTACCGCCACCGAAAGCACGGAGATCGAGGCATGAATTTGTGCCTTCTAATAAGACATAGCGTTTACCAGCACGGGCTTTGAAGCTCTCCACCCAGCCAACCTTCGCCGCAGCGCCCACTGCGAGCACCTGCATGCGCTGGATCGGTGCATTGAAGGGGCTCACGCCATTCACACTGCCCACCCAGCGTAGCGCATTCACGCCCGCACCAAAGCTCATACCCGCGCCATCGTATCCGAGTGCTGCGATCTGAGCCCCGTTCGTATTAGGACTGCCATTGAGCTCAAAACTGGCATTGTCGATGAGATTGAAGGCATAACACGGATCAGGATTACGGAAGCCGAAGTCCACTGTGAGGTCCCCATCTCTCCCATCCCCATCCACGGCTGTATCTGGCTCTGTATCGGTGCTCAAATTGATCACTGGACTATTCACAGCTGCTCCACTGGCACTCTGGATGCCATTGCTATCGTTGGCGATGCCATTATCCGAGTTAACCGAAACTGTCGCCTGCGGGTAAAAGGCGGGAGGGGATGGAATACGCACATAAACCATGCCTGGGAGCAATTGGTTAAAGACATACCCGCCATTGATGTCTGTCGTCTTGGAGGCACCGATCTGCACATCGTCTCCAGCGCCATTTTCAGCGATGGCATTCGCTCCAGGAGACCATAGCTGCACCGCTAATCCTGGGACTCCCGGCTCATTCGCGTCTTGCAGGCCATCTCCATCATTATCCAACCACACTCGATTTCCGATGCTCATGATCGGCACGCTGAGATCACACAGATACATGTCATCGATAGCGATTGGTCCACTGTTTGTGCCAGCGGCGATGATGAGGCTAGCCTGATCGATCTGTGCTGCGGTCGCGGTTGCTGGGATGGAGAAGCGGAAGGTGAATTTGCGCCAGTTCGGGCGTGTATTATTCGCAGTGGCCTCATTCCATCCATTGTAGTCTGCCGCGCTGAATTTCGTCGCTGGAGCCCCATTCCATAGTTGCTGTGTGGCGATGAAGTATTGGTGGTCCACATTGGCTACGCTGAAAATATTCGCACCAGCCTCTAGCGTGAGATTGAAGGATGCATCCGCTGCAGAGGCGGTATCTGCCCACAAGGCAACTTCATAGGTCTTTCCAGGCTGGAGAGCACTGCTCCACTCTCCGCCAGCGAAAGCCCGTAGATCGATGCATGAGTTTGTGCCCTCTAGTAAGACATAGCGCTTTCCAGCGCGGGCTTTGAGGCTCTCCACCCAGCTCACCTTGGCCGTAGCGCCTACTGCGAGCACCTGCATGCGCTGAATCGGCGCATTAAATGGGCTCACGCCATTCACACCACCCACCCAGCGCAGCGCATTCACGTTCGCACCGAAACTCATGCCCGCGCCATCGTATCCGAGCTCTGCGATTGATGTCCCGTTTGTATTGGCACTGCCGTTGAATTCAAAGCTAGCGTTGTCGATCAGATTGACGGAGTAGCAGCGATCTGGATTTTGGAAGCCGAAATCCACCGTGAAATCGCCATTGATGCTATTTCCATCCACCTCATTGCTGGGCTCAGCTCCTCTATTGAGCATGATGATCGGACTACGAACAGCCGCCCCCATGGTGCTCTGAATGCCATTGCTGTCCGTGTTCACTCG
Source organism: Verrucomicrobiaceae bacterium (assembly GCA_016713035.1). Lineage (NCBI taxonomy): Bacteria > Pseudomonadati > Verrucomicrobiota > Verrucomicrobiia > Verrucomicrobiales > Verrucomicrobiaceae > Verrucomicrobiaceae bacterium. The sequence goes on from JADJPW010000003.1 coordinate 125,589, forward strand.
GTTATCCGCATTTACCGAAATCGTGGCTCTGGGGTAATTCACCGGAGTGGATGGAATGCGCACATAAACAGCGCCTTCTGCCAAATTCTCAAATGCGTAATGCCCGTCGATGTCTGTCTGCACTGCGGCTCCGATTTGGACATCATCTCCACCACCGTTTTCTTCCAGTCCATTGGCCCCAGGGGACCAGAGCTGCACGCTCACGCCAGGGATGCCGAATTCCGTGGCGTCCTGTTGGCCGTCCCCATCGTTGTCCAACCAGACGCGGTTACCGATGCTAGGCCCACTGAGCACTGCGGTTTGGAGAGAAAAGTTCGCCGTGGCCTTCTTCGGCACGGTGATGCGATCATCCATGGTATCGCTATCGAAGCTGCCCACACCACCCCAGGCCACATCAAAGCCCGTATTGGGAATGCGGAATAGGCCATGAAAGAGTGAAAGGTCGGCCGAGGTCGGCAGAGTCCAGTGATCGGCGGTGAAAAGGGCCCACTCCGCTCCATTTTCGATGTCGTTGGAGTTGGATATCCAGTAGTAGAATTTGCTACCAGGTGTGAAGTCATAGGCCGGAGCCCCACCATTGTCCGAAGTGCGGATGACCGAGCCCACTCGCTCCACATTGAATGTTCCCGTGAAGAAGTCCCCACCACCCACTGGCTGCGGAGAGCTGTAATCACTCGGCCCGAGGATGTCCAATGGGTGCCAATGGTTACGCCACTCGGAGGGAGAACTCGTGCTCAAATTAAACCCTCCAGCGGAGTCGAAGACACCGATCTCAAACCTCACGCCTGAGGCTGCCAGCGCTGCCGACGTGGGAAAGTCTTGTCCATTGCTGAAATAGATCTGCCCATCGGTAGTGTTCCCCCAGGTGATCGTCCCAGCGTAGGAGTCACCAGTAATTTGAAGAAAAAAGCATCCCAGGATCACCCAGAAATAATTAACATATTTTTTATAGTTAAAAACAGCTCTCCAAAAAGGCGGTGTGCCGCCTTTGGCGTAGGCCGTGTTGATAGCTATAAGCATTTAGTCTTTCGTATTTTTTTCACTTTAAAGACATGATTCATATTTTCAATAACAAATCAGTAAATTTGTAAGTGTTTGCTAATAAATTAATTTTTATTTATTTCATTTTGTATAATAATTAAATTTTTTGTCATACGAAGCGCCTTTTTTGCCGTTTTGTCTCTTTTGTCCCTCCCCTGCAATAAGCTGCTTAATATGGTATTTACAGCTGGCTTCACTCCAAAACCGGCAAAAGACTCTAAACCATCACTCAGCCACTAGCCCGATTCCCATGGGCCACCTCACATTAAGAGTAAGAACTTCTACCAACCCCGAGGTAGCGCAAGCCCTTCTGAAATACGCCCTGCGGTGTGAAGCTGGCGTAGCCAAGTAACAGCATCAGCTTCTGAGGCGAATGTCCATGAGGATATGACGCGGTACAGTTGACGTTTGTTGCCTCGTAGAAATATCTGGGTTGTGATGCCCTTTTGAGCTAGGGCATGGTGGAGTTGCAATGCCTTGTTATAGGCTACAAAAGCACCGAACTGAGCTTCATAGGCGCTGTGGTGGTTTTGGCCCGGAAGCGTGAAAATGCTGTCTGCTGGTAGAATCTGCGGGGAGGAAGGCGGCGGCGTAGTGGGCGTTAGGATAAGTTTTTTAGGAGGTGGGTAAGTCTGCTTAGTGGGAGTAGCGATATTGCGATTGGCGCTGGGTGCACCTTGACTGTTAATCTCAACTGTGACGTTAGCGATACCCTGACGAATCATGTCGATCTGGCTGGCTGCGGCATAGGAAAGATCTATGATGCGGCCTTTGTGCCCAATACGGTCATTGACCGTGACACGCACGGTGCGCCCATTGCTAATATTTGTAACATTTAAAACCGTTCCAAATGGAAGAGTGTGATGTGCAGCTGTATAACCATTGCGATCATAGGGAATGCCTGAGGCCGTGGGGCGACCATGGAACTTATCTGCGTAATAGGATGCTTTGCCGGTCTCTGCCGCTACTGGCAAGGCCAGTGCTAGCAAGACAAGGAGGACTCTGAAAAAAGGAGGAAGCATGTGTTATAGACCTGGGATGTGGCGTGGTTGGAACCCGGCGGTGCTGCGCCCAGTGGGAACCCAGCGCGGACCTGTTTTTGTTTTATTGACGCAAACATCGAACGTGCGCCCGAAGATGGTCATGAAGATGTGTTTTTCATGCACCCAGAGTGTAAGCCAGCGCCCTTTACCCGGTCGGCCAAACTGCAAATACTCACGGCAGTGTTTGCTGCCTGGAATGATGCCAGCTTCAGAGAGGGCATAAGAGATGGCCCCGGAGCAGTCATAGCCAGAGTCTAGGCGCTTGAGGTGGCCGCCACCCCATTTGTAGGGTTTTCCGATGATGCGATTGGCCGCATAGACGACGTTTTTGATTTTATCTGGCTGCTCGTCTGCTACAGCCAGCATCAATCCATGAGGCCGTTTGATCAGGATAGTGGCCGGTTTCGTGCGTGAACCTGAAGCAGTGCTGCTGGCAAGTGATCCATCACAAAACAAGAGGAGGAAGGCTGTAGCGAGCGCGACGTGGACATGAGTTTTGAACCAGTGTGACTGAACATGAGCTGACATGACGATGCTATGGTTGGGGGGCTGACTCGGGAGAGCAGTGAGATATCTTTTTCAGAAGCCCCTTTTAGGAGCCACAACAGCAGCGACGGGAGCGCGGGGCTGTCATCAAAACCGAGGCGCGGACTACCGCGTCTGCCTGCGCCTGCGAGTCAGCAGGAGCTGACCACACGCGGCGGCAAGGAGCATGGAGCTTGTCGGTTCTGGAACTGAAACGATGGTGTGTGTCTGGATGCAGAAAGCGCCGGGAGAGGCTGCGTGATCTCCAGGCCCCTGAACGCCATCGAGTCCGCCAAAGATGACGGCGGAGGCATTGCTGCAGTACCATTCGAGGGGGAGTCCGGTCTGGTCGCTGTGGCTTGGGAATGTCCAGTTGTCGGAACCGAGGCCGTCTGCGCTAGAATTGGTGATGAGCGCCCACTCCAAGCCACTTTCATAGGTAGTGTTGGTTTTGAATACCCACATGTAGCCCTGCTCACCGCTAGTGAAGATCGGGCTCAAAGTGGAAGGAGTGTAGAAGTCGCTGGTACCGTCAGATTGTAGGTTGGCGATGCCTGAGGCGAATTGATCTGTGGGATTCCACCCGTTGCCGTCGATCCCTCGATCAAAGACCTTCCAGTTGGCAGCCCATTCGTCCATATTGACCTCGGTGGGGATAAAGGTGGAGCCGAAGCTGCCGATCTCAAAGATGTAAGAGCCGGTAAAGGCGCTGCCATTGCTATCGAGCAGGATGTCATTGACTTCGGTCCCCCATTCGATGGAGCGAGCATGTGTGGATAGGATGCCGCTAAGCATGCAAACCAGGACAAGGATCAAGTTTTTCATTGTGGTGCTGTGGGTTGATGAAGTTCGTAAAAGGGGACCGTGATGAATTAGGGTGTCCAAGGCAGGGGCATGAGCCAGTTCACGGGGTTGATGACGCGGATGACGGAGCTGCGGTGCGCAGGGAAGAGCTGCAGGTCATTTTCATTGATGAGGCTCGCATTGGCCTGCGGCGTCCATTGATTGCGTGTGGGACTAATGAGGTAGAAATGGGAGTCGTATGCCTCAGTGCCTGGTGTGGTGTCCCCTGCCCACAGACTGATTTTATCGCTACTGGTCGCGTTACGCGTGCCTGTGAAGCCTGCAGCCGCTGTCATTCCACGCTGCGAAGGACTCTGATCCATCGGCCAAGGGCTGGAAACTAAGTTCGTCCCTGATGACAATGGATAGGCGAAGGCGTTTTCACGCACGTGCCCGACATAGATCTGGGTGACAGTGCCGCCTTTGGGATGGATGAAGTGGCCAAACCCAGGATACAGTGGCGTGTTGTTGAGGCTCGTGAGTGTGGCATCACCCGATGCGACCCAACGCTTTGGCGTGCCATTGAAGAGCCAGTAAACTCGGAAGGCACTGGTGGTGCGATCCATGACGAGGATGCGGTCTGCTGTCGTGGGGCTGCTGGTGCCTGTGAATGAGGCTGGTGGGAAGGCTTGCTCCAGAGTGGTATGCGCACGAAGTAGTATGACATCTCCCGCGAGGCTGGCTGGCAGAGTGGTTTGAGTGTTATGCACGCTGCTGGTGTCGATGGCGATGCTGTCGGGATCGGAGCTAGCCTCATCTACCTCCCAGCGGTGGCCGACATGGTCACCCGATGCCACCTCGATATAATACTGTCTGCCGACCACGAAGCCGGAGGCGATGTTGCTGGCTCCTGCGCTCGTGGTGCAGTGCAGGAGTGAGCCGCTGACGCTGTCCACGGCACCTCTAAAGAGTGCGCACTGTAGGTAGGGCTGACTGCAGGTCTGGCAGCCTTGCTCGAGCACCTGTGTCCCCCACCCTGCGGCATACGTTCTCGCGGTGCTGCTACCATTGCTGACGACGACACGCACGAAGCCTTTGCCACTGCTGAGGGCAGGTATCTGGGCTAGGTCGCGGTAGTCTGCCTCCTCGGTGCCGTCCACATTCGTGGTGACCACGGGTGTGATGCTGGTGATCGCTGTCCAGCCTGCTCCACCTGCACCGCTGAGTGCTAGTTCGGAAATGTACTCGAGGGTGTAGGTGACTGCTGCGCCGGTCACACGACGCACGTGTGCATCCAGTGTGTCATCGAGATTACGCACGACTTCGAGCGGGCAGCCAGTGGCTACGCCTGAATCAGCGGGGTAGCAGAAGGCAAACTCCTGTAGATTCGTCAATCCGTCTCCATCTGGGTCCTGAGTCGCGCCATTCTGTCCGCCGAGCGTGTTGAGTATCTGCCAGCCTGCGAAGGTGATGGGTTTGGTGCGGATCAGCGGGATGTTGTTGTAGAGGACAAATGGATCACCAGAGGTGAGCTCAAAACTCACGTGCCAGGGGTTGCTGGCATGAGTGCAATCGAGTAGCGCACTACCCGTTCCATTCACTCCAGAGCCGACATAATACGGGTCGGATAATCCTGTTGGATCTAGCGTGGCACCCGATGGGCGGCTGGGGTCGATAATGTATCCTGGAGGCGGTGTCACCGTCATGGCATAGACGCCTGAGACTCCATTGGTCAGCCAGGAGTACTCACCATTCGATCCATTGAGAATCATATTCACAGAGCCGCCCACAGGCATGGTAGTGACTGTGACGCTGCCACCAGGGACGACCTCGCATGTCTCCACGTCGTAGAACCAACCTTGTGGGTCCGCTGCTTCGAGGAAGTCATTATTATCGCTGTCGCTGTTTGTGATCGCCACCGGAATGGCACGGTCATTGTTCCGATCTTGGTCGTTGGTGTTGTAGAGCTCGGTATGAGGTGGGATTTCGACGACGATGTATTCATCCGATGGCAGATCGTTGAAGCAGTAGTCGCCATTCGTGTCTGTGATCTTGGTATTCAGCAGCACGTCTCCAGTCGTGTATCCTCCACTGCTATCCGTATCCTGGTAGAGCCGTATGCTGAAACCAGAGAGGCCGACATCAGGATCGATGAGGCTACCATCGCGATCGCTATCATAGCGTACTTGGCCACACAGATCATAGAGGCGCTCTTCGATGAAATCATTTCCGCTGTCAGTCTCACCAGGACTCGTCGTAACAGCAATGATGTCATCGGATGGAGAATTGGTCGAATCAACCGGTGCCAACGGAGTATCAGGTGTGCTATCACCATCGGAAACACTCACATAATCCACAGGCTGATTTTCCTTCACCACATAACTACCGGCGACCAGATTCGTGAAAGCGTAGTTCCCGTCCGTGGTGGTGACGATAGGCCTGCACTCCCTCAATATTTGGATTGTCCGCGGGTCCTTCTTCGAGGTCATTGGAGTCTCCATCGGAATTGAGGTCGGTGCAGAGTGTCAGCGTGACGACAGGGATCACGACATCGCCATCATTGTCGTTGTCGGTATCTTCTAGAATGGTTCCTGTGATGTTCGAGAGTGCTTCAATCGTGATGCTTAAGCTGTTGGAGCCCATGCAACCATGTGCATCGGTCGCCGTGACGGTGATGGTGAACGTTTGGCTCGTGGTGCTCGTCGGTGTGCCGGTGATGGCTCCGCCGCTGCTCAGATTGAGGCCTGCGGGCAGGATACCGCTGGTCACCGCGTAACTATAGCTGCTCGTTCCGCCGCTGGCACTCAAGGTTTGGCTGTAAGCCGTATTGACCGTGCCATTGGGCAGTGTGAGCGGAGTGATGCTGATCGATGGACAGATCACCGTTAGCGTGGTGGAGGCTGAGCAGGTGGAGCCGGTGATCGTCGCGGTCGCGGTGATCGTTGCGGTGCCTGTTGCCGTTGGGGTGCCGGTGATGGCTCCGGTGCTGGTGTTGAGGCTCAGGCCTGCGGGCAAGCTCGTTGCGCTCCAGGTGTAGGTCGCTGCGGGTGAAGCACTCGGCGTGGCGCTGTAGGCAGTGCCAACGGTGCCTGCGGCGAGGGGTGTCGGTGTGATCGTCACGGTCGGACAAGCCCCTGCATTGACGGTGATGCTCAGGTTGCTCGTGCCGGTGCATCCATGCGTATCGGTCGTGGTGACGGTGAAGCTCGCGGTGCCACTGGTGGTCGGTGTGCCAGTAATGGCTCCTGCGCTGCTCAAACTCAAGCCTGCGGGCAATCCGCCTGTGGTTACGGCATAAGTGTAGCTGCTCGTGCCGCCGCTTGCGCCCAAAGTTTGGCTGTAGGCGGTGCCCACGGTGCCATTGGGCAGCGTGCTCGGCGTCAGGGTGATCACAGGGCACACAGGAGCCACCGTGAACTCGCGAGTGCCGGTGCAGCCATTGGCATCGGTGGCGGTGATGGTGAACGTTTGGCTAGTGGCGCTGGTGGGTGTGCCGTTGATCACACCGCTGCCCAGACTCAATCCCGTGGGCAATACGCCGGTGGTCACCGCGAAGCTATAAGGCGATGTGCCGCCGCTTGCACCCAAAGTTTGGCTGTAGGCCGTGCCCACCGTGCCATTGGGCAATGTCGAAGGAGTCATGGTGATCACGGGGCACACAGGTGCGACGGTGAACTCGCGAGTGCCGGTGCAGCCATTGGCGTCGGTGACGGTGATGGTGAACGTTTGGCTCGTGGTGCTCGTCGGTGTGCCGTTGATCACACCGCTGCCCAGACTCAATCCCGTGGGCAATACGCCGGTGGTCACCGCATAGCTGTAAGGGGCGATGCCGCCGCTTGCACCCAAAGTTTGGCTGTAGGCCGTGCCCACCGTGCCATTGGGCAATGTCGAAGGAGTCATGGTGATCACGGGGCACACAGGTGCGACGGTGAACTCATGCGTGCCCGTGCAGCCATTGGCGTCGGTGACGGTGATGGTGAACGTTTGGCTCGTGGTGCTCGTCGGTGTGCCGGTGATGGCTCCGCCGCTGCTCAGATTGAGGCCTGCGGGCAGGATACCGCTGGTCACCGCGTAACTATAGCTGCTCGTTCCGCCGCTGGCACTCAAGGTTTGGCTGTAAGCCGTATTGACCGTGCCATTGGGCAGTGTGAGCGGAGTGATGCTGATCGATGGACAGATCACCGTTAGCGTGGTGGAGGCTGAGCAGGTGGAGCCGGTGATCGTCGCGGTCGCGGTGATCGTTGCGGTGCCTGTTGCCGTTGGGGTGCCGGTGATGGCTCCGGTGCTGGTGTTGAGGCTCAGGCCTGCGGGCAAGCTCGTTGCGCTCCAGGTGTAGGTCGCTGCGGGTGAAGCACTCGGCGTGGCGCTGTAGGCAGTGCCAACGGTGCCTGCGGCGAGGGGTGTCGGTGTGATCGTCACGGTCGGACAAGCCCCTGCATTGACGGTGATGCTCAGGTTGCTCGTGCCGGTGCATCCATGCGTATCGGTCGTGGTGACGGTGAAGCTCGCGGTGCCACTGGTGGTCGGTGTGCCAGTAATGGCTCCTGCGCTGCTCAAACTCAAGCCTGCGGGCAATCCGCCTGTGGTTACGGCATAAGTGTAGCTGCTCGTGCCGCCGCTTGCGCTGAGCGTCTGGCTGTAGGCCGTGCCCACCGTGCCATTGGGCAGTGACGTGGGTGTTAGAGTGATCGTGGGGCAAACTGGTGCCACTGTAAACTCGATCCCGCCTGTGCAGCCATTGGCATCCGTTGCTGTGATGGTAAAGGTGCGGCTGATTGTGCTCGTTGGCGTACCGTTAACAACACCACTGCTGAGGCTCAACCCTGCGGGCAAAGTACCCGCAGTGACTGCAAAACTGTATGGCGCAGCACCTCCACTGGCGCTAAGCGACTGGCTGTAGGCCGTACCTACCGTGCCATTGGGTAACGTGGAAGGTGAAAGCGTAATTGTGGGGCATACCGGTGCCACTGTGAACTCTCTCGTCCCTGTGCAGCCGTTCCCATCTGTAGCCGTGATGGTAAAGGTGCGACTAGTCGTGCTCGTTGGCGTGCCTGTGATGGCTCCACCACTGCTCAGGCTAAGACCTGTCGGCAATGTACCCGTGGTAACTGCGAAACCATAAGGCGCAATCCCACCGCTGGCGCTAACGGTCTGGCTATAAGCCGTGCCCACTGTACCATTTGGCAACGAAGCAGGTGAAAGGTTGATCACAGGACAAACCGGAGCCACTGTGAAGACACGAGTGCCTACACAGCCGTTAGAATCCGTCGCTGTGATTGTAAAAGTACGGCTAGTCGTGCTCGTTGGCGTGCCAGTGATGGCTCCACCGCTACTCAGGCCAAGACCTGTCGGTAGCGTGCCTGTCGTAACTGCGAAACTGTAAGGCGCAGTGCCGCCACTGGCACTGACAGTCTGACTGTAAGCCGTATTCACCGTGCCGTTAGGCAGAGTGGTAGGTGAAAGAGTAATCGTGGGGCAGCTTACCGTAAGTGTCGTTGTCGCTGAGCAGGTTGAGCCCGTAATCGTGGCCGTTGCTGTGATGGTTGCCGTGCCTGTTGCCGTAGGTGTTCCACTAATCACTCCCGTGCTTGCGTTAATGCTCAGGCCCGCAGGCAGTCCGCTCGCCGTCCAGGTATAGGTGGCGCTAGGTGACGCACTCGGCGTGGCGCTGTAGGCGGTGCCCACTGTGCCTGATGACAAAGGTGATGGACTGATCGTGACTGTCGGGCAGGCACCCGCATTCACGCTGATGCTAAGACCGAGAGAACCCGTGCAACCATTGGCATCGGTCACAGTCACCGTGAATGAGCCTGTTCCGACTGAACTAGGCATTCCCGTGATAGCGCCACCGCTGCTCAGACTCAGGCCTGCTGGCAGGCCACCTGTGGTGATTGCATAAGAGTAAGGCACCGCTCCACCACTGGCGCTAAGCGTCTGGCTGTAGGCCGTGCCTACTGTGCCATTTGGCAGCGTAGTAGGCGAAAGTCCGATCGTGGGGCAAACCGGAGCTACCGTAAATTCCCTCGTGCCATTACAACCACTCGAGTCTGTGGCTGTGATGATAAAAGTACGGCTAGTTGCGCTCGTTGGCGTGCCCGTGATAGCTCCACCACTGCTCAGGATGAGTCCTGTGGGCAGTGTGCCTGTGGTGACAGCATAGGTATAGGGTGCAGTGCCTCCGCTGGCGCTGAGGGTTTGGCTATAAGCCGTTCCTAACGTTCCATTGGGCAGCGTGGATGGGGAAATCGTGATCGTGGAGCAAAGGGTGTCCACAAAACCAAAATCTATCGTACTATCAGCGTGGGTATCGGTCCCATCCGTTGCCACATTAGGCTCAGAGCCTGGCGCAAGATTGATAAATGGGCTATCCACATGTCCCTGTAAGTTTGGAGTACCATTGTTATCATTATCCGATCCATTATCTAAGTTTACCTGGGGCACCGTGGAATAGGGCTTCAGCTCAAGAGGCTGCCCAGAAGCCATATTTCCGGCCAACACCTGCACTTTGTAGATACCCTTTCCTAGATTGCCAAATTCGTAATTGCCATTGTTGTCTGACCTCGTGAAATCCAATGGAGAAGTCTCAATCGGTGCCGTGAGCACCCCATCTTCATTTTTGTCCTGATACAACCAGATCAGTACGTCTTTGAATCTAGGCTCTCCCGATTGCGCCACACCATCTTTATTGCTATCACACCAGACTAGGTTACCCAAAGCAAGTGGCGTGAAAAATCCAAAATCAACCGTACTGTCAGTAGATTCATCTGTTCCATCTATCGCATTATTCGGCTCGGCTCCTGCCATGAGTAGAATGAGCGGACTTAGGACCTCAGTACCGTTCCCGCCGACTTGGGCTCCATTGTCATCCATATCTTCCTGATTGTCCGTCGAATCGGTCGGGACAGAGGAGCGAACTCTATCAGATAAAGCACCTCCAGAGCTGAAATTGGATACTGGGATTCTAACTTTGTAGTTTCCATTCAACAGACCTGTAAACTCATAGTTCCCTAACGAGTTAGTTGTAGTAGTTGCGATGGCCGTCGCTTCACCTGAATCCAAGAAATCGCCATCCCAGTTTCCATCTCTCAAAAGCTCCACCGTCACATTCGCGATACCGACTTCGGCAGTGTCTTTGACTCCATCATTATCCTCGTCACACCAAACTAAATTACCTATGGCCGTGGTGGGCACAAAGCCAAAGTCGAGCGTACTGTCCACTCGGTCACCCGTGCAATCCACCGCCACAGGAGGCTCTCCCCCTGTTGTCGTTCCAGTCCTCGGGTCGAAGAATGGTAAGCTAAGGGTGATCAAAGGACTCACCACAACCGTTCCCGCTCCCCCAGACTGGATACCATTGTCATCATGATCCACTTGGTTGTCCAGTGCACTGGTTGTGGTTGAGGAAAGCTGCTTGTAACGAAGCGTACCGCTAAAGTTTGAAGTAGGAATTTTAATTTGGTAATTCCCCGGTGAAAGATCCGTAAAATAATAAATGCCGTTTGCATCAGTGTTGGTGGTTGCTACGGGCGTCGTGCCCTCACTTCCACTGATCACTCCATTTCCATCTGCGTCATGGTAGAGCTCCAGGACAACTCTCATGATGCCGACCTCGTAAGCATCTTTGACGCCATTGTTATTTTCGTCACAGAAAACAAAATCCGCCAATCCAACAAGGCCTGCAGCCGGATCAGGCAAGACGCTCGCCTTGGTTGCGGTAAAGCCGAAATGAATATTGGTAACACAACTGCCAGTTGTCACGGTAATTGAGGAGGACACCGTAGTGGCACCTCCAGTATTCTGGAAACCATGATCTACACCAGGAGTCTGCGAGGCTGTTGATCCGTCAGCCCCCCAAACAGAACCACTGCCAGGAGTTGCCGTTGAAGAATAAATATGCGTCGTCAAACTGCATCCGCTGGTGCCACCATCTCTTCCACCGCCACCCAGTGTATCTCCACCTAGAGAACCCCCGCCTAAGGAACCGCTGCCACTGCCACCCTTGCCCCCGCCACTGGTGACAAAGTTAAAATCAGGCACCGCTACGATATAACATCCAGGGAGCAAATTTTCGAAAAGATAGTTACCTGAAGAATCCGTGACTTGCGCCGACACTTCTACAGACTCCCCAGCATCATTGATGTCACCATCGCAGTTGATGTCCTGGTAAAGGACGACATAGGCACCGCTCACCTTGCTTTCGCCTAAATCTATAGTGCCATCGTTATCATCATCACACCAAATGGTACCGCCCAAACACGTGGTGGAGGTAAATCCAAAGTCCACGGTGCTGTCAGTATAGGCATTCGTGCCATCCACTCCTGTGCCTGGCTCTGTATTCTGAAGGAGCACAATGTCAGGGCTGTAGGTTTTAGCGGCTGCTGAACTTTGGATACCGTTGTCGTCGTTATCCTCACCGTTGTCAGATGAGTCCGTTATGGTGGATGAGCGTGTTTTGAGATTCAGAGCTTGCCCAGTGCCGAAATTACTAGTGGGGATGATCACTCGATAACGTCCTGAATAGAGTGCTGAAAATTGGTAGAGCCCTCCACCTGCGGTCGTGGTTGTCGCTACCAGAGTCGTTTCTTCGGAAGAGGAAATGACTCCATCCAGGTTTTGGTCTTTGACCAGTTGAACGGTCACACCGTCAATTCCTGATTCACCAACGTCCTTGATGCCGTTGTTGTTGTCGTCACACCAAACCAAATTACCCAGCGCAAGGTCAGCGACCGGAGACGGAGGAGGGGATGGCAGGCATTCTTTGAGCGAAAAGCCATCTAAGTAGGTAAACTGGCTGTTATTGCCAGCGGGGCGCCGCACTCGAACATTCAGCTCATTTGGATAAAAATAGGTACTGCCCGCTGGCACTGTAAAATCGAAGGTTTTTTGCTCCCAGACCCAGGGCGGGCTCGCGGGCGCTGCTGCGCTTGTAAACGACTGTGTTGCGACGGCGTTTTCTCCGTGGTCTCCTCGACTGATTTGCACATCTGCCGGGCCGTTTAACATCCAAAAAGTCAGACGAAACGTCTTACCAGCCGGGTTACTGGGTAAGGTATTCTTCCAGTTGATCCAGTAGTATCCACTTCCAAAAAGGGGCGGGGCATTCCGCAAGGCTAGGAACTTGCTACCTTCTTTAGCTAGAGTGGCATCTGAGATAACCCACATATTGGTGTTCCCATTTCCACCGTCACCATAATGGTCCTCCCAGTATTGGGTAAATTGGACGCAACCGCCTTGAGTATAATAACCATCAGCCCCCACTGGGGGTGTTGCATAATTTCCAAAAATCATTGCACCGTCAAGACTGCCATTGCAGCCCAATTCAGGCCCTAAATTGGTGGCTCCAGAGCAACTAACTTCCACCCAAAGGTAAGTAATCAGTATTAGCCCCAGTTTAAAAATAGCATTGAAAAAGTGCATTATAATCAGCGGTTGGTTTATATTAATAAATAATGATTTTATAAATTTTATATTTTAATTTCATTATCACAACAAAAAGTAAAACATATATCATAATGTAAGCAAATTTTTTTTGTTATTTCTATATTTTTAATTATTTATGTTATCAACTCCGCAGGTGATCAATGTGCTCGAAAAATCGGTGCCCAAATCGCCTTTTGAAATCCATCCGGTTTACCTAGACCCGGGAATGGCTGGTGCCCACGCAGGGGTGGGGTATTTGAAAAATCGGAATAAGAAATCCCCCTCGATTCTCAAATTGAGGAACCCACCGCCACTTCTTTCGTAAATAAGGGCGCAAACAGCCTTCGGCGCACTGTTAGGCGGCCTCGCACTTCCCCACCAATGCCACCGCGAACGTGGCCACCGCCTTTCGCGGTAGACGGGCCATAAGTTCAGGCAGCAAACACTGCCGCAAATTCGTTACCTACGGTGCCCCTGGGCGTGGTCACTGGATCACCATATGGGTCAAATCAAAAGCACATCTTCGTCTCCCTCACTGGAGTCATCTTTGACACCTGAATCGACGGCAAAGCAGTCGGCCCACGCTGGATTCCAACAGGACACAGCCTCAAAGGCTTCACTCCACGCCATATTCCCGGCTTTTAGACTCCTGGCATCCCATCACAGCATCAGCCCAGGTGCGCTTTGTAAGCAGCGGCACTCATGAGCTTCTCAGCCTCAGCCGGATTCGACGGCTTGACCTTAAAAATGTGTCCCCCAGCATACGGATCACGGTTGATGAGCCCCGGATCTGCCGCCAGCGCCTCATTCACCTCCACCACCTCACCACTCACGGGGGCATAAATATCGCTCGCGGCCTTCACGGACTCGATCACACACACTTGCTGCCCCGCAGTCACCACAGCACCCACTTTCGGCAAATCGACAAAGACCACATCCGTCAGCTCCGCCTGCGCATGGTCCGTGATCCCCACAGACGCTGGATTCTGAGTCAGGTCGATCCATTCGTGTGAATCGCGGTAGTGGAGAGAGTCAGGGATGAGGCTCATAGCAGTGGTTTCGATGTGGGTGAGTTCCGTTAGCTTTTAAATCATAGAGGTCATACCGCGCTATGATTTTCGATAAAATGGCTTTTTGACGATCTCCGCCGGAAAACGACGCCCTCTCACCTCAATCTCGATCTGGGCCCCGATAGCCGCAGCCAGCGGCGGAAGATACACCATGCCAATCCCCCGCCCCAGACTAGGTGATTGCGTGCCACTACACACCTCACCCACGACTTGGCCCTCATGCAGCACGGGATAATGGGGCCTCGGAGGTGGCGCAGTCCCGATCATCCTGAAAGCAGCCAGTTTATCCGGCAAACCGGCACTTTTTTGCTCCACCAGCACCTCCCGGCCTGTAAACGCCCCCTTCTCCATCGACACAAAAAAGCCCAACCCCGCTTGCAGCGGTGAGCGAGTCTCACTCAGGTCGTTTCCATAAAGTGGGTAGCCCATTTCCAGTCGCAGCGTGTCCCTGGCACCCAGCCCACATGGCTGCCCTCCCTCCGCCTTGACCGCATCCACGATGCTACGGAACCAAGTCGCCCCTTTCTCCGCAGGCATGAAAAACTCAAACCCATCCTCCCCCGTATAACCCGTGCCACAAAGCCACATCGGGCCATCTGGCGTCATGGTGATGAGGACAGTGTTCTTTTCTGGATACGGAGCACTGCCCTGAAAAACACGCTCGAATACCTGCCGACTGCGCGGCCCCTGCACCGCCACTCCGGCCGTAAAGTCACTGGCATTGGCCATACTCACCGCATCCTCCTCCGTAATCTGGCTCTCCAGATGCTCCCAATCCGCCTCAATGCGTGATGCATTCACCACCAAGAAGAACTCCCGCTCACTCACACGATAAACGATCAAATCATCCACCACACCGCCATCCGGCCTCAGCAGCAGCGTGTACTGCCCCTGTCCAGGCGTGAGCTTTGTTACATCATTGGTCAGCACCCGATTCAGAAACGCCTCAGCCCCCCGGCCACTCACCAGCAACTGCCCCATGTGCGAAATATCAAACACACCCACCGCCTGCCGCACCGCCAGATGCTCCTGCACGATACCTGCATACTGCACCGGCATCTCCCAGCCCGCAAAAGGCACCATTCGTCCCCCCAATTCGAGATGAACATCATGAAGCGGAGTACGGCGGAGAAGGTCGGTGGAGTCGTTCACAGTCACCAGCGTGCGAAGCACACCTCCCCTGTCAAACATGGCGTTGTGCTAGATAGTAGGGATTCTCACATCACGCTTGCCGCATCACTTCTGGCAGCTAAAACCCTACATGAGCAAAAAATGGCGCATCGCAGGCATCAACTTCGACCACTTCCACATGGGCGATCTGCTCCGGCAGACCCACGAGCACCCAAACGCAGAAATCGTCGCCATCTGTGATGAACACCCCGAGCGCATGCTCGATGCCGCTCGGAATTTCGACCTCAGCACAGACCGCGTATTCACCGACCACCGCGCCTGCCTGGAAAAAACAAAGCCCGACATCGTCCTCCTCTGCCCTGCCGCCTCACGCCATGGTGAATGGGTCGAAAAAGTCGCCCCTTTCGGCACCCACATCATCATGGAAAAGCCCTTCGCAGGCACACTGGCCGAGGCCGATGCCATGGTGGCCGCCATGCGCCCGCACGGCAAACTCTTGACCATCAACTGGCCCCTCGTCTGGGATGCCGCGCAGCAAACCGCCCACCGCCTCATTCAGGAAGGCCTCATTGGCGAAGTTTTAGAGTTTCATCACCACGGCGGCAATCGCGGCCCCCTCTATCATGGTGCCGACAAGATCGAAAAAGAACCCTCCGCCGCTGACAAAGGCGCTAGCTGGTTCTACAGCGCCGCGCAGGGCGGAGGCTCACTGCTCGATTACATGGGATACGGCACTACACTCGGCACCTGGCATCTCGGAGGTCGCTCCCCACTGGAAGTCACCTGCACCTGGGACGAGCCCGCAGGCCTCGAAGTCGATGAACACGCCATCGCCGTGCTGCGCTATCAAACCGGCCTCAGCAAAACAGAAACACGCTGGGGCACCTTCACCGATCCGTGGACTCACCAGCCACAGCCCATGTGTGGCTTTGTGCTCAAAGGCACCGATGGCACGATCTCCTGCTACGACTACGCCAAAACGCTCCGCGTACAGACCCGCTCATGCCCCGAGGGCTACGACATCCCCGCAGCCCCCATCGCTGCACCCAATCGCAACCCCGTCGAGCACGTCATCCACCATCTCGAAACCGGGGCGCCCCTCATCGGCCCATTACGCCTCGACATCTCACGCATCGGCCAACAAATCGTCGATACCGCCTTCCAAAGCGCCAAAGCAAAACGTACCCTACCACTGCTACCGTGAGCCATCGCTCACGTTAAAATATCCTGGATCACCTTCGCCCCCTCCACACCGCTAAGGCGAGCATCCAGCCCCTGGAATTTAAAGCTAAAGGCATCATGACGAATGCCCAGCTGATGCAGCATCGTCGCATGAATATCGTGAACGGTCGTGATCTTCTCGATGGCCGCATATCCCAGATCATCCGTCGCCCCATGCACCATGCCACCCTGGATACCCCCACCCGCCATCCAGACCGACATCGCCTTATTATGGTGATCACGCCCGCTACCCCCCTGCGACATCGGCGTCCGGCCAAACTCACCCGCCCACACGATGAGCGTACTCTCCAGCATCCCGCGCTGCTTTAGATCCGTGATCAGCGCCATACATGCGCGGTCGATTTCCTGGGCCTTGAGCGCCACCCCCTCCTTCACCCCGCCGTGATGATCCCAATCCTTGTGATACAACTGAATAAACCTTGTGCCACGCTCCGCCAGACGCCGCGCTAGGAGGCAATTCGCAGCAAATGAGCCATCCCCTGGCTGGCAGCCATAAAGCTCGAGAATTTTTGCCCCCTCTTGGCTCACATCCATCAAATCCGGCACACTCGCCTGCATCTGAAAAGCCATCTCATATTGCGCGATACGCGTCGCGACCTCAGGATCATCCACCAGCGCATCATGAGCCCGATTGAGTGCATTAATCGCCCCGATATCCGCCCCCTGGCGCTCCCTCGTCACACCCGCCGGATTTGTTAGATACAAAACAGGATCACCCTTTGCTCGAAGCTGCACACCTTGGAACTTCGACGGCAAAAAGCCACTGCTCCACTGCCTCGCCGCAATGGGCTGATTTTGTCCCCCCTTGCCCAAAGAAGTCAGCACCACAAACCCCGGCAGATCAGATGCCTCAGTCCCCAGACCATAAGTCACCCAAGCACCCATACTAGGCCGTCCAGCAATCTGTGACCCCGTATTCATGAACATATGAGCTGGATCATGATTAATCGCATCCGTCGTCATGCTGCGAATCAGACAAATGTCATCCATGACACTCCCGATATGAGGAAACAGCCCACAAATCTCGATTTGGCTTTTTCCGAACTTCGCAAACGCATGCTGAGGGCCAAAACACATCAGCGGTCGTCCCTGAAGCTGCGCGAGCTGCTGCCCCTTCGTAAAAGACTCCGGCATCGGCTTACCATCCATCTGCGCCAGCTTCGGCTTCGGATCAAAAGTCTCTAAGTGTGACGGTCCGCCTGCCATCGTCAGCCAAATCACCCTCTTTACCTTCTGCGGCAAAGGCGGCACACCGATCACCCCTTTCACCGGAGCCGCCATCGTTGGGCGCAGCAAAGAAGCGAGCGCCAAAGCACCCAGCCCATGAGAGGTTTTACCGAGAAATGTTCGACGAAGCGTAGATGAAGCCATGAGTGCACTACCAACGTATCAAACTCACCGATTTTCACCTATTCCCTCCTATCGGAACCACACAAGCACCTCCAATCACAGCCCCCCAAGTGCAAAGCACCACGAGGCCTCCGATTACTGCACTACCGGTAGCATCCCTCCTCGCTTCATCACTTCCTATACTACATGCGGTTAGCATTCGGGCTGCCCCGTTTGGGCAGCCCTTTGCTGGTGGGGCTAAAAAAGGGCGATTATTTCTTCCGGTCGCGGAGGGCGGCGGTTTTTAGGCGCAGGCCGTTGAGGCGGATGAAGCCGGTGGCGTCGTCTTGGTTGTAGGCCTTGGTGGGGTCTGCTTCCATGGTGGCGATCTGCGGGTTGTAGAGGCTGTAGAGGCTCTTGCGACCTGCGGCGATGATGTTGCCTTTGTAGAGCTTCACCCGGACGGTGCCGCTGACTTTTTGCTGGCTCTCGGTGACGAGTGCCTGGAGGGCGAGGCGCTCAGGGGCGTACCAGAAGCCATTATAGACGAGTTGGGCGTATTTGGGGATGAGGCTGTCACGCAGGTGCATGACTTCGCGGTCCATGGTGAGGCTCTCGATCTGGCGGTGGGCGAAGTGGAGGATGCTGCCGCCGGGGGTTTCATAGACGCCGCGGCTTTTCATGCCGACGAAGCGGTTTTCCACCATATCGACGCGGCCCACGCCATGTTTACCGCCGAGCTTGTTGAGCATTTTCATGACGGCGAGCGGATCGAGCACTTTGCCGTTCACCGCGATGCAGTTGCCTTTTTCGAACTCAAGGATGACGGTTTCGCCTTTTTCTGGGGCGTCTTCTGGGAAGACGGAGAGGGTGTTGAAGTAGTCTTTGTATTTGGGATCGCTGGCGTCGAACCAGGGGTCTTCGAGGATGCCGGCTTCATAGCTGATGTGAAGGAGGTTCCGGTCCATGGAGAAGGGCTTTTTGGCGCTAGCTTGGACAGGAATTTTCTTTTCTTCGCAGTAGGCGATCATTTCGGCGCGGCCTGGAAACTGGGTGCGGAAGCGCTCGTCACGCCAGGGGGCAATGATGTCGATTTCTGGAGCCAAAGCGGCTGCGGTGAGCTCAAAGCGGACTTGGTCGTTGCCTTTGCCGGTGGCGCCGTGGGCGATAGCTCCGGCTTTTTCAGCTTTGGCGATCTCGACCATGCGTTTGGCGATGAGGGGGCGGGCGATGGAGGTGCCTAGGAAGTACTGGCCTTCGTAGATGGCTCCGGCCTGGATCATGGGGAAGATGAAATCGCGGGCGAACTCCTCTTGGAGGTCATCGATGTAGATTTTGGAGGCACCAGTCTTTTTAGCCTTCGCGTTGAGCCCCTTCAACTCATCGTCCTGGCCGATATTGGCACAAAAGGCGATCACTTCGGCCTGATAGGTGTCTTTGATCCAGGAAAGAAGGACGGAGGTGTCGAGGCCGCCGGAGTATGCGAGGACGATTTTTTGGCTCATGAGGGATGGAGAGGCAGTTTAGGGAAAAAGGCCGGTTTGGGGCCTGGGGGTGGCGAGGATAGGCCCGAAAGAGAGGGTGTCGAGTGCCTGAAGGTGGTTTTTCAGGAGATGTGAGCCGGGCAACTTACAAATGAATCTAAATAATTACAATTTTAGTCGAATTGTATTGAATTTATAGCTCAAGTGATTAACTATGGAATAATTCATATAAAATAATGAGTCTAATTTCAGCAACTGGCACCCAAACCAGAAAGTATTTCCATGTTTTTCATAGGAATACCCAGGCTGCCCGCGCGAAGTCGCGGGTGAGAGACTTATTGCCCACAGGACTTACCTTGGAAAGACATCAGGAATTAACCGAAGACATAAAAACCAGTGGGTGGCAGTGGCTAGGAAGATTTTTCAAGGCTTCTCCCTTGCTACTCGCCATGGCGAGTACCGCTATGGCCCAGACAACCGGTACACTCTACAAGGTGACGCGTGTGGGACAAGATGTGCTGGGCGGGCAAACGAATGACCATGCGCAGTGTATCATGACTATGTCTCCGAACGGCCAGTATGTGGCCGGTGTGCGCTTCGGGGCGACGACGCGTGGTTTTTACATGACGACTGGAACTCCCGTCGTCACGGAGATCCCGAAGGTAACAGGTTCAAGTCCGTATGCCTTGGCCAATGACATCAACGACAGCGGTAACAGTGTCGGCCACGAAAAATGGACCAGCGGGGCAAATGTGAACGTGATCGCGTGGTTCCATAATCGGACGGCGGGCACCACGGTGCGGCTGCTCACGCCCTTTGATGCCAATGCGAGCATCACGGCCATTCCCACCTCGATGACGAGTGATAGTGCGTATGCTTTTGGTAGTGTGGATTCGGATGGTCCTGCTGGACCGACTCTGGCTGTGGGGGGTTACTGGAATCTTAGCACCCGTGCTTGGACAGCTATTAGCGGCGTGCGTGAAGTGCTGGATGCCTCCGCAGATGGCACAAAGCTGCTTGTCATCGGCACGGATGGCTCCGGCAAGATTCTGAGTGGTAGTGTGGCTGGTGGGTGGCCGACGACGGTTTATTCCTACACCACACCACGCTCCGCTGGTAAAGTGAGCCCGAATGGCCGCTATGTGGGTGCCTCCCAGCGCATCTCGGGTGTCCCGACTCCCTTTATTTATGACACGGTGGCAGGTACTCGGACGAATCTGGCGCTGGTCAGTCCCCAGGACAATCTAGGCGGGATCATCGGTGCTGTGAGCGATACGGGGCGTGCATTGGGGACAATTTATACCAGTGGGGCGGCTGGAAGCTTCGCGGTGCTTTGGACATCACCCACGGCTGCCTACACACGAGTTTCGAATTTGCTGGTGAGTGATGGTCACACGGCATTGCAGCCGTCTTTGACGTCGTGGAATGTGTACAATGGTGGTGATGGCATGTCGGCGGATGGTTTGACCTGGGGTGTGTATGGCTCTGGCCCGCTGGGCTTTGAGGATTCACTTTTGTGGCAGCAGCAGTGTCCAGCGATCACTGTCACGCCTACGACGCTGGCGGATGGTACGGTCGGGGCACTTTACACAGCGACTTTGAACGCCGCTGGCGGCAGTGGCTCCTATACCTGGACGGCAGGGGGTGCTGGCGGAGGGGCTTCAAGTGGCGGGGGGGACTCCGACCACCGCGAATGGTGCGGGCGTCAGTGTCACTGTCCGTGCTACCGATGCCAATGGCTGCTATAAGGATCAAGCGGTGAGCATCCAGATATGCCCAGTGATCACGCTTTCTCCGGCAACTGTGCCCGCAGCCCAGGTGGGGGTGAATTATAACACGCTACCAGGCACGCTTATCAGCGCCGCAGGAGGCACGCCCAGTTACACGTTCGCACTCGCGGCCTCGCCGACACCACCTGCCTGGCTTACGATCACCAGTGGTGGCCAGCTCGGTGGCACGCCGCCTACCAGCTCCGGCGCTCAAACTTTCGCTGTGATCGCCACGGATGCGAATGGTTGCACGGGCACACGCACCTACACACTCGATACGAATGCTGCTGGGATCGGAAATCTCGTCTTTGTGGACATGAATAATGATGGCATCCGCCAGAGCACGGAAAGTGGCATCCCTGGCATCACGGTGCAGCTCTGGAGCACGGGGGCTGACGGTCTGCGAGGAGGCGGTGATGATGTGAAAGTGGGCGCTGACATTCAGACGGACTGGAATGGCGCTTATGCCTTCACGGGTCTGGCTCCTTATACCTACTACGTTCGGATTCCCGCTCCACCTGCCTTTTACCCACAGGTGAGCGCCAATGGTGATCCAGCTGACAATGGCCAAAATAATGACTCCAATGCGATTCAGCCCGGTGGCAGTGGCACAGAGGTCTTTTCGCCAGTCATCACACTCACCAGCGGTGCAGAGCCAGCCAGTGGAGTCGATGGCGATGATGCCAATACGGACAGCACCGTCGATTTTGGCTTTGCAAACCTCGATCCGTGCTACGCGGCCAATTTGTTCGCCAATCCAAGCTTTGAATTCGACGGCACGCCGAATGCGACGGGCACAGCGATGGCTGTCCTCGGCTACAATGGCACCTCAACGAGTTTTGGAGCTGGAATCAATGCTTTGCAATGGATCGGCAATGTGAATGGCAGCTCTGGACTCGGTGAGCCCATTCAAAATGTTCAAGTTCTGCCCGGTAACAACACAGGTACGGTTTCATGGATCGAAGCGGGCAAAGCACGCCACGGACGGCGCATGCTGCTGTTCCAAAATACCAGCGCCTGTGTCAGTCTGCGACCCGTGAGTGGTGGATGGAGCTCGCAGCTCACTGCTGGAAAGACGTATGAGCTCAGTGTGTGGGCCGCGAATGCGAGCGCAGCCAATGCGAGTGTCATTTGGGATCTAGGAGCAGCTAGCGGACAGATTTTCCAGATCATCGGCGGAGCAACCCCTGGCTTCTACCAGTACTACACCGTGCCGCAGTCCGAGCTGACGGGCACACCCGTGCCAAACTTTACCAGCGCGGATTACACGAGCACGAATTGGACACTGGCAACAGCCAATACCGCACAGCCTACCTGGCGGCAATATCGGTACACATTCCGCATCAATCCCGCAGCCACTATCGCCCAGATCGACAGTGCGAACTTCGTCCTCAGCGGTGGTACAGCTACCAATCCGCTGGCGGCTGACTATGTCGCCCTCTGCGAAATCACTCCGCCCAATGCACTCACTCTCGGTGGCAGCATCTGGGATGATGCGAACAACAACGGTATCAAAGACGCTGGTGAGGCACACTTCGGTGCGGGCAGCATCTCTGGCATCAGCTTGTACAAATCCACCAACGTCACTGTCGGAGATGGAGATGACATTCTCATCACCACGACTGCCACCACCGCTGCTGCGGTGAATAATTACAGCTTTGGCAGCCTCGCTCCGGGTAATTATTACGTACAGTTCACTCCTTCCACCATCCAAAAAACTGGCGGCACGCCTGACACCGCCGATAACCGCGAGAACAACGACAACAACGGCATCCAGCCAAGTGGTCCAGGCACGCAAATCCGCTCGCCCATGATCGCTCTGGCCTACGGCACCGAGTCCATCACGGATGGTGATACCAATCCTGACACCGAGTACACCATCGACTTTGGTCTCTGGAGTGGCCTGTGCCTCGGTGATCAGATCTTCATCGATAGCAATGGTAACGGTCTCTTCGACAGCGGCACGGATGCAGTGAGTGGCCTGACTACGCTCAATGTTGAGCTACTTGATAATGCCAACACGATCATTACTAGCACCAATCCGAACGCCTCCGGGCAGTATCTCTTCCGCATCTACACTCCAGGCAGTTACAAAGTGCGTCTCCCCACGCCTCCGAGCAGCGCACCACTCGTGGCGATCAATTCCGTCACGCTCGACAACAGCATCAACAATGACAACAACGGCGTGCAGACCGGAGCTCAGAGCACCGCCATCGTCTCGACCACCCTGACCCTCACGTCCGGTGCCGAGCAGCCCTCCGGCATCGGCAACGACGAAAAAACGCTCGATATAGGCCTCCGTGCATGCCCAGCGGGCACTTTCAGCCCAGCAGGAGCAACTCTGCCCAATGCGATCGTCGGCACGAACTACAACACCATCGGCGGCACTGCGGTGACAGCTACCGGCGGCATCGGATCCTACACATACTCGCTTGCAGCAGGCTTCCCCGCCTGGATGAGCATTAACAGCGCTTCAGGTCAGCTCGCAGGCACACCCACCGCCTCCGCCACGGGTGTAGGCGTCACCATCATCGCTACCGACACGAAAGGCTGCTCCAGCAGCAAAGCCTATACCTTCAATATCACCTGCCCCGCGATCACCCTCACTTATGGCTCAGCCTCGCAAGTTACTGTTGGCACAGCCTATACGCAAGATGTCGGTGCCACGGCTTTGGTTAGCAATGGTATTGGAGTCACTTGGAATCTATTTGGAGCTCCTGCGGGCTTCTCCATCGATCCGCTTAATGGCAAAATCACCGTGGCAAGTACAGTGCCCGTCGGACTCTATTCTTTGAAAATTCGCGCCACGCTCGTTGCTCCATACAACAGCTGCTTTATGGAAAAGTCACCGGACTATACTTTCCGTGTCTGCCCCGTCCTCGCTCTCAATAATATCAATCTCACTCCGCCAGTCGGCTCTCCTTACTCCGACACCATCACGGTCTCCAACTCCACTGGCGGCACCGTCACTTTCTCCACCGCCTCCGCTCAGCCTATCGGCGGATGGCTCACACTCGCCTCCAACGGTGCTCTCTCTGGCACGCCGCCCAATACGACCCCCGTCACCTTCACCGTCACCGCTACTGATGGCAATGGCTGCACCGGCCAGCGCACCTACACGATCACTCCTGGGTGCCCCGCGATCACTGTTACTACCGCTACCGCCTCCCCGATGGCACTCACGCGTGGCACCGCGATGAGCACTCTCACCTTCTCCGCCACTGGTGGTGGTGCCTCCACCTACATCTGGAGCCTCAATGGCACACTGCCATCCGGTTTGACCCTCAATTACTCCACTCCGGCTGCCTCCGTGACCATCACGGGCACGCCAGATGATGTGGAGAGCCGCACCTTCACACTCACAGCGACCACAGCAGGTGGTTGCGTCGGCACGAGTGCAAACTTCACCATCAACGTCGATTGCCCGACGATGACCATCACCCCCAGCAGCGCTGGACCCTTCACGCAATACGCAGACATCACCAATGTCACCTTCAGCGTCACCAATGCCAAGGCTCCTCTCTCCTGGAGTGCCACCAATCTACCCGCTGGCCTCACTTTAAGCACGGCAGGGGTTCTGGATGGAATCCCGACTGCTGCACCGGCTACTTACAACACGGTCACCATCCAAGTCACCGATGCTGATAACTGCACCTCTTCACGCGTCGTGCCCATCACCATCACCTGCCCTGCGGTCACTGTCGGAGCCTTCACCTTGGCCGATGGCATCGTCGGCACCGCCTACACGAATGTACAGCTCACAGCCAGCACGGCGGGCGCTGGAGTGCAGACTTACACCTGGAGTGTCTCCCCGGCTCTGCCTGCTGGTTTGAGCCTAAGCACTGGCGGATTGATCACTGGCACGCCAAGCACACCAGTGGGCAATGCGACCTATCGCTTCACGGCGAGCAATCCGAATGCCTGCACCGGTTTCCGCGATGTCGATCTGCGTGTTCTATGCCCTACGATCACCATCACTGATGGTGCAGCCATGCAGAGCATCACTGGCACCGCTTACACGCAAACGACCGGTTTTAGCGCTTTGGTAAGCAACGGAATCGCGACAACCTGGAGTCTGGTATCTCCACCCGCTGGATTCTCCATCGGACCTGCTGATGGCAAGCTAAGTGTGACCTCGGCCGTGGCCACTGGACTCTACTCACTGACTGTCCGTGCGACCCTAGTGGCACCCTATACGGCCTGCTCACAGACTAAAGCCGTCAGCTACCGTGTCTGTCCCGTCTTTACCTGGACACCCGCGAGTCTGCCAGATGCTGTGGTAGGCAGTAATTACTCTTCTGTTGCCACTTTACTCACAGCCACCAGCAATGCGGCGATCAGCTCCTATACCATCACCACAGGCCCATCATGGCTTTCTGTGAATGCTAGTGGTCAACTCTCTGGCACACCGACGACCACGGCAACCGGCATCAACGTGACTGTCACAGCCACAGACGCCTATGGCTGCACAGGCACCTACACAGACATCATCGACGTTCTTTGCCCCGCGATCACCATTACGGACGGCTCATCATTGACGGCACAGCAACCGCTGCCATTTACGCAACTCACGGGTTTCACCGCGAGTGTCTCCAATGGTCGTGCTGTTACTTGGAGTCTGATCACTCCCCCAGCGGGATTCTCCATTGGCTCTGCGGATGGGAAAATCTCCATTGCAGCAGGTACGACAGCTAGCCTCTACACTCTAACCGTGCGTGCTACGCTCGCCTCCCCTTATCAGGCCTGTTACCAAAATAAGACGGTCTCCTTCCGCGTTTGCCCCGCCATCAGCTTGGGCGACTTGACCACTCCCATCATCGGCTCGCCCTACACGCATACATTGAGTGCTTCTGGCGGCACTGGCCCCTACACCTATTCGGATGCGGGCACATTGCCAACGGGCTGGCTCACACGTACGGGTGATAGCCTCTCCGGCACGCCGACTTCAGGGGTCTTGAACTTCACCATCATCGCCACGGATGCGAATGGCTGCCAAGGCTCACGCACCTACACACTCACACCAGGCTGCCCTGCGATCACGGTGAATCCGCCAACAATGCAGACAATCTTTGTCGGAGCACCCTTTACACAAGTTTTCACTGCCAGTGGTGGCACGGGCAGCTACTCCTACAGTGTGACTGCTGGCAGCATACCTGCCTGGGCGACGTGGAATGCCGCCACAGGCACCCTCTCAGGCACACCGCAGGATGGCTCCGCGCTCGATTTCACCATCACGGCAACTGATAGCGCTTCATGCACCGGATCACGCCTTTACCAACCGGTGCCTGTGAGCACCGAGCGTGGTGACGACCTCGTCACGATCAACGCCGCCGATGGCGTCAATAAAGCCTCCAACCTCCTCTACATGGGAGCCTTCCTTCCCGATGCTGAAAACGCCTTCTCCATCGGCGACACCGATGACGGAACAAATGCGGATGACGAAGACATCGCCATGCCGACACAGATCTACCTGGGCACTCAAAACACGCTCACTGCGGCAGTAACAGTCCCCACGAATATCGCGCTCCTCAGTGGCAGCACAGGTCGAATTCGCGGCTTTGTGGATTGGGATGAAGATCCTGCCACAGCTCCCAATGCTACACTGGCTCAGCAGATTCTCGATACCTCACGAGACTACACTTTCAGCTTCACGCCGCCGTATGGCACTCTTCCAGGCACCAAGCGTCTGCGCCTTCGAATTCAGGAAACCGGCAACAATGTCACCTACAATGCATCGACACCGACTCGACTCGGAGAAATCGAAGACCACTTCATCACCGTTGTCGCAGCGATGGATTACGGTGACCACGCCACCTGGCCACTCGTTGGAAACGTCGCTAGCTCGAATATTTACATCGGGTCCATCACGCCCGATGCGGAGGCACTTTATCCTACCACTGGAAACGCGGATGCAGATGACTCCACAGCCTCTGGTGGTGTCGATGACGAGGATTTGAGCCTGCCAAACATTCCAGCCGTAGGCTCCACTCCGATCTCCATACCTGTGACGCTGAATTTGGCCGCTCTCGGTGCCACGGAGGCCAATTTAAGCGTCTTTGTGGATTGGAATGGAAACGACTCCATCGACGCAGGGGAGACCTTTACTCAGGGAAATATCACGACAGGCGGAATCAAGACAGTCTCCGTCATTCCACCTGCGACAGTCACTACTGGTCTAAAAAAGGTGCGTGTTCGTATTGCGGAAGGCACTACGGCCCCCACATGGAACACCAGTGTCACCGGTGTGCGCGGCGAAGTAGAGGATCACTACATCAATGTGGTCTGCCCCAGCCTTGCAGTCTCCACCACGGCCACTAGCCCTCTCAACCTCACTCGCAGCACAGCGATGACGAATGTGACCTTCACCGCCTCTGGAGGAAGTGGCACCTACACCTATACACTCAATGGCACTTTGCCTGACGGACTCACGCAGTCAGGCGGGGTCATCTCCGGCACGCCCACCATCGCAGGCCAGAGCCGCACTATCACCATCTCCGCCACCGATTCCAATGGATGCACTGGAACTAGCGCAAATTTCATCATCAATGTCGATTGCCCGACGATGACCATCACCCCCAGCAGCGCTGGACCCTTCACGCAATACGCAGACATCACCAATGTCACCTTCAGCGTCACCAATGCCAAGGCTCCTCTCTCCTGGAGTGCCACCAATCTACCCGCTGGCCTCACTCTGAGCACCGATGGTGTCCTCGATGGCATCCCCACGGCTGCACCGGCCACTTACAACACAGCCACCGTCCAAGTCACCGATGCGGACAACTGCACCTCTTCACGCGTGGTGCCCATCACCATCACCTGCCCTGCGGTCACTGTCGGAGCTGTCACCTTGGCCGATGGCATCGTCGGCTCTCCTTACACAGGTGTGCAGTTCACCGCTAGCACAGCGGGAGTCGGCGTGCAGACTTACACCTGGAGTGTCTCCCCGGCTCTGCCTGCTGGTTTGAGCCTCAACGCCTCTGGCTTGCTCACAGGCATACCCACTACCCCAGTGGCTATTGCGAGCTACCGCTTCACGGCGAGCAATCCGAATGCCTGCACCGGTTTCCTAGATGTCGATCTGCGAGTTCTGTGCCCCACGATCACCATCACCGATGGAGCAGCCATGCAGAGCATCACTGGCACCGCTTACACGCAAGCGACAGGGTTCAGTGCCTCGGTCAGCAATGGCATTTCGACCACTTGGAGCCTCGATAGTCCACCCGCAGGATTCAGCATCAACAGTGCTGATGGTAAGCTAAGTGTGACGAGCGCCGTCGCTGCGAACGTTTACTCTTTGACTGTGCGATCGACTTTGGTGGCACCTTATGCGATGTGCTCACAGACAAAGTCTGTATCCTTCCGGGTTTGTCCCATCATCACCATCACACCGGATGTGCCAAGTGTCGCCACGCCAGTCATCGGCACGAATACGACGATTACCTTCACTGCCAGCGGCGGCACGGGTCCCTACACATGGACGCAAGCCAATACCCTGCCCAGCGGCATGCTCTTCACGCCTGCGGTTACCAATACCACCGCCACACTCTCCGGCGCACCCAGACAGACGATCGGCCGCACGATCAATCTCACCGCTACCGATGCTAATGGCTGCACCAGCGCTCTTTTTTCCTATTCCATCGCCCCAGTTTGCCCCTCGATGGTCATAAACGACGGCGTCGCGATGCTAAGTGAGGCTGGCACCACATACACACAGTCCACAGGCTTCAGCGCATCCGTCAGCAATGGCGTCGGAGTGAGCTGGTCCTTAGTGTCTCCTCCAGCAGGGTTCTCCATCGACACCACTGACGGTAAACTGACCGTAGCCAACACCGTCACCACTGGGCTTTATCCCCTCACAGTCCGTGCACGCCTCATCACACCTTACACAGCGTGCTTTGTGGATAAAGCCGTGAACTTCCGCGTTTGCCCAGTTTTCACCTGGACACCGGCGTCACTGCCAGATGCCGTTGTCGGCAGCAATTTCACCGATCCATCGACTCTCGTGACCGCTACGGGAAGCGGCTCCATCACTAGCTACTCTCTCACTGGAGCTCCAGCTTGGCTCTCCATCGACAACAATGGCCAACTCAGCGGTACACCGCTCGCTAGCGCCGCCGCAGTGAGCTTTACCATCAGCGCCATCGATGCGAACGGCTGCACCGGTAGCGTCACTCGCTCCGTCGCAGTGGTTTGCCCCGTGATTACCATCTCTGGCGGTGTGGCGATGCAGAGCATTGAGGGATCCAGTTACACGCAGGACACCGGATTCAGCGCCTCTAGCTCTCTCACAGGTGGCTACTCTTGGTCACTCGTTTCCCCTCCTGTAGGCTTCTCCATCGGCAGCACGGATGGCAGGCTTAGCGTCAGCAACGCTCTCACTGCGGGTGTTTACAGTGTCACCGTGCGTGCCACCGCTGCCAGCTTCATCTCCTGCTCGAATGATCAAACGTTCAGCTTCCGCGTCTGCCCTGTCCTCGCTCTCAATGCCATCAATCTCATCCCAGTAGTCGGCTCTCCTTACTCTGACACCATCACCGTCTCCAACTCCACCGGCGGCACCGTCACTTACTCCACTGCCTCCGCCCAGCCTATCGGCGGATGGCTCACACTCGCCTCCAACGGTGCTCTCTCCGGCACTCCGCCCAATACGTCACCCGTCACCCTCACCGTCACCGCCACGGATGGCAATGGCTGCACGGGCCAGCGCACCTACACGATCACTCCAGGATGTTCCGCGATCACCATCACCACCGCGACGGCTTCCCCGATGGCAATCACGCGTGGTGTCGCGATGAGCACACTCACCTTCTCCGCCTCTGGTGGAGGTGCTTCCAACTACAACTGGACTCTCAATGGCTCCCTGCCGGATGGGCTTTCATTCAATAACAGCACTCCAGACGCTAGTGTCAGTATCACAGGCACTCCCACGGCTATTGGCAGCAGCACCTTCAGAGTGACCGCAACCTTACCTAATGGCTGCTCTGGGCTTAGTAACGACTTCACCATCAATGTGGACTGCCCCACGATGCAGATCACCCCGCAATGGGCTGGCCCATTTGTTCAAGGTCAGCCTGTGGCAGGCATTCAGTTCCAGGTGACCAACGCCGTGCCTCCGCTTTCTTGGTCAGGCTCGGATCTACCCGATGGACTGATGATCGACGAAACAACGGGCCTGCTCTCTGGCACACCAATCGCAGACGTGGGCACCTATTATGCCACGGTGTTTGTAAAGGATGCTGAGGGATGTAAATCCAATCAAGTTGTCGAGATTCGTATCGCAAAGGGACCCGATATTTATCTGGAGAAAAGTGTGATGAATATCGAAAACGGCAGCACCAAAAGCAGTGAAGCTGGGAAACGGATCGAATACACACTGAACTACGGTAACATTGGCGATAGCGGTGCTGCGTTCGTCAAGATCAGCGATGCCATTCCAGAAGGAACCACCTTCGTGCCTGGTAGTATCCGTGGCGTGGAGGATGGAGGCATCGTGAATCTTGTGAGCAAAGGAGCCAACGGCAGAGTAGGTGCGATTGAAATAACTTGGCCCTGGATGCCAGGACCGGGCGCTTATGTGGGTGAGCGACTACGCTGCTACGGCATGCAAGCGGATACCACAGCGAAAATCAGTCAGACAGTGGGCAACTTCTCCGCGACGCTGAATAATCTTGCACGCTTCGGCAGCGATGTGGCTGTGATCGGCGATGTGGACCAGGACGGCATCCTGGATTTAGCCGTGGGAAGCTATCTGTACGACTCTGGCTCTGGTGCCACGGGTGCCGTGTTCATCCTCTTCCGCAATGCGGATGGCACTATCCGTTCCCATGTGCTCATCAGTGAAAAAGCAGGCGGCCTACCAGGTGGCAGCATCCCGATAGGGGCACAGTTTGGCACCAGTGTGACAGGTATCGGAGATTTCGATAAAGACGGAGTTCCTGACATCGCAGTGGGTGCACCACAACAGACCACCATCGGTGTGCTCCATGTATTGTTCCTCAATGCGGACGGCACAGTCAAAGCCTCCCAACAAATCACTGAAAACGTAGGCGGATTTGATGGCAGTTTCACCAGTGGCATGCGTTTTGGTGCTGCTGTCGATCTCCTCGGTGACATCAATCTGGATGGCGTGCCTGATCTCGTCGTGGGAGCTCCCGTAGAAGGCAGTGGAAGCGCCTACATCCTGCTCATGAAGACCAACCATGATGGCACGGTGTTAAAATGGCTTCAATTGAATGAGGATACCGGCTTGCCTGATTTGTTCGGCACCGCCGTAACCGGCATCGGTGACGTGAATGGAGACGGCATGCTTGACCTCGCCGTGGGAGCAGTGCGGGACACCACTCGTGGATCTTCTGTCCAGATCTACAGTCTCAATACGGATGGAAAACCGCAGTCCAGCACCCTCTTCGACGGCACGGAGAGCATTTTCGGCGGGGTGGTTGCTCGCGCCTCACGATTTGGGACAGCTCTGGCTGGTGGAGTGGATTTTAACCAAGATGGCATCGCTGACCTCGTGGTAGGAGCTTATGGCGATGACGGTGCACCCGTCGGGACGCGGCCTTTTGCTGGCGCTGCCTACATTGTCCACATGGGCCGTGACATGCTGCCCATGAGCATGATCAAGCTCAGCGCTGCTACACAGCCTTCACTCGCTGGGCTCGATTCCTCGGACAATTTTGGCTTTGGAGTCGCCGTCTCCACTGATCTCAATGGAGATGGGTATCCAGATATCATCGGCGGCGCTCCACAGGACGATGATGGAGGCTCCAATCGAGGAGCCATCTGGGAACTCTACCTCCAGCAAAACAAAGCTTTACCCTGCACGATCAACGGATCGCATGTCCAAGCCGGCACACTCACTTCTCCGCCAGCGAGCGCTGAGATCATGGACTCACCCGTGACCAAGATCGCTAGCTCACAACACCCAGATCTGGGTATTAATCTCAACAACAGCGAAGAGTTCGGCAGTGCCGTGACAGGCATTGGCGACATCAATGGTGACGGTTATAACGACATCGCCATCGGTGCCTGGAAGGAGATGGTATCTGGGGTGCAATACGGCGCGGTCTATATCTTACTCATGGGGGAAAACCGCACGATCACAGCTATTCAACGCATCACGCTGGGCGACGGAGGTTTTGGGGGCACCTTGCTTGCAAATGACCGCTTCGGTTGCTCACTGGCAGCACTGGGGGACATCCGTGGAGATGGCACTACAGCACTAGCCGTAGGTGCCTATAATGACGACGATGGTGCAGCCAATAGTAACCGGGGTGCCGTGTGGATTCTCTTCATCGACTCGAAAGCCAAAGTCATTGATCAAGTCAAAATCTCCAGCACCTCGGGAGGGTTCACCACGTTGACCGACTCTGATAATTTCGGGTATTCTCTGGCTGCCTTACCTGACTTAAACAACGACGGCGTGCCAGAACTGCTCGCTTCGGCGTATGGCGATGATACCGGCGGAACAGATCGTGGCGCGGCATACGTCTTGTCCCTGAAAAACGATGGCACTGTCAATGGCTACAATAAAATCGCCGAGGGCCTATCTAGTTTCCCAACAGGACTACTCGACAACGGGGATCGCCTCGGTTGCAGTGTGGCTTCCTTGGGGGATCTAAATGGAGATGGCTATCAAGACATCGCCCTCGGCGCAGAGCAAGATGACGATGGCGGAACCAACCGTGGTGCTCTTTACGTCTGCCTACTCAACAACAAGGCTGGCGTCGGCAGTCTCCAGAAAATCAGCTCTACAACAGGAGGATTTAGCGGCACTTTGGATGCTAGCGACTTCTTCGGATGCTCCATGACCTCCATGGGGGATCTCAATGGTGATGGCCTAGCCGATCTGCTCGTAGGTGCGAAAAACGATGATGATGTCCCCGTTGGCGGCACCGGCAGTAATCGCGGCGCACTCTGGTTGCTGAATTTGAATGCAGACGGCACAGCTGCCTCTTGGCGCAAGACTAGTGCCGCCGCCGCATCCATGTCCTCCCAGCTCGCTGTTGGCGACCTCTTCGGCCATGCCGTGGGTAATGTGGGCGACATCGACGGAGATGGCCGCCCAGAGATCGCTGGTGGCGCACCTATCCATGCAGATGGCGGCACAGCTCGAGGAGCCGTCTGGATCGCCAATACCACACCTTATGGCTACTACTCCAGCGGCACCTATGAAAAGATAGTCACTGCCAATGCGCTTGGAAAATGGATGAATTTCACAGTCGATCAGACTGTACCTCCTGGCACCTCGATCGTCTGGTCCATTTACAATGCGGCAGGCGACAAGATGCATTTCGGCCCATCACCGATGACTTCTGGCCCCATTGATGTCAGTTATATCGATGCAAGTGAGAACGTGCTGATCGTGCGTGCCGAACTAAGCAGCACCAGCAGCTCCATCGCACCTGTGATCAATGGCTGGGACATCACCTACGATTCTACAGAAAGCCGTGCGATAACGTTCCAGGTCACTGTGAATGAACCTGCACCAGAGGGCTTGAAGGAAGTGATCAATACCGCCCAAATAGAATCCCTCACTCCTGATACAAACCCTGACAATAACTCCTCCTCCGCCAACATCGGGCTACTATGCACGGATGTGGTGGTGACCAGCTCTGTGAACACGCCGACAGCACACTACGGGCAAACCGTCGAGTTCACTTTGGACTGGAATGTCAACGGTCCCGAAGACGCCGTCAATGCTGTGCTCAATAGCACACTCCCCCCTGGCTTCACCTTTGTCTCCGCATCTCTGAGTCCTGATTCTATTTCTGGGCAAGAGCTCACTTGGAATCTGGGCAGCCCTCCTGTTCTCGGAGGCAGCACGATCACCATTCTCGCCACAGTTTCTCCAGGCACACCTCTGGGCACCTACTCGCTGCAAGCTCAAATCAGCAATGAACGCCAAGAGGCGGATCTCACCAACAACCTGACAGAAACTCAAATCACTCTGGAATGCCCTAAAATCACGGTGACTACCTCCAGTCTGCCAAATGGCACTGCGGGATCATCTTATGGATCATATTATCTGAATGCCACTACGGAAGGACCTGGACAACCCACACAAACTTATACTTGGAGTGTGACTCCAGCATTGCCAGCGGGCCTTACTTTCAGTGCTGGCGGCGAAATAAGCGGTACACCTTCCGTTGCTTCAGCTCCCACGACTTACACCTTTAGTGTCACGAATCAGTTTGGCTGCTCAAATAGTGTGCAGCTAACATTGACCATTCTATGTCCAGCCATCACGGTCAATCCGGTGACGATGCCCACCATCTTCGTCAATGTGCCCTTTAGCCGGACCTTCACAGCGACGGGGGGCAGCGGCACCTACACTTTCAGTGTTTCCGCAGGCTCCATCCCAGTCTGGGCTACCTGGAACGCCGCTACCGCCACCCTCAGTGGCACGCCCCCTGATGCTACTGCGCTGGATTTCACCATCACAGCGACAGATGCCAGCACAGGAGGCTGCACAGGCTCACGCCGCTATCAGCCAGTGCCCGTCTCGACGGACTATGGAGATCATCCAGCCTTCCCAGGTGTCTATAACCTCGTAAGCCCACATATTTTCCTGGGGACAAGCATTACAGATGCTGAATCATCAGCCCCCTCCACGGGCAATGGCGATGCGGACGACTCCACCGCAGGAGGTCGCCTCGATGACGAAGATTTGGCCTTAGCAAGCATCCCCGCCACCGGCACCACGAATCTCTCCATCCCAGTCACACTCAACCTAGCCGCTCTGGGAGCCTCAGAGGCCAATCTGCGTGTCTTCATCGACTGGAGTGGCAATAACCTCATGGAAGCTGGTGAGACATTCACCCTCTCCGACATCCTCACTGGGGGCACCTTGCTCGTCCCCGTCACGCCTTCTACCAACGTCACTCTTGGACCCAAAAAAGTGCGGTTACGTATCGGTGCTAGCACTTCCCTGCCCACATTTAGCTCCAATCCTGCTACTCCTGTTTATGGTGAGGTTGAGGACCACTTTATCAATGTCGTTTGTCCTACGATCAATGTCGCCACCACCGCATCCAATCCGCTCAATCTCAATCGCAACACACCGATGACGAATGTGACCTTCACTGCCACTGGCGGTGTGGGCACCT
Source organism: Verrucomicrobiaceae bacterium (assembly GCA_016713035.1). NCBI lineage: Bacteria > Pseudomonadati > Verrucomicrobiota > Verrucomicrobiia > Verrucomicrobiales > Verrucomicrobiaceae > Verrucomicrobiaceae bacterium. Next base: position 160,534 of record JADJPW010000003.1, read on the forward strand.
ACACTTACGCACTCAATGGCACACTACCAGATGGCCTCACGCACACTGGCGGCGTCATTTCAGGCACACCCACCATCGCAGGTCAGAGCCGCACTGTCACCATCACCGCCACCGATTCAAATGGCTGCACAGGCACCAGCGCGAATTTCGTCATCAATGTCGATTGCGCGACGATGACCATTTCCCCCAGTAGCGCTGGCCCATTCACTCAATATGCCACCATCAGTGATGTTCAGTTCCTCGTCTCCAATGCCAAGGCACCCCTGTCCTGGTCCGCGTCCAATCTGCCAGCGGGTCTGAGCCTCAGCTCCACAGGCCAGCTCTATGGCACACCCACGGCCAATCCGGGCACCTACAACACTGTGACCGTCCAAGTCACAGACGCAGACAACTGCAACGCGTCCCAGGTCATCCCTGTCACTATTTCATGCCCTTCTGTCAACGTGACGACCAATTCGCTCCCCAATGGCATCGTCGGCACGCTTTACCCGAGCATCCAATTTGAGGCCACTACCACAGGAGCAGCACCTCTGTCGCAAAACTATACCTGGAGTGTCTCTCCGGCACTGCCGAATGGTTTGACCCTCTCGCCCAGCGGCTCTCTCTCCGGCACACCGCGGGTGCCTAGCTCACTCACCTCCTATCGCTTCACAGCGACCAATCAGACCGGTTGCTCAGGCTTTATCGACATCAGTTTTGCCATCACCTGCCCGAGCATCGTCATCCAGGATGGCACAGCGATGATGAGCACCGTCGGCACTGCTTACACGCAGAGCACCGGCTTCAGCGCCTCGGTCAGCAATGGCATCGGAGTCACTTGGAGCCTCGTCACACCGCCTACAGGTTTCTCCATCGGTTCTAATGATGGTAAACTCTCCGTCACTAACAGTGTCGCCGTGGGTCTGCATACTCTTACCGTCCGAGCTACTCTCGCCACACCTTATCAGGCATGTAGCACGGATAAGACGGTCTCCTACCGCGTGTGCCCGGTGCTCACTTGGACGCCTGCGACGTTGCCGAATGCTTCTGCTGACATCAATTACAACACCCTGCCCGGCACCCAGGTCACAGCCAGTGGCGGCAGCGGCGGCTATACCTACTCCCTCAGTAGTGCACCAGCCTGGATGTCGATCGACAGCTCCACCGGTCAGCTCAGTGGTATCCCATCTGCGCCAGCGAATGATGTCACCTTCACCGTCCTTGCCACCGACAGCGCAGGATGCCCCGGCAGCAAGGTGTACACCATCGACGTCGGCGGTCTGCGCCTCGGCAATTTTGTCTTCCATGATCAAAACATTGACGGCACATGGCAAACTGGTGAGCCCGGTGTGGCCGGAGCCATCGTGCAGCTCTTTACCCCAGGCGCAGACAATGCCCCCGGCGGCAGCGGCTCCAATGCGGACACTCAAATCGGAGCAAACATCACCACCGACTCGACTGGCCTCTATTCCTTCTCAGGCCTCGAACCCGGCTCCTACTTCGTCAAAGTGACACCGCCAGCCAGCTACTCAGCCACGAGCGGCACACCATCCACTGCGGATGATGACATTGACAACAACAACGATGGCTCACAGCCCGGTGGTGCTGCCACTCCGCTCTTCAGCCCCGTGATCGCACTCGTCATCGATGCAGAGCCTATCAATGACGGAGACACCGACCCGAACAGCAACAACACCATCGACTTCGCACTCGCCGCTACCGTCTGTGTCGGAAATCTCGTCTTCAATGATGTCGATCACAACGGTTACTACAACACAGGGGACCAGCCGCTCGATGGCGTGAGCGTGAGGCTCTTTGCCGCCGGCAGTGATCCGCTGGTCGATCTACCCGTGGCATCCACACTCACCTCCGGTGGTGGTCACTACAGCCTCTGCGTCGCTCCTGGCACCTACTTCCTCCATATCCCACCATCGGACTTCTCTACTGTGCTCACAGGCCTCGCACCCACTCTGGCACCTGTCCCTGGCCCGGTCAGTGATCTCGATGACGATGCAGATCAGAACCTCCTCCCCACCAGCAAGGCGATCGTCTTCGGTGTCCGCACGGGCGACTTCACACTCGCCACCAATGCAGCCCCCACAGCTGCCTCTGGTGAAACCGGTCACTTAGCCACCAGCGATGACGCATCTGACTCCAGTGTGAATCTCACCCTCGATCTAGGTCTCTACACCGTCCCTGTCGCTGCCGCACCGCTCTCTGGCACTGTCCGTCGTGAGCTCAGCAGCCTCGACACGAGCACCACTCCCACCGAGCCACTCTCTGGCATCCAGGTCATTCTTTATACGGATACCAACAGCAGCGGCACTCTCGATTCTGGGGAAATGGCGGCCACTGGCACCACTACCACTGATTCTGGTGGCCAGTACCAGTTCGATCTCGTCCCACCGGGCGACTACCTCGTCATCCAGAGCCTCCAGCCCGGAGCAGAGGCCACTTACGACACCGATGGCGGCGATCTCTTCTGCACCAGCGTCAGCATGGGTGGTCAGGCCGTCACTGGCATCGACTTCCGTCAGAGCATCACGCCAGACACCTTTGTCGAATGGCAAGCCGCCTATCCGAATGGCGCGGATAACGATGGCGATGCCTACTCCAGCCTCATCGAATACGCACTCGGCACCACACCTGGCCGTGCAGACGCACCTTGCTTCTGGTTGCAGCCTGATCAGGCCACTCAGACCTTCAGCGCCGTGCTCCATCGTGACATCAGCGGCCACCGCGACATCACCTATCGTCTCGAAGGCAGCTCCGATCTGCAAAGCTGGACCCGCCTACAAATCGCCGCCACAGTCACTACCCATGCTGATGGCACTGAGACGCTGCGCTATCCCGCTCTCACACAGCCCTTCATCCGCCTCGCCATCGTGCTCGATGCCGATCTCAATGGTCAGCCAGAGCAGACCGCTACCACCCCAGTACTCGGCTGGCACCTGCACACCTTTGCCGCCTCTGCACAGACCTTCTCCATGCCCCTACTGCGTCCCGCCGTCTATACTGGCAGCACCTCCAGTGCCACGGGCTCTGCACTGAAGTCTGGCCACACCTACTATGCAGAAGTCACCAGCGGCACAGACGCAGGCAAACGCTATGAAATCGATGAAGTCGCTAGCACCGCCGAAATGCTCATCTTTGAAAGCGGCGTTGCTCCAGCTGCCGCCACGCAGATCAGCATCCGCCCGCATTGGACGCTGCGCGAGCTGTTGCCCGTCACAGCCTTCCAGGCATCCAATGCACAAGAGAACGCAGATCGCATCCTCTGCTACGACGGCAGCGCCTTCCGTATCATCTGGCTCTACGCCGCTCCAGAGGGTCCGCGCTGGGTCCGCCGTGGAGATGCCACACTCGCAGATGTGGGCTCCACACCTCTGCGTCCAGATGAGGGTATCCTGGTCCACCCCCGCACTCAGAGCGTCACACTGCCGCTCATGGGAGAGGTGCGTGGCTATAAGATGGCTCTACAACCTCGCAGCGGCTCCCAACTCATCGCCTCCGGCACCCCGCTAGCTCAAAGCCCCGCCACACTCGGTCTCGATACCGCCGCAGGCTACCACGCATCTACCACAGAGAGCACCGCAGACCGCTTCCACCTCTGGCTCGGTGATGAAACTCCAGGAGCTTCCGGCTACCAGCGCCACTATTATCAGAGCACCGAAACAGCTCCACGCTGGATCGACTCCACCACAGGCGTGGATGTCACTCAGAGCCAGCTCAGTCAGCCTTTCCGTGCCTTCTTCCTCGTGAAGCCCTGATCAAGGGCCGCCGGCATCTGCCCCACGGATTCACGACAGCGTATCTCAGTACGAAAAAACCCTCCCGTGAGGGAGGGTGGTGCTCGGGAAGGGACTCGAACCCTTAAGCCTTTCGGCACAAGATCCTTAGTCTTGCGCGTATACCAATTCCGCCACCCGAGCGAGGGCTGCTGGAAGCAGGGGCGCGGAGTATAGCGCTACCATTGTTGATGCAAGGCATTTGTTGCTCTCTTCTCTCTTTTTGCAGCAGAGGGCTTTTTGCATCTCCTGACCTGTTTCCCCAGCTCTGCACTCATCCATGCCGAAAACGCAAATCTTTGATTTTTGCCTCTGGTAGCCGCGCTTGGAGTCGTAGCAGGATTTTTCCCTTTTCCATGCTCAGAGCATGATGTGCACTGGGTTGCAGTAAGCGCACCGTCAGCACCCCCCGCGCGATGCTATCCGGCTTGGTAAGCCGAAAGAGCAAATCACCCACAATCTGCTGCCAGGCCTCTAGCACGTCTTCGAGCCGCACACGGTCTGCTAGGCCACACTGCGCCATGATACGCGGTGCCAGATCCGCCACACTGAGCGCGGAAAGCACATCGGACGGCCCTTCATCGATTCCACGCCATGCCGCGATCAGCCGTTTCCGGTGATTTTGACGTGCGGTGGGTAGGCGGTCGGACACGAGGAAGATTGTATGGATAAAAAGGCTGTACGCTGACTTTTTACCATGTCAGCCACTTCGGACTTTCGACCGGAGCGATCAGCAGCGTGATCTCACCTTTCGGCGGCTTTTTTTGAAAATGCGCTAGCACCTGCGCAGCAGCCCCACGCTGGAACTCACCGAATTTTTTCGTCAGTTCGCGTGCTACCACGACTCGACGCTCGGGCGCAGCCGTCGCGAGCATTTCGAGCGTATCGACCAGCCGATAGGGGCTCTCAAAGTAGATGCTCGTCGCCTCACGAGCTAGTGCCGTGGCTAATTCGTTCCCCCGGGCTCCTTTTTTGTGCGCGAGGAAGCCACCAAAGTAAAAGGGCGTCGTGGGCAGGCCACTCGCCGCGAGCGCAGTGAGCACCGCACTCGGGCCTGGCAGACTGTCGATATAAAAGCCTGCCGCCACCGTCGCCGCTACGAGGCGCTGCCCTGGATCACTGATCGTCGGCATACCTGCATCTGAGATGAGTGCCACGCTGCCACCTCCACGCATTTGATCGAGTAGCTGAGGGATGCGATAGGCCTCATTGTGCTCATTGAGGCTCACCAGCCGCACTTTAAAGCCTAGATGCTTCATCAGCATCCCGCTACGACGTGTATCCTCACAGGCGACTAGGCTGGCCCCACGTAGCGTGTCCACTGCACGTCCCGTGATGTCTCCTAGATTGCCGATCGGAGTCGCGACGAGATGCAGACCTGCGGGGATCGCAGATGGCAGATTGCAGTCTCCACCTTCGAGGCTCCAACTCTCCTCCTCTTCGAGCATCACACTCTCTGAGGCGGGAGTCCCCTCCTCACCATCCTTCGGAGAGCTCATTGGCGAGATTGGTGCCGAGGCGCTGGGCGGCGTCCTCCAGCGCCTGTGTCTCGGAAAGCTGCACATTTGGATCGAGGAAGATAAATGACTCACCCGTCTGGAAGTGGCTGTGCAAGACTCGACCATTACGATCCTGGATGTCATAAGTAACTTCCAGCGTCAGGCGCATCTGCGAGCTGCGCAGGATGTTTGTACGATCCGAGCGGTATTGGGAGCGATTCACTCCTTGGATTGTACCGACGAGCACAGCATCTGCATTGCGGCGATCGACGATCTGGTAGGCTCCGTGATTCTGGAGCTGCTTGATGACCGCATTGGTCACATTCACCGCCAAGCGTGGCTCCAAGGTCATGTTTTTAAAGGCGGGGACCGCTAGAGTGCGAATGTCACGCAGATGTGCCGGTTTTTGTCCACCGAGGTGGTAACCCGCACAACTCGTGAGTAGGAGGCATACAGGCAAAAGCAGCGCAGCAAAGAAGCGTTTCATCAGGGAGACGGGAGGAGATGATCAATAGCAGGTGATGCAGGGAGCAAACGGTCGAGGAAATCAGCTGCCTGGTGGCTTCGGAGGCACAGGGAGCGAAGGAGCAGGCAGCGCTGGCACAGAGGGCGGAGGCGTTGCTGGTGCAGAGATGCCAGCGGGCGGTGTCACAGAGCTACCCGGTGCCGCAGGCACTGGTAGGAGAGCAGGCTTCTCAGAGTCAGGCAGTGTCGGCAAAAGTGAGCCCGGCGTAGGTGCCGTGCCCCCTGGCATGGCTGGGAGATCTGGCTCCGTCAGCGGGATGGGCATGAAGCTATCGTTGCCACTGCGCATCTTCGGCCGCTGCCCCAGGCGTTGCAAATCCGGTGGCAATGGGCCGACGTAGCCAGAGCTCGATTTCAGGTCACGAGAGGCCAGCTTGGTGAAATCATTGCCCGGCATCGCACGGCGAGACTCCGCCACGCCTTTCGGATCTTGGGCTGCGAGCTCTGCTAGCAGTTGACGTGCCTCCGCGCTCACCTCGGGAGAACCGAATTTCAATGCCTCGTTCAGATACATCGCGGCGGCCACCGTCTTGCCACTACGCTTGTAAAACTTCGCCACCGTGAGGCTCTGATTCGCCTCCGCAGTATTCACCTGCCGGAGGATCTGCTCCACCTCCTGCTTACGCTCACCCCCTGGATTAGCGGCCATATAAGTCGTCAGAGCATCACGCGTAGCAGTCAGATTCGATGCATCCTCACTGCGCTGCGCTGCCACATTGCTGATGGAGCCGATGCGGAACTGCGCCTCCGCTGCCTGGGAGGTGGAGGGATAATTATCCACGACCTTCTGGTAGGCCTCGATGGATTTATCCTTCTCACGCTGATCCTGATACACCTCTGCGATGCTGAACTGAGCCAGCGGCGCATATTTCCCGAATGGCGCATTCTTAATGATCTGCGTGTAAAAGCTAATCACGTCCTCCGAGCCCATCTTCATCGGCACCAGGATCAGGGTGCGCTGTCTTTTCCCACCTTTTGCCTCCTCGGCGATCTCATACTGCATCGCCACCGCCTCTGAGAAGCGCGGGCTCTGACGGTAGGTGTCGATAAACTGCTGAAAAGCATCAAAGGCCTCCTCCAAGTCATTCTCCGTATGCCGAATGATCAAAGCACGCGAGAAAGCTGCCTCCGCTGCGCTCTGCGTGAATGGGTAGCGCTTCAGAATCTGCTCGTAGTAGTCATTCGCACGGCCACTGCGGCCTGCATTCTGAGCCGCACGGCCTTCCGCTAGTAACTGCGACGCAGCCTGCTCCTGCACAGCACGCTCATTCGCTGCGGGTGCCACCTTTTCCTTCTTCCCGAAAATGAAATCAAGTAGAGCCCATGCAGGTGGCTGCACAGTTAGAAAAGTCATGGCCACAGCCAAGGCGGTAAGCGTGGGGCGGCAGAAAGCGGATCGTTTCATCGGGCTAGATGGTAGGGGAAGGTTAAGGAGGCGTCAAGGTTCCGTCCACCAGCCTTCGATCTAGTTAGCCCCATTCGCAAGATTCCCCACACCCCAGCCGTAATTTCCACGTTAGCCCCACTGAATTAGATCAAATGCCACGCCTCACCCATAACTGCGCCGGGCACCTACGACGCGATTTTCTCAAACTCGGACTCACCGCCGCAGGCGGCGGGCTGGGTTTCACGGATCTACTCCGTGCGAAGGCTATGGCCGCCACTGCCCCGCAGCCCTCACCCGCCCGGCCCGTGAACTGCATCCTCATCTGGCTCGACGGCGGCCCCTCGCATTACGAGATGTTTGATCCCAAGCCCGATGCCCCCAGCGACATACGTGGCCAATTCGGCTCCATCCCCACCAGCGTCCCCGGCGTGCGCTTCTCTGAATGCGTCCCTCATCTAGCCAAAGTCGCCAATAAATTCTCCGTCCTACGCAGCGTCACCCACAAAGACCCCAATCATGGCGGTGGCAATCACTACATGATGACCGGTGCCCCCACACCCGTCCCCGTCGGCTGCGGTGCCTTCGTCACCTTCCATCCATCCTTTGGCAGCGTCGTCAGTTACAAACGCGGCGTCCAGCGTGGACTCCCCGCCTACATGACGCTCCCCAGCATCACCCGCAGCGGCGGACCGAACTTCCTCGGCGCCGAGCATGCCCCCTTTGTCGCTGGCGGCGACCCCAACTCCAAAGGCTACAAAGTCCGCGACGTCGTGCTCCCAGCCGACATCAGCGAAGCACGTGGCCTCTCCCGCCGCGAGCTACGCATGTCCCTCGATCGCATGCAGCGCATGCAAAACGCCCTCGCAGAAGACCCCGCCGTCAGCTTTGACACCTTCTACGGCAAAGCCGTCGATCTCATCGCCTCACGTCCCGCCCAGGAGGCCTTCGACATCAATCTCGAAGACGATAAAACCCGCGACATGTACGGACGCACCGACCTCGGTCAGCGCATGCTCCTCGCCCGCCGCCTCGTCGAAGTCGGCGTCCCCTTCGTCACCATCAACTACGGCGGTTGGGATCATCACCGTGAGCTCTTCAAGACCTGCAAAAGCGAGTTCATGCAGAAATTCGATCAGGGCCTCGCCGCACTCATCACCGACCTCGACAACCGTGGCCTCCTCGAAAGCACCCTCGTCGTCGCCCTCGGAGAATTCGGTCGCACACCCAAAATCAACAAAGACAGCGGACGTGATCACTGGCCAGGTGCCATGAACATCCTCTTCGCAGGCGCAGGCGTCCCCCGTGGCGGCATCATCGGTGCTACCGACCCCAAAGGCTACTATGCCAGCGAAAACATCTATTCCCCAGAGGACTTCGCCGTCACGCTCTACACCAAGCTGGGCATCGACCCGCATCAGATCCTCCACACCAACAGCGGTCGCCCCGTCCAGCTCATCAACGGCGGACGCCCCATCCGCGAGCTCTTTGCGTAAAACCGCCGCGTGGAATGACGACACCCGCCCGCAGCACCAGCCGATACCCCAGCGGCCTCATCACCTTGGCACTCGCCATCGTGCTACCACTCACTGCCCACGCTGCGCCACCAGGGCTCGAAAGCATCTTCCCCGCAGGCGGAAAAATCGGCACCACCTTTGAAATCAATGTCGCAGGGGCTGGTTTGGAAAAAGACAGTCCTGGCATCTGGTGCAGTGCCCCCGGCGTCACTTTTCAGCCCGGTGCCAAGCCGAAAACCTTCACCGTCACCCTCGCGGCAGACGCCAAACCCGGCCCCTGCCTCATCCGCCTCCACACCAGTGCAGGCAGCACGCCACCACGCATCTTCCACATCGGCACACTCGATGAATTTGCGGAGCTCGAGCCCAACGACGTCCCATCCGACCTCAAAAAAGCCGAACCCCGAGCAAACACCACCTTCAACGGCACACTCGCCAAAGCTGGCGACATCGACACCTACCCCATCCGGCTTCAAAAGGGCAAAACCGTCCAAATCATGCTCCACGGTTACTCGCTCGGATCGCCGATGGACCCCGCTTTGCGCCTACTGGACTCACGCGGCATCGAAATCGCCTCCGGCCACGACACGCACAATCTCGATCCACGCATCGAGCACACCCCAGCCCAGAGCGGCACCTATTTCGTCCAAGTCCTCGCCTTCGCCCATCCACCCGCTGCGGATGTCTCACTCAAAGGCAGCGCCAATCACATCTACCGGCTTAGTTTGGCCGAAAAAGCCCCAGCAGAGCCTCCCAAGCCCGAACCGGCCCAAATCACCACTCCCGTCACCCTGCGCGGAATTCTCTCCAAACCGAAGGAAGAAGACATTTTCTCCCTCCAGGCCAAAAAAGGCGAAGAATGGGCACTCAGCCTCCTTTCCGAGCATTTCGACACCGTTTTGCGCATCGACGACTCCACTGGAAAAACCCTCACGCAGTCCGATGACATCGACAAAGACACCAGCAACTCCGCACTGCGCTGGAAGGTCGCTAAAGACGGCGAGGTCAAAATCATCGTAGCAGATCGTTTTCACGGCGGCAGCCCCGCACACAGTTACGAACTCAGCGTGCAGCCCACCACCGCCAGCATCACCGCCACCCTCGACACCCACGCCTACCTCATCGAGCCCGGCAAAAGCACCGACATCAAACTTGCCATCAAAATCACCGGCACCCCCACCACCAAACTCACCGCCCAAGCCCAGCAGCTCCCTCCCGGCATCACCGCCGCCCCACTCGAAATTCCCGCCAAAGGAGGAGAACTCAAACTCACCCTCAAGGCCGCACCAGACGCCCTCCCAAGCCAGACCCCCATCCGCATCGAAATCCTAGGTACCCCACAGCCCACCACCGCCACCTACACCATCCCCTTCACAGAGCCCCGCGGCCCACTCCTCATCTCCCAAGACCCCCAGCCCTGGCTCACCGTCACAGCGGCCAAGAAAAAATAAGGCCCCCAACCGCCAAAAGTCTCAATCACCCCGTAAATCACGCAGCGAATGCAGCCCGCCATCCGCAGCACGAGTTCGCCAAGCTCTGTCCCAGCGCGATGCCCCAAACTCCGGCTATTTGTGGTGAGTATCTCTTGGACTATGAAATTCCTGCGGAGGCAGATGAAGTTGGTCCACTACTGGCACACAGCAATGGCCTCAACGACGCTCTTCAAAACCTCACCCGCAGATACGTTCCGATCACGGACTCGTGAATCCAGGTCTCCTTGGGCATGGTGGAATTGATCATGTAAAAGACATCGAGATCGGTGCGCTTCCCTGCTTTGAAAGTCAGACCGAGCGGGACCACGCGGTTCTCAGTCCATTGGCCGCGACCCAGGTTCACCAGCCATTCATTGCTGATAAAGAAGCGGGTCCATGGGCCGATGGAGTGGGGCAGTGTCCAGCCCAGCTGAATGCGGTGACGGAAACGGCCAGCCTTCAACGACTCCTCTTCATTCCAGGGCCACTCCATGCGGTTCCGCCAGTCGATCCGCAAATGCGGGGTGAGTTCGAGATGCGGGTTCAGCTCCAGTTCGGGGCGCAGTTGCCAATGACGTTCGTTCGAGACGGTGTTCTCCAGATTCAGCACGGAAAGACCGATCCCCATATCCAGCCAGGGCAACAGCTCCTGCTTGTAGCGTGAGCTGACGAGTTGGGTGTAGGAGCCGTCTTCCGAGTCCTCGCGATTCGCCAGAAAGACACCCGCACTTCTTCCGGGCTGCTGCCAAAACTCCAGCCATGACCATGCCCACCATTCATCGGCCTGTGCCGGTAAATGGAGTAGCAAGAGCAGTCCCAGAAGTCCCAAGTGTATTCGCATCACCCTCTCCTAAGCAGTTCCAAGGCCAGATGTCTTCGGAGGAATCGCTGACACGATCCACATTCATCATTCAAAGCCCCCCCTTCCCATCCCCGGCCCACTCCTCGACATGTTCCAACAGCAGTTTGGCACAGGATTGCGGGGAGATGAAAACGTGAGGCATCATATCAGGGCAGCCAGTCTGGATGCCGCGCACGCAACTGATCGCGATAGCGATCGAAGCGTTCGGTGCTCACGCTTTCATAGGGAGGGAGCAGACGCAGTGGGAACTCAGGGTCGTGGATACGGCAGAAGAGCTTGTCGAAGGCGCCATCCATGTGGGCGGTGTCTCCGACGGCTTCTTTGAAGGTGGCGATGAGGCCGTCGAAGTCTGCGGTGATAGCGTCAAGCCTGGCTGAATCGCGATCACAACCGGCTTGAAAGTAGTCCTGCGCACGCTGGAAGTTTGTGAAGAGGAAGGAGATGAGAAAGCCGCAGTCGCCCATGTGGCAGGCTTTTGCAAAGCCGACCTCGGTGATGAAGTGGCGGAGTTGGGGCGCATCAATGAAGAGGCTACGCAGGCGCACTTCATCAGCGGTGCTGTTCTTCGTGGCGACGAGGTTGGCGTGTTCAGCGGCCAACATGCCATATTCGGTTCCGGTGATGATCCGGCCACTGCGCATGAGGTTGTAGTGCAGAAACTCACAATCAGGAAAACGCCCACAAGTCTCGCGGAAGAAGGTCTTCAATTCGGTGTCACTCAGCACACCCCAGCTCGGCAAACTCAGCTGAAATCGTCTCGCGCCCATGTCGCGTGCGCGCTCGATGCGTTCAATGATCGTTGGCAACGACAAACCAATAAGGCCGACCATCGCCTGCACGTCGTCGCGTTTTGTTTCATCGAGAAACACACGAGTGATCGCATCGAACTGTGTGTCAGTAACGGCGTAACCTTCGCCCGCTGTGCCGAAGATGTAGAGATCACGAATGCCACTGTCGATTTGCAGACGCACGCTGCGGCGGAAGATGTCTTCCTCGAACTCGAAGCGCTCATTCCACGGCACACAACAGGTGGCGAGGATGCTGCGGCGGTAACGAGGACTGATCATGCGGCGGAAGATAGATGGATAGGATTCGTGTCAGCGAGCATGTTGCCCTGGCCAAGATGCTACTTCGTTTCTGCGGCAGGCGGCGCATCCCAGATGGCCACGCCCATGTGGTAGCGGGCATGATACTCGGAAGCGCCAGCATACCAAGCAGTGACGAGCTTCCCATCGGCGCGCTGGACGGTGCTCGGGTAGCCGCAATCCCAGGAAGTGGTGTGGGCTACGCGGATGGGCTCGCCCCAGGTCTTGCCTTCGTCGCTGCTGAACTTCGCCAGCACACCAAGTTGGTTGCCGGTCTTGATGCGGTTCCCATACGTGAGGACGATGCGGCCATCTTTGAGCCGGGCGAGGTGGCCATTGATCTCATTCTTTTGCGTGACGCGATTCGGTTCACCCCAGGTCAAGCCGTCGTCTTCCGAGATGAACAAATCCATCGCCGTCTCGCGTGCGGCAGCGAGCCAGCGCTTGCCACCGAGGTGCAGGAGCGTGGTTTCGTTTCCAGTCTTGTGGATGATGCTGGTGCGTGCCCAAGTTTTGCCATCGTCATCACTGCGGTAGTGCCAGGAGCGCATGGACTTGGTCTTCATGCCAAGTTTGATCTTATCCTTCAGTTCACCTCCGTAGCAGGACACATGCAGGGCACCATCTTCGCCGACCTTGATGTCGCCAAAGGGTATATAATTCGTCCACCCGGCATCGGGTGCGGGGAAGGCTTTGATTTGAGTCCAAGTGCGCCCGCCATCACTGCTACGGCAGACCCACGGAGCGAGAATGAAATCTCGAAAGGCCGATTGCTTCGGTGACTCCGGCTCCTTGATGTCCGTCCAGCCAGCACACAGCACGAGGAGATCGCCATTCTTCGCCAACCCAGCCGCCACGTTCATTCGGTTCGTATGCGGATCGTTCGGTGCCGGGATGCCGCGCTTTTCCCAAAACTGTCCGTCCTTGCTGTTCCAGCATTCAGCGGCTCCGGGCATCTGACCGTGACTCGGTTGGCCGAAGATGGTCGTGTTGATACTGCCATCCGGCATCAACGTGAGATTCGGCCACGCGCAGACATTGTCGATAGCGACGAAGCGCTGGAACGTCTGAGCAGAGAGGGAGGTGGCGATGAACAGAAGTGCGATGAGTGGCTTCATAGTTATGCATACGCGCAGAATCAGAGAATTCACTCGCACACTACGATCTGGCTTGCGCGGCGGAGGGGCCTAGCAATGCCCCTCATGGGATGACTGGTATTATCTTCAATTACTGCCACCCCATTTATATATACCAACCAACCCAACTTCACCGGCAAGGCGATGGTAAGACCATCACCACTACAAACCCCCGTCGGCTTCCCGAGGCGGTGCTTCCGGATTCAAGCGGGATCTACATTGGGCTGAGGCGCTCGTTTCGACTTCAAACTATGGGCGATAAATATGCTTCCCATCCGAAAAACGCTGACATACTCTCTACCAGATAACCTGCATCTATCATGAAAATCACAACACGAGCCTGGGCACTTGGATCACTGCTACTCACCACTGCCGTCCTGCCCGCGCAGGTGCCGCAGCTTCTCAACTACCAAGGCCGCGTGGCTGTCGGCACGGTGAACTTCGAGGGCACGGGGCAGTTTAAGTTCGCTCTGGTGAATGGCGATGGCTCCACCGTCTATTGGGGCAATGCTGCTGACCTCGCACCTGCTGATGGCGTGCCGGATGCCTCCGTCTCGCTGCCCGTGACGAAGGGTCTATACTCCGTCCTCCTCGGGGACACCTCGCCGCCGCTGAACATGACCGCCATCCCCGCCAGCGTCTGGGCGAATGCCGATGTGCGCCTTCGCGTCTGGTTTAATGACGGCGTGAACGGCACTCAACTCCTCACGCCGGACCAGCGTATCGCCGCCGTGGGCTATGCCATGATGGCGGATAATGTGAAGGATGGTGCGATCACGGCGGTCAAGATCGCTGCCGGAGCGGTGGGCACCACGCAGCTTGCGGCCAATGCGGTGGAGGCAGGCAACATCGCCACAGGTGCTGTCGGCTCTACTCAGATTGCCACTGGTGCGGTCGGCACCGCTCAGCTTGGGGATGGCTCCATCACCGCTGCTAAGATGCTCAAGCCCATGCGCAGTGGTTCGATCTCCAGCAGCAGCATTGCACTCACCCCTATGGGCGGCGATTTCACGGTTACTTTCAATCCACCATTTACCACCCCTCCTAGGGTGACGCTGACCCTGGAAACCACCGCTGGAAGCACCGCCTCGACGGCCCGCGTTTTCCTCACCAGTAAGAGTGCCGCAGATTTCTCCGCCACGGTCTCCAGCGGCATCACTCCGACAACTCTGGATGTGGGCACCGGCGTCGTGGGTAATTACATCTCGCACGCCATCGTCAGTGGCAATCCGGCCATCAGCTACTACGACGTGAGCAATGGCGACCTCAAATACATGCGGGCGCTCGACGCGAACGGAACCATCTGGGGCGCACCCGTCACCGTTGATAGCATCGGTGATGTGGGCCGCCATACTTCCTTGGCAGTGGTCAGCGGCGCTCCCGCCATCAGCTACTACGATGCCACGAACCGCGACCTCAAATTCATTAGAGCCAATGACGCCACCGGCACCACTTGGTCCAGCCAGTTTTCCATTAGGGTCATCGACAGCACGAACAATGAGGGGCAATTTACTTCTCTTGCGGTGGTCAATGGCAACCCAGCCATCAGTTACCACGACGTCACAAACGGCGACCTCAATTACGTGAGGGCGACGAACACCAGTGGAAAAACTTGGGGCGCGCCCTTGACGCTCGACAGCACGGGCCTCGTCGGTCTCGACACCTCACTGGCGGTGGTCAATGGCAATCCGGCCATCAGCTACCACGACTTTACCAACAGCGATCTCAAATACGTGAGGGCGACAGATGCCAGCGGGACGACTTGGGGCACATCCTTGACGCTCGACAGCACAGGCTCTGTAGGGCGACATTCCTCTCTGACGGTGGTCAATGGCAATCCGGCCATTAGTTACTACGACTTTACCAACAGTGATCTCAAATACCTGCGTGCCACAGATGCCGACGGCACGATCTGGGCGGCTTCTTTGACGCTCGACAGCACGGGCATCGTCGGCCACGACACCTCTCTTGCGGTGGTCAATGGTAACCCGGCGATCAGCTACTACGACGCGACCAACACCAATCTCAAATACGTGAGAGCGACAGATGTCAGCGGCACTGCGTGGAGCACGCCTGTGACCTCCAATGGCGACAGCGCTGACCGTGTGGGCCAATTTTCCGCTCTCCTGGTGGTCGGTGGGAATCCTGCCATTTGCTATTTTGACTCGACCAACGGCAATCTTAAGTTCGTGCGTTCTTCCAACGTCAATGGCACGAGTTGGGGCACTCCATTGGCATTGGATACTGGGATGAACGGCAACGTGGGTCAATTCACGTCCCAAGCGATCGTCAATGGCCACCCTGCTGTCAGTTACTACGATGTCACTAACGGAGATCTCAAATACGTGAGAGCCACGGACCCCGTAGGGACGAACTGGGGTGTGGCTCTGACAATCGATAGCACCGGAGACGTAGGTCAATCCTCCTCACTGGCTGTCATCAATGGGAATCCAGCCATTTGCTATCACGACACCACCAACGGCGATCTCAAATACGTGAGGGCAAACGACCCAAATGGGACCACTTGGGGGCTGCCCGTGGTCATTGACGACAATAGCCAGTTTCCCTCGCTGATGATGATCACTGGCTTCGTCCCGGGTGTCAGCTACTACAGAAACAGCACTCTGAACTATATACGAGCACTCGACATCAACGGAGCGACTTGGGATGCCCGAGTTGTCGTCGATGCCACTGGCAATGTGGGCGAGTATAGCTCTCAAAAAATGGTCGATGGCTTCCCTGCCATCAGCTACTACGACCGGACCAACGGCAATCTTAAATTTGTTAGGTCAATGAGTAACCAAGGACTGGGCTGGGGAACCCTACGGACCATAGACAACAGCACCGACAATGTGGGGCTCTTCACCTCGCTGGAGTTTATCAACGGGATTCCTGCCATCAGTTACAACAACGATACCACCGATGACCTCAAATTCATCCGGGCTAACGACTCGACCGGTTCATCATGGAGCACTTCCATCACCGTGGATAGTGCTGGCAGAGTGGGGCAATTTACGTCTCTGGCGGTCATTAATGGCAATCCTGCCATCAGTTACTTCCATGATAATGGCATTCCGATAAGCTTTGGTGACAACGGCCAGATCAAATACGTGCAGGCACTAAACCCGAGCGGGACCACCTGGACTACCCCCCTGTTTCTCGACAGCACGCTTGGCATGGGCCAATACACCTCCATGGTTTCGGTGAATGGCACCGCGGGCATCAGCTACTACGATTCCAGCAAAGGCGAGCTCAAATACTTACGCCTACCGGACGCCAGTGGACTGGATTTGACCATGGCACCATTCACCATCCACTGGATCGCTCTCGAACCCTAGGACCTGTCACCCCGCCGCTGCATTCAAACATTTACCTACCATGAAATACACACCATTCGTATCGGCAATGATCTTGTCATGGGTGACGACCAACGCTGGAGCCGAGCCTAGCACTTCCACGAATTACGCCGTGCCCACCGCTACTAATGACGCCGGAGGCCAACGTGCAACCAGCGCCATCTACACGCATGACGGCAGCCTCGGCGGGATCTCAGGCATTTCCACTTCCGCTAACGACACGGCGAAGCAAGGATATGTCGCTCAACTTACCGAAGTCACCGGCCTCACTCTCACCGCCGCCGAGCTGAATCTAAATGAAACCACCACCGCCCAGCTCTCCGCCTGGCAAACACTTGACGATGCATCTCTCCTCTCCGTCCCCGCTGCCAGCGTGGCGTGGAGCGTTGCCAGCGGCCCGCTCTCCAGCATCTCCTCCGGGGGCCTCACCACAGCAGATGTCGTCTTTGAAAACACCACCGCCACCGCGCAAGGCGTCTTTGCTGGAAACACCGGAACCCTCAACCTCAACGTTGTGGACTCGTTGCCGGATAACTTCGGCACCTACGCTGGCGACAACTTGAGCGATACCTGGCAGGTGGAATATTTCGGCATGGACAATCCCCAAGCCGCCCCGCTGCTTGATCCCGACCACGATGGCTTCACTAACCATTTCGAATTCCATGCGGGCATCATTCCCACGGACGGAACCTCTATTTTTCATATCAATATCCATTCCGTCCCCGGTCAGCCTCACCATCAACAAATCATTTTCAGCCCCCGCTATGCTGGCCACACCTACACCGTGATGACTAGCACCGACCTCACACCCAACAGTTGGATTGCTCTCCCCGGAGGTACCATCATTGATTCTGGAGACGAACGCACCGTTCTCGATCCCAATGCCAACATTACGCGAAATTTCTACAAAGTTGAAATCAGCAAACCCTGAAGTGCCGACGGCATCAAAGCCTGACGTAGCAGCGAGCAGGCGACATGGAGCATGTAAAATCAGGGGTTCCAGCGGCATTCCCTGGGTAAACCTGGATTATGCATTGGAGTAAGCGAACGGCGGTTGGCGAGCCTCGATTTGGCGGCGGCAATAGTTCGGCAGACGATGTCGGTGAAGAGGAAGGTGGTGATGGGGCGGTTCAGGGGCGTGCTGCAGCGGCAGTCTCGTGCAGTTCGAGCAAGCGAATCATGCCAGCGGGGACGGTCAGCTTGAGGCCTTGGTCGATCTCACCCAGGGCCTTCCCGGTGATCCGATCCGTGACTTGCCAGCGGCCGGGGATTTGGGCGTTCAGTCGCACGTCGCGGTCGGCGGGGTCGAGCCATCCCGAGTCGATGAGCGCGATGATGTATCGGCGTGGCGAGACTTCGATGAATTGATGAAACACGCGGCCGGTCACGGCGAATGGAAGCGTTTTTGCGCCAGCGGCGAGGTCGGCGGTGAGCGCGGTGCGGGCCTCGGAGAGGGTGAAAGCTTTTCCGTTGCGGCTCAAGTGGTCGCCATCGGTGGTCCAGAGGGTGGTCCACGGACCATCGGCTCGCGGCGTGATGCCAGGGACGAGCGCGACGAAGCCGTGTGGCGTCGTCGTGACCAGATGCGACGGGTCGCGGCGTGTGCGGCCCCAGAGATAGGTGGAGACGTCGGTGGGTGGGAGCGGGGCCATGCCCCAGTAGCAGTCGAGCCGGTCGAAGGCCCAGGGTTTGCCATCGGTGCCATCGGCGGCCCACTGCTCTTCACGGTGGCCGTTGAGCCCGTGCTTGGTGAAGCGCTGGCTGGGTTTCTCCATCACCAACGCGACCGGGGAGATGGACCGCAACTGCTCTCGCTTGGGCGGGATGATCGCGCCTCGGCCGAGGAGGTGAAGAAACGTCGCGGTGCCTTCGGTGCCGACGCGCGACCAGCGGCCCGTGCTTGGTTCGACTTCACCATTGAGCATCATGAAGACGCGGGCTCCGAGCATCGCCTGTGAGACATAGTAGCGTAAGTGCGGGTGGCCAGTCATCGGGTATTCCCACTCCCAGCCGCGATTGAAGCTGAACCAGTCGGCCCCGCACCGACTGGCCCAGTCGTCCACTTGACCGTCGATCCACAGGCCGACTCGCGCGGCGAGATTGATGTCGGGACTGCGCGAGTTGCTGTCTTCCACCGAGGGCAGAATCACCGAGCGGTAGCGACCATTGAAAATCAGCTCGCGCACTTTTGCGTCGGCGGGAAAACGTGACCACCAGATGTTTTTGTTGCGCAGGATGACCCTCTTCTTGTGTTCGAGACAGAGTTCCAAGATCGGCCTGATGTGGTGTTCCAAATAGTAGGGCAGAATGCTGGCGTCCTCGTCCTCGGCACTGACGAAGCCGATAAGCATCGTCGGTGCAGCCTTCAGCATCAGCGCCACCGTCGCGACTTCGAGATGCGGTGCGCATCCGTGGCCGACCTGGACCCAAAAAGGGCAGTGAGCCGCTTCGAAGCGCTTGGCTCCATCGACGATTTGCTCGCGAGTCAGGTCGTGGGCCAAACGCCGATCTCGGCCCCATGGCTGGCCGTCAGGACGCAGAAGCGCTGACTTTTCACCGGGCCAGAATGCCGTGGCGAAGCGCAGGCTCGGATACGGGAATCGCTTTTCGTAGTCCCGCACATCGGCCATCCACCGATCCAGTTTGCGTGGGTCCCAGCCGCTCCAGAGGTAATGCGAAACCACGATGTCGATGGGGCTATCCGTGCGCGGTCCGGGGTCGCCGTGCCAGGTCGCTGCGTCGGCGGCGAGTTGCGCGAGATTTGCGCCGATGTCGGCCATGACGCCACGGCGTTCAAGTCGTGCCAGGGATTCTTCCCAGCCGGGCGCGAAGGTCAGACGGTAAAGGTTGTCATCGCCGTTGGGGCTGGAGCCAAGGAGGATGCTGCCATAGGGCTTTCCGGGTGAATAGACGATGTCCGTGAATCCAAAAGGCATGGTCGCGTGGCCGAGTGATTTACCCTTCGCATCGAAAAGCCCGAGCTGCGGTCCTTCGAGAATGACGGTCTCGGCGCCGGGCTGATCCGTGAGATCGCCGGAAGTCACGAGGCGCATGTTATAGTGAGAATCGTAGCCGAGTTCCTTCAAGCTCGCCGGGAGCATGAACGACGGATGCAGACCGCCCTTCAAGCTGTAAGCACCGGGTTTCCACACGAACTCGGCGCTGCCGTCACCATCGAGGTCGGCGACGATGCCGTTGGCGTTCTTCACGCTCATCAGCGGATCGCCGGGCTTCTTGGCCTTCGCGATTTTGTCCGGGAGTTGGGTGAGCGTGGGACCTTTGAAGAAGAGTAGGTCTTGCCGCGAAGGACCGTTGATCAGAAGCGCAGCCACCTCATCGGTGCCGTCGCCGTGGAAGTCGCCAGCACGCAGAATACGGACGATGCCGTTGACGGGTTGGTCGTGGAGCTTGGTGCCGTCCGCAGAGAAAACGACGATCTGCCGGGAAACACCGCCAGCCAACACGACTGGGGTCTTGCCGTCGAGTTTGGCAACGGCCACCTGATAGACCGGGGCCACGAGGTCCTGTTTCCAGCGCAGTTTACCGTCAGACGAGAAAACGTAAACCGAGCCATCCGCACTCGCGGCGATGATTTCATCGCGCCCATCGCCATCGAGATCGCCCGCCGCGAGATCGAACACGAAACCGCCGACCGCCGCATCCCAGCGATGCATGCCATCGGCGGCGAAGGCGCAGACGCGATTGTCGTAGGTCGAGCCGACGATTTCCTTCGCGGCGGGATTGCCATCGAGCTCCGCGACGGCCAGTCGGTAGATATTGCGACCGTGGGTGGGAATCGTCTCCACATTGGCCATCGACCAAGCTACACTGGCGGTGAAGAGGAATGAGATGAGGAGAGCTTTCATGATGGAAAGGGATGATCGTGTGAGCCGGCTCGGTGCTCCTTGTTATTCAGCGTTTTTCATCAGGGCGCGAGATCGAGGCGGTAGGTTTCTAGGCGCTGGGCGGGGAGGGTGACTTCAAGCTGTCCGTTCACGAGCTGCAGGTCGGAGCGCTTCGTCTCAAGGTGCGTCAGGGCTTGTGCAGATCGCAGCGGTTGCGGGAGGGTTAGCTTCACGTGTGAGCTGTTGCTGCCTTGATTCCATAGCCGTGCGACGAGGCCGTGCTCGATACCGTCTTCATGCACTTTCAGCGCCCAGAGCATGACTTCGGGATCACTGACGCTGATGAGAGAATACTCGGTCTCGGGGTAAGGCGTGGGGCTGTCTTTGCTGATGATGGGCGCGGTGATGAAGGGATTCTGGTGCTCCAGGGCGAAACGCATCGCACTGGCCTGCTGGTAGCCGGTGTGGGCACGCAGACCGAATCGCTGAAGAAAGTAGTGATGCCCATTCTGCGCGTGGATGCCGAGATTGGGGCCGTCCACCTGACCACCAGCTAAAAAGTGAATCTGTGGTGTAGCTGTATCTAGATTTAACGGGGTGCTGCTACCGAGGCGAGCAAAGGACAGATCAGGACTGGAGATGGTGATGCCATGGCCACCAGCGCTCATGTCGGCGAAGTGATTCACCGTGACGTAGTCGTAGCGTGCGTGGCTATTGGCATAGTCGCCACCTTGGGACTGCGGCTTGTCCAGGATGATGGCACCGACTTCCTCGGTGTGGACGCTGGGATCGGTGAGCGCGAGGCTGAAGGCCCAGTGGCGCACGTTGCTGAAGTTCTCCGTGAGTTCATTCTCGATGTCGATGCGGTCGCTGTCGCGGTAGAGTGTGATGTGTGTGGTATGAGCGAGAGCAGCCTCGCTGCGGGCACGCACCGTGACGGAGACGGGGCCGCGATTCACAATCTCGAGCGCAGCACCATCGTCGGAGCTGGCGGCGAAATCATTGAGCTTCCATCCGTCCAGAGTGGCAGCGAGTTCGGTGTGGCCGTGCAGTTTATCCACAAGGCTGCGGATGGCTCCATCTCGCTCCACGACGAGTTTGAGTGCGGCATTCTCCAATACGTTATCGGTGATGGTGGCGGCGTCATTGGGGACGTCTGCGCCCTTACCAGTGATGATCTCATAGACTTTGTAGCCAGCGCTGGGCACATCGCTGGCGAGGATGCGCAGGTGGGGTGCTCCGTGGATTTTGATGAGCTGATGCGGTGTGTCCTTGCCTGTCGTGAGATCGCGCACATGCACCTCGCTGGAGCCTGTGTAAGGGTGGTCAGCATGTTGAGTGCGCTTCCAGCCGAGGGGATTGCAGACGAGGAAACGCTTGGCATTCTCGGGGCGTGGGATCATCCCGCCGAGACGCACCAATGCCTCTCCCATGATGGAGTCCACATAGGATTCGATTTGCTCAACGAGTAGCTCTTGCCACGCAGCACGCTGCGCACGCGAGATGACGCCGTCAGCCGTCCAGTTGTGCTCCCAATACAGCCCGATGGCTTGAAAGGCACGGTCCCGCGCTGGTGCGTGGCGCTGCATGAAGGCGGGATACTTCCGATAAACCAACGCGGTCAGCAGCTCTGCGGTGCGGAGCTTTTCGATGGCGCGTTTGGCTCGCGCAGTGGTCTCTGACATGGAGGCGGAGTAGAGGTCCCACTCGTTGCCATAGGTGAGGGATTGGTTCGGCAATGATGCGCCGTGCGTCTTTTCGAAGTCGATGAAGAAGTCTTGCTCATTGGAGACGATGACCTGCCGGGTATCATCGCTCATCTGTTGTGCGATGAGAGAAAAGGGATCGCGATAGACAGAGGACACCAGTTTGTGCAGCCCAGGCACGCCAGGGATAACAGGCGGTGGTTTGACGCCGGATTTCCTCGCGAGATCATCGCCACCGAAGCCGAAGACACCTGCCACGCGATACGGAGCACGAGTCTTTGGGTCCACATAGCGGGAGAGGAAATCGGGGTCGCGGTCCACATGCTCGACGGCCTTCACGGGGTCCGATCCTTCATAATACGTGCCAATGTCGCCATCGTGTGAATACCACTTCAAAAGCAGTCTTTGGCCATCCTTACCCGTCCACCAGTAGATCTCATGCTCGCGGTGACCGAGTGCTTTCTTATCCATCCGCGTCGCGCAGGCGCAGACACCACGCCAGGAGAATCGCGCACCGCTGCCAGCGAACAGGGAGGCGAGCCCAAGCGGCAGCGTCTGGTTCTCCATCGCCACGGCGAGATCAAACTTCAGCCCATGCTGCCGCTCCATGCGGCCTGCATCATACATGCCGCGTAGCACGGCCTCGAGCGGCTGCCCGCCATAGCAGGAGACGACCTGATTCATCGGAACGCTGATGCTGCCGTCTTTGATCCGCGCCACGAGGCGTGCGAACTCCGCTGGCGTCTTCTTCTGCTGGTAAGCATGCAGCCAGCAGAAGCCATCGCAGTTGAAGCGATGCCGATACATAGGCGGGTTCGCCGCTGTCTCATCTGCCGCCTTGAGATGGTGGTCCAGCATCTCGACGAACACACGATCATAGGTGTCCGCGTCAGCCGTCCACATGAGGTCCGTGTGATCGTCCTCAGCGAGATAGATGCGCTTCGGCTCCACCGCCCATGCAGAGAGGAGCGAGCATAGGATGGCGAGGCATAGTGTGAGTCTCATGACAGCGAGTGATGTGGCAAACGGTCGTGGCGAATCTCGCTTCATTTGGAGATTTGATACAAACGTTCCAGAACCTCGTGATTTGTCGTGGTGATGGCTTTGAGGAGCACCGGATAGGGTTCGCCAGCGGGATCGAGGATGCCTTGCTTCCATCCAGCAGGCGGGCCGTCCTGAAAGATGCGAGAGGCCAACTGGCAGCGATTGTAGCCAATCATGAATGGCTCGGCAAAGGCAGCGCGGAGATAGCTGGCGTAGAGCGCGGCAGACTCAGCTTCGTTCTTCAAAGCACGGCCGAGCACCCTCTGCGTGGCCGGGGTGATGAAGTTGGCGACGTGGTCGGCGTTGATGATGGGCTTGCCAGTGCGCTGGTGGAGATCGCGATAAAACGCAGCGTCAAAATCACCATCGAGCTGTGCTGCGATGACGGGGAAGTGTTTCGCCGAACATTCCACTACGGGTAAAAAAAGACGTGTTCCAGCAAACCGCTCACCAAGCACAAGATGGTGCGGATCATGGCGGCGGAAGGCCTCAGCGGTGAGGCGATAGCATTGATCCGCGATCTCGACGGTGAAGGCGAGTTCAGCCACCTGGATATCCGCCGCGCCTGTGATGGCCTTTTCATACGCCAGCCAGCCGGGAGAGCCGGGCGGCAATTTGCGAAAGAAGGACAACCAACTCACTCCACTTTTCTTCTCTTCGTTCTCAAGGTAAGCCATGTCGCCCCAGCGCGGCAGATCCACGAGGTAGTGGCCGAGCAGGAAGCGATTCTCACGCAGAGGCCGACAATGCTCCGCGACTCTTTTATCCAAGTCTGCGGCGAACTCGGGAGCAAACACATCCACATACTCCGGCGGCCCAGAAACAGTCACACCCGAGGTATTGGTCTGCTTAAATCCGGTGGAGAAAGGCATGGTCTGACGCACATGAACCGGCGCATCGTAACCTGCGTAGTTAAAGCCCCAACTGCGCACCATCTTCTCCACATGCGCCGCCGCCTCCTTCACGCTGCCGTGATGGCGTTCCTTCACGAGGTCACGCTCCCCAGGGCGCAGTTTTTGATTCCCACCACCGAAGTAGGTGCCGATGTGATTCACACCTATGGGGATGAATCCGTTTCCCTCCGGTGTGATGAAGAACCAGCGTCCCTTCACCTCCTCCAAATGGAACCAACCCGTGGCTTTGCCTTTGATAGACGTGGAACCGCCGTAGAGATCAAAGTCCTGAGCGTGCAGGCTTATCGCCAAAGTTAGAAGAAGGGTGAGGGCGCTTTTCATGATGTGTTTCTCGCTAGTGCTCAGCACCATGCTCCTCATCCAGATCGCGGATGTTTTCGATGATGGCGTTCAGCTTCGTGCCTGTGGCGGTGAGTGCATACTCGGTGCGCGGCACCTTGCCTGCAATCTCCGAGCGCGTGATGAGGCGATAGTCCATGAGCTTGCGCAGTCTTTCATTGAGCACCTTCGTCGAGATGCCAGGAATAAAGCGCTCCAGTTGCCCAGGACGTGACACACCGCGTCCGATCGCTGCCAGCACAGCGGCAGACCATTTGCAGCCCACCACATCTTCGAGCCGCCGATACGCTGTGCGCTCGGCCAGCGGCAGGTGTCCAGGTTTCTTCTTGGTAGCAGCTTTTGGTTTCATGGTCGCTCGTAGCATCCGCGCTGTTTTTTAGCCAGCAGGCACAAAACGGTGCCCACCCACGCAATAGTGCCCTCTTTCGCGATTTCACATCCGGCATTCTGATGGCGGCGACATCCGATGCATCACGCAGCGGCCTGTCATTCAACCCACCAAACATCAGAACACATCCACATGAAAACCAAAGCCACCTTCTACCACGCAGGCTGCCCCGTCTGCGTCGCTGCTGAACAAAACGTCGCCGCTGCACTCGATGGCAACCGCTACGATGTCGAGATCGTCCACCTTGGCAGCGCCAAGGATCGCGTCGCTGAAGCCGAAGCCGCCGGGGTGAAATCCGTGCCTGCTCTCGTCATCGGCGGAGCCGCGTATCACATCAATTTTGGCGCAGACCTCAGTGTGCTGAAGTAACCCCCCGTCAAAGACTCCTGTGTCGCAGCCGCCAGACGGTCCATCCTGGCGCTGTGGCACAGGCTGGATGTCGGCATCTCAAGCTCCCTGGCCCTTTGCCAGCGCCTCCGCTTGATGCCGATGTCCATGCACCTCATAGCCGATCACCGTCACCACAGGAGCGAACATGAGCACCATCAAGCAGACCGACATGCTCATCCCGCCCATGGCAGCACCGATAGCGAGCGCGACGACTGCCGCAGTGCCCGCCAGCAGCCAGACATGAAGCAGGTCAAAGCGCCGAACCAAATAGTAGTAGATGCCATACACAAGGCCGAGGTAAATGCCCACAGGTATAGCGACACTCAGCACCGTAGCGAGCGGGCCAATGTGAGCCTTATGCGCGATGAAATCCGCCGCCACATGCAGCCCCGCGCCAGTGGCGACGATAGACGTGACAATAAGCATCTGCGTGTATCCCCAGACAAAGCCACGCTCCCGATGACCATGCAAGATAGCGGCTGATGGCAGCATGTAATACACCCACCACATGCCAAACGTGAGCCCCACACCCGCTAGACCGACAAAGGCGACATCCAGCGTCCAGCCGTATTGCTCAATCACTGCGGACAGCGTTGCCACCGTTCCCACCACCCCTTCACCGAGTGCAATGATGGCAAATAGACTGTATCTCTCCGCGATATGATGGGCGTGCCATGGAGTGCCGCCATCCTTGCGCTCAGCTAAGACGGGGCCGAGCATCTCGATCAGGGCTAAGACGCCTATCGCGATGTAGCGAGCACCAAATGGAAGGTTCACAAAAACCAGCGCCACCCAACCGACCTGAGCCAGCGAGATCATGAAAGCGTAGGTAAGACAAGCGCTGCGACGGGCGGGATCCTGCTTGGCTGCACGCACCCACTGAAAGACCATCGCGACACGCATCACGACGTAGCCCACCACCATGACGGAGTTATCAATTCGGTAGCCCTGCTCAACAGAGGCGAACATGCTGGGCAGACCGATCGCCAGCACCAACACACCGATCATTTGCACCATGGTCACCAGACGAAAAACCCAGTCGTCGGTGTCGTAGGCAGAGGAGAACCAGGAGAAGTTCACCCAGGCCCAGCATATTGCAAAGCTCGCGATTCCAAATCCCATCAATCCCGCATGATAGTGCCCCTCACCCACAGCATGAGCCAGGCGCGATGCCGCGATGCCGAACGCGATGACGAAGGTTAGATCAAACAACAGCTCCAGAGGTGTCGCCACTCGCTGCCCTTGATGCGGGTCACGTCCGGCCATTTTTCGGCGATGATGATGGAGCAAGTCGGCGTCAGGCGTGGTCGATGGAGTGGAGTGCATGAAAGAGCAGTTGTTGTGCTGCCAACGCGATAGCTACCGCCCCATGGTTGGGCAAGAGAGATGAAGCTTATTTGCCACCAGCTCAGAGAACAGCACGCACCAGTTCCACTGCGATTACGACCGACAGGCTCGAACAAGAAACAAGGCTAAATGTTCACAACCTCCCTAACTTATCACTCAACTCCTGGCCGTAATTTCGGGAGGTGGCCACCTCCCTGCTCACTGGATGAAGATGAACTGCTGGGTGTTGAGGAGCGCGAAGATGAGGTCTTCGGGGGTGGTGAGGCCGGAGCGGGTCCAGGTGGCTTTTTCGGCTGGGGTGGGGCTGCGTGTGAGGAGGGTGCGGTAGATGATTTCGAGCTGCTCGTCGGGTGTGCGGGCGGTGCTGAGCTGGAGCCGGAGCTGGGTGTGGGGCTGTAGGATGGTGGCGAAGAGCTCGCTGTTCATGAGGACGAGTGCCTGGGGCATGCTGGCGTCGCTGCTGGCGTTGTCGATGAGGTCGCGGTCGCTTTGGCCGAATTCGCGTAAATAGTGACCGCGGGGGGCTGGGGAGTCGAGCTGGGCGGCGCGGGGCCAGTCGCGGTAGTGGGCTTCGCGGGCTTTGAGGTAGGCGGGGAGCTCGGTGAGCTGAAAATGGGCGGCTTCTTGGCGGTAGATGGTTTCGCGGGCTTGGGCGGCGTTTTTTTCGTCCTGTGGGATGCGCTGGTCGGCGTCGTAGCCGGGGATGGAGATGTAGTCGCGGTTTTGGCCGGTTTTTTTGAGTTCTTCGAGGGTGGGCCTGCGCACGGGGATGGGCGGTGGGGCGGGATGACCGGTTTTTTTCTCGTAAAGCCGTGCGACGGCGGGTACGACGACGTGGTCGTGGATACCGGTGCGGGCGGTGAATTCGATGCTGCGGATTTCGAGGTTGAGTTTTTCGATGAGGGGCTTGTCTTTGGCTTTTTGGGCGGCGGTGTAGGCGTCACGGAGAGGTTTGGAGCGCTGCTGGATGGCTTCGTAGCCGAGACTGGCTTTGGCGGCTCCATCGAAGATTTCCTGGGCGGTGAGGAGGTCGAGCGCGTCGCTGAGCTTGCCGCGATAGGTGATCTTGGAGGCCATTTCGCTGTCGATGCCGTGTCGGTGGGGTAGATCGGGGGTAGGATGAATGAGGGTGACGAAGCTGTCGTAGATCTGCTCTGCGGTCATGCGGCGGAGCATGGGACCGGTGAAGTGGTAGGTCTCTCCGGCGGTGTGCTCGGTGTGGGTGGCTTGGTTTTGATAGGCGGTGGTGTTGTAGAGGATGCGGAGGTAGGCGCGGAGGTCGTAGCGGAGGCTGATCATGAGCTTTTCGAGGTGGCGCATGAGGGCGGGGTGCGAGGGGACGGTGCTGTCCATGATTTCATCGACGGGCTCGATGAGGCCGTGGCCGAAGACTTTTTTCCAAAGCCGATTGGCGATGACGGTGGTGAAGCGTGGGTTTTCTGGAGACGTCATCCAGGCGGCAAAGGTGCGCAGATCGCCGGTGAGTGGCTGTCCGAGCATGGTGGCGGGCTGGATGATGGCGTGCGGCTTGGCATCAGGGTAAACGTAGTCGTGGGGGAGCTTCAGGATGCGCTCGGGTAGGGCGGCGACCTTGCTGTAGCGGACGAAGTCACCGAGGTTTTCGAAGACGCGGCCCATGTGCTTGCTGTGGATGGCGAGCTCGGGTTTTTTGCGTGCTTCGATCATGAGTGCGTTGGCTCCTTTTTGCTGGGAGATGCCGGTGAAGTTGGTCTCCAGTGGGTAGGTGAAGGCGGCCATCTGGTAGAACTGCATCTGGGTCCATTTATCGAAGGGATGGTTGTGGCACTGGGCGCACTCGATGCGGGTGCCGAGGAAGACGCGGGTGGTGTTGGATAAATTATCGAGCGGCATGCCGAGATCGCGCATGTAGTAGCCGATGGCGGAGTTATCCCAGACTTTGCCCTGGGCGGTGAGTAGCTCACGGACGAGTGCGTCGTAGGGCATGTTTTCGCGGAGGCGGCGCTTGATGTGGTGGAGGTAGGGCTTGCTGGTCATGTCGCCCTGAGCGCTGTTGGCACGGGACTGGATGCGCAGTAAGTCAGCCCAGAAGTGGAAGAAGTGGGCGGTGTGGCCTTCGCTGGCGAGCAGGGCATCGATGAGGCGGGCTCGTTTATCCGGTGCGGTGCTGCGGTGAAAGGCCTGTGCTTCGTCGAGGGTGGGGATGCGGCCGATGATGTCGAGATGGATGCGGCGGACGAAGGTATCGTCACTGGCGGGCGGATTGGGCTTGAGGTGATGCTTTTGCCAACCCTGAGCGAGGAGGCTGTCTATCTCACGAGCAGGCTCTGCGGCAGCCAGCAAAGTGGGTAGGACGAGTAGAAGGAGAAATCGCATGCAGACAGGCAAACGAGCTGGTGTGGCAGGTTCTTTTAGTCCGCCGCTCGCAGCAGCCGGGCATCTTCGGGGGCAAAGGTGACGACTAGGGTGTCTCCGGGCATGGCCGGTGTGTTCTCTGCCTGCATGGTGAGTGTGTGGGGGCCGGCTTGGAGTGTGAGACGCTGATGGGGGCCGTGGTAGGCGGTGGCGGTGACTTGGGCGGTGATGGCATTCTCCTGGGGCTGGGGGCCGGTGGCCAGCCGGAGGCGCTCTGGGCGTAGCATGAGGTGCAGAGCCTCGCCTGGGCTGGGAGCTGGATCTGGGGTAGCGGCGAGTAGCTGGCCAAGGCCTTCCACATGCACTTGAGTGAGATTTTGCGCCTGTAAACCGAGCACGCGTGCAGGGAGGAGGCATGCATCACCGACAAAGGCGGCGATGCGGGTGGTGCGGGGTGACTGGTAGAGTCCGCGGGGTGTGTCCACTTGCTCGACACGGCCTGCATGCATGACGGCGACGCGGTCGCTGAGGCTGAGTGCCTCCCCCTGATCATGGGTGACGTAGATGAAGGTGGTGCCAGTGGCGGCATGGAGGCTGCGCAGCTCGGTGAGGAGGTGCTGGCGGAGTTTTAAATCGAGCGCGGCGAGCGGCTCATCGAGCAGGAGGAGGCGGGGCCGATTGACGAGGGCACGGGCGATGGCGATGCGCTGACGCTGACCGCCGCTGAGCTGGGCGGGCTTTTTTTCGGCATGCGGTGTCATTTGGATCATTTCGAGCATGTCGGCGACGGCAGCGGCGGTCTCTGCGCGGGGTCTGCCAGCCATGCGGGGTCCAAAGGCGATATTTTCCCGTGCACTGAGGTGGGGAAAGAGGGCATAGTTTTGAAACACGGTGTTCACGGGTCTGCGCTCGGGTGGCAGGGCGGTGATGTCTTGGCCATCGAGGAGGATGCGGCCTGCATCTGGCTGCTCAAAGCCGGCGATGAGGCGCAGGAGGGTGGTCTTGCCACAGCCACTAGGGCCGAGGAGGGAGAAAATCTCTCCAGCAGAGATCTCTAGCGATACACGATCGACAGCGTGGTGGGTGCCAAAGCTGCGAGAGATGTTTTCGATGGTCAAAAAGGCGTGATCGGCCATGGGGTAGATATGGGAGCCGTGAACATCCCAGGTGGCAAGGTGCTTGCGGCATCTCCTACGCGTGCGAGGGTTCTCTTTTTCTCGCCCCCCTTCCCTCTCAACACCTATCAACATGTCGGACCGGTTTCAGACGCTACAATACCTCGAAGAGAGCACGGCTTGTGTTTTGCGCCTCGCGCGGGATACGCGGTTGCAGATGGATGTGGTGCAGCGCATCTACAAAAACAATGCGGCGGAGCATGTAGCGGGACTCCAGGCTTTATACACCAATCTGGCCGCGGTGGAGTCTCCGCATGTGGAGCGGGTGCTGGAGTGCGGGAGGGATGAAAATGGGGCTTTTTTCACACTGACAGCGGCTCCTCGGCATGGAGTGGCACTGACAGAGCTACTGCGGCGTGGGCCAGTGAATGCAGCGGAGTTCGAGGTGCTCGCAAGGCAACTCCTTGATGCTCTGGAGGCACTCCAGGATCACGGAGTCGTGCATGGCACGCTCACGGCCCATCACATCCGCATCAGTGGCACGGCGGCAGCGGAGTGGAAGGTGGTGGTGGATGGATTCGGCACCGGATTCGAGGCGAAATCGACCACCGAGGAAGACCAAGTGACTGCGTATCGCTGCGCTGCGCCCGAGCAATGGCAGGGTGGCACGGCACGGCGGCGCACGGATATTTATGCGCTGGGCTGTGTCTTATATGAAGCCCTGGCGGCACGGCCTGCCTTTGAGTCCCGGTCGCTGAAAGGATTGCGCACAAAGCATCTCGGCCACGATTTGCCGCCGCTGGAGAAGCAGGCTCCGCATGTGCCACGCTGGATGACGGCATGGGTGATGAGCCTCATCGTGGCTGATCCAGATACGCGTCCGCGAAAGGCCACCGTGGTAAGAGAGACTTTTCTGCTGCGGGATACGACACGTGTGCCGGTAGCTGCGCCAATGCCTGTGGCCCCGGAGCTGGTGCATCCGCAGGGGCTCTCGGCACCAGTTTCACTACCGCCGCAGCGCCCGGTGCTGCATGCGACGGCTAGGACGATCCCCATCGCCGTGGGGCCCAATGTCGGCCCGACTCAGCCCCCGCGCCGCCCACTACCTGCGGCTGCCAAATCGCCTGTGAGTGCCCCAGTGGCCCAGGTGCGGCCAAAAAGTGCCGCGAAGTCAAAAATGCCCCTCGGAGCGATCGCTGTGATCATCGTGGTCCTCAGCCTTGCTGGCTGGTGGGTGCTAAAACCGGCTGCTGGCTCCAAAAGTAGCTCCACAGGCTCTAGCAGCACCTCCCCGCGCATCATCGACATCGGCACGGATGGTCTGATGAAGGGTTTTCGTGATCTAGGCAGCTTCCGGCAGCGATATTATGCAGGAGAGGATTCGGCGAAGGCGCCAAACCTGCCTGGCGGCGTGGCGAAGCCTCTGGCCTATGATCAGCTCTACGCCTGGTTCCGCCCCGGCTCAGGCATCAATACCTTCTCTGGCAGTGATGATGACAAACCAGGTCGTGTCACGGACACGGTGGCGCTGTGGCATGATCTCGGGCCAGTGAGCGGTGATAATGCGCTGGCTGTCCTGCCCTGGGATGTCGGGACGGCAAGGCGTATCACTTTCCAGATGCTCAAGCCAGATGCGAAGAAGCTCCCGCTGCCCGGCCCGCGCCATTTTGTGGTCTTTGGAGCGAGCAGCAGCGCCCCAGAGGCCACGCTGGGCTTCATCGGACGCGGACAGGGTAAGGCGGTGCCATTTGCAGATGCGGCCTCCAGCGGTGCCACGCTAGCGGTGGTTTTTTATCAAGATGCGAGCAAGCGGCCAAAGGACTCGATCGTAGCGCATGTGAATTTCGGAGATGGTTCCATGGCACTCAAAACAGACAGTGAAGGGCATGCGTTTTTTGCCATGGGGCATGTCGGCGCTCAAGCAACGGCCGCCAGCCGCGTGCGGAGGATCGAAGTGCCCGCTCTGGATGCGACGATACCGACTGTGGCCCTGGCGACATGGCGCACGAACGGAGCGATCTCGGTGCATTTACTCAATGCAAAGGGGGCTGTGGCAGATGGAGCCGTGCAAATCCCTGCGCCAGCGCAGACGCTCCAAAACATTGCCCTCGGGGGAGACGCTTACTGGACCTACCGCGACGCGGGCAGCGCCAAATCGCCCTTCTATGGAGGCGTGGCTGAGCTACGTCTGTATGCAGCAGCTCTGGCAGAGTCGGATCAGCAAAAGCTCATCGAGGAACTGCGCCGCGAGTACTTCCCATGAGCCATCACGGAATCGTGAGGCTCTCTGAGGTCTCGATATTGAGCGTAGCGTCGTAGGTGAGGCCACTTTTCACCGCATTGTTGACGGTGAAGGTGAGGACGCCGGGGGAGGTGAGGCGTGGGCTGACGAATCCTGCTACACCCGTGCGGCTGGTTTTTGCAGAGACGGATTTGGTGGTGACGCCGGACCAGTTCGCATAAACGATCACGCCAGAGACTGGGCGGCCCGCTTTGTCGAGCACGGTGACGCGTGCCGTGACCTGGGTGCCGCGTGAGGTGGTGGAGGATACCAGCGAGATGGAGGAAATGCTCATGCGGGCATCCACGGGTGCCGGATTGACTTGGATGACGGTGCTAGCGGTAGCAGTGAGGCCGTCGTTATCCGTGACGATGAGGGATGCGGTGTAGGTGCCAGCGGCCTGATACACATGGACCGGATTGGCCACCGTCTCAGGCGCAGAGCCATCACCGAAATCCCAGCGGAAGCTGCTGATCGTGCCATCTGGGTCATAGCTGCCATTGCTGGAGAAGGAGACTGTCAACGGCACGGTGCCAGTGGTAGGAGCACTCTGCGACACGCTCGCGATGGGGACCATACCGCTCACTGGCGGCACCACGGCGCTGAGTCCATAGACCCCGAGGCTGCCGTAGTCACTGTATCCAGTGCTGCTGTCTCCCACTCCAGCACCATCGACCGCGAGATAGTATGTGCCGCCCGTGAGTGTGGCACTGAGCTGGCCAGGGAGGCCTGCTGGATTCTCAGTGGCGAGCAATGTGCCTGCACTGTCATAAAGTGAGAGCTGGATGTCGAGATTCGGTCCAAGCGCAGCGGGTTGGGCCTGAAAAGTAGCGGCTCCCGCACCTGCGGCGAAGCGAAAAAGGTCTGCGTCTGTCCGTGTGCTGATGAGGCCCTGCGCGGAGATGCTGCCACCTGCGCTACCAATATCTGTCGCCGTGGTCTGCGTCCCTGCGTGGTCATCTGTAGCTGCCACGACGCCATAGCTCGCCATCACAGCGATGTCGTCCTGGGTGTTGTTTGCATTGGGATACTCACCACGGCTCCATTGTGTCACCGCTTTATAATAACCGACGCCCATGATCGGAGCCCAGTCGCCATGACCAGCGTAATACTCCGTGATATTGGTCTGTCCGTCATGATTGAGCCCTAGAGTGTGTCCAGCCTCATGGCTCGCAGCTTCCGCCGTGTACTTATCATGACCACCGCCCAACTGCGCAGTAAAAACAAAGCAAGGCGTGTCCGTATTCCAAGTGAAGGAGCCCAGATAGGCCACTCCGCCCGCTCCAGAGCCAAACCAGTCGTA
The DNA here is from genome assembly GCA_016713035.1 of Verrucomicrobiaceae bacterium. Lineage (NCBI taxonomy): Bacteria > Pseudomonadati > Verrucomicrobiota > Verrucomicrobiia > Verrucomicrobiales > Verrucomicrobiaceae > Verrucomicrobiaceae bacterium. The sequence continues at coordinate 194,143 of JADJPW010000003.1, forward strand.
ACAACTGCCGCCCACACATACCCGCACTCCAAAAGCCGTATCGGTACTGCCACTGCGAGTCAAGGCAGCCGCACCGGGGTCCTCCGTCGTCACATCGACATCGAAAGGGGCGTAATCCTCCGCCACGCGACGCCAAATGGCCTCGATGCGAGTGGCTTCTGTCGTGCTCACAGTCGTGGGACTGCCGTCGAGGTCGAAAGGAGGCGTCGTGATGGCTGCCCCGGAAGTGAAATTCGAGTTCCAGTAGGTGCCGGTGGTCGTATGGCCGTCGAAATCGAGATAAATCTTCCGCAGGGAGTCTGGGCGGCTGTGGAGCAAGGGTTTCGCCGCCGTGGTGCTCGGCGTTTGCGGCTGGAGGAGGCTGTCGGTCCCTGTGGCTCCAGTAGCAGCCTGTGGCGGCACTTCGCAAGCGTAGTACATATGCGCCTGCCTATCTGCGCAGAGGCAGCGATCACGAGCGATGAGTTTTCTGAATTCTGAACCCGTGCTGCCATGATGTGGAGCCACTTGATTGAGGAAGGCGGACGACATCGTCACCAAGTCGCGATTCTTGAGATTGCGGCTAAAGCGATAGTTCGGCAGACTTGGACGCTCCACCACGGCCTCAGCTAGGGCACTCATCGAAAAGCTGCCCAGAGTGAGAGCAATCGCAGACGCTAGTTGTAATTTCGAGAATGCATTTTTCATGGTTTTGCAATTATTATAATAACCATGTCATGCGCAAGGAATCTTTATTACGTCTTTACGAAGGAATGACATCTTAACCAGAATGGTGTTTCACAGATAAGCCTGTAGCCGTTTTCAGATCGCGAGGCATCTCGTCCATTTCGCTCGCTAAAACCTCATTTGGGGATAGCACCAGAAATTCACGCCACTTTGGTCAATTGGTTAGATTGACGTTTTCCTCAAAACAAATTAATCCCGAGCCTGTTAGTTTCTAAGTCTCCCCACACTGACATCTATCCGCTATCAACCATCATGAAAAGCATAGGCAAGCTCCTTCTGGCCCTCCTCACACTCTCTGCCGCCCCTTCCTTCGGTGCGACTGGCATGTTTGGCTCCTTCCTTTTTGTAGACACCAACCAAAGCGGCGGATTCACATCGTCCGAGTACTACGGTGCCAATGAGCCTGATCCAGACACTCTAGCCGCGCTGAGTGGTGCGAATTTCGGTTCCTTTACTCAGGGATCATCTGTGATCATCGCAGGAGAAGTCCTGACCTATAAAAACAGTGGGGGTGACGTGTACGGCGGCAACGTGAACTGGCGTGTGTATTCTTCAGGTAGCCCTAGTGGTTCTTATAATGTGTTTGCACTGGGCTGGACCTCCGATGCTACATTTGGTGCAGCTGATGGCCAGACATTCAGTGGTTCTGGAGATCAGAAATGGGCTCAATCCGCTAGCACGCCAAACATCCTCTCCGGTCTCACGCCCGGTAACTACAGCCTGGAAGTCTATTTTGATGGTACAGGCAATGAAGGAACCTTCTACAACAACAACAGTGGCAACAACTTCGTGTCCAATTTCAGCGTGGTCGCTGCGCCAGAACCCTCCAAAGCACTCTTCGCTGGTCTCGGCCTCGGCACCTTGCTTCTCCGCCGTCGCCGCAAGTAATCTTCATTCGACAACCTTCTCGAAAACCCCGCCGGTCACTCCAGCGGGGTTTTTTCTTGGGCCGTGAACTTGCCTGAGCCGTCGGCGCAGAGCATGGAAGCCACCGCAATATTCGTGAACTGGCTCTCTGAACACACCCTCCTCCCCGCAGATCCGTGGCTGCTGCTGCTCGCCACCTTTGGGGCGATGTGCATCGGCATGTCCAAAGCAGGTCTCTCCGGCACCGCCACGCTCAATGTCGTGCTCATGGCGCATCTATTCGGGGCAAAGGCCTCCGTCGGCATCATCCTTCCCATGCTCATCGCCGCAGATTTCATGGGCTACTGGATCAATCGTCACGGCGGTAGCTGGCTCCGCGTGCTGCCCATGGTCCCGCCCGCCATCGTGGGTGTCATCGTCGGCTGGTGGCTGCTCGATAAGCTCGATAACCAGGCGGCACGCATCGTCATCGGCTGGCTCATCCTCGCTCTCCTGGCCTTCAATCTGCTGCTCAATCGCCGCAGGCAAGACTTTGTGCAGCTCGCAGAGCATCGTCTCTTTGCCTGGAGCATGGGCTGCATGGCGGGTGTCGTCACCATGCTCGCAAACGCTGCCGGCCCCGTCATGACCGTGTATCTGCTGGCGCAGCATTTGGAGAAAAAAGAGCACCTCGGCGTCTTCAGCCGCTTCTTCCTCTTCATCAATCTCTTCAAGGCCCCCTTCAGTGCCAATCTCGGCATCATTCACTCCAAATCGCTGCTCACCAATCTAGCGCTGCTCCCCGGTGTCATACTCGGCGTCCTCATCGGCTGGCAGATCCTCAAGCGCCTGCCGCAAAAGCCCTTTGAGCACGTCCTCTTCTGGCTCACCGCCTTTGCAGCGCTCTGGATGATCCGCTGACACGGAATCCATCCATCCGCGTATGTAGCTGTGCATGCCCACCGCTCTCACACGCCGTCATCTGCTCAAAAAACTCCCGCTCACTGCCCTGGCAGGCAGTTTTCACATCCACGTTCGCTCCCAGGAATCGCGCGAGCGCTGGCGCACTGGCAATCCAGCCATCGACCGCCCGCGTGAGATCGCCCTGGGCCTGCTGAAACCCACCCAGGCCCAAATCGACCACGCATGGGAGCTCCACTTCGGCAGCGTGGTCTTTGAGAGCTACGGCTTTGCCCCGCGCTGCGCCATCGACGCAGACGCCTTCAATGCCGCCATCGACGCCGGTGCTGGGGCCGCCGAGCTCGCAGATCTGCGTGAGTCGATGTCCATGAACCGCAACGCCACCAGCGAACGCGAGCGCAAGGAATTCCTCGATGCCTTTCACGCCGCTGGCGTCACCTGCATCTTCCAAAACACCGGCGAAGAAGGCAGCGATCCCATGCGCCTCATCAAGCGCCTCGCGCACTTCACCAAGGCCACCGACCTCATGCAGCCCGCGCTTTCCAAAGTCGTCACAGCTGAAGAAATCACGGCGCTCAAAAAAAATGGCCACGTCGGCCTCTGCTTCACCACCAATGGCGTCCCGCTCATGCAGGACTGGGAAAGCGTGCGCGATGAGCTGCGCTTCATCCGCATTTTTCACGAGCTCGGCACCCGCATGATGCATGCCACCTACAATCGCCGGAATCCCATCGGCGATGGCGCAGGCGAGCCGCATGACGGCGGACTCAGCGACTTCGGCCATGCCGCCGTGGCAGAGATGAACCGCATCGGCGTCATCGTCGATGTGGCACACAGCGGCTGGAAAACGGCCCTCGATGCCGCCAAAGCCAGCGCCAAGCCCATGGTCGCCAGCCACACCACCTGCTGCGGTGTTTACGAGCACTTCCGTGGCAAGCCGGATGCCACCATCAAGGCCATCTGCGACACCGATGGCCTCATCGGCATCTGCTGCATCTCACGCTTCCTCGGTGGCAAAGGCGACATCACCTCGCTCATGGATCACCTTGACCACATGCTGAAAAAATTCGGCTCGCGGCACGCCGCCATCGGTTGCGACGTGGCCTACACTTCACGTTTTGACAAAGAAGAACGTGCCAAGCTGAAAAAAGCCCCCTCCGGCCCTGCCGGCCGCTGGGAGCACCTCTGGCCCAAAGACGACTTCATCACCACTCCAGAGGCCGAGCTCAGCATCGCCTGGTCGAACTGGCCTCTCTTCACCCTCGGCATGATCCAGCGCGGCCATAGCGACGATACCATTCGCCAAGTCATCGGTGAAAATATGCTCCGCGTGCTCAAAGCGAACACGATCTAGTTCTTCGAGGTATCCACCGGCAAAGAAGGCGGAAGCGAGAAGCGAGCGACGTCCACCGGCCCCTGAAAGCCGGGGATGATCGCCGCGAGTCCTTTGTTCACGCTCTCAAAGTGGAAAAACAGCACCACCCGACCATCCACACTGCCGCTGCCATGATGAAATCCGTGCTCCGATACACGAAACACACGATTTGCTCTAAAAGGCTGTGGCTTACCGCTCGCGCCCTTGATGACTTGCCGGATCACGGCGTCGAGCATGGGTGTTGTTACCTCTAGTCCACTCATGATGAATGGTGCATCGCCCGCGAACTCCTCTAGAAAGTAATGCAGCGCTTTTTCATAGTCCGTGGGATGCTGGAGCCGCTCCAGAAGCACAGAGAGGTGATGTTTCGGGTCTTTGGAGGCGTTGTTCATGCTGAAGGAGCGTTGGGCGATTAATCACGCGAACCGGGGGTGATTTTCAAGTCCACGGCTTTGCCATCACGCTGCACGGTGATCGTCGTTTCTTTGCCGATCTTCAAGTCGCCCATCACATAGGTGTAGTCATAAATGTTGGCGATGTCCTTGCCACCGAGCTTGATGATGACATCACCAGCTTTCACACCTGCCTTGGCTGCTGGCCCCACGGGTGACACACCGCTGAGCTTCACCCCTTTGGTATCGCCTTGGGCATAGTCTGGGATCGTTCCCAAATAAGCACGTAGCCCAGTGCGCACGCCGGAGTTCTTCGGGGCCTCCATGGCGATGTAATCTGGCGCGGCCTCAGCCGTGGCGATGCCGCGAGCGATGAGGCCCATGAGCTTGGTGATCTTTGCCGCGCTCGCGTAGTCGATCTTGTCCGCCGTATCACTGGGCATGTGGTAGTCCGCATGTGAACCGGTGAAGGCATTGAGCGTGGGTATGCCCTTCAAATAGAACGCGGTGCTATCCGTCGGCAGGTGCGCATCATTCTGCGTGGTGATCGGTAAGCCGATGGGGGCGTTGCGTTTTTCGATCTCCTTCGCCCACAGCGAGCTACTGCCCAGGCCCTGCAGCACGAGTGCCTTCTGAAAACGCCCGATCATGTCCATGTTCAGACACGCGGCGAACATGCCGGTGAGTTTCGCTGTCGCATCGCCCTTGATCATCTTGGCGTAGGCTTCCACAAAGTGATTGCTGCCCAGCAGGCCCAGCTCTTCACCGCTCCATGCGGCGAAAAGGATGTCGCGTTTCAGCGTGAGCTTGCCCTGCTTCTTCTGATCGGCCAGCCATTGGGCGATTTCCAGGACACCACCGACGCCGGAGGCATTGTCATCCGCTCCGTGATGGATTTTGTTCACTTCATCGCCCTTCGCACGCGAGTTTGATCCGCCGCTGCTGCCCAGGTGATCGATGTGAGCACACACGATGAGCGGAGCGACATGCGGATCTGGCTTTTCACCATAAGGAAGCACCGCCAGCACATTGCGGCCCTTCTTTTTCTCCTGCTGAATGACGATATTGGCCGCCAGAGTGCCCTTGCAGTCGATGCCGCCCATCAGATCGCCCGTATCGAGCTTGTCCTGGAGTTCTTTGAGCGTTTTTCCTGTGCCAGCGAGCAGCTTGTCACCCAGCGAATCGATCACGCTGATGGCTGCGATGCCACTGGTGGCCAAAGAGGCATCAAAAGTCATCGGCGCGAGCTGCTGCACCACTTTGGAATTCGGCCCACTGACGACGATGAGGCCGCGTGCGCCCTTTTGCCGTGCGGTGAGTGCCTTGTAGCGCAGGCTGGAGTAGCGGCTGAGTTCATTGCGCCGCTCCTGAGAGACTCCTTCTGGCAAATAGCGAAATACGAGCACCCATTTGTCCTTCACGTCTAGGTGCGCATAGCTCGAATACGTCTCGATGGAGGCCGATTCCGGCGTTTCGATGCCGTAACCGGCAAAGACGATCTTCGCGGCCTTCACCTCGCCGTTTTGGGAAAACGAGAGCGGCTTCCAATCCTTATCCACGGTCAAAGATTGATCGCCAAAGGTGATTTTATTGCCCTCACCAAGTGCGACGCCCGCCGTAAAGTCAAAGTTGTCAAAAAACGTGCCGTCATCGCCAAAAGGCGCGAGTCCGATCTGCTGCGCCACATCCGCGAAATACTGCGTCGCGAGTTTTTCGCCGTCCGTGCCCGTGAGGCGGCCGCCCAGCTCATCAGAGGCCAAATACGTGATGTGTGCCTTCAAATCAGCCTCGGCGATTTCTGGGGCAGTCTTCAGGTTGGCTGCCTGCGGAGTGAAATGACGCATCGCGGCCTCATGATTCCAGTCTGCGATGAAAATCTGGCTTTGACCGCCACTGGTGCGGCCACTCGTCCATGAGAGCTTTTTGCCATCCGGCGAGAAAACCGGCAAACCATCAAAACCATCCGTGTAGGTCACACGGACTGGAGCATGCTTTCCGGCCGTATCCGCGATGTAGAGCTCGAAATTGGCAAAACCGTTCAAGTTGGTGGTGAAGATCAAATACTCGCCACTGGGATGAAAATACGGTGCCCAACTCATGGCGCCGAGTTTGGTAATCGGCCGCTGATCGCTGCCATCGGCATTCATGGTCCATACCTCGGCCACATCACCTTTCGGCGTGAAGCGCCGCCAGCAGATGCGCTTGCCATCCGCGCTAAAAAACGGCCCACCATCATAGCCCGGTGCCTCAGTGAGGCGCTTCACGTTCGATCCATCCGCATCAGCGGTGTATATTTCCATGAAGTACTGCTTATCCAGTTTCAGGCGCTCCTCGTCCTCCTTGCTTAGCTTGCTCTCATAAGCCTGCCGATTGCTCGCGAAGACCATTTTTTTGCCATCTGGCGACCATCCGCCCTCGGCATCGTATCCACGGCTGCTCGTGAGGTTTTTCAGCGCTTTCTCAGCCATCGTGTATTCCCAGATGTCGTAATGCTCATCGTAGTCCCAGGAGTATTTGCGCACTTTGGTAGCCTTCCGCTCGTCATACTCGGCCTGCTGGAGCTTTTTGGACTCTGGATCAGTATGCGTGCTGGCGAAGAGCACGCGTTTTCCATCCGGGTGAATCCACGCACAGGTCGTCTTGCCCATTCCGGGTGAAATGCGCTCCTGATCGCCCGTTTCCAGGTCCATGAGGTAGATTTGATAAAAGGGATTCCCCTCCTCACGCTCGGACTGAAAGATCAGCTTGGTGCCGTCTGCGTTGAAATACCCCTCCCCTGCCCTACGGCCTTCAAACGTGAGCTGGCGTGCATGCGTGAGGAAATCCGCTTCGTTCTGAGCTAGGGCAGCGGAAGTAAGAATGGCAAAAAGCAGCGGGCGCATAGGAGGAGAAAAGCGGAGCGTGTAGGAGGCGATGGAAACCGTTGTATAACGTCAAATCTTCGCTCTCGCATGCCTCACTCTGCATTTTGTGCTCGGATCGTTGAGCAGGGAGGAAAAATCCTGCGCGGTCTTTTGCCCTTGTGGCATGGCCACGCTAGGATCGCCGCTCCTGATGCCCCCCGTTCAACACCTCGATGCCCTCCTCGCCCGCGCAGAGCCACTGCTGGCACTGGCACCGATGCAGGATGTCACCGATTTGCCCTTCTGGCGGCTGATCACGCGTTATGGCGGGGCGGATGTGTATTACACCGCGTATTTTCGCGTCCACCCGGACTCCCATTTGGAAAAAGACATCCTGGCATCGGTCACGGAAAATCCGACCGGGCGACCGGTGGTGGCGCAGATGATCGGCAACGACATCCCCAGCTTGGTGCGCAATGCGAAGGAGCTACAACGCCACGCCGTAGCCGGTATCGACCTGAATCTGGGCTGCCCTGCTCCGGTTGTTTATCGCAAATGTGCAGGCGGTGGCCTGCTGCGTGATGTGCCACGCATCGAGGGCATCCTGGCCGCTCTGCGGGATGCCGTGGAAGTCAAATTCACGGTCAAAACTCGACTCGGCTTTGATGACACGGAGACGCTCGATGCACTGATCCCACTCTTCATCAAGCATGGTGTCGATCTGGTGACGATCCATGGCCGCACCGTGACGCAGATGTATCGCGATGGCGTGCGCTATGATCTGATCGCTGCGGCAAATGCAGCCCTGGGGCGTCCCGTGCTGGCCAATGGCAATATCAGCACTCCAGAGGCTGCCGAGGCCGTCCTCTCTCAGACAGGAGTGCGCGGACTCATGATCGGGCGCGGCGCGATCTGTGACCCGTGGCTCTTTGAGCGTATCCGTGCCCGGATTCGTGGTGAAACGCCTCCCCCACGCACAGCGGCAGAGCGCTTGGCCTATGTGGAGGAGCTCTACGAAACGGTCACGATGCCTGCGACGCGTGAGCTCGATCAGGTGAACCGCGTGAAGAAACACCTGAATTTTTTTGGCCCCGTGGTGCGTGATGCTGAGGCCTTTCTACATGCCATGCGCCGTTGCACGACGCGTGCTGGTGTGATGGATGTGTGTGCCCACTATTTTTGATTTCAGCCATCCCATACAACTTACTCTATGAAGCGCTTTTTCTCCTGGTTTAACAATCTCTATCCGGTCTGGCTGGTGACGCTGGCCGTGATCGTTTTCTTCTGGCCTTGGACGATGAGTTGGTTTGATAAGCCGTGGATCTTTTGGTCGCTGGCGGCATCCATGCTGGGGATGGGCCTGACGCTGAGTTTGGATGACTTTAAAATGATCGGTCGCATGCCAGGGAGTGTGGTGCTGGGTTTTGTGGCTCAATACACGGTCATGCCCTTTTGTGGCTGGCTGGTGGCCACGGCGCTGCGACTGGAGCCGGGGCTGGCTGTGGGCATCATCCTCGTAGCAAGTTGCCCAGGCGGCATGGCATCGAATATGATCAGCTATCTAGCACGGGCGAATGTAGCCCTCTCAGTCGTGCTGACGATGGCTTCGACTCTCCTGGCTTTCTTTTTCACACCGATGTGGACGAGTCTGCTGGCAGGGAAATACGTGCCGGTAAATGCGTGGGAACTGTGCATCTCGGCCTTTCAGCTCACGGTGGCTCCCGTCGTGCTGGGGGTGCTGATCCGCTGGAAAACCCCGCGCATGGCGGATCAGATCGGTGCCTGTGGGCCTACGATCGCGGTGCTGGCCTTCGTCCTGGTGAGTGGTGGCATCGTGGCGGCGAGCGCAGATGCGATCTCGGCGAATTTCGGCCGCTTATTGCTCGCAGCTCTGCTGTTGCACCTTTTTGGTTTCGCATTGGGCTACATTTTGCCGCGTGTGCTTCGCTACCCTGAGTCCGTAGCACGCACCGTGAGTATCGAGGTAGGTATGCAAAATGGCGGTATGGCGGCCTCCTTGGCACGGGAGCATTTCGGCGCGATGCCGCTAGCCGCTGCGGCGGCTGTTTTCAGCGGAGTGCTGCAAAACGTCATCGGGGGCCTGCTGGCAGCGTGGTGGAAAAACCGCATTCCAGATGAAAAAGCACCTCTCAGCCCACCATGAGCCGAAAGGACATTTATTACTGGAAATGTGATCGCCCGGCGGCTTTTCACGGCACACAGGCTCGTGGTGCGGAGGATGCAGAAATCGAGCCGCAACTGCTCGCAGCTCTAAAAGGCCACTTCGCGGCCCAATCGGTCCTTTTGAGCCCAGGGGCAGGACAAGGGAATCATCTGACATGGAATGCCGCAGTGGATGGCAGAGAGCTTTTTGTCCGTGTGGAGAACGGGCCAGAAAAAGATGCGCATTTGGCCGTGGAGTCCTGCGTAATGGAGCGAGTGCGTGCGGCTGGCGTGCCTGTGCCGCGTGTTTTTGGCTGTGATGCAAGCCGTGAGCAGGTGCCCTTCGCGTGGCAGGCACTGGAGCGCTTTTCCGTGCCGGATCTCAATCACTGGCATAAGCAAGGCGTGCTGGATGTGCCCCGCATCGCATCGGGCATCGGCGAGGCCGTGGCGCAGTGGCAGCAGATCACGGGTAGTGGCTACGGCCCACTCGATGAATCGCTCACAGGCTGCCATGCGGTGTATGCAGATTACTTTCATCTGCGGCTGGAGCAGCATTTAGGCTTCTTGGTCGAGCGTGGATTCCTCACGCATGCTCGGGCAAAGGAGATCGCAGCAGAAATCGCGGTCCATGAGTCACTACTGCGGCTGGAGGCTGGCTGCCTGGTGCATAAGGATCTGGCCCTCTGGAACATCCTGGGCACACGCAGCGAGATCGCAGCCTTCATTGACTTCGATGACGCGATTCGCGGCGATCCGATGGATGACCTCTCTCTACTGGCCTGTTTTCACGATGCGGAGTTCTTGCGGCATGCATTTGTGGGCTACCAGGCACGTCTAGCTTTGCCAGCGGAGTATCGGCGGCGCTTTTGGCTGCATCTGCTGCGCAATATGTTGGTGAAATCCGTGATCCGCGTGGGAGCAGGCTATTTTGAGCGTGATGCGGGCTTTTTCCTCATCGCAGCAGGTTCCGGCGGTGCTGGCCTGCGGGAGATGACGCTGCAGCGACTCGATTTCGCTCTGCGTGGTCTGCGAACGGATGCTGAAGTCACAGATGATGCATGAGTCGTCCCTGGGACTGGATGCTATCGACGCACCCATCCACAAGGGGCAGGAGCCGCGGCTCTCGCGGCGCTTTTGATCAGTCCTTTAAGCGTTCACAACCGGGACGAGGTGCTCGGCAGCCTTGGCAGCTTGAGCACGGAGTTCGGGGTTGAGATTTTTTTGCTCGAACTCTCGACACCAGCCTTTGATTTCCAGCTCATGGAAGATTTTTCCGATGACGCGACGCAGCAGGCCTTTGAGATTCGGAATCTCCACATCTTGGAGGGAGCGTATGGCGACCTCTTTATAGCTTTCCAGCAAGGTGGTGGCCTTTTCGTAGGCACCGGTGGACTGGGCCCATTCGCGGATTTGGGCGTTGGTGGGCTTGGTGCAGGGTTGACCGTTCCAGAGAGCCTCCATGGTCTCTTTGATCTCTCCTTTGCCTTTTTCACGCAGGAGCGAGAGCACGATGCTGGGACGCATGTTCCATTCATTGGCGGCGGCGCTGTCTTCTCCCAGATCATCGAGGTCGTCACGGACTTGGTAAGCGATGCCCAGGTTTTCGCTGTAGGTGTGCAAGGCGTCAGCGCATTCATCGAGACGACCGGCCAGAGCCGCACCGACCTTGAGCGCCACCTCAAAGGCAGGAGCGGTTTTGCTGCGGAAGATTTCGAGGACTTGCTGGCTGGTGAGAGCGACAGGGTGACGTGTCCATAGCAGCTCGGCTCCTTGGCCGATGCAGAGCTCTCTTTGACCATCCGCAGCGGCCTGGAGGGCTGCTGTGCGGAGATGCGCTGGTGCATCACTTTCGACGAGGAGTCGGTAGCCTTCTCCGATGAGCAAATCGCCAATATTGAGGGCCACAGGAATGCCGTGAGCGGTGTGGAGTGTCGTTTCGCCATAGCGCTGGGCATCATCGTCCTCGATATCGTCATGAACAAGCGAGGCTTTGTGAAAGAGCTCGACGGCGATGGCTGCTTTTTTGATCGAATCGGTGATGGGGCCTTCAGGGTCTTCACGGAGAGCCTGGTAGGCGGCGACGGTCAAAAACGGCCTCCAGCGCTTGCCCGCACGGGCCAGCCAATCGCGAGCGAGCTCCTCGGTGTGGCCTCTGGGTTTGCCCATGAGTGCGTCGATGCTTTCGCGGGTGAACCACGTCTTCACCTCATCGTGGAGGGAGTTGAGATTGAGCCGGCGAGTCTGGTCTTCGCTAGTGAGGTGGATGTAGTCCCAGACCCAGTCGATATCGACGACGGTGTCGATGCAGTCATCCTGGAGCAAAGGCACCGCGACGGCCGGTATAGCAGCCGCTTCGACGTAGGGGAAGGTTCTTTCCAGCACCGGAAGGCAGGAGATACCGACGATGGCCTCGATTTTCCCAGTTTGGATTAGGGACATGACGATAGCGCTGCCTTCGGCGACGAGAACGGCGTAGCCTAACTTTTCGGCCTCATTTTGGAAATCCTGGATGCTGCACAGGCCGCACTGCTTGCAGAGCAGACCGAATTCATCAAAGGGAGCCGGGCATTTGCTCTCCACCCGGAGGCATTTCGGCATCAGCAGCAGGCGTTTTTCAAAAGGGACGGTGGCCAGTGCCTCGCGCCAGCTTTCGTTGGCCATGAGGACGCCGATGTAGTCGCGGTAGATTTTGTCGAATCCGTGGATGGCGATGACTTTGTCCGTGTGCTGGCTGAGTTCTTCGAGCGGGATGGGTGGGACCAGGCCGACCTCCTGCGCATAAGCGCGGACGGTAGCGAGAATATGATCACGCTCCTGCTTGGTCTGCGGGATGTTCTTTTTCGGAGCACGCAAGGCGCGGTTCAGCCCAGGGATGGGCGGGGGCAGAGCGGCGGCACGGACAGTGAGGACGGACATCGGGGGTGATTGGGATACCTGATTTGGATTCTGGTTTTCGGACAATGTGTAACCGGCGCAGATAGAGCAGGTCTTGCAGAGATTGCGCTGGAGTATGCGATCTTTGTCCAGGAGGCAACCCGACGCAGTTCATTAGGTAAACATTTTTCCGCTCCAAGAGCATAAACCAGCCGTCAAACCAGACTTCACCGCCGCAAACGCCTGCGCACTGCATTTTAGCCAGCTCCGCATCACCCCAAAGGGTGACACCTCCCGCCCCACCGAAAACAGCACAATATACGCAACCATCTCCAGCAGCGGGTTCCCTTCCCGCCCCATTCACCAGCACACTCCGATAGCGATCCATCCATAGCGTCCCCTTCAGCTTGTGCCGCTTGTTGTACCACCGCGAAAATCTCTGCTTCACCTCCTTCAAAAACACCGCCACATCGCAAAACCGCCTTTTGAGCAGCCCAAACCGATGCTGCACCACCGCCTCAGAGCCACGCTTTCGCAATTCGCCGCACTCCTCCTGCAACTGCTCCACGAACACCTTGCTATACAGCACCCGCAGATGCCGCATCAGCCGTTCCTCCCCCCCTGAGGCCCACCAAACAGCTCCTCCACCCACCTCTTCTGAACCGGCGCCTCCACCTTTGCATGAAAGTGGTTCCCCATCACGCAATCCACTGGATCGTCGATGACGTGACCAAATTTCTCGAGCTGGAACTGCACCGCTACGATCAACCCAAGACAAATCACACCCACCTAAATGAATAGGTTTTAGCTTTGTATGCGGTAATATTACCCCCAACGAGTGAAGTAATTGTCTCTCTGCCAATTGCCCCCACAGATTGCACCTTCCCGCCGCATCGGTTGTTCTTTGCGGCTCCTGGATGGCATAGCGGGCCTGCATGGCGTTTCGTGTAGGCACCATGAAAAACCAACCGCTCCGCACCTCCGTCATTGGCAGTTATCCGTTTCCGGGATGGCTGGAATTCTCTGCGCAGCATCTCGGCAGCTTCGGCACGGCGGACATCGCGGAAATGCAGGACGATGCGGCGCAGGTGGCGATCCAGGATCAAATCACCGCTGGGCTGGATGTCATCACGGATGGCGAACAGACGCGTTTTGACTTCAATTTGTCATTTTACGGCTTCATCGAGGGCATCGCGCTCGAACCGGCTAGTCCGCGGCGCTTTGGGCCGCCTGCGCATGATCAGCGCGGCAAACACGAGATTTCCGGCGAACTCCGTGCTCCGCGTGGCCTCGGTGCGGTGGAGGAATTTCAGCGTTTGCAGCGTCTCGCGGCAAAAACGGGCAAAAGGCTCAAAGTCTCCGTTCCAGGTCCTTACACGCTCAGTGGGCGGCTTTTGCCAAATGATCGCTACAAGGACCGCTACGCCATCACGGAGGCGCTTTTGCCCATCGTGAACAAGGAGATCGCCGATCTCGTCGCGGCGGGTGCGGAGGAAATCTGCGTGGATGAGCCGAGCATGAGCTGCTACGGCTACCGCGAGGACACGCGGCGCTTCGTGGACATCTTCAATCGCACTGTCAGCAGCGGTTACGGCAAGGCCCGCATCTGCACGCATCTCTGCTTTGGTAATTTCAAAGGCCACCCCGTCGGCTGGCGCAAATACGCGCCTCTGTTCCCCGCTTTCCTCGATCTGCACTGTGACGAAGTCCACGTCGAGATGGCGAACCGTGAATACGCGGAGCTGGAGGTCATCAAACCGATGTCCGAGCGCTACGATGTCGCCGTGGGCATCATCGACGTGAAAAGCTACCACATCGAGACCCCAGAGCAGGTCGCTGATGCCGTCCGCGCCTGCCTGAAGCATGCGCCAGCGGACAAGCTGGTCTTCGCCCCGGACTGCGGCCTCTCTCAAACCGCACGCTGGGCCGCGAAAAAGAAGCTCGCCAGCATGTGCGCGGGTGTGGAGATCGTGAAGAAGGAACTCGGGCTCTAAATCGGCCAGAATTTCAACGGATGACCAAAGGACGGGCTCCAAGGCCTGTTCTACCTCTCCAGCGTGATACGCCTCCTTCCATTTTTGCTCATCGCCAGCTCTGCCTTTGCCTGGAATGCCAATGAAGTCGATTTCCCCGGCGACGGTCAAGGCTGGGACCTAGGCACCACAAACAGCTACAAATACACCGGCCCAGATGGCAGCACGGAGTGGTTCCGCTTCGAGTGGATGGCTCCAGTTGCCGATTCCGATTACAATTTCAAAATGGTCACCGGCAATGACTGGAACAAGGACTACGGCGGCAATCTCATCTTCCCGAAGAACGAACTCGCCATCCTCTATTACCAGCCTGTCGGCGATTCTGATGCGAAACTCAGTGGCGGCACACTTAACAGCAAACGTTACGTCTTTACTGTCAAAGACCCCGGTCCCGCGAATACCTTCATCAGCGTGATGGAGATGAGCAGCGCCCCGGTGGCCATCACGAGTGTCTCGCGGAATGCGGGCACGGGTTTGATCACGATCAATCTCAACGGCACGCCCAGCGCCGAGGAAAAGGTCTATGTGCGATACACGGACAGCGCCTGGAAGTACTCGCAGGTGATCCAGGCTAGCGTGGCAGGCAGCACCGCCACGACGACCATCCCTGACATCAAGGACGGCAAAAACTACGCCTGGTATGCCTTCACCAGCACTGCCACAGCGGATAAATTCCACAGCGGCTTCGCCACAGATGCGCTCACGCTTTCCTGGAACAACAACTCCGGGGCAAACTACGCGATCACCGGCATTCAGCGTATCTCGGACTTCACCATCAATGCAGCCAGTGGCCCTTATCAAACCACCAAGTTTTTCATCGACGAAATCGCGGGGGAATCCTACCCGCTGAATGTCAGTGCTACCTTCAATGCCGGCACTGCCCCCACGGAAGTGGAGCTAGTGACCAATCTCAATCGCCGTGAAAAAGCAGATGCTGACAGCAATGGCGACGGCATCGCCGATGGCATCCTGCCGCCTGCACGCGATGTCTGCGGCCAGAACGACTCGCATTACTACAAAGCCTACGCGATGACCGCTGCGGGATCGACTTGGAGCACCTCCATCCCCGTGACGAAGACCGGGGCCTATCGTGCGACGGTGCGCTACCGCTTCACGCCGACAGGGCCGTGGTTCTACTATGGCGACCGCGATCACGCCGTGGTCGTCTCGCCAAAGAAGACACTCGAAATGACGCTCTATGAGATCAATCCGCTCACCATCGAGGCCACGGCGAATAGCTCCGGCGGTCGCAGTACCTTTGTGGATCTGCTCGGCGCGGCCGATGGGGATAGCGATGGCACAGACCCGCTCTCGCTCGACTACTTCAACTCGATCCAGACGAATTGCCTCTGGTTCCAGCCCATCCATCCCACGGGCGGACTCGGTGTGGAGAATGATCCCGCCACCTCCGCGCCCTACGAGCCCGGCAGCCCCTATGCGACGAAGAA
Organism: Verrucomicrobiaceae bacterium; assembly: GCA_016713035.1. Taxonomy (NCBI): domain Bacteria; kingdom Pseudomonadati; phylum Verrucomicrobiota; class Verrucomicrobiia; order Verrucomicrobiales; family Verrucomicrobiaceae; species Verrucomicrobiaceae bacterium. Next base: position 209,767 of record JADJPW010000003.1, read on the forward strand.
CTTCTTCGCGGTGAATCCCTACCTCGGCAGTGCCAATACCGAGAGCTCCGCACTCAGCGAGTTCCAGACCTTTGTCACCAAAGCGGATGATTACAGCGGCAGCGTCGGCACGATCAATGTGATGCTCGACTTCGTGGCGAATCACACCGCCTGGGATGCCATCTACGGCCAAGGTGGAGTCGATTTGGGCCTCACTGGCAGCACCGGCACCAGCATCCCCGCACATTGGTACAGCCGCACGGGTGACTATGGGCAGCCAGCGACGTATTTCACCAGTCTCAGCGACAAAGACAAAGCGGTGGCACCGGATCGCAATGACTTCCCCACCAAGTGGAACGACGCGGCAGAGCTGTATTACGGACGCTACTCCGCACTTTGGCGCCTCCCGAGTTATGCGCCCGGATCTGAGCCGCATAAAAACGAAGACGACTTCATGGATTGGAACAGCATGAGTCCTGACGTGATCAAGCTTTGGCGGATGTTCGGCTACTACCCGATCTATTGGCTTCAGCAAAGCGGCCACACGCTCTCCAACTCCACCAGCGGCAGCGCCGCCGCACGCCTCGCAGCAGATAACAAAGGCATCGACGCCCTTCGCTGCGATTTCGGCCAAGGATTGCCCAATCCGCTGTGGGAATACATCATCAACAAAACCCGCTGTGCGAAGTGGAATTTCGTTTTCATGGCGGAGACACTCGACGGAGCCGAGCCGGGCTATCGCAGCAATCGCGTCTTTGACATCCTCAATGAAAACATGGTCTTCAGCTTCACCGCCACGCATCTGAACAAGGAAAATGACTTCCAAAGCGCCTACGAGGCCCGCCGCAGCAATTACCGCACTGGAGCGATCCTGCTGAACATCACTGGCCATGACGAAATCCTACCCGATAACGACACCTGGCTCAATGCCACACGCCACGCCCTTGCCAGCAGCGTCCCTGGCCTGCCGATGGTCTTTTACGGGCAGGAACAGGGCATCCAGAACTACAACACCGGCTCCGGCACCTGGCACTACGATGGCTTTGAAACCGATCACGAACTGAATTTCTTCAAACGCATCCCGCACTTCAAAAAATGGAACAAAGCGCAGTTCTGGACCCAACCACCTCCGAACAACACAGGCCTCGCGCAATGGTATGGCCGAGTGAACTGGGCCCGCCTGAACAGCCCCGCCATCAAAAGCCTCAATCAATACTATCTGGACCTCAAAATCGGCGGTGGAGCACCTGCGGACAACATTTTCGCCATTGCGAAATATGAACAAGCCAATGCCTCGCCTGCCTTCAAAGACGTGGTGCTCTGCTTCACGAACCTTTTCGAGCACGGTGCAGCCCACCTGGCCACCAGCAGCACCTTTGACATCCGTGGCGGTGTCGGTGATCCGCTCTGGAACCTGCTCGGGCTGCAAAACAGCAGCGCACGCCAATACAACGTGCGCAATCTCGCTAGCAGCAATGCCTCGGCGAATCTCTGGGGCACTGCTCGCACTGGGGCGGATATTTACAGCAACGGCATCTACGTCGGCCTCGGTGGGGGCACGGTCAATCCCATCACCGCCGATGGTGAGCTGGCGCAGTATTTGAAAATCGTCGATGTCACGCCGCCGCCTAGTAGCAGCCCGAACAGCAGCTACTACATGATCGGCACGCAGGGCACCTTCACCTGGACGAGCAACGCCGGATCACATGACAACATCACCAGTTGGCTCATCAGCATCGGCACCACACCCGGCGGCAGCGAACTCGCGAATAACGTGAGCGTCAGCGGCAGTAGCTACACCTTCACCGGCACCGCTGGGCAGACCTACTACGCCACACTGAAAGCCGTCAGCGCCACTGGAGTCGAATCCACCTCCGCCAGCTCCGACAGCGGCGCTCCGAATCCCGCCAGCGCCACCACGGCGGTGAAACTGCTCTCGCCGACCGCTGATGACGATGGCGATGGCCAGAGCAATGAAGCGGAGCACGCCGCAGGCACCAATCCGCTCTCTGGTAGCTCCACCTTCAAGATCACCAGCCACGCGCAGCCTGCTGCTGGCCACTTCACCGTCACCTGGGCCAGCGAGATCGGAAAAAAGTACCGCGTCCAGCGCAGCGCCACGCTGGTGAGCGCGAGCTGGACTGATGTCTCCCCAGAAATCACCGCCACCACGACCACAAGTAGCTACAACGACACCAGCGCTGGCACGGTGAAGCACTTCTATCGCGTGCGGATCGTGCCGTGAGCTCTTTTGCACAGCTTTCCCAGCACTAGCAGAGGGTATCTGAGCGGGGAGAAGTTGCTACGGGCGGCTGTCGCAGTATGAAGCGGGCCCCATGCCCGATTCACGACTGCATTTCCGACTCGAAGCCCGCGCTAGCGGGTCGCGTTCGCGTGCGGCGACGTTTCGCACGCTGCATGGAGAGGTGCGCACGCCTCTCTTCATGCCTGTAGGCACGCAGGCGACGGTGAAGGCACAGACGCCGGAGTCTCTGCATGCCTCTGGCTCCCAGATCCTGCTGGCAAATACTTACCACCTACTGCTGCGGCCTGGGCCAGAGGTCTTTGAAAAAATGGGCGGCATCCACCGCTTCATGCAGTGGCCAGGCTCGGTGCTGACGGATAGCGGCGGCTACCAGATCTTCTCCTTGCCGCACTCTCGCTCCATGACGGAGAAAGGCGCTGTGTTCCAAAGCTACGTGGATAACCGCCGCATCCTGCTGAGCCCCGAACTGAGCATCCAGACGCAGCGCAGCATCGGCAGTGACATCATGATGGTGCTCGATCAATGCATCCCCAGCACAGCAGATGAAAAAACAGCCCGCCAGGCACTGCAAGTGACGCGGCGCTGGGCGGCACGCAGCCTCGCCGCGCGGGAGGACTCTCCTCAATCGCTCTTCGCGATCGTGCAGGGGGCTCTGTATCCGCATTTGAGGAAAGAGAGTGCCGCAGGCCTGGTGCAGATGCCATTCGATGGATTCGCGATCGGTGGACTCGCCGTCGGGGAGGCGAAAAGCGAGCGCGAGGACGTCTGTGAGCTGACAGCGGCCCTGCTGCCAGAGGACCGCCCGCGCTACCTCATGGGCGTGGGCACTCCGCTGGATGTGCTGGAGGCGGTGCATCGCGGTGTGGACATGTTTGACTGCATCATCCCCACCCAGGTGGCACGACGGGGGACGGCCTTCACCTCACACGGGATCGTGGAGCTACGGCGTGCGGTTTATAAATTCGCCGATGTGCCGCTGGATGCGGCCTGTGGCTGTCCAGTATGCGCCACGCACTCACGGGCCTATCTGCACCACCTCACCAAGACGCAGGAGACGCTGGGGTGGCAGCTCATCGGTCAGCATAATATCCACTTCTACCATGCGCTGATGCGGGAAGTGCGGCAGAGCATCCTGGAAGATCGCTTCACGGCTCTGTATACCCAAAAACGGGCCATTTTGCAGGAGGAGGACGTGGAGAACCCCGTCTCCCCGCCGAAACGCGTAAAGCGCAGCACCGAGCCGCCGACCAGCCTGGGGCACTACGAACTGCATGAGAGCACGGTGAGACACCGCGTGAGTGGTGAGGTGCTCGCCAGCACTTGCACACTCGATTTGGAGCCACTGAAACACATGCTCTTATCTGCGGGTGAGCCCCTGGTCGTCCTCGATCCAGAGCTGGGCATCGGTGCAGCGGCCCTAGCGGCGATCTTGGCCTATGAAGCACTCGCAGAGGCCCAAAACGATGATTTGCGCCCGATGCACATCATCAGCCATGCGGAGGACCTTGACGCTCTGCGGCTCGCACTGGCGCAGAAGCGGCATTTCCCCTTTTTACGCCATGGAGCGGCCGATACGCTGCTACTGCGCGGCAACTGGAAATCCCGCTTCAAGCCTGGGCTGAGCTGGGAGCTGAAATCGCGGGCTACGGAGGCTCCAGTGGCTGATTTTGTGCTACGGGCCGAGTAAGGCAGGATTTAGCCACCTCTAACAAAACAGGCCGCCCAGATGGGGCGGCCTGTGATGAATGATTTCGTTATTTGAAGCGGCGGATTAGCGGCGTGCAGCGATAGCAGCGGCATTGCGTGCTGCGATAGCGGCTTCATGGGCTTCACGCAGGCCTTCGAGGCCGCGGTAGGTCTTGCCGACTTTGGCGCAAAGGCCGCGGCTGACGAGATTTTGCAGCTTTTCATAGCTACGGAGACGGAGCATTTCTTCACCACCGCTGACAGCGTTCTTGAGCTTCAGATTGTCGTAAACAAGGCGGAAGAGTTGGTTGAACTCGTAGGTTTCCTGGCTGGAAAGGACATTGACCAGTTCATCAGTAACATGGTCAGGGACTCGACGGGAGAAACGTGTCTTGCGTACAGGTGCGGTAGTAGTCGTGGTAGCCATAGGGACGGCTATACTAGCACAAAGAATCAGCTTTGCGACGGTTTTGTGTCTTTGAGAAGCATTTTGTACTCCAGGGCGGAAATATTTTGAGGAAATGCTTGCTTGACTCGGCCACGACCCGTCTGGGCATCACGATTGATGCCTTACTTTTTACCGATTTTATATAGTGCACCTGCACTGCGAATGAAGAGAGCACCATCCGCAACCACGGGAGAGGAGGTGATGAGCTCTGGCAGTGTATTGGTACCTGTGAGCTCGAATTTCTCTGGGCTGGCTTTGACGAAGTAGCACTGGCCGGGATCGTTGCAGATGAGGAGCTTGTCACCGAGAGCGATGGGGCTGGGGAGGAAGCGGCCCTGGAGACGGTCTTCCCACAGATCTTTGCCAGTCTTGGCATCCATGGCAGAGAGAATGCCTCCGCGTGTGATCTGGTAATATGTGCCACCGAGTAGGACGGGGCAGGCTTCACTGGCGTTGCGCTTTTCTCGATCAAAGAGCAGATGGCTCTCGGTGATGTCGCCTGTCATTTTAGCGTCGATACGGATGCCGATGGTGTGAGCACGCTCGGCACCCGAATTCAGCAAGAGCACGTCGCCGATGCGATAGGGTGGGATGGCGGCATTGAAGCCGGTGTGGCGCACGGTCCAGAGCTCTTTGCCCGTTTTCACATCATAACCGAAAGCTGCGCGTGATCCGATGGAGACGAGCACCTCCGTGCCGCCGATGTCAAAGACTGCGGGTGTGTGGTAGGCCTTCCGCATGTCGCCATCGCGGGTGGGCTTGCCTTCTTTATCGAGATCACCGTAATCCGTGCTGCGTGGCGTTTTCCAGAGGGTGCTACCAGTGGCCTTATCCAGCGCGGTGACGTACTGTGTATCAATGCCATCAAAAGTGAGCACGAGCATGCCACCATGGATGATGGGTGATGAGCCAGGGCCGCGAAAGTGGCGGGCATTGATGTCGCGGCGCTGCCAGACGGTCTTACCAGTGCTGGGGTCGATCCGTGCAGTGCCGTAGGTGCCGAAGTGCACGTAGAGAGCGTCTGCTTCGAGCACGGGTGATGGGGCCGCGTAGTTATTGAGGGGATTCCCTAGCTCCTCAGGCTGGGCATTTTCAAAGAGTAGGATGTGGTGAACGATCTTTCCGTCATGCCGGTCGATGCCATAGACGTACATTTTCTTTCCGTCCTCGGTGGCAGCGGTGAACCAGATCAAATCCCCACCGATGACTGGTGTGGAGTGCCCCTTCCCCTCCAGCGGCGTGCGCCAGAGGATGTTTTTCCCGCTACTGCCGTCCCATTCGAGGGGGATTTTCGCCGCATCTGCTGCGGGCACGATGCTGTCGCCAGTAGGGCCAAATTTAGTTGGCCAAAATAGCGGAGTCGTGACTGCGCCATGTGCGGCGAGGCTGGAGATCGAGAGGAGAGTGAGGAGTGAGGCGATGCGGCGGATCATGCGGGCCAAATGGACGGCTACGAGCGGTGCAATCTTTCGCCTCATTCTGGATCACCTCGAAGATGAGCTCATGGCGAAACGGTGCGCCGCACTGTCGTGGGTCCCCAATACGCACCTGGTGCACCGCCGCCGACGTAAATGGGCTGCGGATAGTAGTTATACCCTGGAACGGGCATACCTGGATAGACTGGTGCGCCACCGATGGTCTGATAGGCCTCGATGGGTCCATTCACACGCACCATGCCACTCTGGCTGCTGCTGCCAAATGGCCCACTCTGGTTCGACTGATACATGAGGCTGCCAGTCTGACCCGTCGCAGCCTGGCTAGCGGCGAGCTCCTGCGCCTTCCTTTCCTCACGAGCGCGGTGCCGTGCATGGTCTGCGGCTGTGAGCCGGAAACTCGATGCACCACCAGCCGGGCTCGATGAGGAGCAGGAGGGCAAAAGGGCCGCACATAGGCCGAGGAGCAGAAAAAGGCTCGTTTTCATGGGTGCATAGTCACTGGCTGGAGGGTCTTTGTTGAAAAGTAATGCGGTCAAAAGCATCGCGACATCACCACTCGCCCTCGCGGCGGAATTTCGCTTTCACATTGGCGCTGAACTGGGTGATGGAGGCCTCTAGCTGCGTGATGATCTGGTCTGTGCTCTGGCCTGTGGCGCTACGAGCTGCGGGGATCACGGTCTCGCATTCGTTGCTATCCATGAAGCGGGCCGCATCGAGCAGGCGTGGCTGATCCTCCGGCGGGATGACGAGAAAGCCGTGCTTATCGGCATGGATGAGGTCCCCTGGAGAGATTTTGCGCCCAAAGACCTCCACATCGACATTCCAGCGCACCGGATGCACATGGGCATGCCCCACGCAGAGTCGGCGAGCGAGTGCTTTGAAGCCTGCGTTGGTCATTTCATCGACATCGCGGATCGCTCCGTCGGTGATGGTGCCTACGCAGCCGAGAGAGCGGTGGATGTTGCTATTCACCTCACCCCAAAAGGAGCCGATCACGCCGGGTTTATCGAGATCCTGCACAATGACGATTTTAGGACCCGGCACGGAGGCGATGTAGCGGCGGTATTCGTTGCCGGCGTTTGGATTGGCCTCACGATGGGCTTTGTTGGAGGGCTCGATGACCACGGTGACGGCGTAGCCGATCATCGGCCCCATCTGCGGCATAAAATCACGCGTTTCCTCAATGTTGAAGGCATCTGCGCCGGAGTCCCTCTTCGTGATCTGCTCCCAGCCGTTGTAGATGGTGGGGGTATTCCAGCGTTTGAGCTGGAGGAGATCGGAGTGCTTGAGATGTGGCATGAGGAGTGATGGATTAAACGTCGCTAGAGAGGCTTTTGCGCAGAGTCGCGGGTTCGATGGCGCTTTTCTAATGTGATACCCGCATTGCATTTCCTGCCGCCGCGCTAAAATCAGGCCCTCACCATGAGAATCGCGCTTTATCCCGGCAGCTTTGATCCCATCACCAACGGCCACCTCGACGTTATCCAGCGTGCCGCTGGCCTCTTTGACCGACTGATCGTCGCGGTGGCTCGTGATAATGCTAAAAACAGCCTCTTTAGCGTGGAGGAGCGTGTGGGGCTGACTCGTGAGGCTACGGCACACATTCCGCATGTCGAGGTGATGCCCTTTGATGGCTTGCTGGTGAATTTTGCCCGCAAAATGGGTGCCTGCGCTCTGGTGCGTGGTCTGCGTGCCGTTTCGGACTTTGAGTTCGAGTTCCAGCTCGCACTCATGAACCGGAAGCTGGAGCCGAATCTGGAAACCATGTTCCTCATGCCCCGCGAGGAGTTCACCTACATCAGCAGCCGCCTCGTCAAAGAAATCGGTCGCCTAGGTGGTGGTATTGAGCCCTTTGCCCCTGCCAATGTCGTCTCTGCGCTGCGCAGCAAGTATAGCGCTGAGTTAACGCCTTCATGATGGATCTCTTTTTCATGTCTTTCTTCGCCTACTACCTTCACAATCTCCATCCACAGATCATCCGCTTCACGGACACCCTCGGACTGCAATGGTATGGGCTAGCGTATGTGATGGGCTTTTACCTCACCTACCGCGTGATGGTCTTTCTGGCACGACGTGGCCTCTCAGAGATCCCTGAGAAAGATGTGAGCGACTTCATCAGCCTGGTGGCCCTATTCGGCGTGATCCTGGGCGGACGACTCGGCTACATGCTGCTGTATAACTTTGACGGCTTCATCCGTGAGCCGTGGACCTTCTTCATGCTGCAAAATGGTGGCATGGCCAGTCACGGCGGGATCGCTGGAGTGGCGCTTTTTTGCCTCTGGTATGCACGGAAGCACCACATCTCATGGACTGGCATCGGTGACACTTTGGTGTGTGGGGCTCCGCTGGGTGTGTTCCTCGGCAGGATCGCGAATTTCATCAATGGCGAGCTCTTTGGCCGCGTGACGAATGTGCCGTGGGCGATGAAATTCCCCACGGAGCTGTTGCATGAGGATTTCGAGCGTCAGGGCGGTGTGCCGGTTTCGCTGCCCCAGGGCTTGCAGCACAGCCCAGACATCATCGCGTGGTTCGAGCAAAATGGCGGTGGCCGTGCCGAGTTGGAGGCTATTTTGCACCCTCGGCATCCTTCGCAGCTCTATGAGGCGCTGGGGGAGGGATTGCTGCTCTCTGCCGTATTGATCTTCATCCGGGTCAAATGGCCACGGCTGCCACATGGCGTCATCACAGGCCTGTTTTTCCTCCTTTATGCCGCAGCCCGTATCGCACTGGAAAATGTGCGGCAGCCAGATAGCGGCTCAGAGATGATCATGGGCCTCACGAAGGGCCAATTCTTCTCCACATTCATGATCGGGATCGGCATCGTCTTTTTGGTCTATGGCTTCCTTTTTGGCAAAAAGCCCGCCGGAGTGCCTCAGATGCCGTAAAGCGCCCGCACGATGCCCTGCACCTTCTCACCGGGTAGTGCACTGGTCTCCATCTGATTCATCACATAGGCAAAAGACACGCCGTTTTCAGGATCAGCGAAGGCTAGGCTCCCCCCTGCCCCTGGGTGCCCAAAGGCACTCTTCGCGGTGCCAAAATGCTGCCGCAGCTTCCGCCCCTGGCCTGGGGACTCAGGATCGAGATCGACCGGGTCATGCATCACTCCAGCGCCAAAAGATATAGGCGTGAGCAGCACGGCATCCTCCTGCTGACTCAGACTGGACATGAACTGCTGAATGATGCCCTCCGACACGATCTGACGCCCCTCCCAGCGACCACCACCTGCCAGCAAGGCATAGAACCGCGCCAGCCCCGCCGCGCTGCCCACTCCACCCATGCTGGCGTAGCCGCGTGCCCACATTTCTGACTGATTGAAGTCACTCACGGCATTCAGACCGAACGGTGACTGAAAGGTGCGCAGCGTCAGCGAGCCGGGAGTGCCAAAAGCACGCAAAAAAGCCTGATCTGCCGCCGCGACGCTGATCTTCCCAGGATAAATCGGCGACACACGCTCCCACTGCTCACGCGGCAGCCCGATCCAGAAATCCAGCCCCAGCGCCTCACCGATCGTGTCGTGGAAATACTGCCCCAGCGACTCCGCACCCGTCACACGCCGCACGATTTCATCCATCAAAAAGCCGAACGTGCGAGCGTGATAGCCCTGCCGCGTGCCCGGAGCCCACAGTGGCTGCTGCTGCTCCAGTGCCGCGATGACGGCATCGTAGTCAAAGATCGGCACCCGCTCATCCAGTGCACAAAGGCCCGCCGTATGTGTGAGCAGGTGACGAAACGTAACCCACTCCTTCCCTCCGCCCACAAACTCGGGCCACACCTCCGCCACCTCACTCTCCAGCGGCAAAGCGGCCTCCGCCAGCGCCAGCAGACAGCTGAGCGCGGCCGGCCCTTTCGTCGCAGACCAGACTGGCACCAGGGTCTGCGCTGTCCACTCATGCAAACGAGCGCGGTCAGTATGCCCACGAGCGAGCGAGAGCACCTCACGCCCCTTTTCCCACACACAGACAGAGGCCCCCAGATCACCACGCGTGCGGAAATTCTCGTCAAACCACGCCGTGGCCGCCTGGAGCCGCTCAGAGGTCAGCATCGGGGCACTCATGCAGTTTGCGGTTTTACCACTGCACCTGCGTGGAGCCACTCACGCAATCCGGCGAGATCAGGATCACGCCGAGCGTGCTTCCGCAGGCTCGCATCCATCTCAAACGACAGGCGTAGATAATGCAGCGCCTGCTCCGTGTGCCCCAGCTTCGCGTGGTAGCAGCCCATGTTGTAATAATAGACAGGCTTCTTGCGCAGCTCTGCCGGACCACGAGAAAGAAAATCCAGCGCCTCCATGGTACGATCCATCTCATGCAGGCAAAACGCCGCGTGGATAAAGCCCCCCGGCTCCGAGGGCTCGATCTCACACAGCCGTGCCGCCAGAGCAAAGGCCTCCTCCCAGCGCCGCTCCCCCATCAGGCATAGCAGGGTGATCTCGATCACATCCACACGCCCATGGGCCGCTATGGGCAGTGATACCAGCACCTCCCGTGCCTCCTCGTGGAGTCCCAGTTCGACATAGCCCTGTGCGGCTGCGATACGGCGATTCAGATCATTCATAAAAGGTAGGAGCGTGGAAACTCCCAGAGTACCCGCTCAAGTGCTGATAGAAACAAATCTCCCTCTAGCAAACAAGAGATTTCAGAAGTCTGTCTTCTGCGTCTGCCCTCAGACTGAATGATCAGGCCTTTATCGTGCTCGGTGGAGCGGCCTATCCTCCATTCCCACATACCGCAAAGGCACAAAACCCTGCGCCAAAAGCGGTGCTAGCCCCATCACCTGCCGCACCACACGCCAGTGTGGTGGACTACCGGTATGATAAGCATAAAAACTGGTCTGTGAGGCATCCACCCAGCCGCCAAAGAGGATGCAGTGTGCATTCACTGTATTGAGCACATCACCAGGGCGTAGCTGCTGCGCTGGGATGACACGGCAGATACCTGGCAGCTCCCGCGTGGAGTAGGAGCGCGGGAGCTGCCAACAGCGGGAGATAAAGCCCGAGCAGTCGATCCCGCAGGCATGGCGACTCACGGCGGCATCGAGCAGACGCCTTTTCTCCGCCGTATAGACATCCCCCGCGGCCAAACCAGCACGCACTCCGGTATCGAACTCCGCTGGGGTGCAGAAGCCACCCCATTGATACGGGATGCCCAGCGCCGCGTGCCCCGGCGTCCAGTAGCCCGGACAAAAGCTGCCCGGACGATAGCCCGTGTCCGGCGTATCCACAGAGATGCCGTCTGCATCACGGGTATGTCTTACATTCGCAGTGGTGGGCATCCACACATGCGTGCGATAGGCCTCTGCCACGGCCATGCAGCTCTGTGGTGTCAGGCCTTGATTCGCCAGTGGTGGCCGCGTGCCACATGCAGTGAGAAATGCCCCCAGCAGGCACGAGGAGCTGAATAGACCTAGTTTGCGGAGCACTTGCGGGATGGAAGACGGCATACAAAGCCCTTTACGAGCAGATACTCCGCCACATAGCAATAGACATGCGTATCGGCATCACCGGAGCCACGGGCTTCCTCGCACGACATTTGCTCCTACACGCTCACCAGCATGAGCGTGTGGCCTACAGCCGCTCCGCGCAGCCATGGCCAGTACTTTTGGCAGATGAGATCCTGCGCGTGCCTGCGGATGCGCCGCATGCAGTGCCAGAGACACGGCTGGATGCGCTCGTGCATCTAGCAGGCGAGTCCCTGATGGGTTTTTGGACGCAGTCGAAAAAACAGCGCATCTGGAAAAGCCGTGTCGATCTCACCGCCTCGCTCATCGCGCAGCTCCGCAGCTGGAGAGCAGAAAATCGCCCCCGCGTGCTCATTTGCGCCTCTGGAGCCGGTTTTTACGGGAATCGCGGAGAAGAGAGCCTCGATGAATACGCAGCGGCGGGAGAGGGCTTTTTGGCCAAACTCTGCGTGGCGTGGGAAAATGCCGCCCAGGAGGCCGCTGCACTCGGAATCCGTGTCATCACACTGCGCACCGGCATGGTGCTAGGTGAGGATGGCGGGGCATTTCCGCTGCTGAGGCGTGTATTTCGCCTCGGGCTCGGAGGACGACTAGGCAGCGGGCAGCAGTGGATGCCGTGGATTCATGTCGAAGATGCTGCGAGGCTCATTTTGCATGCCCTGGACACGCAGAGCATGCATGGCCCGCTGAATCTAGTCGCCCCGCAGGCGGTGACGAATGCCGTTTTCACTCAAACGCTCGCTACCGTGCTGCACCGGCCCGCCTTCTGCCATGTGCCCGCAGCCGTGCTACGGGGGGCACTACCCGGTATGGCGGAAGAAATGCTACTGCCGAGCACGCGAGTCCTTCCTCGCATCGCGACGGAATCCGGCTACACTTTCGCTCATCCGCAGCTCCAGGGTGCTCTGACATCCCTGTGGCAATCAGGAACCTAAATAACAGGCATTATCCATCATGGCCTCCCAACAGACCACCATCGGCATCATTTACGACTATGATCAGACATTGAGCCCGACGTACATGCAGGACGAGACACTCTTCCCGCACTTCGGCATCAATCCCGCGCAGTTCTGGAAGCGCAGTCGCGAACTCGTCGATCAAGAAGGCTACGACGGCGAGCTCGCCTACCTCAAGTGCATGCTCGACTACCTCGACATGGACCGCCCCACCAATGAAGACCTGCGCCAGCTCGGTGCCAAGCTGCGCTTCTACAAAGGCGTGCCGGAAATCTTTTCGGAGATCAACAACATCCTCAATGACCAACACCGTCTCCTCGGCGTGAAGATCGAGCATTACATCGTCTCCAGCGGACTGAAGGCCCTCCTCGATGGCTCCGCCCTCGCTCCGCATATCAAGCGCATCTTTGGCTGCGAATTCGGAGAGGATAAAAATGGCCGCATCACATTCCCCAAGCGGGTCATCAGCCACACCACCAAGACGCAATACATCTTCCGCATCAATAAAGGCATGCTCGAGCCGCATGAAGACGTGAACGACCACATGGCCCCTGAGCTGCGGCCCATTCCCTTTCAGCACATGATCTACGTCGGTGACGGCCCCACGGACGTGCCGTGCTTTACATTGATGAAGCGCTACGGCGGCCACGCCATCGCCGTGTACAATCCCGATGAGTCCTCCCGCGCCAGTTTCCGCAAATGCTTCCAGCTCACCGGCTTAGCTGACCGCGTGAAGCACATCGCTCCGGCGGACTACCGCCCCGGCAGCCACCTGCGCCTCCTGCTAGAGGAAATGGTCCGCGAAATCGCCGACACCATCCTCCGCAAAAAGAAGCAAGAAATCGAAGACGGCACCATCGCAGCACCGCACTTCTAAGAGTCGAACATGCCTCTGCATCGACGCGAAAAGGCTCTTTTAGGCGCATTGCCCCCCCCTATTGGCCTCATCATGGAGACGTATGCCGCCGCGCCCATTCTTCGAGCAGGTAGAGCATCCAAACAGGCTGGCTGAGGTGCCAGATCTGCTTCGAATCGTTTTGATTGGCAAAATAGCCACTACAAAGCGCCTCGACACGGGCGGGATCGAGCAAACCACGCTCACGACAGGCCTGGGAGTGCAATGTATCGAGAATGCGCTCACGCCATTTCGGCAGGCGCATCCATTTCATGAGCGGGAGCGTGAAGGTCTTCTTGGCCTTGTCCTCGTAAATCCAAGGAGGCAGCATCTCGCGGAAGGCCTCGCGCAGGATGCGTTTGCCACCGCTGGCATTGAGCTTGGCCTCAGGAGCCACTCGACCCGCGAGGGAGAAAATCTCGGTATCCACCAAGGGCACACGCAGTTCCAGACTGTGTGCCATGCTGGTCCAGTCATTGTCACGGAGGAGCATGTTCGCTAGGTAGGTCTGCGTCTCACGCAGGAGCAGCTCATCCAGCCAATGCGCAGACTCGATGCGCAAATCCGGCGCGATCACCGGTGGGATGATGGTGCGTGCATGGGCCTGTTGATGCGCCACATCGGCACCAGCTCCGCCAAAGGCATAAAAAGCAGCCTTCCATGCCTTGTGACCACGCAGGACAGCGGGCAGCGCCTTGTCCAATCCGCGTGCAAGGCCGCCTGCAAAGCGAAACGGCGACTTCTGCGCCAATGCGATGAGACGGTGGTAATTGTAACCGGCCCACCACTCATCCGCCCCGAGGCCGCTGAGTGCGACTTTCACATCCTGGGCGGCGACGCCACAGACCAGCCAGGTATTGAGCGCATCGCCAGTGGGCTGATCCATCGCATCAAAATAGGCATCGAGCTTCTGCTCCAGGGAGTCTGCGGTGAGGCGCTCGCGAGTGAATTCGCAGCCGAAAAACTCCGCACTTCGTCTTGCCGCATCCGATTCATCCGGCACACCAACATTTTCTTCGTAACCGATCGAGAAGGCTTTGATACTCCCCTGCCCTGCGGCTCGCATGCACGCCACCATCATAGTGGAATCCAGCCCCCCACTCAAAAAAACGCCCACCGGCACATCTGCGACGAGATGCGTGCGCACACTCTCGATCACAGCATCACGCACCTCTTCTTTAGCGATAGCTTTGCCACCACGCGGGGCCCACTCTGGCGTAAACCAGCGCTGCACCTCCATGCGCCCATTTTTCCAGCGCAGTAAGTGACCAGGCGGCAGACAACGAATGCCCGCAAACATCGTCTCCGGTGCCTGCACGGCTCCCCAGCGGAAAAAATCAGCGAGGGCACTCGGATTGATCGCGCTATCACCGCTGATACGCTGCACGGCGCGGAGCTCTGAGCCGTAAATGAGGCCGTCGTCACTCGCCACGCGGTAGTACAGCGGTTTGATCCCAAAATGATCGCGTGCGATGACGAGTGAGCCATCTGCCGCATCTCGCCAAGCGATGGCGAACATGCCACGCAACCGTGGCAGCACGCTGTCGATGCCGTAGCGCTCAATGAGAGCCCCCAGGACCGCCGTATCCCCCGTGGAGCCAAGCTGCGCATCGCCTAGAGTGGCTCGCAGCTCACGAAAGTTGTAGATTTCACCGTTAAAGGTGAGCGTGTAGCGCCCAGCTCCGAAGCGCATGGGCTGGCGACCATGATCGCTCAGATCCAGAATGGACAGCCGCCGGAAGCCCATCCACCAGCCGTCTCCCAGAGACTCAGAGCCATCATCCGGCCCACGATGCGTGATGCGTGCGAGGGCACTCGACTGGAGGCCACGCTCCTCCACGCTCCAGGGAGCGGTGGAGGGACGGAACCAGCCAAGAAAGCCGCACATGGGAGGAAGTGGTGTGAGGATTTAGCTCGCTAAAGCCGCAGTCACTCGGGCTGTTTGGTGATGAAAACTCGATGCCATCGACCAGAGCCTTCCAGCTCGCGTCGATGATATTTTGACTGACGCCGACTGTGCTCCAGGTGGCATTACCATCGGTGCTGGCGATGAGCACGCGGGTCTTGGCCGCAGTGCCGCTGCCACTGTCGATGATACGCACTTTGTAATCGACGAGGCGCATGACCTCGATGGCCGGATACGCGGCGATGAGGGCTTTTCGCAAGGCTTTGTCCAGAGCGTTCACGGGACCGTCGCCTTCATCCACGGTATAAACATGCTGTCCACCGATGTCGATCTTCACCGTGGCCTCACAGCTCTCAAAACCATCCAATCCACCGCGATGACGGTGCGTGGAGTGGTATTCGATGAGCTGGAAGCTGGGCTTGAAAAGCCCGAGCTGCCTACGGATGAGCATCTCAAAGGAAGCCTCAGCCGCCTCGAATTCGCAGCCTTCACTTTCGAGGCGTTTTACCTCCGAAAGAATTTTTTGCACCTCAGGAGCACCTTTGGCGAACTTGAAGCCCATGTTCTCCGCCTTGATAAGCACGTTCGACTGACCGGACATATCAGAGATGGTGATGATGCGCTCATTGCCGACCAGGGCTGGATCGACGTGCTCGTAAGTGCGGGCAAGCTTCTGCACTGCATGCACATGCAGACCACCTTTATGCGTAAAGGCGGCAGGACCGACATAGGGAGCACGGATATCATGCGGCACATTGGCCAGCTCATCGACAAAGTGGGATAGCTCCCGCAGACGTGTGAGGTCGATACCGAGTGGGATACCCATCTTGATCTGGAGATTCGGCATCACCGTGACGAGGTTGCAGTTCCCCACACGCTCACCATAGCCATTGATGGTGCCCTGGACTTGGCAAGCACCCGCACGGACGGCCGCGAGCGCATTGGCCACTCCGACGCCACCGTCATTATGCGTGTGAATGCCCACTGGCTTGCCCAGATGAGCGATAGCTTTGCGGGTGACTTCTTCGATGAACTCCGGCAGTGCGCCACCATTCGTCTCACAGAGCACAATGAGATCAGCACCGGCATCTGAGGCGGTTTTGATCGTTTTCAGCGAGTATTCAGGGTCTTCACGGAAACTATCGAAGAAGTGCTCCGCATCATAGAGCACCTCGCGCCCATGTTTTTTCAAATGAGCAACCGTATCCGCGATCATCGCCAGGTTTTCTTCCAAAGTAACCTGGAAGACCTCCGTGACGTGCAGGGGCCAAGTTTTGCCGACAATGGTCACGGCTGGAGTTTTGGCATCGAGGAGCATTTTGACCTGCGGATCGTCCTCGACCTTCATTTTACCACGGCGGGTCATACCAAAGGCCGTGATGCGAGCCTTTTTCCAGGTGCGCTTGGCGGCCTCCTCGAAGAAAGCTGCATCCTTGGGGTTCGAGCCCGGCCAGCCGCCCTCGATGTAGTGAACGCCGAAGTCGTCGAGCTTTTCTGCGACGCGGATTTTATCGAGGGTACTGAAGGAGATGCCGGTGCCCTGGGTGCCGTCACGCAGGGTGGTGTCATAGATAGTTACGAGGGACATGTGGATGAAAAATGGGGACAGTTTGCCGAAAGCCTAAAGTGGGCGACGCGGGCGGTGCGGCTGCGCATCGGCAGGACGGCCTCACCAGACCAAAAAATGCGAACCGGACCCCGCTGCCGCGTCACGCGCAGTGGAGTCCTCGACTAATTCGGATGGTCTGGTAATGGAAGGCGGTGTGAGCCATGGAAAACGGCCTAGAATCTATCCGAGCCGCCTGCTGAAGGCAAAGAGATTCTAGGAGTCGCTGAAGGATGGAGACCGAACTAGAGGTCAAGAGCAGTCAAGTGGGCTCACACACTGCCTACAGCTAGGGATTGGCTAATCTGCCAGATCCAGCATCCAGGTCACGCAAAGCCATCAAATCACAGTCGGCACCGCGAATCCTCCGAGCGCCGTTCATTCGCGACGGCCCAAACATATCCCGATTTTTCGTGAAAAACACGTCCACAAACGCCCGCGACCCAATCACAGCCCCCTCCGAGAAATGCCGCACCCTCGTGCGCACCAACTCACTCAACGATAGCTTCCCTCGCGCCTCCAAAACCTCCTCGGCCTTCTCGCGCTTCACCCCACGCCGCGCCACAGCCTTCCCTTCCCTCGTTTTCACCTCCCGCCCAATCGAAAACAACATCTGCCGATACCCCTCCCGCGCTCCACTCTTCACCCAATCCGTCTCCGCAGCATCTCGCCCAGTCACACGACATATCCCCCGCTGGCACTCCCTATTCCCACCCAGCGCCTCCGCATACCCACACCACCTGTAATTCTTCGGATCACCCACCAGCCCACCTCTCACAGAATTGAGATCAATATACGCTAAGCCTTCGAGTAAACCTCCGTTCCACTTTCGACGAACTCCTTCGACTTTTCCGCCATCCCACGCTGAAGCGCCGCCTCCTCAGAGCCTATCCGGCAAAAAGTTGTAGCCAGTAAAAGCTGAAAGTGGAAGTTGGGCGATGCCAGCCAAGCCCTATCAACCAGCCGGTTACGATTCTGATCTCAGCGATGCGGAATGGGAACTCATCAAGCCTATCATCTACCCGGCTGGCGCGAAGCGTTGTCGAGGCAGGCTGCGAGCTCCCGACTCCGCCCGAATCTGTCTGGACACCATCCGCTATGTGCTCAAAACGGGCTCTCAGTGGTCGATGATCCCCAAGAACCTCGCGCCCCGCAGCACCGCTCACGACGCCTTGAGTAAATGGACCGAGCAGGGCTTGTGGCCCAAGCTCAACGACGCCCTGCGCACCCAGACACGCCTGATGCTAAAAAAACGCCATGCCCAGCGCCGCTGTCATCGACAGCCAAAGCGTCAAAGGCGGGCAGCTACCGGCTGTGAGCTGCGGTTACGACGCGGGCAAGAAGATCAAGGGACGCAAGCGCCACGCGCTCACCGACACCAACGGCCTGCTGCTGGGCGTGGTGGTCACGCCCGCCGACGTGCAAGATCGTGACGGCGCAAAGCTGCTGTTGTGCATGTTTTGCCATGGCTTCCTGAGCCTGCTGATGATCTTTGCCGATGGTGGCTATGCCGGGAAGCTGGAGACCTTCGTGCAGAGCATGGGACAACTCTTCGGTCACGGAGCGAGTTTTGCCTTGGGGATCATCAAGAAGCTCGAAGACCAGAAGGGCTTCGTGGTGCTGCCGCGCCGCTGGGTCATCGAGCGCAGCTTTGGCTGGCTGGTGAAGCAACGCCGACTCACACGGGATCACGAGAAGAACCCGCGCCATCACGAAGCCTTTGTTTACCTCGCCTTCATCGGCATCATGGCCAGACGCCTCACCTCGTTACAACCTGTCGAACCTTTTGCCGGATAGACTCTCAGAGATGGCTTGTTCGGCGGCGTATTGGCGGACGTCTTCGGTGATGTTCATGGATGAGCTTTCGGTTGGGGGCTGTGAGTTGGCAAGCGGAGGCTTATCAGGGGCGGCGGCACTTTCTTCGTCGGGTTTCTGCTGGAGCGGTTCTTTGGAGGGGCTGCAGAGCTGATGACGGGGAGAATAGGTCGGATAGGGCTGAGGGGACTTATTGGCCGGGGAGGCGGTGGGGGGAAAGAATAGGACGGATGGGGCCTAGAGGCAATGCCGCTAAGCAAAGGGTCGATGATGAGATCGTCGCTGGCTTGGAGAGAAGAGGTCGAGAGCAGGCGTGGCCATTTGCTCACGGGCTGTCGCACCTTGCGCTGGCAACTACGTCTTCGTCGCGCTGGCAACGCGGCTTGGGCGATTGCTCTCGCACTCGGCGCACCAGCACTCCTTGTGCCGCCTCGTCCATGAGGCCCTGCGCTGCCTCCAGCACCAGTAGCAGCGCTACGGTGTGCTCCAAACAGTGGCTCATGCTGATGCGCAGCGCTCCTGCCTGCCGGACTTCTTCATCCTCACTGCTCTGTGCGCAGGCTAGTCGCTCCTCAGCCACCAGTGAGCTGGCGATGAGGAGCGCGGCGAGTTCTTGCTGTGCTGTCTCGGTGCGTTGTGCGCTGAGCAAATGCCCTCCGTGAAGCACGAGCTTGAGTTCTTTGTAAAAGACTTCCTGTTCCCAGCGCTTCGCATACAACGCCAACAACTCACGCGCACTGCCCTGCTGCACGCTCAGGCTCGTCCACAGCCGCACCTTCACCCACTCTCCAGCGGCGTTGCGCACTCGCCCCACGATCTCGCGCACTGGCAACTCGCTCTGGCGCATCGGCGGATGTTTGCGCGGGCGGCCTCGCGCTTTGTTCGCCTCGGGTGTCTGCTTCTCGTCAGCTTTGGACGGAGCTGTTGTTGACGAGTCTGCGCATGGGCTCTCACGCTCGCGCAGACTCACCACCACCTCCGCACTGCCATCGGCATGCACGCTTTGCACTCGCACGGAGAGCTTTTGCCGCACTCGGACCAAAAAGTGACTCTGCGTGCGCTGCGAATGTTTTTGCAGTTCTTTGAGCATCGGAGCCTGCCCGTAATAGCGGTCGGCGATGAGCAGGCTGCGAGTGGTAGCGCGGCGAGCAACGGATCGGCCAGCGATTTCTCATTGAGCGCACCCAGTGACATCGATACGGCCAGCGGTGCATGGGTGCCGAGGCTCGACCAGCGTGCTCATGGAGAGCTTGGCAAAGGCTGCCTGCGCACGACGACTGCGGCTTTTGGGCACTTGGGCGTTGATCTGCACGGTGTTAAGCAGGTTCCACTGCCCACCGTCGATGCCGACCAAGCGCAGCCCGGCGAAAAAACACGCTGGATGCCGCTGCTCACAGGCTAGCGGCACCAGGGAGTGGCGCATGCAGGCATCGAAAGCTTGGGTGGATATCTTCAAACGACGCTGGCTTAGCGCCGCGGAGCCTGATGCGCACAGCAAAATAACGACCGATGATCTGCTGTAGGCTGCCGCAAGCGTGCAGACTTTGGGCGACCATGCCGGCGATGAGTTGCCAACCGAGAAGTTTGCGTCGCGGCCCTTGGTGCGTTGGCTCTGCCCGCAGTTCCTCGGGCAACTGCTCGACGCCGAGTTTTTTGCGGATGCGTGCAGAGAGATGATGTTCGTATCGCGGTGGGCTGGATGGCTTTACCATCTACCGCTAGTTGACTCAGCTACTCAGTTGTACAGCACTCTTTTCGCCCCTCTTCGCTTTTTTGCTTAGCGGCATTGGGCCTAGAGGGCCAAAGGCGAGGTCGATGGGAGGGATTAGTCTTGGCGGCGGTTGGGGGGCTTGCGGGTGGTGGTGGTGCTGTTGCCGGGTGGGCTGGGTGGTGAAGCGGAGGGTGGTGTCGAGCGCTGGGGCGGGCGGGATGGCTGCTTTTTCCGCTACTCCAGGCGGGCCTGGGTCATGCGCTCGCGGATGCCGCCTTTTTTGACGAAGTCTTTTTCCAAACGGCGGCGCTGCTGATCGAGGAGGTAGTTGGCCTGATGGATGAGGCAGATGGCGATGTTGGCGAGGACCTCCGGTGGTCGGGTGTCCATGAAGGTCCGGTAGGTCTCGTAGCTCTCGTCGGGGGTGCGGCCGAGTTTGCGGACGTAGAGGGCTTCTTTGCTGTTTTTGTCCCACTTGGCGTGGTCGCGGACGCGGAGGTAGTCCTCGTAGTCGAGGAGGAGTTCCTCCAGGCTGGCACGGGCGACGTTGACGAGCTTCAGCTCCATCTCGGCGGAGGTGATGGAGGCTTTGCAGCCTTCACCGATGTTTTGTTTCCCGGATCGGGCAGACTGCACCATCTGGTCGATGGTGCGGTCGCCTTTCTTGAGGAAGCGCTCGCAGAAGCGGAAGGTGAAGTCGAAGACGGTCTCGGACTTGCGGAAGGAGAGGAGTTCTCGGTAGTTGCCGCCCTGGGGAAGAAAGCCTTCTGGTTCTGGGGAATCAGGGGGCATGGCGGGGGCTTCTTGGGATAGGACTTATGGGGCCTATATGGCCTATTTTGCGGAGGTATAGACTTCGGCACCGCTTTGGACGAATTCACGGGACTTCTCCGCCATGCCTTTGGCGAGGGCTTCTTCCTCGGAGATGGCTTGTTCGGCGGCGTATTTGCGGACGTCTTCGGTGATCTTCATGGAGCAGAAGTGGGGGCCGCACATGGAGCAGAAGTGGGCGGATTTGGCTCCGTCTTGGGGGAGGGTTTCGTCGTGGTATTCGCGGGCGGTGACGGGGTCGAGGCTGAGATTGAACTGGTCTTCCCAGCGGAACTCGAAGCGGGCTTTGCTGAGGGCGTTGTCGCGGTATTGGGCGCCGGGGTGGCCTTTGGCGAGGTCGGCGGCGTGGGCGGCGAGTTTGTAGGTGATGACGCCGGCTTTGACGTCTTCTTTGTTGGGGAGGCCGAGGTGTTCCTTGGGGGTGACGTAGCAGAGCATGGCGCAGCCATACCAGCCGATCATGGCGGCGCCGATGCCGCTGGTGATGTGGTCGTAGCCGGGGGCGATGTCGGTGGTGAGGGGCCCGAGGGTGTAGAAGGGGGCCTCGTGACACCATTCAAGTTGTTTGGCCATGTTTTCCTCGATCATGTGCATGGGGACGTGGCCGGGGCCTTCGTTCATGACCTGGACGCCTTTGGCCCAGGCGCGTTTGGTGAGCTCGCCCTGGACTTCGAGTTCGCCGAACTGGGCTTTGTCATTGGCGTCGGCGATGGAGCCGGGGCGGAGGCCGTCGCCGATGGAGAAGGAGACGTCGTAGGCGGCCATGATGTCGCAGATGTCGTCCCAGTGGGTGTAGAGGAAGTTTTCTTTGTGATGGGCGAGGCACCACTTGGCCATGATGCTGCCGCCGCGGCTCACGATGCCGGTCATGCGGGAGGCGGTCATGGGGACGAAGCGGAGGAGGACGCCGGCGTGGATGGTGAAGTAATCGACGCCCTGCTCGGCCTGCTCGATGAGGGTGTCGCGGAAGAGTTCCCAGGTGAGGTCTTCGGCTTTGCCGTTCACTTTTTCGAGCGCCTGATAGATGGGCACGGTGCCGATGGGCACGGGCGAGTTGCGCAGGATCCATTCACGGGTGGCGTGGATGTTCTTGCCGGTGGAGAGGTCCATGACGGTGTCCGCGCCCCACTTGGTGGCCCAGCGCATTTTCTCCACCTCTTCCTCGATGCTGGAGGCGACGGCGCTGTTGCCGATGTTGGCGTTGATTTTGACGAGGAAATTCCGGCCGATGATCATCGGCTCGAGTTCCGGGTGATTGATGTTCGCGGGGATGATGGCGCGGCCGGCGGCGACTTCATCTCTCACGAAGGCTGGCGTGATTTCTTTGGGAATCCTTTGGGGAAAGCGGCGGAAGATGGATGGGACGTATAGGTCGGATGGGGCCGATTGGGCCGAGCCGACGTGCTGTTTGTCGAGGTCGTTGCGGACGATGTCGTTCGCCATGTCCGCGATCTGCGCCCGCTTCATGTTCTCGCGGATGGCGATGAACTCCATCTCAGGGGTGATGATGCCGGCTTTGGCGTAGGCGAGCTGCGTCACCACTTTGCCGGGTTTCGCCTTCAAAGGCTGGCGCTGGGCGTTGATAGGGGCCTTCAGGGGGCTGAGGAGGCCTTCGCGCTTGGCGGCGGCGTATTCGGCGTGGTTGGCGGTGAGGTAGCCGTTGTCGCGGGGCTCGATGGCGCGGCCTTCGTAGGCTTCGGTGTCGTTGCGGGCTTCGATCCAGGCTTTGCGGAGGGCGGGCAGGCCGGTTTCAACAGTGCCTTTGTAGTTCGGATCGCCCCAGGGGCCGGAGCAGTCATAGACGCGGACGGGTTCATTGGACTCGATGCGGCCGTTGAAGGCTTTCGTGGGGCTGAGCGTGATCTCACGCATGGGGACGCGGACGTCCTTATGGATGTGGCCTTCGACCCAGACGCGGGTGGAGGCGGGGAGCTGCTCGGAGGAATGGGGTTCGAAGGAGGTTTTGGGGTCGGCGATCATGGGGGGGAAAGTTCTGGGTTCCTGGTTCTGAGTTCTTCGTTGGGGCGGCCTGTGGCCGGAACTGAGATAGACCTCCGAGCGAGCTCCCTTCGGCGGCATGACCCGCAATCAGGTTCGGAGGGTTCTGGATGGCAAAATCCAGTCTCAGCCCCTGCGGTGGGACGCCCCTGTCGTATGGTGCCGATAGTCGGGGCGGCAGGGCATTCGTCAAAGGCAATTTGGTGCTCTCATACTCCACGCCAGCGCTGGATCATCTGGGGCAGAGCGCGGGGGCGAGTGAGTGCGACATAGATTCCGGCGATGGCGGCACAGACGGAGCAAAACCAAAAGACATGCCCTGGCGACCAGCCGAGACCTGTGGTGAGCTCTTTTTGCAGGACGGATGCACCGGCGATGCCGACCCAAGCGAGCCAGCCTGCGGCACCCTGCACGCTGCCTTTGCGCTCAGCGGGTGGGCGGTGCTGGAGCACAGCAGCCACGGGCACGATGAAAAGGCCGCCACCCAGCCCCAGTAGGGCCAAAGCGACGCTGAAGGCCATATTGCTGACGCCAGGCATGCCTAGCACCACTCCCATGGCGGCCATGAGGCCCGCGCCGATGGGGATGAGGCCGTATTCGACGTGATCACCGCTGAGTTTTCCAGCCAGGGCACTGCCTACGCCCATGCCGATGGCGAGGGCGACCTGGAGTGTGCTATTCTGCATGGAATCGAGCTTTAGCACCTGCTCCGCGTAGAGTACGATGTTCATCTGCAAGAGTGCTGCGATGAAGAAAAAGCCCGTATTGCCCAGATTCGCCCGCCAGAGGTCACGATCGCCCTTCATCCAGGAGAATTCCCGCCACAGCTCGCCGAGGAAATTGAGATTGAGCGGCTTCTGCGGTGCCGCAGCAGGCACGGCGGTGATGCCTAGACTCGCGAACCAGCCCAGAATCGCCAGTCCGAGCAAAATCACACCGACCCAGACAGGAGATGCCGCGAAGTGCGATGCCATCCATGCGGCGGCCAGTGTGCCAAAGATCGTGGCGAGGAAGGTGAGCATCTCGATGATGCCATTGGCCCAGGACAGCCGCTCTGCTGGCACCAGCTCGGGCAGCGAGCCGTATTTCGATGCGGCAAAGAAGGCACTATGCACACCCATGAGGCAGATGGAGACCAATTGCAGCCCGATACGGCCGGAGGTCAGTGCGAACATGGCAAAGCCCATGATGAGCAGCTCCATGAGCTTCACCCCGATCATGACGCGGCGTTTGCTAAATCGGTCTGCCATCCAGCCACCGAACATGGAGAGCAGGAGAAAGGGGATCGCGAACCATGTGGCGGAGTCACTCACCAGTGCCTCGAGCTCATTCTTCGGCGGATGACGTGCGATGAGCAGGTAGATGACCACCCAGCGCAGCACGGTATCGGAGAAGGCCCCCTGAAACTGAGTGACCATGAGGCTCCAAAATCCTCGCTGCCAGTTTTTCTGCGTATTCATGAGTGGTCGCTAGTGGGTGTTTCGAGATTCGCTTTGCGCTTCTTCCCGATCATCACCAGCACATAGAACACTGGCGTGAGGAAGAGGCCCAGGAAGGTCACACCGATCATCCCGGCAAACACCGCCGTGCCCATGGCGCGGCGCATTTCCGCCCCTGCTCCCGTGCTCACCACCAGCGGATACACTCCGGCGATGAAGGCGATACTGGTCATCAAAATGGGCCGCAGACGCAGGCGGCAGGATTCCAGCGCGGCCTGAGTGGGGCTGAGGCCGTGATCGTTCTTCTCTTTGGCGAATTCCACGATGAGGATGGCATTTTTGCAGGCGAGCCCGATCAGCACGATGAAGCCGATCTGCGTGAAGATGTTGTTATCCCCGCCCTGCGGCATCACGCCGCTCCGAAGCAGCGCCAACATCTGCTGCCAGCCATTGGCGTGCCCGCCAAAGAACATCACGCCACCCAGCGCAAAGAGCAGGCATAGCGGCACGATCAAAATGATCGCCAGAGGCAGACGTAGGCTCTCATACTGAGCCGCCAGCACCATGAAGACGAGCAGGATGCACAGCGGGTAAATGTAGATGGCGGTATTCCCCGCGATGATCTTTTGGAAGGTCAGATCCGTCCACTCGAACTCAAATCCAGGTGGCAGCATCTCTTTGGCCATGCTGGCGATGAGCTCCTCCCCCTGCCCTGTGCTCATCGGTGGCAGCGCGGTGCCATTGAGATCAGCGGCGAGGTATCCATTGTAGTGTGTCACTCGGGCAGGGCCGTAGCTTTCATTCACTTTCACCAGAGAGCCGATGGGCACCATCTCGCCTGCGGCGTTGCGTGTCTTCAGGCGTGTGATGTCGCTGGGATCATCACGGAATTGCTGCTCTGCCTGGGCCACGACTTGGTAAGTGCGACCAAAGCGGTTGAAGTCGTTCACGTAAAGACTGCCCAAGTTGATTTGCAGCGTCTCATAGAGATTTGCCAGCGGCACCCCCTGCACCTTCGCTTTCTCGCGATCCACATCTGCTTCGAGCTGCGGCACATTGACGGTGTAGCCGGAGTACACGGGCATCAGCTTGCCACTGCCCATCGCAGCACCAGCTAGCATCTGCGTCACTCGGTAAAGCTCTGCGTAGCCATGGTTGCCACGGTCTTCGATCATCATCTTGAAGCCACCCGTGGTGCCGATGCCATTCACGGGCGGTGGATTCAGTACGAGCACCATCGCATCCTGGATGGCCATGAATTGGCCATTGAGAGCCTGGGCGATGGCTTCGCCGCCCAAGTCTGGCGTCTTGCGATCTTTAAAATCCTTCAAGCCGACAAAGACGATTCCGCTATTCGGACTGACGCTAAAGCCATGAATGCTGAGTCCAGGGAAAGCGATGGCGTCCTTCACTCCGGGGTGCTGGAGAGCGATCTCGGACATGCGGCGCATCACGACATCCGTGCGGTCGAGCGAGGAGCCCTCTGGCAACTGCGCAAAGCCGACGAGGTACTGCTTATCCTGCCCAGGCACAAAGCCCTCTGGCACGATTTGAAAGCCCTTCCACGTCGCCCACACGAGCCCGCCGTAAATCATCAGCGCGATGATGCTGAAGCGGATCGCCCGTTTCACGATGCCGACATACAGATTCGACGACCACTCGAAAAAGCGGTTAAAAGGCCGGAAAAACCAGCCAAGCAGCAGGTCCATGAGCTTGGTGAGGATGTCTTTTTTGTCATGGTGGCCTTTCAGCAGCAAAGCGGAGAGCGCAGGCGAAAGGGTGAGTGAATTGAAGGCCGAGATGACCGTGGAGATGGCGATGGTGACGGCGAATTGTTTATAAAACTGTCCGCTGAGGCCGCTGATGAAAGCTGTGGGGATGAAGACGGCGCAGAGCACCAGCGCCGTAGCGATGATGGGCCCCGTGACCTCGCTCATGGCCTGTTTGGTTGCCTCCACGGGCTTCAATCCATTGCGGATGTTGCGCTCGACATTTTCGACCACCACGATGGCATCATCCACCACGATCCCGATGGCCAGCACGAGGCCGAAGAGGCTCAGATTATTGATCGAGAAGCCCAGCGCATGCATCACGGCAAAGGTGCCGATGAGTGACACTGGCACCGCCGCTAGCGGGATGATGGAGGCACGCCAGGTCTGCAAAAACACCACCACCACAAGCACCACGAGCAGGATGGCCTCGATCAGCGTATGAATGACGGCGTCGATGGATTTTTGCACAAAGACCGTGGGGTCGTATGCGATGACAAAATCGACCCCTTCGGGGAATTTCGTCTTCAGCTCTGCCATGCGTGTTCGCACGGCTTGTGACACAGCGAGGGCATTGGAGCCTGGGAGCTGAAACACGCCCATCCCGACAGCTCTTTTATTGTTGATGAGGCTGCGCAGTGCGTACTCGCCACTCCCCAGCTCTGCACGCGCCACATCACGCAGGAGCAGCTTTTCACCGTGTGGGCCGGTTTTGACGATGATGTGCTCGAACTCCTCTTCGGTGATCAATCGGCCTTTTGCGTTCACAGTGAGCTCAAAAGGCGCATTTTTGACCGGTTGCTGGCCGATGGTGCCTGCGGCGACTTGGATATTCTGCTCACGGATGGCATTGACCACATCACCTGCCGTCAGGCCGCGGGCAGAGCATTTATCGGGATCTAGCCAGATACGCATCGCATACTCACCACCGCCGAAAATCTGCACCTGTCCGACACCGGAGAGCCGCGTGAGCTCATCCTTCACATTCAGTGTGGCGTAGTTTCGCAGGTAGATCTCATCATAGCGATCATTCGGTGAAAGCAGATGCACCACGAGCGTCATGTCTGGGGATGACTTCACGGTCGCCACACCAAAGCGCCGCACCTCCTCCGGCAGCTTCGGCAGCACCTGTGAGACACGGTTTTGCACCTGCACCTGAGCTAGGTCGAGATTGGTCCCGATCTTGAATGTCACTGTCATGGTCATCACCCCGTTGGCGGTGGTTTGGGATGACATGAAGAGCATGTTTTCAATGCCATTGACCGCCTGCTCCAGTGGTGAGGCCACGGTTTCAGCGATGGTCTTCGGGTTCGCTCCTGGGTAAGTCGCAGTGACGATCACCGTCGGTGGTGCCACCTCTGGGTACTCGGAAATGGGCAGCTTGAAGAGCGAAATGACCCCCAGGATGAAAATGAGCAGGGAGAGCACTCCCGCGAAAATGGGGCGTGTGATGAAGAAACGAGAAAAGTTCATGTATAGGGGCCTTTACTGCGCGGCGAGAGCGGCAGCGGCTTTGGCTTTGGCGATTTCGGCCTTCTTGAGGATTTCTTCCGTGCTGGGGAGGCTCGCGAGGACATCCGCAGGGATGAAGCCATCGCCCACTAGTTTCGTGAGGCATTTTTTGCGCTCATCGAGTGCTTTATCCGGGCTGCGTTCTTTGCCAAAGCGTGACTTTGCAGCAGCGCTGCGGTCTTTGAGCGTGGAGTAGATGTCACCACCGAGCAGGGAGGAAATATCGACTTTGATCTTCTCCCGCCGAGCTTCGTTTTCATTGATCTCATCACCATTGATGGGGCCGGCCTGATACTTGGGGAACATGATGGCGACCTCTGGGCAGACGCGTGAGCAGGCGGGGCAGTTGGTCTTGCAGTTGTCGTTGTTCTGCACCTGGATTTTGTGATCCTCACTGACACCATAGACATCAAAGAGGCAGAAGCTCAGGCACTGCATGCAGTTCGTGCAGCGGGAGTAGTCGATGACGGGGAACCAGGGCTTCCACTTGCCGGGCTCATTCATGGGCGTGGTGCCGCGTGATTTTTCCACCAGGGAGACGATGTCTGCGGCAGCTAGGCCGGAGATGTCACGCGTGTCGATGGTGATATGCCCAGCAGCATCTTCGAGCGCGGGAGTTTTCCCTTCAAAGACACCTAGCACCAGCAGGCTGCGCTCATCATGCGGCACGGCGCTCGCGGAGCGACCGCTACGCGTGACGGTGTAGCCTTTGTCGAGCAGTGCGCCCATCACGGTAGCGCGGGACTCTGGCGGCAGCGGGATGGCACCATTGCCTTCATATAGAATGACGCGGAGTGGGCGGTGCGTGTGTGTGATCATGGATTGGAGTCAGCGAGGAGCTGGGTGGTGATGGTTTCAGCCGTTTCCGTGCGCATATTGAGAATGCTGGCATCTTCTTGGAGAGGTGCGCCAGCTTGCTGGAAGAGACCTTTGACCGCGCGGGGGTAACAGGCCGCGATGCGCAGCCCTGGGCATGCCGCGATGGCCTGGAGGCGCGGATCACGATGCGCAGCCATCTCACAGAGATCGGACACGGTTTCAAAGGTGGCGTCACTTTCGCAAAGCTGACGCAACACGTCGTTTTTCACGCCGGAGGGCACGACCTGGGCGTAGGCGCAGCGGCAATAGAGAATGGTGGAGGGGGAGGACACGCGGGGTGTGAGTTTGAGCGGGTGAAACGTCTGCGCAACCCGGGCGAAGAGGTCTTTTATCCTATCTGCCGATTTTCACTGCCTCACCACATGAGGTATTCGTGCCCCAGATTGTCATCCGTGATGCTTTCAAAGGCGGAATAGGCCCGCTCCATCTCTGCACGGCCACACCAGCACCACCAGTCGGGATGCGCGGGGAGTTTCTCGCGGTCGATGAAGCGTAGCACGCCAGCCAACGCCTCGTGGCCCTGGATGGTGGTCAGATCAAAGACCGGCTCGCCCTCGATGCGGTAGGCGGCTAGTGTCCGCTCCCAGCGTGCTCGATCCGGCTGGAGTGGAGCATGGCTGACGAGGCAGAAATTCATCACCATCATCGTGTGGGGGAAGACATCCAGCGCCGTGCGTGCGGCACGCTCAGAGCCGGTGCAGTTCCACAGAGCGATGCCCTGCGGCTCCAAATGCTGGCTGACGAGCGTGAGGAACTCGCGTGAGAGCAGTGCCCCGGCGAACTCACGCCAGTGATAGGTGGTATTCATCACGATGGCGTCGAATCGCTCCTCTGGGTGCTGCCGCAGCCAGCGCCGTCCATCGTCGATGACGAGGCGGAGCTTCGGATGCGTGAGCAGTCCCCGTACCTCTGGCCGTGTGCGCAGGATGTCCATGTAGGCGTGGCTGATCTCGACGGCGGTGACTTGCTGCACCTGCGGATGATTGACCATGATCTGTGTCCAGGCACCGCCAGCCACGCCGATGACGAGCACTTTTTCGATCTTGTCCCGCACAGCAGAGAGAAAGTAGGGGCGCACGAGCCAGTCCTCCGCCTCAGAGCCCAGTTTGGTCTTCAATCCGCCATCATACACGCCATTGCCGTGAATGCGGCCATCCTGAGCGAGTGCCACGACGCCGTGCCGTGACTCCACCACCTGCGTGAAGCGATTCTGCGGTGAAAAGTCATGTTTGAACTGCAAGCGCTCATAAAACTGCCCGCCCACCAGTCCCAGCAGCAGCGGTAGCGCGATGTAGGATGCCTCCACTCTGCCCAGACTGCCCCCAGCGATCCACCTCGCCCAAATGGCACCCGCTACGGCGAGCGCCAGCATCAGCAGCGTGAGCGGCATCCATTCCAGCAAACCAAATCCCGTGAGCAAGCTACCCAGGCCAGAGCCGATGATGTTCGCCAAATACAGGAAGGACAAGCGGCTGCCGCTTTGAGCATCCGCAGGCACGGCGGCATGGCAGAGCAATGGGAAAGTCACTCCCAGCAGAGTCCCCGCGACAATGACAAAGGCGTAGCCCCACCACCACGCCAGATGCACCGCACATAGAGCTGTGAGCGGTGCCACGGCGAAGCTGGCCAGCCCAGAGAGCAGGACCCAGCGCCCCAGGCTCGCACGCAGGGCCACGCTGCTTTTGAGCAACCGCCCACTCCACAGCGAGCCGAGCGCTAGACCGAGTAGATAGCACGCCAACAGCATGCCAAAGGCCGTGGCCAATGAGGCACTGGCGAAGTTAAAAACACGCGACCACACGATCTCCCACGAGAGCGTCAGAAACCCAGAAATCGCCGACCAAAGCAGTGCCGTGCGGAATGGCACCTCCGTCCGCCCTTCCATCGCAGCAGATGCCGTCGCCGTCGCATGCGCTGCATCGTGGGATTGCGCCGGAGCAGAGCTCCCCTGCCCCATTCGACTCCCCAGGAAGATCAAAGCTGCCGCACTGGCATTCAGCACTGCCGCCGTGCGCACCGTGCCCGCCATGCCCAGGCCTCCCAGCAGCCACCGCGCCGCGATGAAGGCCCCCAGCGCTGCTCCCAGCGTATTCACGAAATAGAGGCGGCTCACGCTCGCACCCACATGCGCCGTTTCACGCACCTGATGGGCCACTAGCAGCGGCAGCGTAGCCCCCATGAGCAAGGTGGGCAGGAAGACCAGTGCAAAAGCGGCCAACCCCGTGCCGAGCTGCCCCCATTCCGCCGTGCGACTTCCCACGGCATCAAACAACTTCAACGAAATGAGCCCATACGCCCCCACTCCCAGCTCCGCAGCACCAAACAGCGCCACCAGCGGCACACGCGGCCACTTGGACACCCAGCCACCCACCAGACTGCCGATGCCGAGCCCACTCAAAAACGCCGCGACAACCATCGCCACCGATTCGGAATTGCTGCCGTAAATCATCAGCAATGCCCGCTGCCATACGAGCTGGTAAATCAGGGCGGAGACTCCTGAGAGCACAAAAACACCGTGCAGCAGAGTGGAGGGGAAAGGTGGTCGCATGTGTGAAAAAATGGCCGTACGCTTGGCCCGTGCCGATTCTGGTGCTCCATGCTCATCCCAGGCGCAAGCCTGACTCACGCAGCACTCCGCGCTTCTTTTTTCTGCACTCCCCTCTAATGATGGGAGGTCTTCACACGTCATTCACGCCCCATGCCCTCCGCCACACTCACTTACGAGACGCCGCAGTTTCTCCAGAAGCTCCTCGGCCATGATGACCGTGCTAGCCTGCGTCACATCGCGGACACACTCGGCGTGCAACTCACCAGCCGTGATGCCTGGGTAAAGATCGAGTCCACTGAGGAATCCCACATCGACGCCACACGTGCCGTTTTTAGCCAACTCGAAAAAGTCCGGCGCCAAGGGGGCGACATCACGCCCGCCATGGTCCGCCTTGTGACCGAGAGTGTGCAGCGTGACACCGGGGACGCCCCCGCAGAGGCACTCATGAGCCTGAAGCTGCTCGCAGGTGGTAAAAAGCCCCCCGTGCTGGCCAAAACACGCGGCCAGATCGCCTACCTGCATGCCATGCGGGAATGTGAGGTCGTTTTCGGAATCGGCCCCGCTGGCACCGGCAAGACCTACCTCGCCATGGCGCAGGGTCTGCATCTTCTGCGGGAAAAAGTGGTGCAGCGCCTCGTTTTGACCCGACCCGCCGTGGAGGCTGGTGAGGCACTGGGCTTCCTGCCCGGTGATCTGAAGGAAAAAATCTTCCCCTACCTGCGCCCGCTCTACGACGCACTCTATGACATGCTGGAGCCGGAGGAGGCCGAGCGGCTCATCGAGCGCGGAGCCATCGAAATCGCCCCACTCGCCTACATGCGCGGTCGCACGCTGAAAAATGCCTTCATCATCCTCGATGAAGCCCAGAACACCACGACCGAGCAGATGCTCATGCTACTCACTCGCCTGGGTGAGGGCTCACGCTGCGCCATCACCGGTGATCCCTCCCAGACAGACCTACGCCGTGGCATGCGCTCTGGTCTGCATGAGGCCGTGCAGGTGCTCCAAAGTGTCGAAGGCATCCGCTTCATCCATTTCCTGACCAAGGATGTCGTGCGCCTACCCGTGGTGCAGCGCATCATCGAAGCCTACGACGCCGCTCGCAAAGCAGAGTCCCAGGCCGGAGCCACTCGCTGAGTCACTTTCGTGCCATAGGCGCTTAGTCCTCAGCGAAACAACAACCAACTGAGAACTCAGCACTGAGAACTCAGCACTTTGGCAAGAGAGACACGAAAACAGCCCAACACCCGTATACTCAGTGCGACTTCAACCAGCCCGGATGGGGAAAAGAGGTTGCCTACGCAGTGCGGGCGGTTAAGAGCCCACGGTTTCCCCCAACTTCCCTTTACCTATGATCGTCACTCCGAAAATCCGTGGATTCATCTGCACGACAGCGCACCCGACTGGCTGCGCGAAGCATGTCGCTGACCAAATCGCAGTCGTCAAAGCAGGCGGTCACCTTGAGGGCGGGCCAAAGAAGGTGCTCGTCATCGGCTCCTCCACGGGATACGGACTCGCATCCCGCATCGCGGCGGCCTTTGGCTCCGGTGCGGCCACCATCGGCGTCTTTTTCGAAAAACCAGCCGAGGCAGACCGCTGCGGCACCGCAGGCTGGTACAACAGCGCCGCCTTTGAGCACGAAGCAAAGGCAGCCGGCCTCTACGCTCGCTCCTTCAATGGCGATGCCTTCTCCGATGCGATGAAGGCAGAGGTCATCGCCGCGATCAAAGCGGACTTGGGACAGGTCGATTGCGTCATTTACAGTCTCGCGAGCCCACGCCGCACGCACCCGAAGACCGGCGAGGTCTTTAAATCCGTACTGAAGCCCATCGGCGGCACCTACACGAATAAAAACCTCAACACCGGCACGGGCGTCGTGAACGAAGTCACGCTGGAAACCGCCAATGAAGACGAAATCGCCCAAACCGTCGCCGTCATGGGTGGCGAGGATTGGGAGATGTGGATGGATGACCTCCAAAAAGCCGGTGTACTGGCCCAGGGCGTGAAAACCGTGGCCTACAGCTACATCGGGCCCGAGCTGACATGGCCCATCTATAAGAATGGCACCATCGGCCGCGCCAAAGAGGACCTCGAGCGTGCCCAGCGTGCGCTGGATGCCAAATTGGCCCCACTCGGCGGAAAAGCCTGGGTTTCCGTCAATAAAGCCCTCGTCACACAGGCCAGCAGCGCCATCCCGGTGGTGCCATTGTACATTTCCCTGCTCTACAAGGTCATGAAGGCCGATGGCACCCATGAAGACTGCATTGAGCAAATGGACCGCCTTTTCCGCGATCGGCTTTACAGCGGCAGCCCGCAGCCAGATGAGGCAGGACGCATCCGCGTGGATGACTGGGAAATGGCCCCCGCCGTGCAAAAACTCGTCGATGACCGCTGGAAAATCGTCAACACCGAGAACTTCGCCGAGTTCGGCGACTTCGCAGGCTATCAGAGCAGCTTTTTGCGGCTTTTCGGCTTCGGACTCGACGGTGTGGACTACGACGCAGACGTCGATGTGGGCGTGAAAGTGCCCTCATTGGGCTAAGATCACCGCAAACTGCCCCGCATTCGTTTTATTGTGCCTGGGAAGGCCGTAGTTGACGCCGCTGCTAGGCCCGTTGACCAGTACGCACTTCTTCATGTCCGACACCGAATCCCCCTCCACGCCGCCGCCTTCTCCCGCCCCGTCGTCCTTACCAGATGCAGAGGCCATCGCCAAAGCCTCCGCCTGGGTGGCCCCACTCCGGGATGAAATCGCCCGCGTACTCGTCGGACAGACTGCGCTGGTGGACCGCCTGCTCGTGGCCTTATTGACCAATGGTCACGTCCTGCTCGAAGGCGTGCCCGGATTGGCCAAAACCCTCGCCGTCCGCACCCTCGCTGGTGCGCTGAGCGCGAAATTCCAGCGCATTCAGTTCACACCGGATCTGCTCCCTGCCGATGTGATCGGCACCATGGTCTATCACCCGAAGGACGGCACCTTCACGCCGCGCTTAGGGCCGATTTTCTCCAATCTGGTGCTCGCAGACGAAATCAACCGCGCTCCCGCCAAAGTGCAGTCCGCGCTGCTGGAGGCCATGCAGGAGCGCCAAGTCACCATCGGCGAGCACACCCACAAGCTCAGCGATCCCTTCATGGTCCTGGCCACGCAAAACCCCATCGACCAAGAGGGCACCTACACACTGCCAGAGGCCCAGCTCGACCGCTTCCTCTTCAAAGTACGTGTCACCTATCCCAGCCCATCGGAGGAGCGGCAGGTGCTCGATGCGATGGCGACCTCCGCGCCCAAGCTCAATGTGAACCAGATTACCGAGGTGGGCGACATCGTGAAGAGCCGTACCATCGTCAATGGACTCTACTTGGACGAAAAAATCCGTGATTACATCGTCGCGATCATCCATGCCACACGCCAGCCGGAGCACCTCGCCCCGCATCTGAAGCTCCTCATCCGCTGTGGTGCCTCACCGCGTGGCACGATCAATCTGGCCCTCGCCGCCAAAGCGCACGCCTTCCTCCAGGGGCGCAACTACGTCACCCCGCAGGACATCAAAGACCTAGCCCCAGACATCCTCCGCCACCGTATCCTCCTCAGTTACGAAGCAGAGGCCGAAGGCGTCACCAGCGAGGATGTGATCAAAACCCTGCTCGATAAGCTTCCAGTGCCGTGAGTAGGTGCGGATCGAACTCGCCACCTCCTAAAAGTGGGAGTTCGACATCGAAGACACCTACCAGTCGCCCAACACCTAAGTCATGCCCGCCACTGCCACAAAGGAACAAGATGAACGCCTCACACGCATCCTCAAGCGTGTGCGACGCATCGAGTTGCTCACGCGGGGCATGGTGAAGGAGGTGCTCGGTGGGCAGTATCACTCACGTTTCAAAGGCCAGGGCATCGAGTTCGATGATTTTCGCGAGTATCAGGCCGGGGATGATGTGCGATTCCTCGACTGGAATGTCACCGCTCGCATGAACGAGCCCTTTGTACGGAAATACATCGAGGAGCGCGAGCTCACCGTCATGCTCTGCGTCGATGTCAGTGGCAGCAGCGATTACGGCAGCCAGGAGGACAGCAAGCGCGAGCGTGCGGCAGAGATCGCCGCCGTTTTCGCCTTCAGCGCCGTGCAGAATCAGGATAAAGTGGGTATGACCCTGTTTTCGGATCAGATAGAGCAATACGTACCAGCTCGAAAAGGCTCCCCACATGCGCTGCGCATCCTGCGAGACATTTTGAACTGTGAACCAGCTCACAGCGGCACAGACATGCGTGTCGCACTGGAGCTAGCGCTTCAGCGCATCTCACACCGTGCATTGGTGATCGTGGTTTCCGACTTTATCACACCCAATGATGCCTGGGAAAAGACGCTCAAAGCCGCTGCGGCAAAGCATGACGTCGTCGCCGCGCAGATCACCGACCCACGCGAACGTGAATTGCCCGATGTGGGCCGAGTCGTGCTCGAAGACCCAGAGACAGGCGAGCGGATGCTCGTCAACACCAGTGATCCAGCCGTGCGCCGCCATTACCAAGAGCGCATCAGCAAGCATGAGGAGTATCTCAACCAACTGTTGCGCCGCAGTGGCGTCGAGCGCATCCCTGTGCGCACGGATCTAGACTACGTGCCCGCCTTGAAAGCTTATTTCCGGTCCAGAAAGAGGAGGAAGCGCGGATGAAGGCTTTGGCATTCCTTTTCATCGCTAGCCAGGCACTCGCACAGATGCCGCAAATGCCCGGTGTGCCACCTTTGCCATACCCAGAGCTGCCAGAGGCCAAAATCGTGCCGCTCCCGCCTCCCTGGTGGATCATGTGGGCCGCAGGCACCGCCGCATTTATCCTGCTAGCACTCATTATCTGGCTGCTGCTGCGCCCAAAGCCCCTCGCCGTCATCGTCCCGCGAAAACCCCACGCTTCATGCCTGCGTGCCCTAGCCGATCTGCGGGCACGAGTCACGCAAATCGAGCCCTCAGAAATCAGCCACCGCGTCTCGCTGATTCTGCGTCGTTATTTGGCAGAGTGTCATGCGGTGCCTGCACTCACTCGCACGACGCCAGAGCTCTTTAGTGGCCTGCGCAACTTTGCCAGCGATCAGCCCATACCCCTCGCAGAAGGCGTGTGGCGTGAGCGCTTTGCCCCAGTGGCACGGTGGTGTGATGAGCTCTCCTTCATGCCCTCGCCTGCTACTTCAGAGCAATCACTCTCGCTGATCGATCAAGCCATTGCCAAAGTCGAGGAGGAACGCCCGTGATGAATCTGCCACTCGCTGCTCTCATGATTCCTGGCGTGCCGGACTTCCAGTTTGCGCGGCCTTGGTGGCTGTTGCTGCTCGCACTGCTGCCGTTTTTGGCCCTCCTGCGTGGTGGACGTGGGCGTGCACCGGTGATTCGCTTCCCTACCACGGCATTACTGCGTGGCATTGGTCGTCCATCACGCTCAGGCATGCGCTGGACGTGGTTCAGCCTCGTGCTCGCCAGCATCGCCTGTGCCGCACTGGCCCTCGCACGTCCGCAGAAGCTCCTATCCACCGAGGAGGAGAAAAGCGATGGCATCTCCATCATGCTATCCGTCGATGTCTCGGACTCGATGCTCATCGAGGACTTCATCATCGGCGGCAGGCCCGCAAACCGGCTCACCGCCGCGAAACGCGTCATCGCAGACTTCATCAATGGCCGCAAAACGGATCGCATCGGCATGGTAGCCTTTTCTGGCGAGACTTACCTCCCCTGCCCGCTCACACTGGATCGCAACTGGCTCATCAACAACATCGACCGCCTCCAGGTCAAACGCGTCAGCATGGGCACCGCCATCGGCAGCGGCATCGCGGCAGCGGCGCATCGCCTCAAAAAGGAAAAAACTCGCACCAAGATCATCGTGCTCCTCACAGATGGGGCCAACAACTCGGGCAATCTCAGCCCGCAGGATGCTGCGAAACTCGCGGCTACTCTGGGCATGAAGATTTACACCATCGCCATCGGCACACCGGGCTCTCACGTCATTCCAGACCCGATCCGCGGCACCTACACCCCAGTCGGCCAGCAGACCTTCGATGAAGAGACGCTGATGGAAGTCGCCCGTATCGGCAATGGAGAGTTCTACATGGCTCAAAATCTCGACACGCTGGAAACCGTCTTTAAAACCATCGACAAGCTCGAAAAAGTGAAGATCGAGCGCCGCAAGTTCACCGAATCAGAAGAGCTGTTTCATTACCCGCTCTATGCAGCAGCGGCCTGCTTGCTCCTCGCCCTCTTGCTATCGGCCATTTTCATGCAGACGGCCCCAGAGACGCTGCCCGCATGATCGGAGCACTTCAGTAAAGATAGGAAAACTCGTTGGAGTTGAGGAGCACGAGGCAGACATCTGCCAAAGCACGCGTTTTCGCATCGCAATCGACAGGCTGGAGATCGGGGACAAAATCGGCATATCCAGGTAGCTTTTCCTGGAAGCAAAATTTCTCCCCAGTGTTCTCCTCCACGGCATCACGCCGCACTTCGAGCGGCGGCGTGTTTTTAGAAAAGTGGAGACTGGCTTGTTGGGCCTCCATCTCACGCCAATGGGCCTCACAGTTGGATTTTTCAGCAGCAGAGGGCTTCCGCCCGAAAGCGAGCTGGAATACTCGGCTGATCGGCTCTGCGCCACGCTCCTCCATTACGCGATGCGCCAGTGCGAGTGCTCGATCATAACTGGCTTGGCTATTGAACAGGCTGAAGACCTGAGGCGTGACGGTCGAGACCTCGCGTGCCTCACAGGAGAAATCGGGAGCAGGCTCATTAAAGACCTCCATGAATGGATCACGCAGACCACGCACTTTCAGAGCGTAGAGACTGCGGCGATGTCGCTGAGAAGGCAGCGCATTCGGCACCCAGGCAGAGGCAAAGGTGCCCATGACCTGCCGTGGCTGCATGGCGACCTCCAGATTGATCTCTGGGCGGTTCGGGATGCCGCCGAGCGTGCGATTGAGCTCCCCAGTGATGCACAGCATGGCATCACGCAGCTCCTCAGCCATCAGGCGGCGGGGTTTAAAGACCGCGTAGCTCTTTTCCGACTCCTCACGGCTAGAAGGCTCCGCTGGGGCGGAAAAGTGGGCGCTACGCTGATAGGCGGAGCTGGTCATGATCAGGCGGTGCATGTCTTTGATGCTCCATTTTTTCTCCACCAGCGTGCTGGCGAGAAAATCGAGCAGCGCCGGATGCGTGGGCCGCTTTCCCGTGCTGCCGAAGTTGTTCGGATTCCCCGCTAGCGCCTGCCCGAAGTGCCAGAGCCACAGTCGATTCACGATGGTGCGTGTGGTGAGCGGATTGGTGGGGCTAGCGATCCATTTCGCCAATGCACTGCGGCGGCCTTCGATAGTTTCCTGGATCTGAAAGCCCGCGCTTTGATTCAGAATGCTCAGCACGCCCGGCTTCACTCGTGTAGTCGGAGAAAACGGATCACCACCACCGAGGATGGCCGTCTGCTCCAGCTCGCCCTCTGTCATGCGCTGCATGGGCATGCGCATGGGCTGATAGACACTGACCATCTGCGGAGTGAGCCCATTATAGACACTGAAGGCAAAGGGCTCGTAGCGCTCCATCTCCCAGCGCAGGCGCTCCAGGCCTTTGCGGGCCACACGTTCATTGCCGAAGTCGGCGGGCTCGAATCCCACCAGCTTCGGCGGAAATTGGTCCTCTGGCAGGCCTTGCTTCGTGAGGATCTGGCGGGCGGCACCGAAAACATCGGGGTAACTGCGCTTGGCGTTCTTGCTGCCGCTTTTCCGAGCTTGGGCGACGGCGGCGTCCCATTTCGCAGAATCGAGTTTTTTGTCCGCGAGCCACTTTTGGGCATTGCGGAGCAATTTTTCATCCAGGCGCTGCAAAACGGCCAAATGCTCGCTGCGGCGTGTTTCGAGATGTTTTTTCTCCTCAAAGCCGAGCGTGTTTTCTGCCTTTAAAAACGGCGCAGGCCGCTCAGCGAGCTGCGTCGTCGCAAAACAG
This sequence comes from Verrucomicrobiaceae bacterium, assembly GCA_016713035.1. Classification (NCBI taxonomy): domain Bacteria; kingdom Pseudomonadati; phylum Verrucomicrobiota; class Verrucomicrobiia; order Verrucomicrobiales; family Verrucomicrobiaceae; species Verrucomicrobiaceae bacterium. The sequence goes on from JADJPW010000003.1 coordinate 248,866, forward strand.
GCCTGCATGGCATAATAATCATGCGTGGGGATGGGATCGAACTTGTGATCGTGGCAGCGGGCACATTGCAGCGAGTGCGCCAGGAAGGTCTCGCCGACGGAGTTCGTCACATCATCGAGAAAGCGCTGGCGGGCCACTTTCGCCACCTCCATGCCCGTGAGCTCCCAGGGGCCCATGCGCAGAAAACCGACAGCGGTGAGCATCTCAGGATCATCTGGCCGCAGCTCATCCCCCGCGATCTGCTCCTGGATGAAAAGATCATACGCCTTGTCCGCATTGAAGCTGCGAACGACGTAGTCACGGTAGCGCCAGGCATTGCCACGCTCGTAGTCATTGGCGAATCCGCTGCTATCCGCATAGCGCACCACATCCAGCCAATGCCGCGCCATACGCTCGCCATAATGGGGACTCGCCAGCAGTCGCTCAATGAGCTGGCGCATGGCCAAAGCGGCATCACGGGCGTGTTCGAACTCGAAAGCGGCTATTTCATCCGGCGTCGGCGGCAGTCCCGTGAGGTCAAAACTAGCGCGGCGGATGAAAGTGCGTGCATCGGCAGGTGGCGCAGGATTTTTCACCGCCAGCAGGGCATCAATCGGGTGCTCATCTGCTCGCGGAGTGAAATCGGGCCGCTGCACCGGCTGGTAGGCCCAGAGAGACTCCGCCTTGTAGCGGCGATTCGCCCACTCAGGCGAGAGAGCACCCGTCAGTCGCACCGCGATGCCATCCTCAGCGCTCCATTGCGCCGCCATCGCTTTCGTCACGGCGCTGCGGCGTGCTGCATCCGGCCACGGAGCACCGCTCGTGATCCAGGTCTTGATCCAGGCGATCTGGTCTGGCTGGAGGCGATCAGCCTCCTTCGGCGGCATGGGCTCGTAGTCCTCATGCTGGCGAGTGATGGCCAGATAGAGCGGGCTTTGCTCCGGCTTGCCGGGTAGGATGGCCTTCGCATCGCTCTCACCGCCCTTGGTGGCGGATTCAGGCGTGCGCATGTCGTAGCCGCCTTTGATCTTCGCCTCATCCTGACCGTGACAGGCCAGGCATCGCTCCTGAAAAAGCGGCCACACACGGCGGACAAAAAGCTGCTCCCCATCCTCCGCATGCAGCGCCGTGGCCGTAAGGAGTGCAAAAATGACAAGGCGGTAGATCATGAAGCAGGTAACGGCGGACCTGCGACCAGTTTTCCACGGCAATTAAAGACGTGTAAGCCTACCCATATTCGCACTTGGCATGGCAGCGCGGGCTGTCCTATAAGGGCCGCCACATGAAAAAGCTTTTTCGCCTCCTCACCGGTCAGTCCATCCTCTCTGCCTATGGCCAGCAGAGCCGCCCTGGCGCGGGCTGCAATCCCCGCATCGTCATCGGCATCCTTTTCATCATCGGAGCCGTGGTTTACAACCGCATGAGCACCACGGAATACCAAAATGAGTTCACAGGCCGCACGCAGCTCCTCGCCATCGCCACGCCGGAGGAAGAGGTAGCCATGGGTCTCCAGTCTGCACCCGGCATGGTGCGTGAGATGGGGGGACTCTCCTCCGATCCACAGGCGCGGGCCCTGGTGGAGTCCGTGGGGCGTAAATTGATCGAGTCCACCGCTGCACGCGAGACGCCCTACCAATACAAATTTCACCTCCTGGCCGATCCGCAGACGATCAATGCCTTTGCGCTGCCCGGCGGCCAGATTTTCATCACCGAGGCTCTGTTTCGGAAACTCAAAAACGAAGACCAACTCGCCGGTGTGCTAGGCCATGAGATGGGCCACGTCGTCGGCCGTCACTCCAATGAGCAAATGGCACATTCCCAGAAGTGGTCCGGCATCGGTCAAGGCGTAGCCATTCTGCTCTCCGATACTCAAGGCGGTGCCAACACGGGCCAGATGATCGGTCAGATGCTCACGCAGTGAAGACCACCAAATTCAGCCGCGATGACGAGCTGGAATCCGATGCCCTCGGCGTGCGCTTCATGCTCCAGGCAGGCTATCAGCCGGAGGAACTCATCGGCGTCATGGAAATCCTCGCCGAAGCAGGTGGCGGTCGCGGTGGCAGCGACTTCATGAGCACCCACCCCACCCCCGAGAACCGGATGGACAAAATCAAAGAAGCCATCGCCAAAGAGAGATCACTGCTGAAGTAGCGGGGAGACCTGCAACTGTTCGAGTCGGGCACGAGGTTTAAGGCTTTGAATGCTATGCGTTTATTATTGCTCACTGCACTATTTGTAGCCTCAAATATCGCCGCCCTTCTCCTATCCAAATTAGGAAACAGATACGAAAGCACATTTCTATTTGCAGTCATTACGTTGGCCATCAGTTTGCTGCTTCTATTTTGCCACTTGGTAACTTCAAAGCGTAGCCGCATTAATTGGGCAGTTCTCGGTGGGTTGGCGATCTATGTGGTAGGTGTATGCATCTTTGCTTTTTGGTTTCACTTCTATGCAGATTAAAGAGCAAGGAAAACAAACCTGCTCTTCGCTATTCGATCACTAGCTCGTTTTACTGGAGAGGTGGCGCGGGGTGGTGGCGTTAAGGGTGGGCATGATGCGCTGTTTTCTTCTCACGTTCTGTTTTGCTACTACGCTGGCTGCCCAGCAGCTTGATTTGGAGAAGATGTTCGAGGAACGGAATCTGGGGCCGGTGACGAAATTATTGGCGGAGGGCGATTTCGAACTGGTGGCACGCATCGGTGAGGCGGCGGTGCAGCGCGGACTGAAGGCTGCCGAGTGGCGACTGCTGCGCCTGCGGGCGCTGCCAGAGCTGGGACAGCATGAAACGGCTCTGCAAGAGTCCGAGGCGGCGCTGAAGGCCTTTCCTGGGCACTTGGAGCTGCTGATGCTGCGCCATGAGCTGGCGCGGCAGCTCGGAAAGAGCGAGGTGATGGCCGATGCACTCCAACAGGTGAATGCAGCGGCCAAATCAAAGGCGGTGAAGGAGCGCACGGCCTCTGAAATGGTGGCGCTGGGCCGTGCAGCATTGGTCCTGGGTGCGGATGCGCAAAAGGTCATCACACAGTATTTCAAAGCGGCACAATCGAAGGATGCGAAGCTGGAGGCTGTTTGGCTGGCGGAGGGGAATCTCGCTCTAGATAAAGAGGATGCGAAGCGTGCGGCGGATGTCTTCCGCGCGGGACTCAAGGCCGTGGGCGAGACGGCGGAGCTGCGTTTCGGATTAGCGCGGGCTTTTCTGGAAAGTGATCGTGTGAAGGCTGGAGAGAACTTGGAGAAGGCGCTGGCGCTGAATCCGAATCACAAGGGCTCCCACCTCATGCGGGCGGAGATGCTGCTGCGGGCAGAGAAATTCCTGGAGGCTGAAAAGGCGGTGCAGACGGTGCTGGACGCCGATGAGCATCATCCGCGTGCCTGGACGCTGCGGGCGGTGGTGGCGCATCTGTTTCATGCGGATGGGAAAAAGGTGGAGGAAGCCCGCGCGGAGGCACTACGGCGCTGGAGCAGCAATCCAGAGGTCGATCACCTGCTGGGGAAGTGCCTATCGCGTGCTTACCGCTTCGCAGAGAGCGCGGCGCATCAGCGCAAGGCGCTGGAGCTGGATGCGAGCTACCTGCCGGCGAAGGTGCAGCTTTGCCATGACCTACTGCGACTCGGGGATGAGCCTGCGGCATGGAAGCTGGCCGCAGCGATCCGCACGGAGGATGGTTACAACATCCAGGCGCATAATTTGGGCCTACTGGAGAAGCAGATGAACGGCTACGTGACAATGGCGCATGAGGACTTCATTTTGAAGATGCCGAAGCGTGACTGGCCCATCTACGGTGAGCGTGCGCTGGTGCTGCTGCGTGAGGCAAAGGCGGTGCTGGCACCGAAATATGGCCTGAAGATGGATAAACCGGTGCTCGTGGAGTTTTTCGGCGAGCAGCAGGACTTCGCGATTCGCACTTTTGGTGCGCTGGGTGGTCAGGGCATGCTGGGCGTCTGCTTTGGCACGGTGGTGACGATGAATAGCCCCGGTAGTCTGGCGCAGGGGCGGAGTAACTGGGAAAGCACGCTGTGGCATGAGTTCTGCCACGTGATCACGCTGAGTGTGACCAAGAACCGCATGCCGCGCTGGCTGAGTGAAGGCATCAGTGTGTATGAGGAGCGGCAGCGTGATCCGGCCTGGGGCATGCGCATGGATGCACGCTTCCGCGAGATGGCGCTGGATGAAGAGAAGCTGACACCCGTGTCGCGACTGAGCAGCGCCTTCATGAATGCCAAGGAGCATGATGACCTGATGTTTGCCTATTTTGAGTCCAGTCAGGTGGTGGAGTATCTGCTGGAAAAGTACGGGAAGGAAAAATTCCAGCGCATCCTGCTTTCCCTAGCAGAGGGGCAGCGCATCAATGATGCCATCGCAGCGCACACGGCGGACTTGGAGCAGATAGAGGCAGGTTTCACGGAGTTCATCACCAGCCGGGCGCGGCAGTTCGGTGCCCTGGCGGAGTGGCAGGTGCCAGAGCAGAAAGATCTGAATCCTTTCGATGAAGGGGCTTTTGAGACCTTTTTGAAGCAGCATCCGAAAAACCTGCCCGCGATCCGCCAGCACACGAAGAGCCTAGTGGAGCAAAAAAACTGGCCTGAAGTGCTCAAAATGGCCGAAATCATCGTCCAACTGCTGCCAGAGGATTTTGGCAGCGGAAGTGGCTATGAGCTCAAGGCGCTGGCTTTTCGCCAAATGAAGCGTGAGGACGAGGAAGCGGCTGTTTTGCGCCAAATCGCCGCGAAGTCATCCGATGCGCAAAGTGCCTTTTTGCGGCTCATCGAGCTGGATCGTGCAGACCAGCGCTGGAGTGAGGTGCGCACGCAGTCCCTGCGCTCGCTGGCGGTGAATCCCTTCCTCATCACGCCGCAATTGGCCCTAGCAGAGGCTAGCTCCGCGCTGAAGGATGAACCTACCGCGATCGCCGCGTGGGAACGCGTTTTGGTGCTCGATCCCGGAAGTGCCGCGCGGACACATTTCCGGCTAGCACAGCTTTGGAGAGAAAAGGACGCGACGAAGGCAAAGCGGCACCTCCTGGACTCCCTAGCGAGTGCTCCGCGAAATCGGGAGGCACTGGAAATGCTGCGCGGGTGGGCTGCGGAGTGAGCGGGAAGATCGAGTGATCCGTATTCAGGACTGGAACGCCCGCATGCTGAGTGGAAGAAGGATGGAACTTTGGCCGGTTTGAGCTGCCCGCTTTTGCAAAGCATTCCAAGCAGGTGGCAATCGCAGGCCAAAAGGCTTTGAAATCCCCCGACGAACGAAGAGCGGGCTATTTCCGATCGCGTTTGGGGCCTTTGCTGCGGACGCTCATGCGGAAGGGGACGCCGGGGCAGGGCCATTCGTCGCGGATGACGCTTTCGAGGTAGCGGGTGTAGCTCTCGGTGAGCTTGTCGGCACGGTTGGCGAAGAGGACGAACTGTGGGACGGGGATGGCGCTCTCGGTGGTGTCGTTGGTCTGGGTGGCGTAGAGGAGCTTGAAGGAGTGGGTGCTGCGACCGAGGGCTCCTGGGGTGTTTTCGATGGCGTTGCCGAGGAGGCGGTTGAGGGCTCCGGTGCCGATGCGGTTTTGGGCTCCCTGACGGACTTTTTCGATCTGGACGAAAAGTTTGCCGATGTGGTCTTTGTTTTTCGCGGAGATGGCGATCATCGGGGCGTAGCTGAGGAAGAAAAACTCACGGCGCATGATCTCCTCTAGGTGCTCGATGCGGTCTTTTTGCTTTCCGCTGGGGTGGAAGAGGTCCCATTTGTTCATGACGAGGATGCAGGGCTTTCGCTCTTCGAGGATGAGCTGGGCGATTTTGCGGTCCTGCATTTTGGCTCCATCGGCACAGTCGATGACGAGGAGGCAGAGGTCGGCCCGCTTGATGCTCTGGATGCTGCGGTCGATACTGCTGACTTCGACAAAGGTATCGACTTTGGCGCGGCGGCGGATGCCGGCGGTGTCGATGAGCTGGTAGTGTTTGCCGTTGTAAGCGGCTTCGATGTCGAGTGCGTCACGGGTGGTGCCGGCGACGGGGCTGACGATGGCGCGGTCTTCGCCGAGGATGGCGTTGACGAGGGAGGATTTGCCTGCGTTGGGCCTGCCGACGATGGCGAGCTTGAGGGGTCGGATATTACCGCCGGTGATGGCATCGGCGGTTTCGGTGGATTCTTTGAGCTCGAGCTTTTCTGCGATGAGGGCGATGAGGTCGTCGATGCCTTTGCCGTGGGCGGCGCTGACTTCGACGGTGTTTTCAAAGCCTAGTCGGGCGAATTCGGAGGCGTTGAGTTTGCGAGCGGGGGAGTCTGCCTTGTTGCAGACGAGGATGACGGGCTTGCTGGTGCGGCGGAGCTCGCGGGCGAGTGTCTGGTCGATGGGATTCACGCCATCGACGACATCGACGACGAAGAGGAGGAGCTCGGCGACTTCGAGGGCGATGGCAGCTTCTGTCTGCACTTGGCCGGTGAGGACGTCGTCTGTATTGGCTCCGATGCCGCCGGTGTCCATGATTTCGAACCATGCGGGGCCTTTGCGGCACTGGGCGATGATGCGGTCACGGGTGACTCCGGCCTGATCGTGGACGATGGAGATGTTCTTACCGGCGAGGCGGTTGAATAGGGCGGATTTCCCCACATTGGGGCGTCCGACGATGGCGACAGTTTTCAGAGCACTAGGCATGTCCTCCGCAAACACCAGAGCCGCATCAAAAGCAAGGGCCAAGGGGAGATGACTCAGCTCTGAGTGGGTAGGAGGGAGCAGAGGGCGAGGGCGTTCATGGCTGCTTTTGGGACAAATGAGCTGCGGGAGACCCATTCGGGCTCTTTGGAGCCATCGGGGCTGCGTTCGGAGCAGTGGGCATTGCCACCCCAGGGGCCGAGGCCATCCAGGGTGGGGGCGAGGTGCCAGAGGTGATTGGCATCGCTCAATCCGCCACGGGGGACGGAGACGGCGCGGAGGCCGAGCTCGGTGGCGGCGTGGCTCCAGTGCTGGAAGAGGGCCATGACGTCGTCTCCGCCGGGCCAGGGTGAGGTGTGGCCGGTGCGCTGAGAGGTGAGGATGGCTCCATTGGCTGCTTTGGTGCTGAGATCGGCAAAAAAGCGGTCAGCGGAGGCTAGGGCGGCGGGGGTGACGGCACGGCACTCCCACTCGGCATCGGCTTCATGCGGGACGCGATTGACGACGGTGCCGCCGTGGATGTAGCCGATGTTTACGGTGCGCTGGTGCTCTGGGCAGGTCTGTGCAGCGATGTGTGGGAGTGCGAGGGCGAGGGCGTCGATGGCATTGATGCCATCGGCATGCTGGCTACCTGCGTGTGCGGCGCGGCCGGCGGCGTGGAGCTTCCAGGTGCTGCGCCCTTTGCGTGAGGTGACGATGTGCCAGCCGCTGTCATCGACGGGGCCGCCTTCAAAGACGAGCACGGCCTGCGCTTTGCCGCCACATTGGCGGAGGGTGGCGTGTCCGAAGTCGTCGCCGGTGACTTCCTCCGCCGCATTGGCGGCGATGAGCCAATGGGTGTGCTCGAAGACCTGGGGGGCGGCTTCTCGTAGCACCTGGAGGATGAGCCAGATGAGGACGGTGCCGCCTTTGTTATCGACGACGCCGGGGCCGTGGATGCGGTCTTCGCCTGCTTTTTCCTGCCAGTGGAAGTCATTGAGCTTTTCTTCCTCGGGTGGGAAGACGGTGTCGCTGTGGGTGACGAGGACGATGGGCTGCCCCCCTGCCCCGCGCCGCCGTAGGTAGAGATGGTGGCCGGTGCCGCTGATGTGGCATTTGACCATTTCGGCATCGAATCCGAGTGGGGCAAACATTTGGGCCGTGAGCCGTGCGACTTCGTCCACGCCTTCGGCATTGGTGGTGAAGCTGTTGATGGCGACGAGTGCCCGGAGGTGCTCTAGGGCGGCGGGGAGGTGTTTTTGAGCGGTGGCGAGGAAGGCGGGGGAATTCATGTCGGAGGCTTCTGACACCGGTTCCGTGTCTGTGTGTGCTCACAAGCCGAATTTTTTAATTCGCAGCAAAACAAAGCGCGAAGATGAGCCTATCCCATTGACTGGCCCAGTTGTTGCTCTACATGCCCAGCATGTGTGGCGGCGACTCCGTGAGTGCGCCGCTACTTTCCCCGCAGTATGGAGGCCGTTCACATTCAATTCGCACCCGCCACAGGCACCGACCAGGAGTGGAATGAGGCGTATGCACGACTGGCGGACTATTTCCGTGCTTACCGCCTGCATAATCGAATCCGCCGCACGCAGTTGGTGCTGGAGTCACTGAGTCGTGCGGCTACGGCACATGCCAAGGACCCCTCTCGCAAGCCGGTGGCGCACGCGATCGAGGAGGCTCGTAAAATGATGCACGACTGGCTGGGCCGCATTTACGAGGAGATGCAGTTCACGGCACCGCAGATCGAGGCGGGGGGCAGATTGGGCTTCTATATCTGTGATGGACCGGAAAAATGGCCGTTGCACTTTATGGATACGAAAATCATGCCTCCAGCGATGCGTGAGGCGATGAGGCAGGCGGTGCGCACGAGTGGCCCGAGTCTCCAGGTCTCGAAGATGACGCCGCGTGACATGGATCTGGGGCTGACACATGTGGCGGAGGGGACTTTTGAGCAGATCGCCAGTCAGCCGTGGATGCGGTATGTCCTACTGGCGGCCTTTGTGGCCCTGGTTTTCGCTTATGCTTACAAACTAATGCAATGAGCGAGACTGCGACGATGCCACTACCACCGAAGAATACACCACTCGCTGGGCTGGTGCCGCGCACACTGGCGCGTGCACGGCGTGTGACCTTTCTCACCCTGGTGTGCCTGGGCACGCTGCTGGGCACCTGGCTGATGCTGCGCTACCTGCGTGCTTATGGCTTCCGCTGGTCTGCGGTGGGTCTGCTGGCGTGCTTTATCCCGCTGTATTACCAGCTCAATTCGGGTTTCTGGACTGCGGTGATCGGTGTTTGGCGTCAAAACACACCGCATGGGGACCCGACGAACCTCTGGGCGAGTATTGCGGATGAAGATGTCTCGACCGCGCCTGGTGCGAATGTAGCGATCATCATCCCGGTCTATAATGAGGATGTTTCTCGTGTCTGGGAGGGCCTGCGAGTGACTTATGAATCGCTGCAAAAGACGGGGCACATCGAGAACTTCGATTTCTTCGTCCTAAGTGACAGTGACCAGACGAATAAGTGGATCGAGGAGCAGACCGCATGGCTGGAGCTCAGTCGCCAACTGGGGGCCTTCGGGAAGATCTTTTACCGCCGCCGCCGCAAGCCGATCAATCGCAAATCGGGCAATGTTTCCGACTTCTGCCGCCGCTGGGGGAAGCGCTATCGCTACATGATCGTCTTCGATGCGGATAGCCTGATGTCGGGGGCGCTGATGGTGGCCATGACCCGTATCATGGAGAAGAATCCCGGTATCGGCATTCTCCAGACTTTCCCGAAGCAGATCGCCAGCGAGACGCTGCTGGGGCGACTGATGCAGTTCAGCCAATCGCTGTACGGCCCGGCCTTCATGGCAGGCATCAATTACTGGCAAAATGGCGAGGCGAACTTCTGGGGTCATAACGCCATTATCCGACTGGAGCCCTTTATCCAGCATTGTGCTCTGCCTCCGCTACCAGCGACGGTGCCCTTCGGCGGACACATTCTGTCCCATGACTTTGTGGAGGCGGCCCTGATGCGAAAAGCGGGCTATGCCGTGCGCATGCTCAATACCGTGCGCGGCAGCTATGAGGAAGGCCCGCCCACCCTGATCGACACGCTGAAGCGCGACCGCCGCTGGTGCCAGGGGAACATGCAGCACTTCTGGCTGCTGTTTGCCCGTGGTTGGCATTTCATGAGTCGGCTGAATTTCGCACATGGGGTGCTCAGTTATGTGAGCTCACCGCTTTGGCTGCTTTTTCTGATCTTCTCGACCATCTTGGCTGCGATGCCGGGTAATATGGAGCAGAGCGGCCCCACGGAGCGAGCAGGCATCCTGCTTCTCGGGCTCACGATCACGCTTATTTTCCTACCGAAGCTGCTGATCGTGCTCGATGAGATGGTCAGTGCCCGTGTGTATAAGACAGCGCAGCAGCGCTTCATGGCCTTTGTCAGCAGCATGACGGACACGGTGATCTTCACCATGCTGGCACCTGTGATGATGTGGTTTCACTCGGTATTTGTTTTCAAGATCATCACAGGCCAGGGAGTCAAATGGGTGGCGCAGAAGCGAAAACTCGATGGTGTGGACTGGCGGGAGATCATCCTCACCTTCGGCGGGGTGACGCTGCTCGGAGTGGTGTGGGGTGTGATCGCGTGGAACATCGGTTGGCAGTTTTTCCTGTGGTTCAGTCCGATTTGCTTTTCGCTAGTGCTCGCCATCCCACTCGCCATCTGGCTCAGTAGTGGGAAGAGCGGCCGCTCCATCGGCCTATTCACCAGTGCGGAGGAGATCGAGCCGCCAGCAGTGCTGCGTGAGCTGGAAACCAACCTCGCAGAGGTCAAAGGCCGCCTCAAGCTCCCGCCGGAGATCGAGCGTAACTACGGCCTCATGCAGGTCTGCCTAGATCCCTATGTCAATGGTCTGCACATCTCCCTGCTGCGCCGCCGCAAAAATACGCATGACTCACGCGAGTACCTCAGTGAGATCGCTGACAAGCTGCTCCAGCAAGGGCCGCAGGCTCTCACTCCCCGTGAGAGCAGCGCTCTGATCAATGACACGGAGAGCGTCACCAATCTGCACTACCGCCTCTGGTCCGCCACGGAGCATGATCTAGCTCCCTTCTGGTCGCTAGCGATCAAGCAGTACAATCTCGCCGCAACGCATCCCTTCACGCATCTTTTAGCGAGAAATGCCGTGACTCCCACGAGCACGGCATTCTCCACGAGAAAGGAATGACACCCAGCCAAAAGCTCACCGGCGCTGACGAGTCCGCGTGAGATGAAGCATGAATGCGAGTCCGCAAAGAAGGGCTGCACCTGGCTCTGGGGCGGCGTGTGTCTGAATGACGAAGGCGCCAGGAGCGAATGTATATTCACCTGGGCCCTGGGCGTTATTGAGCCCGCCATAGATGAGGGATGAGGAGGTGTCGAAGCGCCAGTCCAGTGTGTCAGGATCATGCGACGTCGTAGGCGTAGGTATGAACCATGCGGTGTCGGTGGCGGGTCCAGTCGCAGAGCCGCTGATGAGTGCCCATTCGGAGGTGCTAGCGCTGAGTTGGCTATCATAGACCCAGATGTAGGCGCGTTCCCCGGTGGCGAAGGTGGCCGTGGAAAAAGGCGAGCTGCTGGTATAGTCCGTATTCAGTGTGGCCTCGGACGCGAGGAACTGATCTGGCAGGGCGGGATCCCAGGTGACACCCGTGACGGAGCGATCAAAGACCTTCCAGTTTGTATACCAGTCCGTGGTATTAAACTGAGTGGGCACAAAGCCGGAGCCGAAGGTGCCGAGCTCAAAGGTGAAGCCACCATCAAGGGGAGCGCCCGTGCTGTCGATGAGGGTATCACCGACGGCGGAGCCCCAGATGATCGTCCGCGCCGATGCGGCATGGGGTAGGAGTGTGGCTAGACCGAGCAGCAGGAGCAGATGTCGGAGGGTGCGTTTCATAACTGTAGAGTGGTGTGTTGGGGTGTTGTTTTTGGCTATTGGATAGAGATATGTCACGGTGTCCAGGGCAGCGGCATGATCCAGGTCGGATGCGCTGTGGTGACCTTCACGAAGACGGCACGGAGGGACTTGAGGAAGGGCGTGTTGCCTTGGTCAGTGAGGCCGGCATTTTGCGTCTTGACCCAGCGGCCTCCGCTGCTGGTTGTGAGGTAAGCATAAGTGTCGTAGGCGGTGGCGTCACTGACAGAGTCACCTTGCCAAGTCAGGATTTTATCTGCGTTGGTGGGGCTACTGGAGCTGACAAAGGCGTTCGCGATTGTGGTCATGGCGCGGCTGTTGGGTCCCTGGTCGAGCGGCCATCCACTTGCAATCATGGAAGAACCAATGGGCAGCGGGCAAATGAAGTCATTGGCACGCACGCGGCCTGCGTAGGTGCGGCTGACTTGCACCGTCTTCGGATGCACAAAGTAGCCAGCGCATGGCGGCAGGATGACACCACCCTGATCGACGCGTGTGGCATCGGAGGTGAGTACCCATTTGGGTGATCCACTATTGGTATAGAGCCAGTAGGTGGTGAAGGCTGCGCCATTGGGGATGAGGATGCGATCTGCCGTGTTGGGATTATTCGTGCTGGTAAAGGCAGCGGGCGGATAGAGCTCATTGATGGTGTGATGTGTGCGCAGCTCCCAGGTATCTGTGGCGAGCGTCGCAGGCAGTGTAGCCTGTGTATTGAGTGCGCTAGCTAGGTCGATAGCAAGTGAGGTGGCGGTGGTAGCGGCCTCGTCGATCTCATAGCGGTGTCCTTCATTCTCACCGCTGGTGATTTCGATGTAGTGCTGCTTACCTGCGGCTAGCGCAGTGATGTAGCTTCCAGTGCCTGCGGACGTGGAGCAGACGAGCGTGCTGCCTGCCACACTGTCGATGCTGCCTGTGGCATGCGGGCATGGCAGATATGGCATCGAGCTGGAGACACAGCCGAGACCGAGCAATTGCTTCGTGAAGCCGCTGACGTCTGTGACGACGCTCGCGCCACTGGCGGTATCGGTGATTTTCACACGTAGGAAGCCCTGGCCACTGCTGAGGGCAGGTAGCGCATCCACAGCGGTGTAAGTGGCCGTCTGTGTACCGTCGCCATTGCTGACGAGCGTCGGCACCAGCGTCGTGACATCCGTCCAGCCTCCAGGGCTGAGGGAGAGGTCTGTGAGCGATTGCAGTGTGTAAGTGAGCCCACTGGAGGTCTGGAGACGACGCAGGAGCGCATTGACGCTGCCGCCCGACTGCACTTCGAGCTCAAATGGGCAGCCCCGGTGGATTCCACTGGACGGATTGTAGCAGAAGGCGAATTCAGCGAGGTTCGGCACACCATCACCATCAGGATCGTCATTGGGGCCATTTTGGCCACCGAGCGGATTGGCATACTGCCAGGCTGCAAAGCTGCTAGGCTTCACCTCGACGAGCGGGATGTTGTTATTGATGACGAAGGGATCGCCACTGGCTAGATCGAAGGTGAAGTAATAGGGATTTCCGACAGCCGTAGAGGTGGTGAGGTAACCTGGATTGAGTGCGTTTTCCGAAGAACCGAGCGCATATGGATCTGGCTGACCGGTAGGATCGAGGCTGGCACCGGTCACTGGGCGTGTGGGGTCAATGATGTAACCGAGAGGCGGCGCATATGTCATGGTGTAGGTGCCTGGAGTGCCATCTGTGATCCAGCTATACTGGCCACTGGAACCATCCTGCGTGATGGTGACGCCCCCAGGTCCAGTGACGGTAATGGTTCCACCGCCGATAATCTGACCTGTGACGGAGGAGTAAATATATCCAGCCGGATCGACCGCATCAAGGAAGTCATTTTGTGAGCTATCCACGCCTGCGAGGGTCACTGGGATCAAGTTATCATTGGCAGATTGGACGTCTGCTGTGCTGGTAGAGGCCACGGGATCCGTTTCGACGACCAGGTATGAGCCATCGCCCAAGCCTGTGAAGAGATACTGACCCAGGCTGTTCGTCACCGTCGATCCGACGCGTGTATCAGTCTGCGGATCATAAACACCGTTGCCATTGATGTCGGCATAGAGAGTGACCGTGACGCCGGAAACGGGCTGATCATTGTCCGAGAAGCTTCCATCGAGATCGTAGTCATCACGCACGGTGCCGCTAATGCTATGGACGACACCTGTGTCATCGAGGAAGTCATTCCCGGTGCTATCCGCGCCAGCGATGCTGGTCGTGATGAGGTCATCGGTGGCGGAACCTGCCACATCATTTTCAGAGATGAATCCAGCGGGATTTGTCTCGATGATGAGGTAGTCGGACGCATCTGGCAGATTGATAAAGGCGTAGCTGCCATCCAGCAGAGTAGCGGTGGTGGCGATGAGTTCACCAGACTGTGCGATACCGTCTGTATTCAGGTCTTTGAAGAGCTGAATTACGGCCCCAGCGATGGGTGTGTCCCCTGCCCCGAAGGCACCATCATCTGGAGTGCCGTCATCCAAGACGGTCCCGCGAATGGCATGCAGCACGATGGATTTATCGAGGAAATCGCGCCCCGTGATGTCGGCGTTAGTGATCGTGGCACTGACGCGATCATCATTGGCACCCGTCACATCCGCCGAGCTGACGGCATTGGCCGGATTGCTCTCGGTGACGACATAGGAGCCCGCTGGCAGACCACTGAAGTCGTAGTGACCACTAGCATCGGTGACGGCGATGGCCAACAGCGTGCCATCAGCAGGATCGCCATCGCCATTGGGGTCATTGTAGAGTCGGATCACGACACCTGCGATGCCACCATCACTATCTCCGAGGTCTCCGTCACCATCGGAATCGAGGCGCACCTGACCACTGAGTCGATACGGAGGAGACTGATAGCCAAAATCCGCAGTAAGCACATCATCACCCGCAGCAAGAGCCAACGTGGTCATGTTATCGAGAGTCGCATCTGGATCTGCGCTCTGGGCAGCGCCCAAAGGCAGCGTAGAGGCATCCACTTTGACGGTGTAACTTCCAGGAATGAGGCCCGTGAAGCTATAATGGCCCATACTGTCTGTGACCTGCGTGGGCTCATTGGAATCAAGTGAGCCATCTCCATCGAGATCGAGGAAAAGACGCACATTCGGAAGGGCCAGCTCGGCGGCATCCTGCACGCCGTCGGCATCCGCATCGCTCCAGACGTAGTCGCCGAGGCTTGCATTGCCCTGGTAGCCAAAGTCAGCGGTGAGCGTGTTGTCACCAGCAGCCAGTGTGATGCTGGTCTTATGATCGACAGTAGCATCAGGATCACCCGTTTGCGTCACGCCAGCTGGAAGGGTGCTGGAGTCCACCATGACCGTGTAGGTGCCAGGGATGAGGTTCGTGAAGCTGTAAAGGCCAGCGCTATCGGTCGTGTCCGCAGGCTCATTGGCGTCTTTGATGCCATCATTGTCCAGATCAAGGAAGACAACCACGCCGCTGATTGGCAGCTCAGTAGCATCCTGCACGCCATCAGCGTCGAAGTCGTTCCAGACGTAATCACCGAGGCTTGCATTGCCCTGGTAGCCGAAGTCAGCGGTGAGCGTGTTGTCACCAGCAGCGAGTGTGATGCTGGCCTTGTGATCCACGGAAGCATCGGGGTCACCAGTTTGAGTCACACCAGCGGGGAGTGTGCTGGCGTCAACCATGACGGTGTAGGTGCCAGGAATGAGGCCCGTGAAGCCGTACAGGCCAGCACTATCGGTCGTGTCCGCAGGTTCGTTGGCGTCTTTGATGCCATCATTGTCCAGATCGAGGAAGACAACCACGCCGCTGATAGGCAGCTCGGTGGCGTCTTGCACACCATCACCATCCGCATCATTCCAGACGTAGTCACCGAGACTTGCGTCTCCTTTGTAGCCGAAGTCAGCCGTGAGCGTGTTGTCACCAGCAGCCAGCGTGATGCTGGTTTTGTGATCCGCAGTTGCGTCAGGGTCACCCGTTTGGGTCACACCCGCGGGTAGTGTGCTGGAGTCCACCATGACGGTGTAGGTGCCTGGGATGAGGCCCGTGAAGCCGTAAAGGCCAGCGCTATCGGTCGTATCCGCCGGCTCGTTGGCGTCTTTGATGCCATCGTTGTCCAAATCAAGGAAGACGACCACGCCGCTGATAGGCAGCTCAGTAGCATCCTGCACGCCATCAGCGTCGAGATCGTTCCAGACGTAGTCGCCGAGGCTTGCATTGCCCTGGTAGCCGAAGTCGGCAGTGAGCAAGTCTTGGCCGTGTGACAGTGTCACCGTTGTCTTGTGATTGATGGTGGTGTCTGGATCGCCAGTCTGTGTGACACCAGCGGGGAGTGTGCTGGCATCCACCATGACCGTGTAGGTGCTCGGAAGCAGATTTTCGATGTGATAGAGTCCATCCGCCGTCGTAGTGGCGCTGGGCTCGCCGACATCGTAAATGCCATCATTATCCGAGTCGATGAAAACGAGGACTCCGCCAATTCCGGGCTCCGTAGCGTCCTGCACACCATCGCCATTGTGATCGATCCATACTTTATCGCCGACAGAGGCTGGAGTGACTTCGCCAAAGTTGTAGTTCTCACCGCGATCACCAGAGTTGAGCGTGATCGAAGTGAATTGGTCATCAAGCGGATCACTATTGGTGCCGCGAGCGACGCTGGCGACCGTGCCGAGCAGGTCCACAGTGGATTTATGACCTGCGGGCTGTGTTTCGACGATCTGGTAGGTGCCAGGCGTGAGGCCGGTGAAGGTGTAGGTGCCGTCAGAGCCGGTGTACTGAGTGGCGGTGACTGGATTGCCAAAGACATCCGTGCCGGTCAGCGTGAGGAGCACATTCGCTAGGCCGGACTCCGTGCTATCGAGAGTCTGATCTGCATCTGCATCGAACCAGACACGTCCACCGATGGCAGCAGGAGCACCGAGCAGAGTGACGGGGTGGTCATCCGCGTTATCAGCGAGACTGACCTCCGTGCTAGTGGTGCTGATAGCTGCGTAATTGATCACTGATTGGTTATGCAGCGTGAGGTAGTTCGTACCGACCTGGGCAGTGAGCGTGATGGAGCCAGTGGCACCATCGGCTAGAGTGCCCATATTCCACGTCACGGTCTGACCAGAGACACTGGTAGGCGTAGGCACGGCGCTGGCGAATGTGAGACCAGCAGGTAGGAGGTCGGTGATGACCACGTTGTCTGCGTCACCACCGCCATTACTGCCGTAGGTGATGGTGTAGTTTAGCAGGCCACCTAGAGGTGCCGTAGCGGGGCCAGACTTGCTGGTCCACACATTGGCAAAGAGCGGATCTGTGAGGGCAACAACAACAACAGGCACGCTGTCTTCATTATTGGTCGTATCGGTCTCCTGGCGGTCATTAGTGACGCGGACGACGTTGGTGTAGGTATCTGGCAGCGTGCCAGAATCCACCGTGGTCTCCACGATGATGGTGCCGGTCTGGCTAGCCCCCTGATTGCCGAGTTCCCAGGTGAAAACTTGGCCATCACTGCTGGTCTGAGCAGGTGTGGAGTTGATGAAAGTAAATCCAGCGGGCAAGGTATCCTTCACAGTGACTCCAAGCGCCTCCTGCGGCCCATTCACCGTCCATTGGAGCGTGAAGAAGACGGTGTCGCCAGGACGTGCGGACACGCGGGAGGCAGTCTTGGTCACCTCCACGTCAGTGAGGCGCAGCAGGATGCTATCATCTGCGACGTTATTCGTATAGCTCGACTCAGGCGTGGAGGTGCTGATGGAGACGGTGTTATCGACAGCGGTCTGGCCCGCAGGAGCAGGATCATCGACTGTGACGCGGAATTTGATCTGTTTTTTCTCACACGCGTAGTAGGTGAGCTTCCAGCCATGGATCTGCGGCGAGAGCAGGCGGCTCTCTGAAGTAAGCACCGCGCGAACGAGCACTTCCGTATTCTTGGGGTCGATAGAGCCCACAGAAATGAGACCAGAAGACATGTTATTGGGGCCAAAAAGAACGTGTGAGCCATCCGCTGTGAGGATGGACCACTCGATGGCGGTGCCATCTGGCACCGTCTGATCGACGATGAGGTCACGCCAGCCGACGAGGCAGTCCACATTGACGAGCTTCTCATACGTACCGGTCAAATAATGGCCAACGGGCGTGAGCGAGGCGATCCAGACGGCACCACGATTCACACCACCCGTGTCATTGAGGCTAGCAGCAGCGCCGATGTCGATGAAGCCATCGCCATCGAGATCACCGAGGCTACCCACTGCCTGACCATAGAGATCACCCACGGCGAGTTCCGCAGACATGCTGCTCGTGGCAGCGCTGGTCTTTCTCCAAGCCTGTGTGGTGCCATTGGCATTGAGCGTGAGCAGCCACACGGCACCGCGATTGCTACCAGAGCCACCTTCAGGCACGTCGTCGTCGTTTTTGGCACCGACTACGAGATCTGGCACACCGTCTCCATTCACATCACCTGCCGCCGTGACGGCTGTGCCGAAGAAATCACTCGCATCGAGCACTCCTGTGAATCCACCGACGGTTGAGCTGATTTTCTGGATAGCACGCACGGTCCCATCAGAGTTCATGAAGCACACATAGACAGCGCCACGGTTGCTAGCGCCATCGTCGTCTTGCTCCGCACCGAGGACGAAATCATTCACATCATCACCATCGAGGTCACCGACCACTGCCACACCGCTGCCCAGGCGATCTCCGTTATCGATTTGGCCGATGGGGAAGCCACCGACGCCGTGAGCGATCTTTTGATGGCTCTTCACGGTGCCGTTGGAATTCAGGCGCAGCAGATAGACCGCGCCACGATCTGCACCACCAGTATCATCACCATATGCGGTGCTCAGAAGCTCTGGCACGCTGTCGCCATCCACATCAGGCACTGCCGCGAGAGCCCAACCGAAGTTATCAGAATTCACCAATGGGCCACTGAAGCCACCCGCTGTGCTACTGATCTTCTGGGTGCGATTGACGGTGCCGTTGGCATTGAGATAGACGATCCAGACTGCTCCACGGTTCGAGTTCGCTCCACCGTCATCATCATTGTAAGAACCGACTGCGATGGCATGCGTGCCGTCGCCACTGATGTCGCCCAATCCCGCCACAGCGCTGCCAAATCGGTCGTTGAGCAACAAAGTTGGAGTAAAACCACTTTCGCCTGTCGTGATGCGATTGACGCCGATCACGCTGCGACCAGCACCCATGCGCACGATATAGACTGCACCGACCTGGACACCTGCCACAGCACGTTTCCATGAGCCGATGGCGATGTCCTGAAAGCCATCGTTATTAATGTCACCGATGCCAGAGACAGAGCTGCCGAATTCTTCATTATCCTCAAGGAGACCCGCGAAGGCTGCGTGTGAGGCAGCGAGCTTCACAGGTGTATCCAGCGCCTCTGCATTGGCGGGCGGCGAGTAAAGCTGACCGGCCTGCACATAGGTACCATTCAGCGTGCATGGCAGGCTGCCTGTCTGGAGATTCAGCTGCCAGATGGCACCGCGATTCGATCCACCATCATCATCCTGGGGAGCACCACCGATGATGTCAGGCACGCCATCCCCACTGAGGTCCTGCGCTGCGGCGAGCCCGATACCGAAGTTGTCCGAAGAATCGAGGCCCGAGAGTGCCGTCTGCGTGGCTGCGCTGAATTTGTTCATGCCTGCGACACTGGAGTCACGGTTCATAAACAGGATATAGGCAGCACCAGCGAAGGGACGCGTGCCCGTAGGCGCACCGTCATCCCCGTAGGCACCGACGACGAGGTCTGCGATGCCATCGGTATTAAAATCAACGCCGCCACTCAATCCGATACCGAAACGGGAGGCACGGGCTACTTTCCCCTCAAATACGGATGCCGTGCCGTCGATGACGGTCGTGGCGAGCGGTTCGCCCGTATTTTTCAGAGTCACGATGTAAACAGCACTACCACGCGTGGTATCACGCACGGCGCCGATCGCCACGTCTGGCACACCGTCGGCATTGATATCGCCGATACCCGTCACCGAGGTCGCAAGAGCGTCATTAGCCATACTTGGCACACCCATACTTTCCCCATTGATTTTGGCATATTCCAAGGCCTTGCCGCTACGATCAGGATTCATGAAAAGGAGGAAGGCATTGCCCTCATTGCCCAATGCACCATCATAGCCCGGTGAGCCCACGATGAGATCCGGTGCTCCGTCGTTATTGACGTCACCAACGAGCTCCAGGGAGGTGCCCAGGCCGTCATTCGTGCTGATCCAGGTGGCGTTGATGCCGCCGGAGTTGTTACTAATGCGTTCGTAGCTATCCACGGTGCCATCGGGTTTCAGGAAGAGCACGTACAAGGCACCTTCGGTGTTGAAACCGGACGAGCCGACAGCGATGTCGGGCGTGCCGTCACCATTAAAGTCACCCAAGGCGGTCACGCCGGAGCCGAACTGGCTACCAGGCAGGATCACGCTCGCGGGCATGCCGCCTACATTGTCCGTGATGAGAGATTGGCCTTTCACGGTACCGTCTGCATTGCGGAAAACGATCCAAACCGCCCCCATGGCACCGGCACCGCCATCGTAGAGGTAACTTCCAACCGCGAGGTCGGTGACACCATCCGCATCGACGTCGCCGATGACTGCCACGTCATTGCCGAAGCGGCCTAAATTTGGCAGTGTGCCGCTAAAACCACCCACGGTGGAGCTGATCTTCACCGCACTGGCTGCGCTGAGGCCATAGCATTTCAAATCCTCACCCGCGAAGAAGGCTGGAGCAGGCAGAGAAGCCCACTGGATGTCAAAAGCGTCGATGCGGCCATCTTGGTCAAAGTCCTGGAGCACCACATTACTCGCGTCCTCAGCTCCAACGATGCTACCTGGCACAAAGGTGGTGCCAGCAGGGATGATTTCGGAAAGAGTCACATCCTGTGCGGTCATGTTGCCCGCATTGTCGTACTCGAGGGTGTATTCCAGCACACGACCTGCCTCCGTCCATTGCTCGCTCGCATCAGAGACGTTTTTCACGCTCTTGGACACTGTGAGGTCGGGTAGGAAGACGGTGACGCGGGAGTCATCGGTATTATTGGTGGTCACCGCCTCCGCAGGATCAGTGTCGCTCTGATTGCGCAGGGTGACAGTGGCGCTGTTCACCAAAGTGGTGCTGTCTGCGACGTTTGCATTGATGGTGACATACACCTCAAAGGTCTGGCCAGCGCCGGAAGGAAGACCCACTTTGCGGAAATAGAGTGTGTCAGAGGCATTGTTGGTGCCGAGATACCAGCGCACGGTATTTCCACTGACGACACGAGTCACTGGGACACTACCTGTGATCGGATTTCCCAAGGCATCGAGCGGGGCTGTGCTGGTGCCATTTTCATCGAGTGCGAGCTCGAGGAAATTATCCTCCGGTGAGCCCAAGGTGACACCGGTAGGTAGTGTATCGAGGATTTCGATGCCATAAGCGGTCTGCGTGCCCGAATTTTCCACCCGCAGGGTGTAGGTGAGCGGCTTGCCTGGAGCGATGCCTGGCGTGCTTCCCTCAGCGGAGGCGGTCTTGGTCAAAGACACGTCATTGCCGGGTGTGCGAGTCACATGGTCATCGCTACTGTTTTCTGGCACCTGATCGGTGTCAGTCGTGTGGATGCTGGCCAGATTCTGCAAGTTCACGCCTGCCGGGAGCAGCGCCGGGGCACCCCCATTCGGAGCGATGGCATCGGTAGTGACGGTGATCGTGAACGGACCTGCCTCACCAGCCAAGGTGCCAACCAACCAAGCGATGTGATTGACCGGCGTGGTAGGAGCGGCACTCCAGCCGCCAGTGGTAGGACTGAGCGGATTGAAGGCGGGAACACTGCCGCTAGCGGCTGCATGGAAGTAGGCCGTGACTCCAGCTGGAGCATTGCTGGTGACGTAGGTCAGATCCGCTTCGCCATTGGCATTGTAGTCCGGCAGGGTGTCGATGACGTACACGTTGTTGGCGGATTGACGCAGATTGTTCCAATAACGGATTTCCCAATTAAAGCGGTCACCAGGGGAAGTGAAGGCCACGCCGGACTTCAGGATAGCAGGATCAGGATGCGGTGTGGTGATCGTTTCGGTGTCGGTATTCGGATAGGTACCGTCTTCGGGTGTGGTGGTGGTTACGGTGGCCGTATTCGGCAGCGCAGTGCCTGCAGGCACTCCAGCATTCACAGTGGCACGATACTGTAGGACGATGTTGCCCGAGTTCGCTGGCAGCGTGCCTGCGGCAAGGGGGGATTTGGTGATGGCATTGCCATTGGCGATGCTCCAGGAGAGCGAGCCAGAAGAGAGAACTGGTGCCCCCGCTGTGTATCCAGGTGTGAGCACCAGGAAGGAGCCAGTGACGTAGGTCATGTCTGGGGAAAGCACGTCGGTGAGCACGACACCCTCTGCCGGGATGGCGGAGACATTGCTAATGACGAGATTGTAGGTCACCTCATCTCCTGCGATAGGATTTGGCTGACTGCTGGTCTTCACCATACGCAGCTCTGCATTACGCACGATGACGAGATGGTCATCGGAGGAGGTGCTGGTGTCCGTGCCCGTGGTGGCTGTGGCGGACACGTGATTGAGCAGGTTCGCCCCGCTCGTGATGCCGGCATTCACCTGCGCCTGAATGACGAGCGTGCCGCCTTCTGAAGGTGCGAGGTCATCTCCATTTCCGCGATACCCTGTGGTGCCTGCGATATCAAAGGTCACCGTCGTGGTGCCGTCTGGATTCGAGACGACACTGGATGGCACCGCGAGGCCGTTATTGGCTGGAGGTGCTCCATTGGCCAGTGCGGCGGCATTCCAAGTGTGTGTGGCACTTTGGAAGGTCACTCCCGCAGGCAGAGTGTCCACGATGCTCACGACATCATCCGTCGTGCCGGAGTTGTTGTAATATTGGATCGTCCAGGCAAAGGAAACACCGGTATTGACCGCAGACGGCCCCGTTTTTTGGACCAGGATGGCTGGTGAGTCATTGATGGTCGTGACGACTTCGTTGCCGATGGCCTGGAGCAACTCCTCAGAGAAAACCGCACCAGAATTGAAGATCACAGTGCCCACTGCAGAGCCAGCAGTGCCACTACCAGGTCCGTCCAAATCATTGCGCACGCGGAAGCTGACAGAACGGGCCGTGCCTGTGATAAAGGCAGGAGGAGTAAGCGATGCATCATCCATCTGCCAAGCCACCCAGCGGGTCTGCTCACCAAAGGGGCTGGTCCAAACATCATCCGAGGGATCAGAAGGCGTGCCATTGTTGTTCAGGATGCCTGGCGTGAATTTTGTGGCGATGGTGGCCGCACTCACAGGCGCGGATGGCGTGAGGTAGCCCGGCGGCAGATTGTCATCCGCAGAGAAGAGCAACTGCTCGCCCTGGGGTCCATAAGCACGCACAAAGACCATCTCCGCAGGGACACGATCGACCACATAGGTGCCATGAGAAGGTGAATCACCCTCATTATAAACTGTCAGTGTGTAATCGAGCTCTGAAGCACCTGGAATGAGGTCGAGCACATCATCCTTCACCACACGCAGCAGTGGGAGCATCTCGGCCACAGCACTGGCCTGATCGATCACGGGAGCGATCGGGCATGCAGCAGGCGCGGCTGAGATGGTGGAATTAAAGGTCAACTGCTCACCGTAGGACACGCCCTCTGGCACCAAAACGGTGATGGCTGCCGTCGAGATCGCCCCTGGAGCGAGATTGCCCATATTCACCACGACACGTCCGTTCGCGGGATCAAACGTCGTCACAGCAGAGGGTGTCACACTCACGAAGGGCAGGTATTGCAGCACGCCATTCACATCCGTCTGCGGCCAGCGCAGCTCCACCTGCACGCCACCAGCGATAGCCTCACCCGTATTCTTTACTTTCACGGTGTATGTGAGATTGCCAGGATCAGTCATGACAGGAGTGGACACGGTGCCACGGCCATCCACGGCCAAGATAGCCTTATCGATACTCACCCGAGTGGTTTCGTCATCCTGTCCAGAAAGTGTGGTGGTCAACGGAGTGCCGCCATTGAGTGGAGTGTAGCGATATGCCCGGAAAAGCGCCCGATTGCTGATGAAGCCATCCGTGCATGGATCTGGGTCCAGGAAAGCGGAGGAAACGGTCACATCATAATAGGCCACCCCGGTCTGCGGTGCTCCGCTGACCCAGCCTGGAGAACTACTGTCAAAGAAGACCGAATTCACTGCTGGGATGTAAAAGGCGACCCAGCGCACATCTGCCACGTTCGAGGGTGGATTTGTCGCGTAGTTTTCCCAATACGTGTTGCCGGATGCATCCAAATCCGCAGGAGCTGCCGTATAATCATACGCGGGTGGCGTATCCGCATTGGCCGTGTCCGTGGTGGAGTAAAAGACTTTCGCGTTCGCCTGGAACCATGGATCGGTGAACCAAGCACTTTTAAAGGTGGTGCCAGCAGGAATCTTATCGAGGAAAACAAGATCATTCATCGCCGAAAGGCCATTATTACTCACAAGGAGGCCAAAGGGCAGCACACCGCCCGGTTTGACATAGAGATACGGATTCGTTGGGCTCCAGGGAACAAGGTCATTGAGGAACTGATCGTCATCGCGGGCCGCCTTGATTTGGAAAGTACCACGCAGATTATCCCCCTTCGCAAAAGAACCGGTTGGGGTCTCATGCAGCGGCCATTTCACCAACAGATCCTTTTGCAAAGGTGTCAGTGTGCGCACGGGCGCACGTGTGCGGACCGAGTCGATATAGGCTGAGTTGATATACTGTCCTGTGGACGCCAGCGGAGGCGAATCGAGCAGCCGCACACCGAAACTGGCCGTAAAAACTGCCCCAGGCTCCATCGTGCCCACATTCCACACCACCGCAGGGAAGGCCGCACCACCTGCGGGAGGCGTGTAACTGGCCACGTAAGTGCCGCCATTGGAGATGTTCTTCACTGGCACACCTGCACCACCCAGATCTGGATCGATTTTACCAACCAGGTCCGTCAGCTTGTCATAAATCACGGTATCGTACATCGTTTCACGCCCCTCACCTGTGTATGAGTTCTCTGCGCGGATGCTGAAGTAGTTCTCGCTATTGACCCGAGTGAGCGTCTCACCACGGACCGTGTAAATCCCTGCACCTGCCCGTTTTTCCAAAAGGGGTGCTGGCAGCGCTGTCACGGTCGTCACGACCACCTGGCTCGTCACTGCGGCCGCATTCGCCGCATCGGCCAGCGCCTGATTACTCACGGTCGTGCCATTGAGTGTGCCATTCCGCGTTTTCACCGAAAAAGTCAGTGTGTCGGTCGTCCCCTCCTTTTTAGTCCCCAAGTCCCAGTACACCGAATTCGCAGGGATCGACACCCCCTTCACCGTCAAGGCTGTCGCGGTATAAACCCCGCCACCTGTCGCCGAGACAAAGGTCACGTTATCATTTTGCCCATAGCTCGCTGGATAGGTGATCGTGTTGGACGCAGTATTCGGCAGCGTGTCCCACACCACGAGGTCACGAGCCTCTACAAAGCTCGTCGAGTAACGGATGCGATAACTGACCACTTGGCCAGCCTGCACCGTCGCAGGTGCCTTTTTGTCCAAAAGAAGCAATGATATCGGATTCCAGGTCGCCTGGAGGCTCGTCACCACCGGAGCGAGCGTGCTCTTCGTCAGCCCCACCTTCACTTTGATCTCAGGATAAGTCGTTGCGCTCAAACTCGAGAGACTGATCGGCCCTGTATAAGGAAGTGCATTAAACCCAGGGATCACCGTATCGGTGGCATCCAGCAGCGTCACCGTCACATCCGATGCGGCAGCCCAAGTGCCATCCAACGTCAGCGAGCCCCAGGCATCAAAACTCGTTGGTTTCACCCGAACTGTCGTGAAATCGCCCGCTGTCTGTCCCGACACCAGCTTTACAATACCAGAAGCACCATCCACGACCGTCTGCTGGACGGCGGAAACGCCCAGGTTGTCATTGTACAAGTCCGTCCAAGTACCGGCGTTATTATTGATATTGGGGGCAGCGAAAAGCAGATTATTGGCCAGTAGTGCTACCGCCATCATAAACAGTGTGGCGGACGACCTTACAGCCATTCGAGCTCTTTTTGGCCAATAAAAACAAGTATTTATAATATCCAGAGCTCTCATTTGTTTATGGTCGGTATTGTTTTTCATGCTGTTCATCACGATTCCATCATATATATTTTACATTCTTTGCAAATTTTATATTTTTTATTATTTAAAAATATTTTTGAACTCTAAATAATTTTGGTTTGCGTGAGAATGTGGCCTTTCCATTCCATGACCTCCCCATTTTGAGCTTTAGCTCTGTCGAAAGACTCGGTTCAGCGACTTCGTCTTCATGGATCGTAAATTGTCCACTTTTCGGAATCTGCTGCATTCCATCCTCTTTATGTCCGATACCGCCAACGCCTCCGCCCTCGTCGAAAACTTCAAAAAGCTAAAAACCGCTCTCTCAAGGCGCATCGTCGGGCAGGAGGCCGTCATCGAGCAGGTCTTCATCGCCATCGCCGCTGGTGGTCACAGTCTCCTCGAAGGCGTGCCCGGCCTAGCGAAGACTTTGCTGGTCAAATCGCTTGCTGACGCCATGCACCTGAGCTTCCGCCGCATCCAGTTCACGCCTGATTTGATGCCCGCAGACATCACCGGCACCGAGATCATCCAGGAAGATGCGGAGACGGGCCGCAGAAAGCTCGTATTCCAGCGCGGCCCCATTTTCAGCCAGATCGTCCTCGCGGATGAGATCAACCGCACCCCTCCCAAGACGCAGGCTGCCCTCCTCGAAGCCATGCAGGAAAAGCATGTCACTGTAGGCCAGGAGACCTTCGAGCTACCAAAGCCCTTCTTCGTCCTCGCTACGCAGAATCCCATCGAACAAGAAGGCACCTATCCGCTCCCAGAAGCCCAGAAAGACCGCTTCCTCTTCCTCATCAAAGTCGATTACCCCACCCGTGACGACGAGCGCAACATCATCGCCCGCACCACCGGCACCGAGAGCCAAGAAATCGACGCCGTCATCACCGCAGAGGACCTCCAGGCCGCCCAGCAGCTCGCCCGCAAAGTGCCCGTGCCGGATCACGTCATCGACTTCGTCCTCGACCTCGTCCGTGCCACCCGTCCGAACGAGCCCGGAGCCTCCGAGTACGTCAAATCCATGCTCGGCTGGGGCGCTGGCCCCCGCGCCAGCCAGATGCTCGTCCTCGCAGGCAAAGTCCGCGCTCTCCTCCAAGGCCGCACCCATGTCACCATCGACGACATCGAGGCCCTGGCCGCCCCTGCCCTCCGCCACCGCCTCGTCCCCACCTTCCACGCCGAGGCCGAAGGCATCACCGTCGATCAGATCATCGCCGAAATCATCAAGACGACGAAGAAGTCGGAGGCGCGGGTTTTGTGACCCACGGAGAGCCTGGGAGCGAGCGTGAGCATGAGTGGCTCAGTGCTCAGTTCTTAGTGCTCAGTTGAATCTCATGCGCTGAAATCGATGATGAGCCCGCCCCACGACATCAAGCTGACGTTTGCGAAGGCGTTCTGGGAGCTTCGTGTTTATCAAAAAGCACGGGATTTACAGGGACGCGTCTTCAAGGCGTCCAAATGCTTTCCGGCGGAAGAAAAATACTCTCTAACAGATCAGTTCCGTCGTGCCGCGAGATCCATAGGTGCCCAAATCGCCGAAGCATGGGGCAAACGCGACTACATCAAGCATTTCCAAAGCAAACTCAGCGACGCCGAAAGCGAGAACAACGAAACCCAACACTGGATCATCTGTTCCGTCGATGATGGCTATCTCGATTCCTCCACGGCACGTCCGCTTTTCCGACTCTCCCTCGAAATCGGACGCATGCTCGCCGCCATGACCGAACGCGCCGCCGAATTCTGCCCCGATCCCCTCTCCTCCAAAGTCTGTGAACCCTCCGTCGAGTTCTGCCTTCTCCCTAACGAGGTCCCCGATGTCTTTGAAGATCTTCTCTCCGAGGGAGTCGATTCGTTATGACTTCACCTTTCACAGCGCCAAAGTGCTCAGTCCGCCTCCCGCCACAAAACTAAGCACTAAGCACTTCCCTCCGCCAACACCTCCCGCTCCGCCTTCCCTTACCGCCCCCTCCCCACCCCGTGGCCACCCTCTCCGACATCCTCCACGCCGAAGACATCACGAGTCTGCAACACCTGCAGCTCTTCGCACGCACCGTCGTCGAGGGCTTCACCACGGGCCACCACGCCTCGCCGCACAAAGGATTCAGTGTCGAGTTCCGCCAGCATCGGCCCTACGTCCAGGGGGATGAGATTCGCCGGCTCGACTGGAAGGTCTTTGGCCGTAGCGACCGCTTTTACATCCGTGAATACGATGAAGAGACCAATCTCCGCGCCACCATCGTTCTCGATGCCAGCGGCAGCATGAATTACCGTGGTAGCAAAGGCGTCCTAAAGTTCGACTACGCACGCAAGCTCGCCGCCTCGCTCGCCTACCTGCTCATGAGTCAGCAGGATGCCGTCGGACTCATCACCTTTGATAGCAAAGTGCGTGATCTCATCCCCTGCCACACCAAGATCACCCATCTCCATGTCCTTTTGGAAACGATGATCAAAACGGAGCCCGGCAAGGACACCAGCCTCGCTCCTGTCATCGAATCCCTCGCCCAGCGCCTGAAGCGCCGCGGCCTCGTCATCCTCATCAGCGACTTCTTTGACGATCCCGCCGCCATTTTGAAGTCTGTCGGCATCCTGCGCAAAAAAGGCCACGAAGTCATCGCCCTCCAGCTCTGGGACCGCGACGAGATCGACTTCCCCTTTGGCAACTGGGCACGCTTTGAGAACCTGGAAAACGACGAGGACTTCCTCCTCCTCGATCCCGCCACGGTCCGACAGCGCTACATCGAGGTGCAGAAACGCTTCGCAACCGATCTCAAAGAAGGCTTTAGCAAACACCAGATCGACTACCTCAGCCTCCCCACGGACGAATCGCACTCCATGGCACTGCGGAACTACCTCGCCCTGCGCATGCGCTGAGTCAGCGCCCGACTAGGCGCATGCTGCCCCCCGATTCCGGTAGGCCGAAAATTGGCAAAAATAGGCACTTTTTGCCATTTGGGGCCCTTTTTCGACTTATCTAGTAATTATAGACCCAACATGTCAGCCCCGCCCGGAGTCCCAAAACCATGTCAAGACTCCTTTTGCTAAAAGATTGAGAAAAATGCCACCATTTAGCTATCAAAAATGAGACTCAAACAGTTCTTTTTGCAAAAGAAGGGGCAGCAGGTTGACTGATCGGCCAAAACTTTTAATCTCCCGGCGTCCTTGAGGGTAACCTCGGGACCACGGTTTGCAGCTCTCCTCAGCTACAAATTTTGTGCCAACGGTCCTCATTCGTTGTTGGTTGCTGGATCGCTATGGAACCCTCCGGTGGTAACACCGGAGGGTTCTTTTTTTGGCCAACCAAGCCAGCAAAAACCAACGACAGCCTAACCAAGACCGAACTCATTGTGCATGACTCTGTGAAAAGTCTGCGAATAGGTTGTTCAAATCTGCCGGAAACTTTTCGCGCTTACTTTTCACCCAGTTGCTTTGCCCACTCGATGGCTCGCAGCATTCCCGTAGCCTTGTTCACCGTCTCACGGTACTCATAGGCAGGATCAGAATCTGCCACCACACCGGCACCAGCCTGCACGTAGGCTTTCCCATCCTTCACCACACAGGTGCGCAGCGCGATGCAGGAGTCCAGATTCCCATCAAAGCCGAAGTAGCCCACCGCACCTGCGTAGGCACAGCGTTTGCTCTTTTCGCACTCATTGATGATTTCCATAGCTCGCACCTTCGGCGATCCGCTGACCGTCCCTGCCGGGAAAGTGGCACGCATCACATCGTATGCGGACTTCTCGGGGCGCAGGCGGCCATCCACATTGGAGACGATGTGCATGACATGCGAGTAACGCTCGATCACCATTAGGTCGCTGACTCTCACGCTGCCATAGTCTGCCACGCGGCCCACATCGTTGCGGGCCAGATCGACCAGCATGATGTGCTCTGCACGTTCTTTCGGGTCATGGAGCAGTTCATCGGCCAGCGCATCGTCTTCGGCCTTGGTTTTGCCACGCCAGCGTGTGCCAGCGATGGGGTGGATGTCGATCCGGCCATCCATGCACTTCACGTGCACCTCCGGCGAGCTACCGACGAGCGCAAAGCCCTGCGGGAAGTCCATGCAGAACATGTACGGGCTAGGATTCACATGCCGCAGAGCCCGGAAGAGGTCGATCGTGCTGCCGTGATACGCCGTCTCGAAGCGCTGTGAGGGCACTCCCTGGAAAATATCGCCCGCAGCGATGTACTCCTTCATTTTGAGCACCATCGCCTCGTATTCCTCACGGGTGGTGTTCCCCGCAGGCGCAGGCAGTTGCTCATTGGACACTGGCGCAAAGGCCTGGAGCGGTTTGGCCGCCAGGGGCTTTTCCAAGCGGGTCATCACCTCCGAAATCTGCTCCTTCGCCCATTCGTAGGCAGCCTCCAGCGTCGCGTGCTCATCCGTATGCACATTGGCGATGATCGAGAGCCGCCGCGTGCGGTGGTCAAAGACCAGCACCGTATCCGTGATCATGAAAACCATGTCCGGCAGGCCTAGCTCATCCTTTTTCGGCGCAGGCAGCGTCGGCTCAAAAAAACGCACCATGTCGTAGGCCAGGTAGCCTACTGCTCCACCGTGGAAAACCGGCAGCGGCAGCGCATCATGCGGACGGAAGGCCTTCATCAGCATCTCCAGCTCGGTCAGCGGATCACCCTCCGTCGTGAATGTGCGCTTCTGGCCACGCTCCTCGATCTCGATCTCCTTACCCCTCGCGGTGAAGATGATGCGCGGTGAGCTACCCAGCAGCGAATAGCGCCCAGAGTGCTGCGTCAGCTCCGCAGACTCCAGCAGGAAGCCGCAGCGGCCATCATGGATCTTTTGGAAGGCGGAGAGCGGCGTTTCATAATCCGCCGTCAACTCTGCCACCACTGGTACGAGCGATCCCTTTTCCGCGAGTGACTGGAAGGTGGGAAAATCGGGCTGAAGATGGAGCTGGGGCATGAGCGGGCCGATTCTGGATGCGAAATGCCTGAAGATCAAAGCAGAAGCCGCAGCAGAATGCGGCTCCGTGCCACTTATCGGCTCTCCGCGCCCACTTGGGGCGTGAGCATGCCCTTTGGCCCCTCAGGCCAATACGCACCATCCTCGATCCACTCACGCAGCGTGCCGATCTGGTCCTCCGTCAGGCTCATTTCTCTCCGTGGCATCATTTTCGGATGGCTGCCTCCACGCTGCACCGCACTGATCAGCAGACTGCAATCAGGATCATCCGGCTGGATGTAGTCACGGCCACTCGCACTGCGAGCAAAGGCGGTAGCCTTGCTCGATAGATTCATCGCAGGCGGACGCAGTGCACCATTGTGGCAGCTCAGGCAGTTCTGCTGCAAAATCGGCTTCACCTCACTGAGAAAGAACGTTTCGCGTTCTGCATCCGCAGCACCAGGAATGACAGCGCAGGCGGGCAAAAGAAGAACAAAGGGCAGGAGTCGGTTCATGCACCTGAGCATAGCGATACCGCACTGTGAAGCTATTCCGCTTTTGTGCAAAATGACGCCACCGCTTGACGCCTACCTCGCCAGCGAGCGATGCTATCAGCATGAAACGCCAAGCTGCTAAATCACCCGCACAGGCTCACTGCCGCATCGTGCTCACCGGCGGCCCCGGTGGCGGCAAAACGACTGCCGCAGACCTCTTCCGCCGCGAGATCGGCGACCGCGTCGTCATGGTGCCAGAGGCCGCCACCATGGTCTTCAGCGGCGGCTTCCCCCGCTCCACCCTGCCCATGGCCGTGCATGCCGCACAGCGTGCCATCTACCATGTTCAGCGGAATCTCGAGGACGTACAGGCCGCGCTCTATCCCGAAAAAGTGCTCCTCTGTGACCGTGGCACCGTCGATGGCGCCGCCTACTGGCCCGGAGACAGCGCAGACTTTTTCGCAGAGATGGGCAGCACACTCGCGGCCGAGCTGGCACGCTATGACGCCGTCATCTTCTTTGAAAGCGCCGCCGCTGGCGGCATGGACATCCAGAGTGGCAATCCCATCCGCAATGAAACCCTGGAGCAGGCCGTGCAGCTCGATCACCGGCTCCGCGCCCTCTGGTCGCAGCACCCGCGCTTCATTCTCGTGCCGCATAATCCATCCTTCTTCAAAAAGATCTCCCACGGCCTCGCCGTGCTCGACAGCATCGTACGCGAGCTCGACTGCAAACCACCTCCGCAGCCCAGACGCACCGCCCCACCCTCGCGGCGGTCCGGAGTCTGATTTTTTTTGTGGTTGAGGCCTCGGCACATACTCCCAATGATGCCGCGCCATGAAAAAAGTCTCACCCCGCCTCTGCTCACTCGCCTTGCCCATGGTGCTCGCACTCAGCACCATCCTCATCGCCTGCACCACCGTGCCGGAGATGGGCCGCAGCTCCTTCAATTTCATCCCCAACACGCACCTCAGCCAAATGGGGCTGACCGAGTTCGAAAAGATGAAAAAGGACAAGCGCCGCTCCTACAACAGCACCCAACTCGCCGCCGTCAATCGTGTGGCCACCCGGCTCAAGCGTGTCGTCCCCCTCCGCAATGCCAACTGGGAATTCGTCCTCTTTGATGACAGTCAGCCAAACGCCTTCGCCCTCCCCGGCGGCAAAGTCGGCGTCAACAGCGGCATCTTCAAAGTCGCTCACAATGATGCCCAGCTCGCCGCCGTGCTCGGCCATGAGCTAGCCCACGTCGTCGCCGGACACAGCGGCGAGCGCATGAGCACCAGCATCCTCGGAGCCGCAGGCGTCGCCGTCCTCGGAGCCATGCTAGGCCAAGAAGGCGGCCCCGATGCCAACATCGCCACCACCGCCGCAGGTGCCGCCGTCGGACTCGGCGTCCTGCGCTTCGGCCGTGGACAGGAGCTCGAAGCCGATAAAATGGGAGCCATCTACATGGCCCGTGGCGGCTACGACCCGCAGCAGAGCATCCAGCTTTGGCAAAACTTCGCTGCACACAGCCGCAGCAAGAGCGGAGCCCAGCTCCCCGCCTTCCTCAGCACCCACCCGCTCGACTCCACCCGCATCGAAAGCCTCCGCGCCTTCATGCCCCGCGCCATGCAGGAGTATCATTGATCCCCTTCCCCCCCCCTTGCACGCTCATGCTCCGCCCACTCCTCGCACTCAGTCTCGCCCTGGCTCAGCCCTTAATAGCGGCAGATGAATACCCACCAGGGCCAGACTCCAAGCCCCAACCCGGCATCGCCAAAGGCACCCTCATCAAAGACACCTACCGCGCCGCCAGCGACAGCGTCTTCCCCGGCACCGAGCGTGAATACACCCTCTACCTCCCCGCCGCATTCGATCCGGCAAAGCCCACGCCCTACATGGTCTTCCAGGACGGCGTCATCTACCAGGCCCCCACCGTCTTCGACAATCTCATCGCCAAAAAAGAAATCCCACCCCTCGTCGGCGTCTTCATCCGCCCCGGCGTCGTCCCCGCAGCGAACGACAATGCCCTCCCCCGCTTCAATCGCAGCTACGAATACGACAGCGTCAACCCCTCCTACTCGCAGTTCCTCATCGACGAGTTCCTGCCCGCCATCGAGGCCAAGCACGGCCTCAAACTGAGCACCGATCCCAATCACGCCGCCATCTCCGGCAACAGCAGCGGCGGCATCTGTGCCTTCATGGCCGCGTGGCATCGCCCGGACCGCTTTCGTCGCGTCTTTACAGGCGTGGGCACCTACGTCGGCATTCACGGGGCCGATCAACTGCCCGTCCTCGTCCGCAAAGTCGAGCCCAAGCCCCTCCGCGTCTTCCTCCAAAGCGGCACCGGCGACAACAACCTCTACTGCGGCGACTGGTGGATGGCCAACCAGATGATGGAACGCAGCCTCACCTGGGCCGGTTACGACGTGAACCACGCCTGGGGCGAAGGCGGCCACAACGCCAAACACGCCACCCAAATCTTCCCCGACGTGATGCGCTGGCTCTGGCGCGACTGGCAGACGAACATCGAAGTGAAGGCCAACCCGAAAGACGATTCGAAGTGGAAAGGCTACGAAATCATCCCCACCGGCTCCGCCTGGGAAAAAGTGGAGAATTCACTCAAACAGCCCGCACATCACCTCCAAGTCGATCTCAGCGGCCAAATCACTCCCACAGCCAATCCACATCCTAGAGCCGTGGACCACACCGGACGCAAAATCGCCCTCCCAGAAGGAGGCAATGGTCAATCCCTCTGCTTATCACCCGATCAAACACTCGCCTACATCTCGCAAAAAAACGCCCACTTCATCCACTCTGCCCAAATCAGCCCCAGCGGCACCCTCCAGCATGCCCAGCCCTATTACATGCTCGAAACCCGAGATGACGGCACCTGCGAAGCCTCCGGCATGAGCGTGGACACCGAAGGCCGCCTCTACGTCGCCACCGCACTCGGCGTGCAAGTCTGTGATCAGGCTGGCCGCGTCAACTACATCCTCCCCACGCCCAAACAGCCCCTAGACGTCTGCTTCGGCGGCAAAGACCTCAGCGAACTATTCATCGCCTGCGGCGACACCATCTACAAACGCCCCACCAAGGCCAAAGGCGTGATCAGCGGCCAACAAAAGCCCCTCAAGCCCACCGCCCCGAAACTCTAAGTCCCGCCCTAACGCTCCGCCCCACCCTTTGCTTGTTGGTAAACTCCCTCAGACCGATTGGGGAGTCTGCATTGTTCTCCAGAGGCAGCGAATCGAGCAAAAAGAAGCAAGAGCACGCTCGCCGTCAACTCTACCTCTTCGCCCAAGGCTTACGCACCAAAACCATGGAAAATGGGACGTGTGACTTCGGAGCGGAAGGTTGGGTCAAGGGCGCATCGCTTGCGCTTGCGCTTGCTGCTCATGGAACCTTTTAGTGGGCTGGCCTTCAGCACCTTGGCTGATATTTCGCGCAGCAAAGTGAGGCTGTGCGCGGCGGTTTTGTCCCGCACCTGGCAGTGATCCTCGTTGTAGGTCACGTCCAGCAGATGATGGCACTGATTTTGACTCGCTACACTCGCCCTGCGGGCTGCCTGCGGCAGTGTATCTCCGCTGCGATCCGGTTCCACCGACCAATGGTTGCGGATGAGCCTTCCCAAATCCGCCGCATCGGCCTTCGAGTTGCTGAGATAGTAATGCATTTCGACAGTTGGTTTCTCCGCGCTGTGGCGCTGGCGCATGGTCTCGCGCCGCACACAGATGACGCTTTGCAGCCCCGTCCACTTCCATGACTTGGGCCACCAGCTCATGTCGCGGATGACGACGACTTCGCGCTTCTCGTAGCGCCCGCAGTTTTGCTCTCTGGTGGTGCTCACCTCGCACCCGGGCTGCCATCCGCCCTGCGCATGGGTTTGGTCCTCCGGTAGGCGCAGGTTTTCAAAATAGGAGCAGGTTGCGGATGGACCACTGGAGAGCGGGTTCATACTCCTCTGGGAACCATAAAAAGAAGTTTTGCAGGCCTTTGTTGAGGTCGAGGCCTCGCTTGAGCCCTGGCTCCAGGGTCGCTTCGACCTTCCGGTCGGAAATGAGGCAGTTGAAGCAGCTTTTTGAGCTTGGAGCGCCCCGTTCGCACCTGGATGGTGGTGAAGCCAGGATGATGTTTTTGGCAGTGCTGGATCGCATGGGGAAAGGGAGGAGGAAAAGGTCAGTGTCCGCTGGAGGGCCGAAATTTACGGTAACGGTGGGACAGTTGCATGGGGGGGGGGGCGATAGCGTCAGGTAAGGTTTGGAGGTTACGATGAGAACTGCCATTGAAAATCTTGAGTAATGGAGCTGGAGGTGTCAGCATCAAGCCGGTTTCTAGCTAGTGATTGACTTTCGCATTGGATGAGGATCTAGATTTTTTTGTTGCCCAGCTGGCGGCGTGGTGACACATCAAAACATCATGCCGTCTGAAAATGCCGCCCCCAGCCCATCTGCTAAGCCCACTTTTTCTGTGCTGGTTTCTTCCTGTGATTCCTACAGTGACCTGTGGCCGTTCTTCTTCCATTTCTTTAATCTTCAATGGCCGCAGCCTTCTGTCCCGGTGCGCCTCCTCGACGTGCAGCGCCTGTACAGCATTGGCTGGAAAGCCAAAGCCCCTTCCGCGGCGGCGTATCAATGGTACCGCGAGCATGTCCCCGGAGCACGAGATTCGTAGTTAAGACTTATGACCGACTCCATACCAAACAACCTCAAAGTCGTAATCCTCTGTGGAGGACTCGGAACCCGCCTTCGCGAGGAGACGGAATATCGCCCCAAGCCCATGGTCCCCATCGGCGGGCAGCCCATCGTGTGGCACATCATGAAGACGTATGCTCACCACGGCTTCAAAGACTTCGTGCTGTGCCTCGGCTACAAAGGTGAAGTCATCAAAGACTACTTCCGCAACTACCTCTGGAACCGCAGCGACGTGACGCTCAAACTGGGGCGCAACCCGCAGATCACCTACCACAATGCCCACGACGAGGAGGACTGGACCGTCACCCTGCTGGAGACTGGCATGCACACGATGACTGGTGGACGTTTACTTCGCGCCATGCAGCATCTCGGAGATCCAGATCTGCTGCTCACGTATGGAGACGGGGTGACGGACTCAGACATCGGCACCTCTGTCCAATTTCACTACGCACAGAAGGCCCTCGTTACCATGACCGCAGTGAGACCCGTGGGCCGCTTTGGAGAACTAGGACTTGATGGATTTACGGTGAAGTCCTTTCAAGAGAAGCCGGAGCAAGAAGCAGGTTTTATCAATGGTGGTTACATGGTGCTTGATCAATCTGTTCGTCAATTCCTCGCCGGAGACGACTGCGTTTTTGAACGTGATCCGCTGCAAAAGATCGCTGAGGCAGGTGGGCTAAAAGCCTTCTGCCATGACGGTTTTTGGCAGTGCATGGACACTTACCGCGAGTTTGAAATCCTCAACAAAATGTGGGACGGCGGCAACGCGCCCTGGAAGGTCTGGTGATGTTTAGCTCCGTCTATCAAGGTAAACGCGTCCTCGTGACCGGGCACACCGGTTTTAAAGGCTCGTGGCTCACGCTTTGGCTGTACGCCCTGGGAGCAAAGATCAGTGGATATGCACTGGCGCCGCTGCATCAGGAGGATTTGAGGCATTTCATCCCGTGTGATGTACTAGCACACGAATGGATCGCCGATCTGCGGGATCGCACCACTCTGACAAAGGCCATCGAGACGGCCAAGCCAGACCTCATCATGCACTTGGCAGCTCAGCCGCTGGTGCGCCTGTCCTATGCGGAACCTTTGGAAACCTTCTCCGTGAACGCCTGGGGAACAGCGACGCTCTTGGAGACCGTGCGGGCCACAAACTCCCGTGCCCATGTCATAATCGTCACGAGTGACAAATGCTATCTGAACAAGAACCACGGTCGTCCCTTTTCCGAGGATGATCCACTCGGAGGTCATGACGTGTATTCGATGAGCAAAGCTGCCACTGAAATGGTCGTGGCGGCTTGGCATGCCTCGTTTTTTTCGCGTGAACTGGGCAGGGGACGCCTTGCCACCGTCCGCGCCGGCAATGTCATTGGTGGCGGGGATTATGCCGTGGACCGCATCCTGCCAGACTGCGTGCGTGCGCAGGTGGCCGGACAGCCGGTAATCCTGCGAAATCCCGCCGCGACAAGGCCCTGGCAGCATGTTTTGGAGTGCCTCAGTGGCTACTTGAACGCGGGGCAGCTCCTGTTTTCCGAGCCAGCGTCGAAAGAGCTTCTCAATCTGAATTTTGGCCCAAATCCCGGCTCCGAGCACAGCGTGGGCGAGGTCGTGAAGGCATTCTTTGATATCTGGCCCGGACACTGGGAGGCCAGACCTGACCCCAACGCCGTGCCAGAAGCCAATCGGCTGACCTTGAGTCATGCAAAGGCCTCCAGCTTACTGGGCTGGCGTCCCGTTTGGGGCTTCAGCCAGGCCACCCAGGCCACCGCTGAGTGGTATCGTGTGCGCCACACGCAAAAAGACGCTGACATGTTGACTTTTACTCGCCATCAAATCACCAAATACGCCGCTCAGGCCCGCTCCGCCGGGCTGCCGTGGACCCATTAGTTTAAACCATGCCCCAAGCCCATAGCTGCCGCTCCTGTGGCTCCACCCGTTCCTTTCCAGTGATCGACCTCGGCCTTCAGCCGCTGGCGAACAACCTCTTGCACACGGAGGACCTCGGCAAACCAGAGCCGCGCTTTCCGCTCGCCGTCTTTGTTTGTGCCGATTGCTGGCTGATGCAGATCACGGAAACAGTGCCCCCAGTCGATCTCTTCAGCGATTACATCTACTTCTCCTCCTTCTCTGACGCCATGTTGCGCCACTCGAAGGCCGCCGTACAAAAGCACAGGGAGGAAAAAAACCTCGGCAAAGAAAGTTTCGTCGTCGAGATCGCCAGCAACGACGGCTACCTACTGAAAAACCTCGTTGGGGCCGGTATCCCCTGTCTGGGATTCGAGCCGGCGGCCAACATCGCCGAAGTCGCTCGCGAAAACGGAGTCGAAACGCACTGCGAGTTTTTTGGCCAATCAACCGCCTCCGCCGTGCGTGAGCAAAAAGGCCGTGCTGACCTCATTTTAGGCAACAACGTCTTCGCCCACGCCCCAGACACCAATGACTTCGTCGCTGGCGTGGCCGAACTACTTCAGCCAGACGGTTGGTGCGTGTTTGAGTTCCCCTATGGCGTGGAAATGATCGAAAAAGCCGAGTTCGACACCATTTACCACGAACACGTCTATTACTTCACCCTCACGCCGCTCATTCCGCTCTTCAAACGTCACGGAATGGACGTTTTTCACACCGAGTGCCTACCCATCCATGGTGGCTCGCTAAGGCTTTACGCTTGCCGGAGCGGAGCAGAAAGTATCCGCTCAAGCGTCACAGAAACACTCGCCAGTGAAACCCGCCTCGGTGTCAGCAGTGCTTCTTATTATCAACGTTTTAGCGACCAAGCCGCCCAAGTGAAAGCTGATTTGGTTCAGTTTTTAGAAGAGCAAAAGCGAGGCGGTAAACGCATCGCCGCCTACGGAGCCTCAGCCAAAGGCAGCACCCTGCTCAACTACATCGGTATTGCAGCCCAGACTCTCGAATTTATCGCAGATCGCAGCACCTACAAGCAGGGCCGGCTCAGCCCTGGTTTGCACATCCCCATCGTTGCTGCTGAGGAGCTCGCTGCCCGCTCACCCGACTACGCCGTGCTCCTCGTGTGGAATTTCGCCGAAGAAGTCATGCTGCAGCAGCAGGACTTCCGGGCTATTAACGGCAAGTTTGTCATTCCGCTGCCAAAACTCATCGTAGCATGAACTTTCTTCCCACCCAGATCGAAGGAGTATGGATTGTCGAAATGGAGCGCCGTCAGGACGAGCGCGGCTGGTTCGCACGCACATGGTGTAAAGATGAGTTAAAGGCCCACGGCCTCGACCCAGCCCTGGCTCAGTGCAGCAGCTCTTTCAATCACAAGCGCGGCACCCTGCGAGGCATGCATTACCAAGCAGCGCCAAATGAAGAAGTAAAATTGGTTCGCTGCACACGTGGTGCTGTGTTTGATGTAGTGTTAGACCTACGCCCAGACTCCCAGAGCTTCAAACATTGGCACAGTGTGGAACTCAGTGCAGACAATGGCCGCGCGATCTACATCCCCAAAGGCTGTGCACACGGCTACCAAACCTTGATGCCTGATACCGAATTGCACTACATTATTTCTAATCGCTACATCCCTGAAAGTGGACGTGGTTTGCGTTGGGATGACCCAACATTCGGCATCCTATGGCCAATGCCAGATCAAGCAATCCTGTCACGACGGGACGCATCCTATCCGTACTTCACCCTATAAACGTTTTGCAATCGGTTGATCCAATCTAGACTTTTAGAATTGCAGCTTTGAAATCCAAAACATCTTCTGCTACTAAGGCCGCCACAAACATGAACCGAATTCCCGTATTTAAACCACTAATCGAAGAGCAAGAGATTGAGGCCGCAACGGATGCTCTCCGGCTCGGCTGGCTGGGAATGGGAGCCTACGTCGGGCAATTTGAAAATGGAATCAAGGATTTTCTAGAAACTACCGACCGTGAGGTTGTTGCATTAAACACTGGGCACGCGGCGCTACATTTGGGCCTCTTATTAGCTGGCGTGGGGCAGGGGGATCATGTTATCACACCTTCGTTTAATAATATCGCTGACTTTCAGGCCATCCTTGCCGTTGGAGCGATCCCCGTATTCTGCGATATAGATGACCGCACGCTTTGTATCGATCTAGAAAAAGCCGAGGGGCTGGTAACCTCTCGTACCAAGGCGATAATCGTCATGGATTATGATTGCATTTTGTGTGACCATGATCGGGTGGCGCTATTTGCTGAGAAGCACGCCTTGCGTGTCATCCATGATGCAGCTCATTCGTTTGGCTCTAGAAGTCGAGGGCGTAGGATAGGTAGCTTTTCTGATATATGCATGTTCAGCTTTGATCCTGTAAAAACGATTACATGCATAGATGGAGGAGTTCTCGTTGTCCGCTCCGCAGAGGAGCGCCAGTGTTTACATGAAATGCGGTTGATCGGCATGAGCCAACCTGCTACAGTCATGTATCAAAACCAACGTGCATGGACCTATGATGTAAAATCATTAGGCTTTCGCTATCACATGGCGAACTTACACGCTGCAATGGGCCTAGTTCAGCTCGCCAAAATGCCAGTGATTTCCGAAACTCGGCGCGCTGCTTGCCGCACCTACAATCAACGTCTCAGCGCTATCCCACAAGTACGCGTTCCAGACACCAATTTTGACGACATCACTCCATTTCTCTACTACATCCGAGTGCCAGCGGATCTCCGAGATTCGCTGCGTAATTGGATGTCTAAGCGCGGTATCGATACCGGAATCCAGTGGCAGCCAGGCCACTGGTTTGAGCTTTTTAAAAACTGCCCTCGCGGTGATCTATCCGTTACAGAAAAGGCTGGCAATGAAGTTATGTCATTACCCCTTCATTCAAAAATGTCCTCATCGGATCAAGAAGCTGTTGTGGGGTCCATTGAATCATTTTTTCGGCAACAATAGCGGAGATGTTCATGATTCCTCAATCTCTGCTCCAGTCGATCAAGGTAAACGCGGGAACATCTCAACAATTCTGTCTTGAAGTTGGCTCGCCAGTGCAGGCAGTGCTAAGGCCTGTTGCTACTAGCAGAGAACGACTTGATTTTTCAGACATTTACCTACTGACGCAATGGCGCAACCGACATTGTTCGTCTTTTTTGACGGAATTCACTGCAACTCCTGAACGGACGGCATTATGGCTCACAAAGATAGTAGGTCCTGATAACACGCGCGTGCTTTTCATGGTTGAATCTCCGCGAGGAGAAGTTGTTGGTTATATGGGTTTAGCCTTCATCGACTGGACTACGCATGAAGGGGAAGCGGATGCCGTAGTGCGTGGCAGAGATGCCCCCCGTGGTCTCATGACTGATTGTCTGCGTAGCCTCTTGAATTGGGCACGTGGACCACTCGGACTACAGAAAATATCAGTACGTGTGCGTTCCGATAATCCGGCCCTGGAATTCTATCGTAAATTTGGTTTCATGGAGACTCGTCGAGAGCATTTACAGCGCACAGAACGCAACGGAGATGTTGTATGGCAAATTGACAATGACCATGTTTGCCTTTCTGAACCTCAGTTGGTTCATATGAACCTTCTTGACGTTCCATCAACACCGCCCCCCTAACCATTCTATGTTATGATCACCATTGATGAAGCCAACGCACTCGTTCATATTGATAGCAATTGTGAGCGAGTGACCTTGCCCATGAACACGGCAGAAGCCTTTGAAGCAGTCTCCAAGGCCTGGCTTCGCTGTGGTTGGGACACTAAACATGTTTATACCTTCACTTGGTTCGGGCGACCAATCATACAGTTGCCTGAGGATATGGTTAGAACACAGGAAGTCATATTTCAGTTGCAGCCTGACTTGCTCATCGAAACCGGTGTAGCGCATGGTGGATCACTTATTTTCTACGCCAGTCTGTTTAAAGCCCTTGGCCGAGGACGTGTGATCGGTATTGATATTGAAATTCGGCCTCACAACCGAAAAGCAATTGAAGAGCATTGCCTCCATCCACTGATAAGTTTGATTGAGGGTAGCTCCACGTCGCCAGAAATCGTTGCCGAAGCGTCCAAGCTCGTGAGTGATGGCGAAAAAGTGCTTGTCATGCTTGATTCTAACCATTCCAAAGAACATGTGCTGGCAGAGCTACAAGCGTATTCCCCGCTCGTAACGCCGGGATCTTATATCGTCGCCACAGATGGGATCATGCAAGAATTGGTCGGGGCTCCGCGCTCTCAAGCTGATTGGGGACTTAACAATCCACAGCAGGCCGTGCTCGAGTTTTTAGCCAGCAACAACCAATTCGAGCAGATCCAGCCCCGTGGCTTTTCAACGAAAGTCCAGTGCTTCGAACAAACGTTACCTATTGGCCTGGTGCATGGTTGCGGCGTAAAACTTAATTACAAATATATACACATGTGTGCGCCATTCGTTTCTATAGCTGTGCCAACTAAGAACCGAGCTTTTTTGCTTGGAGACTGCATTCGGTGTGCGCTTGATCAATCCTATTCAAATTTTGAATTGGTGATTGCTGATAATGATGACTCTGCGGCTACCCAGCAGGTTGTCGCCGGCTTCAATGACCCTCGCATTAAATATTTTAAGACGGGCGGACTCTCCATGCCGGACAATTGGGAATTTGCCTTCCAACAGACTTCTGGAGAGGTCTTCACCATGCTTGAGGATAAACAGTTTTTAAAATATCACGCACTCGAAACGATAGCGAAACGATTTGCAGATTCCAGTGTGGATGTTGTCACTTGGAGCAGTGATTCGTTTGATGACGTGGGGCTTTTCAAACGTGTCTGGTCGCCCCCTGCATCAAGACAAACCGCTGTTTTCAACAGTGATGAGGTGCTCGATAAGTTTTTAAAAGGGCGCTCCAGTGAATGGAGCCATTTTTTGCCTATCGCACATCTCAGTGCCGTGCGTCGAGCACTAGCAAAGAAGGTGGAACTGTCCATAACGGGGCGGCAATTTCTACCCGTATCCCCAGACTATACCTCCGCATTTCAGTGGTTGGCGCATGGTGAAAAAATTGTGTGCCTGGCGGAGGCGCTCGTGGTTTATGGTACGAAGCAGCATAGCAACGGGCGGGCAGCCCTTCTCAAACAGGGGCTCTATGAGGATTTTCTCCGAGAGTTAAAGATTAGTGACAGTGATCGCTATGACCGAATTCCGGTGAAGGCAATGACAGTTCCTGGGGCCATTTACAATGACTACCTTCATATACGCGAACGACTCGGAGGAAGGCTTGCACCTCACGAACTGGATATGCCTAGATTTTATCAATCTGTTCACGCTTATATTTCCAACGCTTTTAAAGAAGGTGTAGCGATGAACCGTGAATTGGAAGCATGGCAAACAGCTTTGAACGCCGAGTCTCCTAGCACACGGAGTGAAGTCATGTCTCAAATTAAACTTGCGCATTTGAAAGGTAGAATGAGCCAGGCAATAAAAAAAACAGAATGTTTCATCAAAGGCGTGTGGAAGAAATGGGTGCTGCGCCGACCTGAATGGCGATACGCCAGTGCAATCGACTACATCCAGGCGCAGAAAAAGGAATATCAAATGTCATAGGGCATTAACTGCAGCGCACACTTTTTGTGAGCAGCACGCTCAATTATCAACTTCAGCTACCGGTGCACGCACCGAGGGCGGCAGCTTGTCTAGACCGGTTCTCAAAAAGAATGTCATAAACGCGTCTTTGGGCGGCACTGGGACTGAAGGATGGAGGGCTGGTCGAACAAAGAGCGTAGGGACTCGATGATACGGTCCTGAAGTTGCTCGGAAGTCTTGGCGATCCAGCCGTTGAACCAGTCGGCTTTCATGCGCAGCCACAACCGCTCAATAGCGTTGAGGTCTGGCGAGCGTGGCGGCAGATACTCCGGCTCGAAGTGATGCCAGTTGAGGCTCTTGGTCTTGTGCCATGAGGCGTTGTCGAGCACCAGGATAGCGCGGCGTCCTTCTACGCGCGGATTCTCTTCGGCCAGAGTGTCGAGGAACACCTGAAAAGTGACGCTGTCGCATAGGTTGAAGAGCAGTGCGCCGAGCCTTCCATCTTTGGGCCGCACGGCACCAAACACATTGTAGCGGATGTGCTCACCGAGATAGGGGGAGTGGCGCACCTTGCCGATCTTGGTCCAGGTGCGGCGCGGGCGCGGATCGCCTTCAAAGCCGCTTTCGTCGCTGAACCACAGGTCGACGTTCGGATCGGCCCCCAGTTCTGGAGCTTTTCGCAGAAGGCTTGGCGCTTGTCCTCATCCTGATTGAGCGGCCAAGGGCGCGGGAACCTTGATGCGGTAGTCGTGCTCGTGGAGATAGCGCACGGTGGTGCTGTAGCCGAGCTGGGTTTGCAGGTTCTGCTTGATCCAGCCGTGCAATTTCACCGCGGTCCAGTGGCTTTGTCCGGCCAGTGAGGGATCTTCGATGAGAGGTAGGATTTTATCGCTCACCTGTTCCTTGGGCAGGATGCGGCGACGCCCGCTGCTGCGTCCAGGAATGAGACCATCAAGGCCGGCGAGATTGAAGGCTTGGATGAAGCGCAAAACCTGCCGCAGGCTGAAGCCTGAGAGGTCAGCGACTTGCTCGCGGCTCTTGCCTTCATAAAGCCAGCGCAGCGCTTGAAGCCGACGAAAGCCCTTCTTCGTGGGTGAGCAATCCATCGCCACGCCGACCTCTTCCAAGGTCGCGTTTTCGAGATTGAGTGTGATGCACGGGCGGGCCACCGCCGCCTATTAATTACCGCAATTCTAAAAAGTACAGCCTCAATATGACATTCTTTTTGAGAACCGGTCTAAATTCATGAAAATGGGCAGACGACGATTCGGGATCATCGGTGGAGGCCTCATCGGGCTGGCTACGGCGATTAAATTACAAAACCGGCTACCTGCTGCGGAGATTTTTGTGTGGGAAAAGGAATCCTCTCCCGGCCAGCACCAGTCCACGCATAACAGCGGCGTGCTGCACGCGGGCCTCTACTACAAACCCGGCTCGCTCAAGGCCCGGCTGGCCGTCCAGGGCATCCGGGAGATGACTGCATTCTGCCACGAGCATGGCATCAGCCATGACATCTGCGGGAAAGTGGTCGTGGCCACCAGCGAGGTCGAGGAATACCGCCTGAAGACGCTCATCGAGCGTGGCTCGGCAAACGGTCTCAGCGGCATGGAGAGGCTCGGGCCGGAGCAGCTCAAGGAAATGGAACCCATGGCCGCTGGCATCGCCGCCGTGCATGTCCCGGAAGAAGGCATCGTGGATTACAAGCAAGTCGTCGAGGCCATGAGAAAGGTCCTGGAGGGCCTCGGCGGATCGCTGCGGCTCTCCTGCATGGTACGGCAGCTTGTCTTTCGCGCCGGG
Source organism: Verrucomicrobiaceae bacterium (assembly GCA_016713035.1). NCBI lineage: Bacteria > Pseudomonadati > Verrucomicrobiota > Verrucomicrobiia > Verrucomicrobiales > Verrucomicrobiaceae > Verrucomicrobiaceae bacterium. The sequence continues at coordinate 293,791 of JADJPW010000003.1, forward strand.
GAGTGGACGCTCGTCGGCGAGGAGCGTGAAGACCAATGCGATTTCCTCGTGAACTGCGCCGGCCTCCACAGCGACCGCGTGGCCCGCATGGCGGGGGAAAATCCCTCCACACGGATCGTGCCCTTCCGCGGCGAGTACTTCCAGCTCCGCCCCGAAATGGCCGCCAGGCTCAAAAAGCTCATCTATCCGGTGCCAGATCCCACCTTCCCCTTCCTCGGGGTGCATCTCACCCGCCTCATCCACGGCGGCGTGGAGGCCGGGCCGAACGCCGTGCTTGCCCTCGCCCGTGAAGGCTACAAAGCCACCGATGTAAACCTCCGTGACCTCGGCGAGGCGTTGAGCTTTCCAGGCCTCTGGCGCTTCCTGGCCGCCCATCCCGGCATGTGCGCCCGCGAGCTGCACACCTCACTCAGTAAGAGCCGCTTCTGCCGCGAGCTGCAAAAACTCACTCCCGAGGTGCAGGACAGCGATCTGATGGACGGCGGAACTGGCGTGCGTGCCCAGGCCATGTCTCCCGATGGCAGGCTTGTCCAAGATTTCGATTTCATCGAGCGCGAGCACGCCTTGCATGTCATCAATGCCCCCAGCCCAGGTGCCACCGCCAGCCTCGCCATCGGCCAGCATATCGTGGACAATGTTTGCCGTGTGGCCGGATTAAGCTAAAGAATCACTCCCACCATGAATACCTTCGCTGACTACGCGGCAAAGCTCTCCCAATTCACCTCCAGCATGGACTGGAGTGGCGTGGAAAAGCTCGCCAACCTCGTTGAAGACGCTCGCAAGCAGCGGAAACAGGTTTTCATCTGCGGCAATGGAGGCAGCGCGGCGAATGCCCTGCACATCGCCAATGACTTCACCGCCGCCATGTTCAAGGGCACTCGCAATGCCATCCTGGCGAACGCTCTGCCGGCCAACGTGGGCGTGCTGACCTGCATCGGCAACGACCTGTCCTATGAGGTGATCTTCTCCCAGCAGCTCCGCGTACTCGCCGAGCCGGGTGATCTGCTCATCGTGCTCTCCGGCAGCGGGAACTCGCCCAACATCCTCGCCGTGCTCGATGAGGCCAAGGCGCAAGGCGTCACCTCCGTCGCCATACTCGGTTTCGACGGTGGAAAGGCGCTGCACAAGGCCGATCATGTGATTCACTTCGCCCTCAACGACATGCAGATCGTCGAGGACCTCCAAATCGTCGTCGGGCACATGATCATGCGTCACATCTCCGCCCTCAACGGCACCAAATGCTAATCTAAGTCTCCCTTCATGTCCCAGCGCATTCTCGTCATCGGTAGCAATTCCTTCTCAGGAGCCAGTTTCGTCCGTTATTTGCTCAAACAACCCGGTTTGGAGGTTGTCGGTGCCAGCCGCTCTGCGGAGCCTGAGCTGCCCTTTCGCCCTTACTCATGGGATTCGGCCGCCAGCGGTTCCACCTACCGTTTTCATCAGCTCGATTTGAGGAAAGACCTAGATGCGTTGGTGAAGCTCGCCGCGGATCTGGAAGTGACCCAAGTCATCAACTTTGCCGCGCAAGGCATGGTCGCGGAGAGCTGGCTGAAGCCTGAGGACTGGTATATGACCAATACCGTGGCGAACATCATGCTGCACGACCAGCTTCGGAAGCTGCCGTCGCTGCAAAAATACGTCCACATCTCTACCCCCGAGGTTTACGGCAGCACGGACGGCCTGCTCAAGGAGACCCGCAGCTACAATCCCAGCACGCCCTACGCCACCTCTCGAGCCGCTTGCGACCTGAGCCTGCACAACTTCCTAGAAAACTACCGTTTCCCGGTCGTCTGGACCCGCGCCGCGAATGTCTATGGTCCCGGCCAGCAGCTCTACCGCGTCATTCCGCGCATGGTGATGGCCATCCTCACCGGCAAAAAGCTCCAGCTTCACGGCAGCGGCCATTCCGTCCGCAGTTTCATTCACATTGACGATGTCGCCTCCGCCACCTGGGACATCGCGCAGAAGGCCGCGCCAGGCAGCATCTACCACATCAGCACGGACCGCTTCGTCAGCATCCGCGATCTCGTGACGCTCGTGTGCGAGCGCATGGGGGAGGACTTCGCCAAGCACACTGAGGAAGCCCCCGAGCGTGATGGTAAGGATGCCGCCTACCTGCTCGATGCCGCGAAGGTCCGCGCCGAGTTTGGCTGGCATGACCGCGTTTCCCTTGAGCAAGGCATCGACCAGACCGTCGCGTGGGCGAAGGAGCACTTTGATGCGCTCAAAAAACTGCCGCTCAACTACATCCACAAAGCCTGATCTCTTTTCCAACCCATCCATACAACCTCACGCATGAAAAACATCCTCGTCACCGGCGGCTGCGGCTACACGGGCACACTCCTAACTCGCGCCCTTCTCGAAGCTGGCCACAAAGTCACCGTTTTCGACACCCAGTGGTTTGGTAATCACCTTGAGGCCCATCCTTCTCTGACTGTCGTCAAAGGCAACATCCGCAATCTGGAATCCATTCCGCTAGATGGCATGGATACCGTCTTTCACCTCGCGAACATCGCGAATGATCCCGCCGTCGATCTCGAGCCGACTCTCTCCTGGGAGGTGAACGTGCTCGCCGCCATGCAGATGGCCGATCAATGCGTGCGCAAAGGCGTGAAGCATTTCGTCTTCGCCTCCTCCGGCAGCGTTTACGGCCTGAAATCCGAGGATCGCGTCACCGAGGATCTCGAACTGGTGCCAATCTCCGTCTATAATAAGACCAAGATGGTCGCCGAGCGCGTGCTGCTCAGCTATGCGGACAAGATGCAGGTCCATTGCGTGCGTCCCGCCACTGTCTGTGGCTTCTCGCCGCGCATGCGTCTCGATGTCGCTGTGAACATGCTGACCTTCCAGGCCCTGCAAAACAAGCGCATCACGGTCTTCGGCGGCGATCAGACCCGCCCGAACATCCACATCCTCGACCTCATTGATGTGTACATGCACCTGCTCGCCAATCCGCAGGTCGCCTCAGGCTGCTACAACGCCGGCTTTGAAAACATCTCCATTCTCGAGATCGCCAACCGCGTGACGGAAATCATCCCCGCAGAGGTCATCGTCAGCGAGTCCAACGATCCCCGCAGCTACCGTCTCGACTCCAGCAAGCTGCTCGCCACCGGCTTCAAGCCCAAGCGTAGCGTGGGCCAGGCCATCCGCGAGATGATCGAACTCTACCAGCAGGGTGTGCTCAAGGACAATGAGAAGTCCCACACCGTGAAATGGATGATGAAACTCATTCAGACCGGCGACCTCGTCTAATCTCCCTCGTTCGCTTTTTCGATGAAAACACCCGCAGCCATCCTGGTAGAGCAAAAAAAGCCTCTCGTGATCGACGAGGTCGAAATTCCACCGCTTCGATTCGGCCAGGTGCTCGTCGAAATCGCCGCCACGCGCATCTGCGGATCGCAGATCGGCGAAATCGATGGCGTCAAAGGGCCTGACCGCTGGCTGCCGCATCTTCTCGGGCATGAAGGCGGCGGCACCGTGCTCGAAGTGGGCCCCGAGGTCACGCATGTGAAGCCCGGTGATCGCGTCGTCATGCACTGGCGTCCCGGTCTTGGTCTCCAGCCAAAACCTCCGGTCTATGACTGGAACGGCAAAAAGACCAACGCCGGAGCCATCACCACCTTCCAGCGGCTCAGCATCGTCGCGGAGAACCGCCTCACGGTGGTGCCGAAAGACACGGATTTTGAGCTTTGCTGCCTGTTTGCCGACACGCTGACTACCGGCTTCGGCACGGTCACGAATGATGCCCGTGTCCGTCTTGGCGAATCGGTCGTCATCATCGGTGTCGGCGGCATTGGCCTGGGTGCGGTGCTTGGTGCTTCGCTCTCCGGTGCCTGCCCGGTCATCGCGGTTGATCTTTTCGATCATAAGCTGGCGAAAGCGAAGGAGTTTGGCGCCACGCACACCATCAACTCGAAGACCACGCCTGACTTCCGCGCCGCCGCAGAGGAGATTCTCAAAGGCAAAGCGGATGTCGTCATCGACGGCACCGGCAATCCCGCCGTGCTCCAGGAGGCACTGGCCCTCACCGCGCCAAAAGGCCGCTGCGTCGGCATCGGCGTCATGCCTTGGGACAAGACGATCTCGATCAACACGCTGCAATTCCACTTCGGCAAAGAGCTCACCGGCTCCGAGGGCGGCAGTAGCCAGCCCGCCATCGACATCCCACGTCAGCTCCGCATGATCGAAAACGGCCTCTTCGACCCGAAGGGCATGATTTCGCATCGTCTGAAGCTCGAAGAGGTCAACGACGGCATCGCCCGCATGCGCAGTGGCGAGACGATTCACAGCATCATCCACTTCTGATCCGCTCTCATGGCCGAAACCGACATCGTTGAACTCCAAAAAATCGCCGCACAGATGCGTGGCAAGGTCATCGAGATGGTCGCCGCCTCCGGCGCGGCGCATCTCGCCTCCGCGATGTCATGCATCGACATCCTCGTGGCCGCTTACTGGCGCATTTTGAGGCTCGATGCCTCGAAGGCCGCCGATCCGCTGCGTGACCGTTTCATCTTGAGCAAAGGCCACGCCGCCAGCGCCCTGTATGCCGTGCTCGCCGAGCGTGGCTTCTTTAGCAAAGACTGGCTCGAAACTTTCGCCACGCATGGTGCACCACTGGCCGAGCAACCTGCTCCTGGTTGCGCTCCCGGCGTGGAGCTTGCCACTGGCTCTCTCGGTCACGGGCTGCCTGTCGGTGCCGGACATGCCCTGGCGGCACAGATTCAAAAGCACGATTATCAGGTGCTCGTCTGTGTGAGCGATGGCGAGTGCAATGAGGGCACCGTATGGGAGGCAGCGATGTTTGCCGCCGCACGCCAACTGCAAAACCTCACCGTCGTCGTCGATTACAACAAATGGCAAGCCACCGGCCGCTCGAACGAGGTCATGCAGCTCAGCCCGCTGCGTGAAAAGTGGGCCGCCTTTGGCTGGAAGGCCGTCGAGATCGACGGGCATGACATTGCGGCGCTCGTCGATGCGCTGGACCGCTCCAAACAAGAACCTGGCAAGCCGACCGCAATCATTGCCAACACCGTGAAGGGCAAGGGCGTGTCCTTCATGGAGGATGACAACAACTGGCACTACCGCGTCCCGAAAGCCGCCGAGGTGGAGGCCGCCAAGAAAGAACTCGGACTTCTATGAGAAACGCATTTGCAGACGAGATACTCGCCCTGGCGCGGAAAGACCCGCGTGTGGTGCTGCTCTCCGCCGACATCGGCAACCGCCTCTTTGACAAGCTCAAAGCGGAGTTCCCTGACCGCTTCTACAACTGCGGCGTGGCCGAAGCGAACATGATCGGCGTGGCCGCCGGCATGGCCCAGAGCGGCCTGCGCCCCTTCTGCTATACCATTACGCCCTTCATCACCTACCGCTGCATGGAGCAGATCCGCGTGGATCTTTGCTACCATCATCTCCCCGTCACGGTCGTGGGCACTGGTTCGGGCCTCTCCTACGCCTCGCTCGGCGGCACTCACCACTCCTGCGAGGAGATGGGCATGCTTCGGTTGCTGCCCGGCCTCACCGTCGGCGGCCCGGCGGATGCGCCTGAACTGCGGGCGCTCTTGCGGGACAGTTTGAATCAAAACGGCCCCGTCTATCTCCGCATCGGCAAGAAAGGCGAGCCGCAGATGCATGCCGATGTGCCTGCGCTGACGTTCGGAAAGTCCATCACGCTCCGCGAAGGCACGGAAGCCTGTATTTTGAGCCTCGGCACTGTTTTGCCAGAAGCAGTGGCTGCGGCCGAAAAACTTGCTGCGAAGGGCATTACGACCCGAGTGGTCAGTTTTCCCACTTTGAAGCCTTTGGATGCAAAATGCCTCCAGGAGGTCTTTTCGATGTTCAAAGTCGTCGCCACACTGGAGGAGCATAGCATTCTCGGTGGTCTCGGCGGCTCCGTGGCTGAGTGGAAGGCCGATCATCCTGAATTGAATGGACGCCTCGTGCGTCTCGGCACACCGGACGAGTTTTTGCACCTCACCTGCGAGCAAGAAGAAGCCCGCGAGCACTACGGCCTCACTGCTCAAGGCATCGCTGGACAAATCGAGTCACTTCTGCGCCCGGCATGATCATCGGCGTTGATTTTGACAACACGATCGTCTGCTACGACGGCATCTTCCACCGCGTGGCGTTGGAGCGCGGGCTGATCCCCGCCGACCTTCCGCAGGATAAAACCACGGTGAGAAACCATCTTCGCCAGATCGGCCGCGAGACGGACTGGACTGAGATGCAGGGTTACGTCTATGGCCCGCGTCTGATCGACGCCCAGGCCTATCCTGGCGTGCTCGATTTCTTCCGTGCTGCTGTTCAACAAGGTATCGAAGTTCGCATCATCAGTCACAAGACCAAGCATCCCTTTCTCGGGGAGAAACATGATCTGCACGCCGCAGCTTGGGGCTGGCTGGAGGCGAATGGCTTCTTCGATCCGGCCCGCATCGGTATCCGCCGTGATCAGGTCTTTCTCGAACTCACCAAAGAGTCCAAGCATCAGCGCATCGGCACCGCGGGCTGCACACACTTTATCGACGATTTGCCCGAGTTTTTGCTCGATCCCGGTTTCCCTACGGGCGTGGAGCGGATTCACTTCGATCCCTGCCTCACCGCCAAGCCCGAAAATGGTCTTCGCTCCGCCGGAAGTTGGAAACAAATCACCACCGAATTGCTCGCCAGTCCCGCTGTTGTCGCTCTGGCGCATCAGGTGCTCGGCGAGGCTCCATTGAAGCTCGCTCCTATCACCGGAGGAGCCAACAATCGCATTCATCACGCCCGCGGCACCTCTGGCGAGGTGATGATCAAAGCCTATCACCATAGCTCGGTGGACCTGCGCGATCGTTTTGCTGCCGAGCAGCGGTTTTACCAGCTCGATCTCCCGCAGACTGCCAAACCGCTCACCTGGGATGCTGGAAACCGGCTCGGAGCCTTCAGCGTGATTCATGGCCACAAACTGGCAACCGAGGAGGTCACTGCCGCCGATGTCGATCAATTCATCGAATGGATCTGCGAACTGCAAAGCCGCCGCGAGCATCCCGCCGCCCAAAACATCGCACTGGCCGCAGACGGCTGTCCGACCATGCAGGACCACATCTCCCTGCTCCAGCGTCGTGTGGAGCGACTTCTGAATACCGAAAGCGATCACGCAGCATTTCGAGCCTTTGTGACTGATGAACTCGCCCCGCACTGCGCAGAAGTCATCGCTTCCATTGATTCAACCAGTAGCACGCCGCCGCAGGTGCTCTCGCCTTCGGATTTCGGCTTTCACAATGCGCTGAAGGATGCGGAAGGCCTTCTTTGGTTCTTAGACTTCGAATACGCCGGCTGGGATGACGCTGCGAAGTTGCTCTGCGACTACTTTTGCCAGCCGCAAGTGCCCGTGGGCATCGAACACGCAGACCGATTCATCCGTGCCGTCTCTCTTGCCACAGGCGAATCCGGTCTCGGAGATCGTTTTCACCAGCTCCTGCCGCTCCACGCCGCCAAGTGGGCCTGCATCCTTCTCAATGAGTTCCTGAAAACCGATGCCGACCGCCGCAAGTTCGCCGGCCTACAGGACCGCCGCGATGCGCAGCTCGAAAAATCCCGTCGCATGCTCCAGAAAAGTCTTTCCCACCTTTGACCATGTCCCAGCTCCGCAATTTCGTCACCCCTCTTCACAAGGCCACCGCCCGCAAATACATCGAGCGCATGTGCGACGACAAGGTCGCCTGCATGGTGAAGGCCAAGGAATACGAATTCGACTACTGGGACGGCGACCGCCGCTTCGGCTACGGCGGCTACAAATATCTCGCTGGCCGCTGGGTGCCTGTCGCAAAGGCCCTCATTGAAACCTACGGCCTCAAAGCTGGCTCCCGCGTCTTGGACGTCGGCTGCGGCAAGGGTTTTCTCCTGTATGAAATGAAACTCATCGAGCCTGGCCTGGAAATCTACGGCATGGACGTCTCCGACCACGGCCTCGCCAACGTGCATCCCGAGTTGAAAGCAACCTTTGTGAAGCAACGAGCCCAAGATACCTTCCCTTGGCCAGACAAACATTTCGACCTCGTTCTTTCGATCAATACGTTGCACAACCTTCGTCTATTTGAGCTACAAACGGCACTTTCGGAGATCAGCCGCGTCGGTAAGCAGGGCTACCTTCTCGTCGAGAGCTATCGAAACGAGTTGGAGCAGTTCAATCTCCAGTGCTGGGCGCTGACCTGCGAATCCTTCTTTGATGTCGAGGAATGGATCTGGCTCTACCAGCACTTCGGCTACATAGGAGACTATGAGTTCATCTATTTTGAGTGATGCTTCCTGGAACACAGGCTCCATGAAAAAACCTATCCAGCAATATACGATTTCGTGTTGTTCCCCTACTCACTGGGCGATGAGCTCAGGAGATGCCGCTCGCCATAAACCAGATACTGATGCGCTAGGGCAAATGGCACAACATCCGCCGAATCTCTTCCGGCAGACACCAGAAGCATTAATTCAAAAATCTTTTTAATGAACCGCTCATTAATCATCGGCTGCAACGGCCAGGATGGCAGGCTGCTTCAAGCCCGTCTGGCCGAGGAGGGTAGTGAGGTCACGGCGTTGGGGCGCGGAGATCTATTGTTGGAGGATTCTGTCGCGGTCCGGCGGTTGGTTAAGCAAGGGTTTCAAGAAATCTATTATCTTGCGGCGCATCATCATTCTTCTGAGGAAATTGTGGATTCCGGCTATCTGAGCCTATACCTCAGCAGTGTGTCCGTGAACATGAACGGACTCATGCATTTTCTGGAGGCCATTCTCCACCACTCGCCCGCTACCCGTTTGTTCTACGCCGGATCATCGCTAGTCTTTGGCGCGGCTGGGCAGGATATGCAGGACGAGCAAACGCCGTTTGACCCGCGATGCATTTACGGGATCACCAAATCCACTGGGCTGCGTCTTTGTCGATACTACCGTGACAATCACGGCGTTTTTGCTGCCGGCGGCATTCTTTTCAATCATGAGTCTTCGATCAGGAGTCAAAAGTTCGTCATCCCAAAAATCATCCATGCAGCCCTCGCGATAGCGTCCGGCACTCAAAAAACGCTGAAATTGGGAACCTTGTCATCGCGGGTTGACTGGGGCTATGCAGCCGATTACGTACGGGCAATGATCGCCATTTTAAGACTGCCCGCCCCTGATGACTTTGTCATCGCCACCGGGGTGACTCACAGTGTTCAGGATGCCGTGGAAATCGTCTTTACTCACCTAGGGCTGGACTGGCGCAAGCATGTCGAGGAGGCGCCGCAGATATTGGTGAGGAAACGGACGGTTCTGTGTGGAAACGCCGCCAAACTGCGACGCGAGACGGGGTGGAGCCCTACGATTGGTTTCAAAGAAATGCTCATCCATCTGGTAGAGACCGCCCGCAATGCCTAAGATCCTGATTTTCGTCCCGACTTACAATGAGCGCGAAAATGCTCCGCTGATGGCGCAGCAGTTATCGGAGCTAAGGCTTGATGCGGATATTCTCTTTGTTGACGACAGTTCTCCAGACGGCACAGGAGAGATGCTCGAATCCCTCAAACCGGAAATTCCGCGTCTAGTCGTCCATCACCGCAGTGGTAAGCTGGGGATAGGTAGCGCCCATGCCAAAGCGATCTCCTGGGCTTTTGCGCAGAGTTACGAGATACTCGTCACGATGGATTGTGACTTTACACACTCTCCATCGGACATTCCCGCCATGCTGGAGAAAGCACAAAGCTGTGATTTGGCCGTCGGATCACGCTGGGCGAGGAAAGACAGCCTACCAGGTTGGAACTTTTTTCGCCGGATCATGACTCGCTTGGGACATTTCCTGACAAAATCCGTTCTGGGTATCACGCAAGATGCCAGTGGCGCATTTCGGGCCTACCGACTCGACCGCCTGCCTCCCGAGGTCATCCAGCTAGCCAAGTCGAGGAACTATGCATTCTTCTTTGAAAGTCTCTACATCATCAGCAGGAATGGCTTTGAGATCGGCGAGGTGCCAATCACATTGCCTGCGAGAACTTACGGGCACTCTAAAATGGCATTGGGTGATGCGTTTCGAAGCGCCTGTCACATCTTCAGTATTGCGCTCCAAAACATCCGCAGGCCGGAGCAGTTTCTGCTGCCCAGCCGTCATCTGCGCATTGATTCTGGTTTGCAGGACCCGCAGGATTGGGACTCCTATTGGAATCATTCCGGCGAGACTGGCAATCCTGTGTATGAAATCATCGCCGGGATATACAGGCGGGCAGTGATCAAACGAAACCTCGAAAGCGCCGTGCACCGCCACTTCAAAGAGGGCTCCAGCTTGCTGCATGCCGGCTGTGGCAGTGGCCAGGTGGATGTGGTACTTCAACGGGTAATGGAACTTACCGCAGTGGATATTTCCACGGGTGCGCTCGCTCTTTACGCACGCAACAATCACCACGCTGCGGCCATCCAACATGGCACCATTTTTCAGCTTCCGTTTGCGGAAGCCACTTTTGACGGTGTTTACAATCTCGGCGTGATGGAGCACTTCACCTCGGAAGAGATTCAGGCTATCCTGACCGAGTTTCACCGTGTGCTTAAACCGGGTGGCAAAGTGCTGCTCTTCTGGCCACACGCGAAAGCCACTAGCGTCCTGGTGCTTCGAATATGCCATGTGTTCATGAAATCCGCACTCAAGAGTGACAAGCAGCTTCACCCGCCGGAGATTTCTCACATGCATTCCAGGCAACACGCGGAAGGTATCTTGTCCAACGCCGGGTTCAAACTGGTTGATTACTCTTTTGGAATGCAGGATTTCTTCGTTCAGGCAATCGTTGTCGGCATGAAATAGGCGCTGATGACACGCTGGGAAGCATACAAGTTTCCTCCCCTTTTTTAACATACCCTCCCCAATCATGAATTTCGGAAACATCGCTTACGCCTTCAGCAAAAGAGTGCATTCGCTGCTGCTGGCCGGCATTCGGATTAGAAATTTTTTCTTAGGAAAATCCGATCCACGGAAACGCTTCCATGCGGAGTTCTTCACCGACAAATACATCCGAAAAAACTTTTTCCCGGACTTCACTTATCACGGCTGCATGGTCGAGGTGGGTTGTGCCACACCTGAGTTGCTGAGCATGAGCCAGCACTTTCGAGAGACTGGCTGGCGTTGCATAGGCGTGGAACCCAATCCCCAGTTCGTCAGTCTGCACAAGGCGCGGGGCAATGAGATTCTCGAGTATGCTGCCTCAGATTTCGAAGCGGACGATGTCGAATTCACCGTGGCGCAGTCGAATGCCGAGTATTCGGACACCGATCTCTCGGCGCACTCCTTTTCATCGCTCAAGATCAAACCTGAATTCATGGGTTACAAAAACGGCGTAGTGAAAAATTACGCTCTCACACCGATCAAAGTTCAGGTGAGAAAGCTCGATAACATACTAGCCCTGCATTGTGCGGAGGTGTCCCGTGTGGACATATTGAGCGTGGATGTGGAAGGATATGAACTGGAAGTCATGAAGGGCTTTTCGCCAGCCAAGTATGGCGTGAGACTCATCGTACTGGAAAACCTGTTCCACAGCCCCGAGTACACGCAGTACATGGAAAGCATCGGCTACAAGCTGCATTCCAAGATCATGTACAACTACATGTACGTGCCAGCGGAGAGCATATCCGGTCCTGAGGAAAATGCCCCTGTTGGCGATGAAAGAAGCTCTGCTGTTGGCGGGACTTCCTCCTCCAGCCTAGGGAAGGCTGCTCCCCTAGGTGCAGCGGACGATCGGCGGACTGCTTCGGCATCACCATTTGCGGCGGAAGGCGGCCTGCATTGCATCATCTGGCTGTTGCTGGCGGGCTTGTTCTGCCACGGACTGTTGCTCACCAATGATGGAGTGACGTGGGACGGTTGGTATGTCCGTGCTTGGTTGCTCGAGAAGTACTGGCGGGAGATGTATGATTTCTTCGCCTCCGTCGGACTGCCTGCCTACGCTTGGCTGAACCATCTCTTTGCCTATGCGGGGGACATTACTGGTGCGTTTATGGTCGTCACCTTGGCCTGCTTGATGATTCAGCCTCCCTGTGTCTATGCGCTGGCCCGGCGCATGGGGGGAATGAACTCGGGCGAGGCGTTTTGCCTCGCGTTACTGTACGCCACCATGCCGTTGTTTACGGCAGCTCAGGAGTTGGTAATGCTTTATTTTGTCATCACTCATTCCTTTTTTTTGCTGGCCTGCTTGGTTGCTGCGTGGGCAACGGATGAGGCTGGTTGGAGGCGCTGGCCGTTACACGCATTTGCTGTCGCGGCCTTCATGGCGAGCTTCTTGAACGCCGCTTTGCTGGTGTTTTACGGCGGCTTTTTCGTCCTCCTCTTCGTCCAGTGGCGTCGTGGCAGGGCCGGTGAGATCGGGCGTGACGCCTTGCGATTTGTCTTGCGGTATGCCGTCTATTTCATCCTGCCTCCGCTAGCCTGGTGGCTGCGTCAAAAGCTGGCACCACAGCACGGCTGGTATGAGCACTACAACAACCCGCTGGAAAATTTCGCGACTATCCTGCCCTCGTTCATATCCTTCTTCAAAAAGTTGATACCTTTTCACATTAAGAACGTGACGATTTGGATATTTCTGAATCTGGGCTTTTGCATCCCTTTGGTTCTGCTTGTCCGATGGATAGCGCGGCGTGGAACAGACGCTTGGCGGATGACTTGCAGCCAGGTGAAAACGCGCCCTCTAATGCAATATGGCGCACTGCTGCTCTTCCTGGCCATCTTTCCGTTCGCTGCGACTGGGAAGGCCTTTGCCTCGCGGCCTGTGGGTGATCCTAGCCGGTATGCGATCCTTCTCGGCCTGCCTGTGTCCATATTGATCTTTGGCGCGCTGAGGCACGCCTTGTATCGCAAGCCGGAGACCGGTGCGCGCTGGTTAGGCCCCGTGTGTGCCGCAGTATCGATCATCCTGGGCATTCAGATTTCACGCGTTTATCTCAAAGAGCGCGCCGTTTGGATCATGAGCCGCTCCATCCTGCACAACGCGCTGCACAACGATGAGATCAAGAAAAGCTCCATCATAATGATGCCTGATTCGCCGCTCTCTGCCCAGATCGTGTATGGCACTTACGCCTTCGGGACTGCTTTTGGCTCACGCGACCGGTTGGTGACCTGGGTGATGCCGGCCAATAAAAAGGAGTTCACGCCCTCAGAAATCGCCTACTTGATTCAATGCACGACGTTGCTACCCAACAGTTTCAACAACATCAATCCGGCAGGCAAGCAGATTCATCTAAAGGTCACGAGCCTGCGCGATTGCGCCGGGGACTGGTCGCTCGCAATGAATTATCTAAAGTGGAGATTGTTTGGCAGCGCACAGGACATGGATATGTTTCTCTCCAGTCTGACGCGGCTTGAAACGCGGCTGATGCGCCCGGCCACTACGATGAAAAATCTGCCGCTTGCGTCTCGTGAATCGACTTCGCCAGCGCCAGTCATGGCAGGAGCCGTCTTCACGAATTCCGTCGGCATGCGCATGATGCCGGTGCCCGGCCTCGGCTGGGCGGCGCGGACGGAAACGAGGCAAGCTGAGTTTGAGCAGCTCATGGGGGCAAATCCCAGTTTTTTCAAAGCCCCCTCGTTGCCCGTTGAACGCGTCACCTGGGATGACGCGGTGAAGTTCTGCCGCCTTCTATCGGAAGCGGAAGCACGAGCGGGCAGACTGCCGGACGGAATGACCTACCGTCTGCCCACTTTGGCCGAGTTCGAAAAGCTGTCCGCAGGCACGGATGCCTCTCAGGCCGTTCTAGCCGACAAAACGATCTACTGGCAGCCGGAGGCCGCTGGTTCTCGTGCTCCGAATGCCCTGGGACTCTGCGATCTAATCGGGAATGTCTGGGAATGGACTGATGATTGGGGAGACAAAAGGAAACTGTTCAAGATGGCGGCGGGGGGGGGCTTTGAAAACAACTCCGCCGAACTGGAGCCACATCACAAACCTTCTGTCGAACAATATGCCCCCGGGGGCTTTGTGGAGCGCCTTCGGGGACCCATTCGCATAGATTATCCAGATCAGGCAGCCTGGAACCGAGGTTTCCGGTGTGTGCTGGGCCGGACCCTGTAAATCAACATTGCTCTCTAAGCCCATTGGCTCTTCCCATGAACATCCGAAAAAGAACCGTCTGCAGACTCTGTGACTCACCCGCTGTCGAACTTGTCTGCCCGCTCAAGCCCACACCCATTGCCGAAAAGTACCGCGCCACACTTGAGGATGCCCAGCAGATTCCATCTGTGTCCCTCGACATGTACCGCTGCACATCCTGCGGTCATGTGCAGCTCCTGGACCTAGTGGATTCCAGCTTCCTTTTCGATGCGGACTACACCTACCGCTCTGGCCAGACAAGGGGCATCATCGAGCACTTCCAGAAGTATGCAGGAGACGCTTGGAACCGTCTTGGATTAAAGGCTGGGGATCTCGTCGCCGAGGTCGGTAGCAACGACGGAACACTGCTTTCCGAATTCAAAGCACGCGGCGCACGTGTCATCGGCGTCGATCCGGCCTGCACGATCGCCCAGGAAGCGATCTCACGGGGCGTCGAGACGATCACCGGCTTCTTCACTCCTGAGGTGGCGGTGCAGATCAAGGCCAAGCATGGTAACGCCAAGCTCGTGGTGGCCAACAATGTCTTCGCACATGCCGACGACCTGCAAAGCATCGCCTATGGTATCTCGCAGCTCCTTGCCGAGGACGGCGTGTTCATGTTTGAGGTCAGCTATGTGAAAGATGTGCTCGATCACTGCCTGCTGGGGACGATTTTCCACGAGCACTTCTCGTACCATGCCGTCAAGCCTATGCAGACCTTCCTGCGCCGATATGGCATGGAGCTTTTCCACGTCGAGCGAAACACCATTCAGGGCGGTTCCATCGTCATGAGCGCTCGTGCAGCCACCGCGCCGCATACCACGGATGCCTCGCTCACCGAGATCCTGGCGATGGAGGAAAGCACCGGGCTGAACAGCCGCTCCGCGCTGGAAGGCTTTGCTGAAAAACTGCGCAAGCTGGAGGAGCAGACCATTGAATTCGTCCGCCGTGTAAAGAAGGAGGGCAAAACCATCGCCGGTTTCGGTGCCGCTCGCAGTGGTACCACCTTGATCGCCCAGCTTGAGATTGGTGATGTGATCGACTGCATCTTTGACGACCATCCGGACAAAGCGGGCAAGTACAGCGCTGGCTTTGGCATCCCGGTTTACAAGACCTCGGAGATCGCCACCCGGAAGCCTGATTTCATCATCATTCTTGCCTGGGTTTTCGCGAAGAAGATCATGGCCTCCAATCCGGCCTACACGGAAGGAGGCGGCCAATGGGTCACCTGCGTTCCTGAGCTGCAAATCAATCCCGTATGAGTTCGCCAGCCTGCCGAGTTCCGCACTGTGGAGGAGCGCTCCAGACCCTTTTGGAGACCGGAGAGCATCCAGTCTCCAATGGTTACATACGCGAGGGTGGAAACGCCTTGCGCAAGCCTCTGACGCTCGCCCGTTGCCCGGCCTGCGGGCTGCTCCAGCTTCCAGACACGTTTTCGGAGGCTGAACTGGCCGCTGCCGTGCCCACTTGGGTGCGTTACAACGAGCCCGAAGCGCATCTCGATGAGGTGGCGACTCTCCTCGCGGACTTGATGCAGGGTGACACTAGCCGTTCGATTGCTGGACTGACGTACATTGATCAATCACTTCAGGACCGGCTGAAAAAAGCTGGCTGGGAGTCTCAAAGTGGGCTTGATGTTTTCAATGGCGCGGATGTGGCTGAACGATGCAGCATCGAGCAAATGCTCGCCGGTGTGCAAAGTGGTCACTGGGGCAAGGAAGGGCAAAAAGTGGATCTTTTGCTCGCCCGGCATGTTTTTGATCACACACGTGATACGGCGGCCTTTTTGCAATTCATTCGTTCCAGCCTCTCCAGCCGCGGTTTGGTCGTTTTTGAGGTTCCGAGTTCGATTGCCGACATTGAGGCATGCAATCCTCTAATGCTTTGGGAGAGCCACGCCAATTACTTCACCCCAGCTACCTTCCTGCGCACCTTGGAGGCCGGTGGACTCAAGATTGAGTTGCATCGTCAATTCACCCCGGGCGGCCCGCCTATTCTCGTGGTGGTCTGCTCCGTAGGTCAGGCAGATGTTTCCATTGCTGGAAAGGCGGAAGACGTCAGTGAAGCCGCTTTGAAGGCCTATGTGGCCCATTTTGCGCCGAATCGCGAAGCACTTCGCGTGAAGTTGGCTGCTTTGAGAGCGAAGCATCCGGTGATTGCCATGCTCGGGGCGGGGCACATCGGGAATCTTTTCCTGAATTTGCATGATCTGGGGCGCTTCCTCGATTGCGCTGCCGATGACGATGGCCGGAAAAGCGGCCTCTTGCTCCCGGGAAGCCAGCTTCCCATTCGTAGCGGAGCTACATTGGCGGGAGTGGAAGGCCTGCTCCTACTCATGGCGGTCAATCCTGCTGTCGAGGAGCGGGCGATCGAACGCTGGCGGCAGCAAAATCCATCCGCTGTGTTTAGTTCCATATTCCCTCAAAGCTCGCGCAGCGTGCTTAAACTTTGACCCACCTTTTTTCATGAGCCAGCTCCTCAACAAAAGCCCGCACTCCTATCAATCATCCCTCCCGTTTGGCAGCTTGGACCGCACCGGGATGCAAGTGGTGGCCGATGACGCCGTGGGTGCGGCGAAGCTTCGTTCGCGGGTTCTTTGCCATCAAGGGCTGCAAGACTGCCCGCAGGAGATGATCATCTGCCTGGAGCCGCAGACTTACATCCGCCCTCACCGTCACTTTGGCCGTGCCGAATCGGGTCTGGGCCTGAGCGGAGCAGCGGATGCCGTGTTCTTCGATGAACAAGGCACCATCACCGATGTTTGGCCCATGGGCACCTACGAGTCCGGGCTACGCTTTTTCTACCGCATCCGAGAGCCCGTGTTTCATTGCCTCGTGGTTCGCGGCGGGCCGTTTGTGTTTCATGAAGTGTCCACCGGGCCTTTCTCACGGGAGCGCACCGAGTTCGCTCCCTGGACGCCACCGGAGGATGATGCAGCAGCCGTTACGGCTTATCTCGATGACCTAGCTCGTCGGATCGACGAGTTTTATGGTTCCAGGAAGCATGGATGACCTTCCTCGCAGTTCAAAACGGATCGCTGTCCTCGGAGTGGACAGCTTCATTGGTTCGCACGTTTTTCATGCCCTGACATCGGCTGGCTATGATTGCATAGGCACGACGCGCCGTGCTGAGAAGGCAGAAGGAAAAGTCCTCCACCTCGATTTGATGGATGAAGCCTCCTGGGCCGGTTTGCGAGCGGCAAAGGCGGACGCAGCGATCGCGTTTTTTGCCATCAGCAAGCTCGATCAATGCGAGGCAGATCCCGCGAGCCATGAGATCAATGCCAGCCGCATTCCCGCATTGCTCGCCAGCTTGTCCGAAGACGGCTGCCGGCCAGTTTTCCTTTCCACGAATTCCATTTTCGGCGGCGAGCGTCCTCTTTGTAACGAGGATGAGCCAGTGGCTCCACTCATCGCCTATTCTCGCCAAAAGCATAAGGCGGAGCAGCGCATTCAAGAGCTTCTGGGTGCCTCGTCCCACGCGATCGTGCGGATCACCCGCACCATCTGTGCCGAGTTGCCGCCGTTCGATGGCTGGCTGCGGAGCTTGTGTGAAGGGGCTACCATCGAGGCGTTTGATGACTTCATTTTTGCCCCGATGACGCTGCCTTTCGTCACAGCGGGGCTGCTGAAAATCGCCCTGAGCGCTGAAGACGGTCTTTTTCATCTCTCGGGCACGGACGTGAGCTACTACGATTTGGCCTGCGAGATCGCCCGCCAGCTCGGCCAGCCGGCGGAGACGGTGATTCGCACCAATTCCGTCACTAAAGGAGTTTTCTTGCGCTTCCGCCCGAGCTACAGCGCGTTGGGCATGCGCCGCACCACGGCGCTGATGGGCCTCGAACCGCTGAGTACAGCCGCCGTGGCCTCGCATCTTATCCTTTCCTCCTCATCCATCCCATGACCCAGAAATGTCCCTGCCATGACTGCCAGAGCGAAGACGTCATCGTTTTCGAAGAATACGAGCGCCTTACCCGTGTGACCTCGGACTGCAAGCCCTGGCCGGCTGGCGGTTCCCTCCAGCTCTGCCGTTCCTGCGGACTGCTGCAATCCGGTGTGAATCCCTTCTGGATCGACGAAATCACCCGCATCTATGCGGAGTATGACTGCCACTATCAGTCCGGCGGTGTGGATCAGGCCGTTTACGATCCGAAGAGCGGCCAGCCCATCAAACGCTCCGACAAGCTGCTGGGCACGCTCGTCGAACGCATGCTGCTCCCGCCTGCCCGCCGACTGGTGGATGTGGGCTGTGGCAGCGGTGCCTTCCTCGCGGCCTGCGGCCAGCATTTGCCCGGCTGGGAACTCGTCGGCCTGGAGCAGGCGGCCAAGTACGAGGAGAAAATCCGTTCCTTGCCCGGTGTGGTGGACTTTCAGCCGGTGTCTTTGGACAAGCTGACGGGTGAATACGCCCTCATGACGATGATTCATGTGCTGGAGCATATCCCAGCGCCTGCCAAAAACCTCGCCACACTCAGCCGTCAGCTCGTTGAGGACGGTGTTTTCTTCATCCAGGTGCCATCTTATGAGGAGAACCCTTTCGAACTCGTCGTGGCGGATCACTCTGCGCACTTTTCCGGCAGGCAGCTCCTACGAGTGATCCGTGCGGCGGGCAGCCATGCCAAGCATGAGGAACAGGGCTGGCTGCCGAAGGAACTCAGCCTCGTGGCCTCCAAGTGTGGCACGCCCGAGCGAGAAAAGCCCTCGGAGGCGGAAATCGAGGAAACGGCCTCTTTTGTGCGCCAACGCCTGCAATGGCTCGAAATGGTCTCCACCGAGGCTCGGAAGCTCATGGCGAAGAAGCCGTTTTCCATCTTTGGCACCTCCATCGCCGCCAACTGGCTTCTCGGCGTCATCGGTGCTGATGCGGTGGATTTCTTTGTGGATGAAGATCCGGGCCGCAAGGGCCTGAAGCACTGCGGGAAGCCGATCATCACCCCTGACCAGATTCCAGATGGAGCGACGGTGTTTGTCCCGCTGGCACCTGCGGTGGCGGCTTCTGTGCACGCACGGCTTTCCAACCCGCGTTTCTCCCTGGTGGTGCCCGGATTGTGATCTGATCCATGACGGGAGCACCTCCATCGCCCACAAGCCCACAGATCGGGCCGAGCCGTGTCGTGTACGAAAACAAGTACCAAACGGTGACGGCCGTGCGGGTGAATTTCGGCAGCTTTGAGAAGGAAATCTTCGTCAATGACCATGGTATCCGTGCCGGAGTATTATTTGTGCGTGGAAACGAGGTGCTCATGGTGAGTCAATACCGTCTGCTACCGCGTGACATGGCATGGGAGATCCCAGGAGGTCGCATTGATGCGCACGAGGCTCCCGAAGCTGGGGCGATGCGGGAGGCTTTGGAGGAAACTGGGCTCCGTGGACGCGTGCTGCATCCGCTGGTATTCTTCATTCCAGGCCTAGATACCTGTGACAATCCCACACACGCCTTCTGGTGTGATGATTTCGAGGCCGCCACGGCTGGCGGTGCTCACGGGGACCCACACGAGATCGAAGGCCAGGCCTGGCTGCCATTCCAGGAATGTCTCGACATGGTATTCAACCGCAGAATCATGGACAGTATGACGATTACCGCTTTGCTTGCATGGCAGGCCGTGCAAAGCCGTGTCCCGCAAGCGTCCCTTTCCTCTCCTTCATGAGTCTCGAAGCAATCACAGCAGAAATCCAGAGCCAGGCCCCCTCAGGTGCCACGGTGGTCTTTGTCCACGGTAACTTCAATATCCTGCATCCGGGCCATCTCCGGCTGCTCCAGTTTGCCCGTGAGTGCGGTGATTTCCTGGTCGTCGGCGTGCATACGAACCGCATGGCTGCCAGTGCAGCGCTGCTGGATGAGGGGCACCGCCTGGAAGCTGTGAAGGCGAATAACTGGGTGGGACATGCTTTCCTTCTCGATGTGCCACCGGCGGATTTCGTCGCTGTACTGAAGCCTGATGTCGTGGTCAAAGGCAAAGAACATGAGAGCCGCTACAATGCTGAGGTGGAGGTTCTGGCGGCCTACGGTGGCAAATTGCAGTTTGGTTCTGGTGAGACGGTTTTTTCCGCCTCCACATTGCTACTTCAGGAGTTGTCCCAGGTCGATGCACTGCCACTGGTACTACCACACGCGTTTCCTGAGCGTCACGGCTTTACACTCAACTCGCTGGAGTCCATTCTGCGCGGCGCGGGCAAGGTCCGCATCGGCGTGATCGGGGATGTCATCATTGACGAATACATCACCTGCGACCCGCTCGGCATGTCGCAGGAGGATCCTACCATCGTCGTCACACCGGTGGGATCAGACCGATTTCTGGGCGGGTCGGCCATCGTCGCCGCGCACTGTGCCGGCCTCGGTGCACAAGTGTCCTATTTCTCCATCACCGGCGACGACGCCTTGCATGAGTTCGTCGAAAGCAAACTGGCGGCCTACAAGGTGGCCAGCCACCTAATCAAGGATGATACGCGCCCGACGACACTAAAACAGCGTTTCAGGGCCTCCGGCAAGACACTCCTGCGTGTCAATCACCTGCGCCAGCACGGCATCCGCCGGGATCTCCAACAGCAGTTGCTGACGCAGCTCATCCCGGTGCTCGACAATCTCGACGTGCTGGTGTTTTCCGACTTCAACTATGGCTGCCTGCCACAAGTGTTGGTGGACGAGATTACCACTGAAGCTCGCAAACGCGACGTGTTGCTCATGGCAGACAGCCAATGCTCCTCGCAGATAGGTGACGTCTCGCGCTTTAAAGACGTGGACCTCCTCACACCGACGGAAATGGAGGCGCGGGTAAGCACCCGCGATCATGAGGCCGGCCTCGTGGTGTTGGCGGAACGACTGCGCCAGCAAGCAGGAGCCAAAAACATCCTTCTGAAACTCGCAGGCGAGGGTGTTCTCATCCACGCCACCGGCAAGGGTGATGCTTGGCACACCGACCAACTCCCCGCCTTCAACCATCTGCCCAAAGATACCGCTGGTGCGGGTGACTCGTTGCTGGCCGCCGCCGCGCTGACCATCGCGCTCGGCGGTGGCATCTGGCAGGCTGCTTTCCTTGGATCTCTTGCCGCTGCATGTCAGGTCTCCCGCATCGGTAACACGCCACTTTCCACCGCCGAACTCCTGCACGCCCTGCATTCATGAATGCTCTTCTCCTCGCCGCAGGCAAAGGCACCCGCCTTCGCCCACTTACCGAACACACGCCCAAATGCCTCGTGACAGTCGGCGGCCTGCCCCTCATGGACATTTGGCTGGCAGGCCTTTGGCAGGCGGGCTTCACGCGCTTCCTGATCAACACCCATCATCTCTCCAAGATTGTTGAGGCATATCTTGCCCGTCATCCACTGCATGCGTCAGTGGAGACGGTATTCGAGACCGAACTGCTCGGCACGGCAGGCACACTGGCCGCAAATAAAGATTTTTGCATGCAGGGCACGACATTGATCGCCCACGCGGACAATTTCTGCATGTGCGACTGGAGTCAGTTCCTCCACGCACATGCCCATAGGCCTGCTGGCACTGTGATGAGCATGATGACCTTTCGCACGCCCACGCCGCAGAGTTGCGGCATCGTCCAGCTTGATTCACGTCGAGTGGTCGAACGTTTTTTTGAAAAACCCTCTCTCCCGCCGGACAATCTTGCCAATGCTGCCATCTATCTCATCGAGCCAGCGGTCATGGAACTCCTGCTGGCAAGCAATCCGCCAATGACCGACATCAGCACCGAGTTGATCCCCAAGCTCCTCGGCAAAATCAACACCTGGCACAATGACGAAACCGTCATTGACATTGGCACCGAGGCCAGCCTTCAATACGCTAACGATGTCTGTAGAGATTTGGCATACTCCTTTAGCGGCTCGATCGTTAGCTGAAGCATTACACCTTAAATCACTCCGCATGAAACTGGGACGATGGATCACGCGCACTCGGTTGGTTTCAAAGCCGCCGTTTATTCTGAATGCACAAGCATTATACGAGCGTGCTCAGGCAAGTCTTGAATGCGGCGATTGGGCATTGGCTGTAGAAGGTTTTCTAAAGGCCTCAGAGATCGTGCGCAGTTGGGCTGATCCCTGCCGACAACTGGGTGAACTCGCGGTGCGTTTGCGGCAGCCAGATGAAGCTGTCATGTGGTTTGTAGAGGGGCTTCGTCGCTCGCCTGAAGACATTCGTCTTCATCACAGCTATCTGGCTGCACTGTTGTTGTCCGATCCAGCACATTGCGAGCGACTGCTCGATGTAAGTCAGGGGAAATTGCCAGTTGTACCAATCGGACACGATGCTGTCTGGCGAAAAAAACTCACAACAGCATTTCCCCAACCGAGGCTTCACCCCGCCAGCGGGTGCCACGAACAAATCCCTCGTGGCATAGAGATCGGCGCCGTGGTCCGAACCCTGGAGGTATTCACAAGGTCGTGGAGTTATGACAATGATCGAGATGGTGTCCGCACTGTCCAAGAAGCAATCCATCAATGGCGGATGCAAATTGCAGATGAACGTGGCAGCCATCGGCTTCAACTCGACCCGGAGTGGATTTCAAATATCGGTCAGCTCGCATTTATGGGCGTCATCGCAAAATTCGGGCGATTGGGTTTGTTGCAGGACCATAGCCCGCTGCTGCCTCCAGTAGCGTCTGGGCCAGCGGCAAACATGGCGATGTTGGAGTATTGGAGCGACCTGTTTACTTCGCCCCCCCTAGCGCAACCATCCGCGAACGCGCTCGAACCAATGGTGCAAGTTTGCAATTACCTGAAGTTGACTGACGGGCGCTCGCTTTTGTTATATGAGGAAGCTGCCCCTCTGGCGGAACAGCTTTGGGCGCAGCACGGCCTCCCGCCCATTTTGCAGACCAGAGCGGAACATCTATCACGCGGTCGGGAGTGCTTGGAACAATTGGGAGTTCCAAAGGAAGCGTGGTTTGTCACCATGCACGTGCGCGATCAGGGGTTTTATGGCAAAGGCTGTGATCCAGGGCGCTGCGCTGACATCCTGACCTACCTACCGTCCGTCCGTATGATTCATGAGCAAGGTGGCTGGGTCGTACGAATTGGCGATGTTGGCATGAAGCCGCTGCCCGCTTGTCCTGGGCTGGTGGATTACCCTCACTCCGCTCACAAGAGCCCATGGATGGACGTATTTCTGATGAGTCAGTGCCGGTTCTTTATTGGCACCAATTCTGGCCCAGCATTTGTACCACCGCTGTTTGGAGTACCCTGCCTTTATACCAATTGGTTTCCATTTAGCTTGTGTCCTTTTATCGCTGGCAACTTGTTGATCCCTAAACTTTACTGGAATGAATCTGAGCATCGTCATCTTACTTTTGCAGAGATGATTCAAATGCCGCTTTGGCTCTCCTTTCATCTGAAATCGCTCAAACGACGCGGACTTGCTCTCCAGGATAACACCCCTGAAGAAATCCAAGCTGCGGTCACACAGATGCTTCAAAAAGTGCAAGGTACTTCACTGGTTAATCAGGATGATGAACTGCGGCAAAAGCGCCTAGCTGACATAGCCAGCGCCTATCCCTGGGCCTGGAGCCTCCGGCTGGGCAAGGATTTCTTAGAGGCACACGAGCTGCTGCTGGAAGCACCGCCAACTCGAGGGGCTTCTGCATGAAGGTATTACTCATCAAGCTCAAGAACATCGGGGACACATTGTTACTCACCCCAACAATTCTAGGCATCAAACAAAGGTATCCACACGCTCATATAGCGGTGCTGGTGCGCAGCGGCACAGAATCCATCCTTCTTGGCTGTCCAGAACTCGACGAGGTGTTGCTCTCCGCGTCACCTGAAAAACAAAAACGATCCCAGGCTCTGCTCGGAGACTTGAAAACTCTCAGACACATTCGTGCTCAACAGTATGACTTCGTCTTCGAGCTTACGGATAATGATCGAGGTCGCTGGATAGCGATGTTTAGCAAAGCTAATTGCCGCGTTGCTAGTGCTTACGGGCGGCCCGTCCCCTGGTATTTCAAACATGGTTTTACTGATTTTAGCACAACGAACTGGCACATGATGCATCGCGTCGAAAAGGACTACCGTCTTGTCAGTGAATTCCTACCACTCCCGGAACAAATTTCTCCTCTCGCCTTTGATCCTCCGTCTGGGTATGATCCTCTTGTTACAGAGGAACAGAGTTACATCATCATTCACCCCGTCACGCGTTGGAGACGTAAATCTTGGCCCACTGAATCTTGGGTTAAAGTTGGTAGATACCTAATCTCACTCGGCTACCGCTGCATCATTAGCTCAGGTCCTGATGAGTATGAGATTGGACTCGCTGATGAAATAACCCAAGCACTGGGCGATAAAGCCGTTTCTACACGTGGACAGCGATCATGGGGTGAACTGGCGCGGCTTATGCGGGGCGCCCGCCTTTTCGTTGGTCTCGACACAGCGGCAATGCACCTAGCCGCAGCCTGCCAGTGCCCTATCGTTGCTTTATTTGGCCCATCGATTGAGCATCACTGGAGTCCCTGGAAGACTCCACATGAGATTGTCAGCCCAGGCGGCTTACTGCACTACAATTACCCCGACTTCATTTATGACGCTGAGAAACGCAAAATGGAGGACATCCTCGCTGCGGATGTGATCGCGGCCTGTGATCGGATGCTCGCGAAGAGGGGGGGCGGGGCGTGAAATGGCTCGCGTTGACTTTTGGGGGGGCTAGCACGCTTTACCGCGTAGAACAGTATGTGTCGCTGTTGCGGGATTTGGGCATCGAACTGGTGTGTAGGCCCGCAGAAGAGCTTTCGGCCATTTCGGGCTTCGCGGAGTACGATGGCATCTTTCTTCAAAAGAAGCTTCTCTCGTGGTCGAATCGTCGCCGCATCGCGCAGAGTGGTTTGCCGGTCATTTTTGACATTGATGACGCTACCTGGCATCCGCTGGAGAAAGAACATCACTTCCTCACTCGCTGGCGCACGCAGCGCAGGCTCACGGCATCGCTGAAACTGTCTCAGCTTGCGCTTCCGGCGAACGAATACCTCGCGGCGCATCTGCGAAAAGATCATCCGCGAGTCGAGGTACTACCGATGACGATGCCGCTGGCGGATTGGCCACCTATGGCGGAGAAAAGCGGACCCGTGGTGCTCGGCTGGGCGGGAGCGCCGGGGAATCATTTTCAACTCCGCAGCATCGATGCCGCCCTTGCGCAGGTGAAGGCAGCAATGCCGGAGGTGACCGTGTGCATTTTCAGCGGCGTGCGGCCTGAGATGCGCACGGCGATCGAATTTGTGCCTTTTGATCTGAAAAAGCAGACGGAGGTGCTGCACAGCTTTAGCATCGGCCTGCTGCCACTGCCGGACACGGCTTTCAATCACGGCAAATCGC
The DNA here is from genome assembly GCA_016713035.1 of Verrucomicrobiaceae bacterium. NCBI lineage: Bacteria > Pseudomonadati > Verrucomicrobiota > Verrucomicrobiia > Verrucomicrobiales > Verrucomicrobiaceae > Verrucomicrobiaceae bacterium. Next base: position 319,160 of record JADJPW010000003.1, read on the forward strand.
CTATCAAAGCCCTGCAATACATGGCGGCGGGTATTCCATGCGTCGCATCAGCCCTCGCGGGCACGGTGGAGATGATCGGTGAGCAAAACGGCGGCGCTCTCCATGCCGCGAACGAGGCCGAGTGGACGCACAATCTGCTGCAACTCGCCCGCGATGCCGCGCTGCGCCAAAAAATGGGCCAACAGGCTCGCGAGCGATTTGAGGCCCACTTCACCGCCGAGGCTACAGCGCACAAATTGGCTGTTTACATGCGTGAACTGGCTAAAAGCACCTCCAGATGACCGCCCCTCAATTCAACGCCTCCAAACTGCGCCGTGCGCTGCTTTGTCTTAACAAAGACAGCCGCCGTGACTTTCGTTTCTTTCGCCAGTTCCCGCATAATCCGCTACGTACCTTCCTCGACATCGGTGCGTATCACGGGGAGTTCACCGACCGCGTATTGCGGCACTACCCGGTGGAGAGAGTACACCTCTTCGAGCCATTCCCGGACTCGATCTCGCTTTTGAAGACGCGATATCAAAACGAGCCACGATGCACGGTGCATCCCTTCGCGCTTTCCGATACGAGCGGCTCCACGGCGCTGCATGTGCTCAATCACGCGGATTCCAGTTCGCTGCTCGATCCCGCGGCGGATGCGGGTGCTGTTTTGCACCGCGAATTCCGCGAGGTGAAGCAAACGCCCATCGAAATGCGCCGTTTGGATGAAATCCCCGGTATAGCAGACGTGCCGCACTATGACTTGGCTAAGATAGACGTGCAAGGTGCCGAGCTGAAAGTGTTACGCGGCTTCGGCGCACTACTGGAGCGCATTCAGGCCATCTACATTGAGGTGAACTTCACATCGCTTTACCAAGACGGCGCGGTGTTTTGTGAAACGCATGCCTTTTTGGAGCAGGGTGGCTTCAAGCTCGGTTTCATTCAGGAGTTCCGCCGGAATGAAGTGGGCGTCATGATCTACGCCAACGCTTACTATTTCAGGACTGGTGCACGATGACGTTGCAGTTCTCAGACACCTATGGCTTGGTCTGCACCTCAAACTTCGTTCTGAGCCTTCTTCGTTTTCGTGGACAGCAAAAGTGGGGTAACTACCCAAAGCAGCATGAACACGACGGGAACGAAAAAACGCGCCCATGACGAGCAGTTCAAACGCGATGCAGTCGCACTGCTCGATAGCGGTCGCAAGGCCGCCCAGCTTGCCCGGGAACTGGGCATCTCTCCTTGGAACCTGCGCGCCTTGGAAGGAACGCTACGGCACTGGAGATCGCAGCCCTGCGCCGCGAACTCGAATCCATCCGCGCTCAGAATTACATTTTAAAAAATCTGGCCATAGTAGCCCAACCAGAAGGCACCGTTTCGTCCTCATCCAAACCCTCCACCACGAGCAACCGCGCATGATCCTCGCCAAAGCCTGCCAAGCCCTCGGCGTCAGCCGCAGCGGCTACCATGCCCACCTGCGCAAGCACCAGTGCCCACGCCGCCGCTAGGACTCGCTGCTCGCTACCGAGGTCTGCGCCGCCTTCAGCGCCAGCCGCAGCACCTACGGATCGCCACGCCTCATGCACGCCTTGCGCGCCAAGGGCCTGCGCCACGGCAACAACCGCATCGCCCGGCTCATACAATTGGCCGGATTTTGCACAGGAGCAGACCAGACCGGTCAGTTTCGTCAGAGGCGACCAAAGCCTTGTCCATGAGCGTGTTGTAAGGCCGACGCCACTCAGTGGAATGAGCGGCTATGGCATCGGCAATTTTCGGCTCTCGATGGTCGCGCACCCATTGCACGATTTGCTGCGGGTGCGTCTTGGGTGCAGCCTCCCAGTCGGCATCGTGGAGCAAGCCAGCGATTCCGAAGGAATCTTCGTTGTCGCCGTGTTGGGAAGCGATGTGGCGCATTACAGCCTCAACGGCGGGGCAGTGGTTGATTAGACCTGGGCTTTTGACCCAGTCATGGAGGACTTCAAGTGCTGTGCTTCTATTAAGATTCACAGCCATCCCATAGGGTGGTCGTGCAGAAGGGTGTGAAGTATGCTGACTGAGAGCGATCAGCGGTTTGATTTGGAGTGCGATGTCAAAACCAAAACACACACATGCCACCCATGCCACCCAGCCACCACATCAACGTTCTCGGCCAGATACTCAAGCTCATACCGCGCAGTATCATCAGCACCGCCGCCAGGAGACCGGCGTGGATGCCAAGGCGCGAACCTTCAGTGCCCTGAGCCTCCTCGGCACGATGATCTTCGCCCAGCTCGTCCACGCTCTGAGCCGCAACGACATCTGCGACTGGTTGCGGCTCAAGACCCGCGCCATCGCCGCCTTCGGCCTCACCCCGCCCTCGCGCAACAACCTCTCCTACGCCAACAAGGAGCGCGACGCACTCTTCACCGAGCTGGTCTTCTGGCGCACGCTGGAACATCTGCACCATTGCGATGCGAGCTTTGGCTCCCAGCGGCCAGGCGGCGGTTCACGCGCTCCGCTTCACCGTTTCAAAGTGAGGATACATGCCGTCGATTCCACCGTGATGGAGCTGGTGGCCAACTGCATGGGTTGGGCCAGACACCGCCGCAGCAAGGCCGCCGCCAAGATGCACCTGAGCTTGAGCTTGAGCTTGAACAGCTTCCTGCTCACCTTCGCCATCGTGGGCAGCGCCGGCGAGCACGACAACAAGCGCGCCCGCGAGCTATGCGCTGGTCTGTTGGAGGGCGAGGTGGTCGTCTTTGACAAGGCTTACGTGGATTTCGCCCACCTGCATGATCTCGATTTGCGCGGCGTGCAGTGGGTCACCCGCGCCAAGGACAACTTTTTACTACCGCGTCCTGCGCAACCTGCCAGTGATCAATGGCTGCGGCATTGTGAAGGATCAGATCGTCAAGCTCACCGCGACAAAGTGGAAGCCGTTCTCCGGATTGAGCGTGCGGCGGGTCGAGGCCTGGGTGGAGGTAGAGGGTGAGAAGCGCCTGATGGTCTTCATCAGCAACAACAACACCAACTGGAGTCCTCGCAGCGTCTGCGACTTGACTCAGTCGCCGCCTCACGGCTCCTGCGGGCTGCTCGTTCCTCGCCGTCTATCTCGCAGCCCGCCGGGCTGCTCGGTTCTACCGCGCCCGCTGGGACATCAAGGTGTTCTTCAAGCAGGTGAAGCAGACGCTCAAGCTCGGCGACTTTTTGGGTCACAACGCCAACGCGATTCGCTGGCAGGTGTGGACGGCGCTGCTGGTGTATGTGCTGCTGCGCTTCGCCGCGCACATGAGCCTGTGGGGCCACAGCTTCACGCGGCTCTTCGTGGTGGTACGCGCGGCGATGTGGGAACGGCTCGATCTGCTTGGCGTTTTACAAAGCTATGGGACAGCAGGTGGCAGTTTCAAGATGCTCGGCAGCCCGCATACCTCGTGGTTGCCAGGGTTTGAGCCTGCAGGCACACGATCTCATGGGACAGCACCCGCGTGATTTCACCCACGAAGTCACGCCGTAAGACACAAAACCTCAACTCGACCCCCAGCGATTTTTATCCACACTGCCTGTTCAAACCACCAGCTTGCCCTTCATTTTCCGAAGGCTATGGGATGGCTGTGAGTTCAATCTATTAATCCGGTAAATAGATAGCACGCTTTATGAGGCTGTGCTAAAGGGGCGTCCGCATGAAGCTGCACAGGAGAAGGAAGTGCGCAGGCGCATCACTGACAGCCGAACGAAGTGAGACAGCCAGCCACAGGCTGCCCGAAGGGCGAGCGTAGCGAGGCAACCTGCCCGAGCAGTTGAAGCTACCCTTTGCTCTGTGGACCCGCAAAGCTGTCGCCCAACTGCTGGACAATCGCTTCGGACTCAAGCTGCCAGTGCGCACCATGGGGCTGTATTTGAAGCGCTGGGGGTTCACCCCTCAGAAGCCATTGAAGAAGGCCTACGAGCAGCGCCCCAAGGAAGTCAAAGCCTGGCTGGAGCAGAAGTATCCGCAAATCGCAGCGCAGGCCAAGGCCGAAGGGGCCGAGGTTTATTGGGGAGACCAGACCGGCGTCAACAACCAGCCCAATGCCGTGAGAGGCTACGCACCACGCGGAGAGACGCCCGAGATCAAACAGATGTCCAAACGCTTTGGCAACTCGATGATGAGCGCGGTGAGCAACCGGGGAAGTTCGCGGTGGATGGTTTACAAAGGGGCGCTGGACGCGCGGCTTCTCATCCGCTTTTTGGAGCGGTTGGTTCGCTCGATGCAGGGGCGCAAAGTGTATCTCATCCTCGACAACCTGCGGGTGCATCACAGCAGGTCGGTGAAGGAGTGGCTGGAGCAGCATCAGGAGCAGATCGCGGTGCATCACCTGCCCAGTTACAGTCCAGAACTCAATCCCGACGAGAGGCTCAACCGTGCGCTGAAAAGCAAACTGGGACAGCTTCCCGCCGCGCGGAATGAGCGGGAGTTGCAAAAGCAGATCATCGGTCAGATGCGCTCGTGCCAGAAACAGCCCGAACAAATCCGTGCCTTCTTCAAATCCACCTCAACAAACTATGCCGCTTGACGGCCTATCTTGCTGCCGGATTAATAAAATCAACAATCGGGTGCTCATCAATCGTCAATCCAAGAGGTTCACACTGACATTTTGGTTCATCAGGGAAGTTGGTGCGTTCACTGTAGGTGTTGATCGAGCACCGCCTCCATCATGCACGGCCATGTGGACTGCAGCAGCCTGCTGCCGCTTTTCCGAGGCAGCCTGCTGCCGCCGGAGACTCCTGATGGACGATGAACACTGACCTCTAGCACCCATTGAGAAAGCGCTTCAGCTCAGCATCCCATCCCATGCCCGACGGCCAGCAGGCTGGCCTCCCGAAAGCGGCAGCAGGCTGCCGCAGTCCATGTCACCCCCCAGCCAGTCTGAAAAACTCATCCGAGCGTCGAGGGCACTCTCCGCACCCACTTCCTGGATGAACCGACTTTTTGCACTCACATCTGCTCATTCCTCAGTGCTCAGTGTCTTGCTTTACGAGGCAAAAGATCCAACTGAGCACTTTGCTTGGAAGCCCCCTAAAACAAACTGATCTGCTTCTATCCAGCGAGTGCGGAACTCGACCAAATCCCCTCACTCCCGCGTGATCGTCTCATCGAGGTTCAGCAGCACACGGGCAACGACTGTCCAGGCGTCTGCGGCTTGGGTGTTTCCGGACGCGCGGTGCTTTTGGCGGCTCAGAAGATCCAGCAGGGCTTGGGATTCTTTCGGCGTCGGGAGGCGTGAGGTGCAGAGTTGGAAGCCTGTCTCGATGCGCTTCTGCGCGGACTCACCGGCGGCTTGCATGCGCTTGGCCAGTGCTGCTGCGGCCTCCAGGCTCATCGTCTCATTCAGCGTCATCAGCGCCTGCAGCGGGGTATTGCTGCGGGCACGGCGGATGCAGGATGCCTCGCCATTGGGCACATCAAAGGTGCTCAAAAACGGATACGGTGTGCTCCGGCGACGGAAGACATACACCGCACGTCGATACTGCTGCGAATCAGCCTCCACCCGCCAGGGGAATGGCGCATAGCTGGCGGGCTTCTCAAACAAAAAGGCCGGAGCAGGCGGCATCACAGGCCTACCACCTACCTGCGCATGAAGTAGCCCACTCACGGCGAGCTGAATGTCCCGCACCACCTCGCCCTCCACCCGCAGGCGTGATCCACGGCCGAGGAGTCGATTGTAGGGATCGAGCTCAAAGGACTTCCGATTGGCATCCGTGATCGCAGAGCTCTGCTGATAGGTCTCACTCGTGACGATGAGGCGATGCAGCTTTTTGAGGCTCCAACCACTGTCCATGAACTCCACCGCGAGCCAATCCAGCAGCGCCCGGTGCTGCGGCACCTCTCCCTGTGTGCCGAGGTCTTCGGGCGTATTGATCAAGCCGGTGCCAAAGTAGGACTGCCACACCCGATTCACCACCGCACGGGCCGTGGTGGGTGAATTCCGCGCCGCCAGCCACCTCGCAAAGGTCAGGCGTGATCCATCTGCCCCCTGCGGCAGCGCATGCAGCATCGCCGGCACTCCGGCACTCACCCTTGCCCCTGGCTTGGTGAAATCACCGCGCTTCAGCATCGTCGTCATGCGTGGAGCATCGCGTGCATCCAGCACCAGGCTCGTGGTGCCCTCAGGGTGCTTTTTCCAAGCTGCCTCGATCAGATCATTCGCGGGCTTCCATTCCGGCACGGTCGTGCGAAAAGCCGCAAAGGCATCCTTCACTCCAAAAAGCGGATCAGCCACGGCATCCGCCGCATCCGTGCTACTCACACGGTAGCGGCCCAGATTCATCGTTTGCAGATCATCGCTGTTCCAGCCGCCGTGTTTCATGCTGAGGCCGATGGTGAGCTCCTCGCCCGGTTTGACCTCGATGGGCTTCTCCAGCGTGAAAACGGCATTGCGCGGCACATTGCGCCTGCCAGGACCCGCGTCGATGCCCCAGGCCGTTTTGTCGTCACCGTCGATGGCGTAGCTCACCGGCCCGGTCACGCGTTGATCCTTTGCCGCATCCTGATCCCGCGCAAAAGCCACCAGCGGCGTCTTTTCCGGCTCACCGAAGTCCGCTGTCGCCTTCACGAATTTCAATGCACTGCCCTTCAGCGTGGCATTGAACTCCGTGAGGGCTGCGGTGCCCTTCTGTGAGCGACCGGGGCCATAGGCAGGCAAGTTGGGGTCATTCATCAGCTCGATACGGAAGGCGCGGATCATGCGTGGCTGATCCAGCTTCACGGCGAACTTCACCTCACTCCGCGTCGGGGCATAACCCTGGGCCAAAATGCTGCCATCCGGCTGCCGCAGTGCTTTTTCACCACCAGCGGGATCATCTTCAAACTTCAGCGTGCTCCATTTCACCTGCGGCAGGGTGGCGAGCCAGCCTTGCTGCCGCTTCTGCCAATCTGAGTTCTCGTGCTTCAGCTTCTCTTCCAGCGATTTGACCTCTGTGAGCACTTGGGAGCGAGCTTGCAGCTCCGCAGGTGTGTACACGACCCGCCAGGGCTCGTTGTCGTTGTTCAGAAAGGCAAACATCCGGTAATACTCCTCCTGCGTGATCGGATCGTACTTGTGATCATGGCATTGCGTGCAGCCGATCGTCAGACCGAGGATGCTTTTCCCGATCACATCCATGCGATCAAACATCGCCTCCATGCGGAACTGCTCTGGATCGACGCCACCTTCCTCATTGATCATGCTGTTGCGCAAAAAACCCGTGGCCACGATCTGGTCCTGCGTGGCACCAGGGAGCTGATCCCCCGCTAATTGCTCAATGATGAACTGATCATACGGCAAATCACGATTGAAGGCGCTGATCACCCAATCACGATAAAACCAGATATGCCGCAGGGGGTCCTTTTCATACCCATTCGAGTCCGCGTAGTGCGCCGCATCCAGCCAGTGGCGGCCCCAGCGCTCGCCGTAATGGGGGCTGCGCAGGAGCTTATCCACCACGGACTCAGGATGATGAATGGCGGACTGAATTTCCTCCGGCGTGGGCGGTAGGCCGATCAGATCCAGATAGAGCCTGCGAATGAGTGTCTCTGGAGCGGCTTTCGGGGAAGGCTGCATCCCCTGCTCTGCCAGCTTTGCCCGGATGAAGGCATCAATGGGGTGCGGAGCTGTTTTCGGCACCGCAGGTCTCACTGGTGGCTGAAAAGCCCAGTGATCCGTCTTGAGCTCGATCCGCGCACTCGCGCTATCTGGCCACACCGCGCCCGCATTGATCCAAGCGGTGATTTTTTCGATCTCGGCCGCACTCAGCGGCGCACCTTTGCGCGGCATCTTCATTTTCGGGTCTTTGCCGCTCACCGCGTGGACGAGCAGACTCTCCGCCGCCTTGCCAGGGATGATCGCAGGCCCCAGATCGCCGCCCTTCAGCGCCGTCGGCTTATGATCCAGCCGAAACGCCGCCTCCGACCGATGCGGCCCATGGCAGGAGTAGCAACTCCGCGCAAAAATCGGCTGAATGTCCTTCACAAAATCCACCGCAGGTAAAGCAGCCGGAAAAAGGAGTGAGAGAGCAGGCAGGAATTGTTTCATCCCCCCTTCAACGTCGTCACTGGATGGAGTTTCAAGCGCCGCGCATGGATTTTGCACGCCTCCGGCCCGCATGGAGCGCTCTCTGAGTGGATGTGACTCGGTCTGTTTTCGGGGCACTCTTACCCAAGTGCTCAGTTCTTCGTGCTCCGTTGTTTGCACTCGCGGATGACCATACTTCGCCCACGCCACTGGAAACTAAGCACTAAGCACTAAGCACTGAACACTAAGCACTAGCAGCTTCGCGCAGACCGAGCTCCATCACTGCCCGCGCCTTTGTCGCACGTGCCAGACATCTCGGGCCATGAGGAGAGGATCACGCAGGAAGCGGACCTTACCGCCGGGGATTTCATGCCATGAGATGGGCTCTTCACGGACGGTGCAGCCGCTGTCGAGCAGGGTGGTCAGTAGCTCGACGTCAAAGGCGAAGCCGTGGATGTGCAGCAGCGAGGCAATGCGCTCGAAATCGGCCCTGGGGACCAGTTTTAGCCCGCACTGGCTATCATAGACAGGCAGATCGAGCAGGATGGAGACGACGGTGGCATAGATGCGGCCCAGCACATGCCTGCGCCAATCACGTTCGACATGGCGACCGAGCATTTTCACGCGGGAGGCGATGACGGCTGTGCGTGGCGGGGAGCTGCGTGCGATGCCGATGAGACGAGCGACCTCTGCCGCAGAGCAGGAGCCATCTGCATCGACAAAGGCCAGCCAAGCGGCCTCTTTTTCCTCACGCCAGGCGGAGTAGATGGCACCGCCTTTGCCGTGATTCTCTGCGAGCATGAGCGGGGGGCGGATGAAGGCGTGTTTTTGCAAATAGGGGGCCAGTAATCCGCTCATGGCCTGCTGCTCCTGTGCACCGGAGCCGTCCTCGACGACGCGGATGCTCACTCGGCCGACGCGGGCCATCTCCGTGGCCAACTCATCGAGAAAGGGGCCGATGCGCCCACTCTCCCGGTAACAGGGGATGATGAGCAGGACAGAGTCTGGCATGGCAGCAGCAGGTGACACAGGACATGACGGCGCGGGAGGCTGATTTCCTTCCCACAGAGGAGTGAAAGCTGCGCAAGATCAGCGAATGGCACGACACTGATCGAGCAGGCCATGGAGATAGCCCGTGATGTCTTCGAGCGCCTGCTTGTGCGACGTCGCGGCGAGTCCGATGAGCCCAGCACTCGCCTCCACGAGCAGATTTTGGGCGAATTTCACCGCGCGATCCACCGCGCCTTCGTAATCGGCGATCCCAGCGAGGATGCTGGTATCCATGGGCTCACCTTTGAGCAGCATGCGGTTGAGCTTCTGCTTCTGCGCATCGGTGGCATGCATCAGGAGATAAAGGATGGGGAGCGTGAGCTTCCCACGGGCTAGATCGGTGCGCAGAGTCTTGCCGACCGTTTTTTCATCCCCGACGAGATCGAGGCAGTCATCATAGATCTGGTAAGCCGTGCCAAGCTTCAGGCCATAATCACGCAGGGCTGTCTGCGTGGCTTCCGTTTGCTGATTGAGCCGTGCTCCGAGCTCGCAAGCAGCGGCAAAGAGAGCGGCGGTCTTCATTTCGATCATCTTCAGATAATCGGGGACGGAGAGATTCAGATCAAAGCGGCGCTGCGTCTGCAAAATCTCGCCCGTGCAGACATCGCGTGAGGAACGTGCGATCACGCGGCAGACATGCGTGTCATCAAACTCCGTCGCCAGCTCCAGGGCATAGGCGAAGAGGCTGTCACCGAGCAGGACACTGAGGCTGCTGCCCCATTTCGCCACGGCGGTCGGCTGGGCGCGGCGGATGTCGGCACCGTCCATGATGTCATCATGCACGAGCGAGGCGATGTGGACGAGCTCCAGAATGACGGAGAGGCGGGTATGGCCCTCATGGACTCCCCCGGTGGCTCCACCAGCGAGCACCACCAATGCGGGACGGATGCGCTTGCCACTGGTTTTGCAGACGTAGCTGACGTAGCCCTCCACACCAGGATCAAAAGCCCGCGCCTGTTCCAGGATAGCTGCTTCGACGTGTTCGAGATCCTTCTTGACGAGATGGAAGGGAAACACGGGGCTGCTGGCGCGGATGGCGGGTGCGGCGGTCATTGGGAGTGGACTGGCTTCTCCTTCGGCGAACGCAGTGGATTCGTCAAATGCCCAGGCACGACATACGTGGTGCGAGGTGTCATAAAATTTGAAAACTCTGAAAACTGGGCAGCTCTTTGACACGGCGCAGTGAGTTTTTTCCGTTGGCGCTGGCGGCGGCTCACGCTAACGCAGGCACATGGACTCTCCTCAGCAGCGACTCGGCCTCCTCATCGTGCTCTCCGGCCCTTCGGGCACGGGGAAGACGACGCTGGCACACCGTATCTGTGACCGTGGCGAAGCAGTTTTTTCTGTGAGCTGCACCACGCGTGCTCCACGCCCTGGCGAAGTGGATGGCAAAGATTACTTCTTCCTCCAAGAAGCCGATTTCGTGGAAAAAATCTCCCAGGGAGAGTTTTTCGAGCACGCGAACGTGCATGGACGGCGCTACGGCACGCTGAAGAGCTATGTGGTCGAAAATTTGAAACGCGGAGTGGATGTGATCCTCGACATCGACGTGCAAGGCGCGACCCAGGTGCGCAATTGCGATGACGAGCATGTGCGACGCTGCCTGCTGGACATTTTCGTCATGCCACCCGGCCTTGATGAGCTGCGAGCCAGACTCAGCGGTCGTGCGACGGAGGACGCGGCGGCCTTTGAGCTGCGCATGCGCAATGCGGCAGAGGAAATGACCCATTGGCGTGAATACAGCCATGTGCTCGTCAGTGGCAGCCGCGAGGCGGACGGAGCACGCTTTGATGCACTGGTCGCCGCCGCTCGCATGCGCACCAGTCTCTATATTTGAGATCACAAGCCCAGCTTTCGCGACAAAAGGCGGTTGCTGGTGGCCTGAGTTGCTCCACATAGCAGTGGAGCGGGATTCATTCCCCTTCCCCACCAACCCATGCGCGGCTCACCTCCGATTCAGCTCTTCCTGCTCCTGCTGGCCTTCGGGCTCGCGGGCATCGTGCTGTCGCGGCTTACCCGTGCAGAGTCGCCTGTGGCGAAATCTGCTGTCAAAAGCACCGCACCCGTCACCCGCGTCAAAGCACGCCTGCGCATCGAGTGGGCCGGAAAGCTCGAAAAACTCCAAATCCTGCATGAAGACCGCGATTTGGCCTCCAAGGCCGATTTGGCCAGCGAAAGCGCCGAGTTCAAAATCGAGCTACCAGACCTCAAAAAAGGCATCGAGCTCCAAATCAGCGCCAAATGGCCCACTGGCACGCCCAAAACCGCCCTCAGCATCGAAATCGAGCCTGATGGCCACGACTCACGCTCACTCCTGCGCTGGACCGAGGACGCCAGCCTGGAGGACATCCTCGTATTCTCATGGTGACCGCAGACGACCACACGCATTGCACCCACGACCATGATCACGGCGATCATGTCTGCTGGGGTGGCGGCGGAGATGCCCGCAGCCACCATCACCGCCTCATCATTGATGACCTACGCGTCAGCTACCGCGACGTCCTCGCCCTAGATGGCATCCACCTCAGTGCTGAATGCGGTCGCAGCATCGCCCTCATCGGCCCGAATGGCGCTGGTAAAAGCACTCTGCTGAAATCCCTGGCAGGACTCATCCCCGCAGACAGTGGCAGCATCCTCTGGCGCGGCCAGCCGCTCACCCGCAGCAGTCGCGAGATCGCCTACCTACCCCAGCGCGGCGATGTGGACTGGAATTTCCCCATCACCGTGCGTGGCCTGGTGGAAATGGGCCGCTACCCCAATCTCGGCTGGTGGAAAAACTTCTCCCCGCATGACGCTGACATCGTCGCCCGCGCTTTGAAAGCCATGCAGCTCGAGGACCTCCAGCATCGCCAGATCCGCGCCCTCTCCGGAGGCCAGCAGCAGCGTGCCTTCATCGCCCGCGCCCTAGCCCAGGAGGCCCATGTGCTCCTACTCGATGAGCCCTTCACCGGCCTGGATAAGCCCGCCCAGGACAACCTCGCCCGCCTCATGCGCGAGCTCACCCGCGAAGGCCGCCTCCTCATCGCCAGCCATCACGATCTACAAACCGCACCCGCCATCTTCGACGACGTGCTCCTCATCCGCAAAACACAGGTCGCCTACGGCCCCGTCGCCCAGGCCCTCTCCCGAGAAAACGTCCGACTCGCCTACGAATAGTGACCGAGTCTGCACACTCCTCACCATGTCCTCCCCCAGCATCCTCGGCATCGGCGCGGCGACACGAGATGTCTTTTATCTGGTGTCAGACTTCCATGCCGAGGAGCATGTCTCACAGGCCCTCCGATGCGATGAGGACGCAGGCGGTCCGGTAGCGACAGCGCTGGCCGTGCTCCAGGCCCATGGCCATGCATGCCATCTGCTCGATGCAGAGCAGCCGGCCCGTGCCACCATCCTGGTGCGGCAGCGTGATGGTGCGCGGCAGATCATCTTCATGCCCTCCACGGCCCCTGAGCCGCTCTTCCAGCCCCAGATGCTCGATGGTGTGGCTTTGCTCCATCTCAATGGTCGGCATGAAAAAGCCTGCCGAGCCGCCATCGAGACCGCCCAGCGACAAAACACCGAAATTTCCTTCGATGGCGGCGCAGGCCGATACCGGGAGTCGATTCGCGATTTGCTCATGGCGAGCCACCTGCGCATCCTCTCGCGTGACTTCGCGGAAAAAGCCGCTGGCAGCACCGATCTGGCCGAAATCGCCAGTCGCCTGCTTCAGCCGCCTGCGCGGCTGCTCGTCATCACCGATGGCGTGCATGGCAGTCATATCTGGACAGCGGATGGCCCACCTTTCCATCAAGCCGCCATCCCCGCGACACCGCTAGTGGACACCACCGGATGTGGAGACGTGTACCACGGAGCTTTTCTCCACGGGCACCTGCAAAAATGGCCCCTCCAGCGCTGCGCCGAATACGCCAGCCGACTCGCCGCAAAAAACGCCGAAGGTCTCGGCGGACGCCATGTACTGCGAGTCATGAACGCTGGACGAGAATGAGGCTAGCGGTGCAAAGACCCAGTCGATGGATCGCTCACTTAAGGCTCAGGATGAACGCCTTCACATCCGCAAACTCCTGTGGCTTCAAAATAAGATTCATCGGCGGCATCGGCGAGATCGGCGTGGCGGTGTAGCCTTCGGCGAGCTTGGCGTTCGGGTTGATGAGGCTTTCCTGGATGTAGGCGGCGTCTTTGCGGCTGGCGATGCCGTCGAGGGCGGGGCCTACGGCGCTGCCCTGGCCTTTGAGCATGTGGCAGTTCTTGCAAGCGGCCACGGGATGCTCCCAGAAGATCTTTTCGCCGCGTTTGGCATCGCCGACGAGCTTGCTCGCATCGTCTTCGTTTTCGAGGATGAGCTCGCAGAGCTTCACGTCGTCGAAGTAGATGTCGCCTTTGCCGACGTGGAGGAGGTTGATGCTGGCTTTCGGGCGGTCCTTGCTGTTGAAGACGACTTCCACCTCGGTCCAGTCCTGGTTGCGGCTGATTTTCGGCGAGGTCTCGGCGCGGCCGATGTGGTCGTTGAGGCTGGCTTTGCCGCGGAAGGCATGCGTTTTGATCCAGGCACTGAGGCGGTATTCGGTGTTCGGTTTGAGTGCCACATCGGCGAAGGAGCTGGTGTCGGCGTCATCGCGGGTGATGCAGCGCATGGCGCGTTTGCCGCTGTGGACCATCTTGGGATCGGTGACGAAGCCCCACTGCGCGTCTTTGTTGCCGGGGCGGTTGCCGTAGTCGCGCTGTTGCCACGTTTTGGCGATGGGTTCTTCAAAGCCGGGGTTGGGGAGCAGGTTGGGGCCTTCTTTGTAGTTTAGGGCCTTGTGCTTCTTCCCGAGCATCTTCGCGGCCTCGGCGAGCCATTCGTCGTTTTTCACGACAGGATCGCTGGCGAGCTTTTTGACGAGTGTTTGGATCTCAGGCGTCGTGGCGAAGTCGGAGAGCTTCACGAACGCAGCGAGGCGTGTGTTCAAATCAGGATCAGAGATGACGCCGGAGCCGAAGAAGAGGTCCTGCGCGGCCTTGTCGGCGCCGAGGGCGCGGATGGCGTTGCGGCGGAGTTTGGCGTCTTTGGAGATGAGGGCGGCTTGGTGGGTTTTGGCGTCGAGTTTTTCGAGGCCGTGAAGTGTCCATAGCGAATGAATCGAGCCAATCTTACCTTCGGTTGCTGAAACAGCAGCTTTGAGATCTGGAACCAATTCGTCTTTTCCTGAATGGATGAATGCCTGTTTTTCTACAAGAACCTTCTGAACCAAAAGACGACCATGCTGAGTGTTTTGGTTTAGCGCTGAAACCCAGTTTTTGCTGGTGGTCTTGGGAGCAGGCATGGGGCCGCCAACATACCTTGGTGCGTCTTTTGCAACGATCCGATAGATGCGCCCACGGCTGTGATCCCGCAGCTCATTTTCATGCGCACCACCGACGCCGGTCGTCGCCACGAAGCCGCCGCGTTCTTTGCTGGGCGTGGGGTTGTGCTGGATGATGAAGTTTTCGAAATCGGCCACCCACACCGCACCATCGGGGCCGACCTCGGCATGCACGGGGCTGTTCCATTCGTCGCTGCTGGCGTAGATGTTGAAGGCATCGAGCGCCTTGTAGCCGGCACCGTCTGGCTGCACGTCCATGAGGGCCACGACCTTCATCGTGGGCTCGCAGACCATGGCCATGCCTTGGAAGCGCTTTGGCAAAGCATCGCTGTAGATGAAGTTCGAGCCTGCGGCGGCGGTGTAGCCGCCGAAGACGTCCACTTGGCGGAAGTTTGGCGTGATGGTGTGGCAGGTATCGTCGACGTTGATCTTCTTCGCGGTCATGCCGCGTGAGCCTTCCGCGTAGGCGGTGGCGGGGATGCCGCCGAAGAAGATGGGCGCACCATTCGCGGTGCCGCCGAATTGATCGCCCGCATCATTGTAGCTGTGGCCCCACGCGTTGTTCGTGAACTGGTGCAGGAACTCGATGGCGCTGCCGTCCGGCTTAAAGCGATACGTTCCCATGGCGAACTGATGCTGCTTCCCGCCGACGTAGCCTTCGATGCCGCTGTAGCCGACGCAGCCGTAGATCCAGTTGTCGAAGCCGTAATGCAGGCTGCTCGCCTGTGCATGCGTGTCGCGGATGCCCCAGCAGTCGATGATGACCTCGCGTTTGTCGGCTTTGTCATCGCCATCCGTGTCTTCGAGGTAGATGAACTGCGGCGGTGCGGCCACGATGATGCCTTTGCGGGCGAAAACGATGCCGGTGGGCAGATTGAGCTTGTCGGCGAAGACGGTGAATTTGTCCGCTTTGCCATCGCCATCGGTGTCTTCGCAGATTTTCACGCTGTCCTGGCCTTCGTGGTTCTCGCTGACGCCGTGCGGGTAGTCGCGAGTTTCGACGACCCAGCAACGACCACGCTCATCCCACGCGAAGGCGATGGGTTTCGCGATGTCTGGCTCGCTGGCGAAGAGCTTCAGCTCGCAATCCGCAGGCACCTGTGTGCGCTCCATGCTGCCTTTGGGCGAAAACGGCTTCTGGAAGGTGAGCGGCTCCGGGCGCTTCTCGTAGTTCGCGACCTGCGGATGCTTTTCACGCTGCTCAGGCTCTCTTTGGGCCAAAAAGGCCTCGTAGGCGGCTTTGCGCTCGGCGGAGAGCTTGGAGAGGATGGCGTCGCGGCTGAGATCGTCACTCGGTTTCACGACGAGGTCGAAATTCGCATCCACTTTGTCCTTCGCGTAATCAAAATAGATCGCATCACGGCCGAGGTCACGCATGGCGGCGTGGAGCGGAGCCGTATCGGAACCAGGTGAGTCCACATACAGCACGCGGATGGGGCTGGCGGCAGCGGAGAGAGTGGCGAGGAGAAACAAAAGCGATTTCATCGTGAGGACGAACAAACTCATCTTCCCACTCGATTTCGCCGACAACTTTTTGTAACAATCCGCCATGCCCCTCCAAACGGAGCCCCCCATCCGCCGTGCCTTTCTCCGCCAAATCGCCAGTGAGAGCGCTTTTTATCGACTCTTCGATCATCTGCCTGGCATATCGTTTTTTGCCAAAGACAGGCAGTTTCGCATCGTCTGTGCGAATCAGCATTTCATCGAGCGCTTTGGCTTCAAAGAAGAAGCGGAAATCGTGGGCAAGACCGACTTTGACATCCTACCGCCGCGATTGGCCGAGCATTTCCGGCAGGATGATGAAAAGGTGATGACCTCGGCACAGCCGCATTTGGGGATCGTGGAGCTGTTTTTCAATCGCCAGGGCATCCCAGACTGGTTCATCACCAATAAGCTGCCTGTCTTGGGCAAAAACGGACAGGTAATCGGCATCATGGGCACCACGCAGCGCTACGAAGAGCGACGGGAGATGATGCAGCCGTATGCGCTGATCGGTCCTGCGGTCGAATTCATCCGTGAGCACTTCCGGCAGCGTATCCGGGTGGAGGAGCTAGCGACCCTGGCGCATCTCTCGACCCGGCAATTGCACCGGAAGTTCATTGATGCCTTTGGGCTAAGTCCGCAGGCCTTTGTGATGAAACTGCGAGTCCAGGCCGCCTGCGATGCCCTACAAGCAGGGCGACAGATCGCCGAAACAGCACGGGAGCTGGGCTTCTACGATCAAAGCGTCTTCACCCACCAATTCCAAAAACACATGGGCATCACGCCGATGCGCTTCCAGCGCCAGTGTGGCGTGCGGCGATAGCCCCACTACAACAGATTTCAGAGAACACGGAATGCAGGGTTGCACACTTGTGGCGCTTTGAGTTAAGAATAACGCACCTTTTCCACCCACCACCATGACCCAGCCCCAACGTGAAGCCGCTCTCGATCTGATTATCCTCGCTATTTTTGTCGATGCGCATGTGAGCATCAAAGAAGACGCTTCGCTGCAAGCGGCTCTGGATAAGATCGGCTGGGAAGCGCTGAAGCCGCGTGAGATTTTCTTCTGCAACTCGATGAACCGGGCACGCAATGCCTGTGAGACACCCGCTGCGACAGCGGCCTATATCGCCGAGCGTGGCAACGTCCTCTCGGGCGTGTGGACCAAGACGGAGACGCTGTGCCTGCTGGCGAGCGTGCTGGCCAGCGATGGCGTGACGGTGGAGGAATCCGCCTTCCTGGCCCAGGTCAAAGCTGCGCTGAAATGAAAAACGACCGCCGGATGCGCTGGCTCCTCCCGCTGATGAGCGGCGGGATGCTCGTGTTCGCCTTTCCAGGCTGGAACTGGCAACTCGCCGTGTGGGTGTGGGTGCTCCCGCTGCTGGCGGTGCTGTGGCCCTTCGGGTATTTGAAATTTCAAAGCTCAAATTTCAAATCCGGCTACCTCGCGGGCCTCGCGTTCTTTTTACCGAACCTGTTTTGGATTCGGCACTCGTCGCGAGTGATGATGGGCGGTGCGCGGGATGGGGCGTGGGCGGGCTGGGGACCAGAGTTGCTCGGTTTGGGGGCCTGGATCGGCCTATCGGCTTATTGCGCAGTGTATTTCGGGCTGTGGGCTTGGTTTGTGGCGCGATTTGCCCGGCCGAATGCGACGACGCTGACGCGGGATGCCTGGTGGGCGAGCACGCTGCATTCACTGCGCTGCGCTGGCCTCGCGGCGGGTGCTTGGGTGGTCTGTGAGTGGCTGCGGAGCACGACGGTATTCACCGGATTCGGCTGGAATGGGCTGGGCGTGGCTTTTCATCAAAACGCGGCGCTGATGCAGCCTGCGGACTTGGTGGGTGTGATGGGACTGTCGTTTTTACCGATCTTCGTGGCCTGCACAGGCTGGAATGTGATCACGCGGTTCGTGGCGGTGCATCGCGGCGATGGCACGAGCCGCACACGAGTGGATTTCACCGTAGCGATGGTGCTGGTGCTGCTGAGTGTGGCCTATGGCATGCTGCGGGTGAATGAAATCCACAAGAGCAGGCCCAAACTACGCGTGACGATGGTGCAGCCAAATGTGGCCCAGGTCGATGCGATGACGGGTGCGGTGGCACCGCGGACCTATGAGCGGCTGCGGGACTTCACACGGCTTTATGCGAAGAGCAGTGATCTGGTCATCTGGCCGGAGAGTGCGCTGCCGGCGCATCTGCATTATGATTTGGCAATGCATGAGATGTTTTTCAAAGACACGCTCGGCACGGAGCCTTTCGCACTGCTGACGGGCACAGAAATCCGCCAGCCAGGCCAGCCGGACTATAATTCGGCCATTTTGATGCGTGGGAGCCTGCAAAACCGCCAAGAGCATCACAAAGTGCATTTGGTGCCTTTTGGTGAATTTTTGCCGTTGCGTGAGTATTGGCCGTTTTCGATGCTGAGGCCTCTTTTCCCAGGTGATTTCGCTTTCGGGCCGAAAACGGAGCCGCTGCGATTGGATGAAAAAATGAGCCTTATCCCGCTGATCTGCTTTGAGGACACAGTGGGCCGTGTGGCGCGGAAATTCGTGCGTGCGGAGCCGCAGATCATCGTCGCGATCAGCAATGACGGCTGGTTCATCGACAGCATCGAGACGGAGCTGCATCTGGCGAATGCGAAATTCCGCGCGGTGGAGCTGCGCAGGCCGATGGCGCGGTGCTCGAACATCGGCGTGACTTGCTTCATCGACGCGTATGGCCGGGAAAGCTCCCGCCTGCATGATCCAGAGACGGGCGACACCTTTATCGAAGGCGTCTTGCCTGGTGAAATGGACGCACATTTCTCCGAGATCACTTTTTATGCCCGTTATGGCGATGTTTTCGCCCTAGCGATGCTGGCGATCTGTTTGGTGACCATCCTGCTGCGATGGAAAGGGACACGAGCATGTCAGGCGTGAGCGTGATTTGCCCGAGTTGCTTTGAGGAATTCGAGGTGGCGGCACCGCATCCGGGAGAGCTGCCATGTGACGTGGACTATGATTGTGAGGTGTGTTGTCGGCCCATGCGAATCGCCTTTGATGAAGAGGATGGCGAGGTGGTGGGACAGGCTTATGGCTTGGGAGAAAATGGGCCTTGGGGCTAGGCGGTTGTTGTGCAGATAATTATCAATTTTGCGAAGTATTGTTTTCGGTGTTTGCAAAACGAGAACATGCCGCTAATAAAGAATCGCGTCCCGCTGCCAGGAGTCTGGTGGATGGGAACCCAAACACGGTTAACACCCACACACATACAATAAATGAAACTCGCTATCCTTACCCTCGTGGCGGCCTCTGCCGTTCTTTCCTCCTGCCAGCAGCAGCAAGTTGCTCCTACGGCTCCCCCTCCTCCTCCAATCCAGTCCGGCAAGTAATGCGGCCGCCGCTTGAAGCGGCGATCTGAGTGAGTTTAACCATTAACACACGACCAGAACCCAATGATTCGCCTTACTACCATTCTGACAGCTGTGTCCGCACTCTTCTTGGCGTCCTGCGCCTGCAAGACTTGCGACAAGTCTGCTTCCTCCTGCTCTAGCTGTGATGCGAAAGCAAAGAGTGCCTGCTGCTCGAAAGACGGCAAAGCCTGCTGCAAAGCTGGTCACAAGCACTAATAGGAACCTGGAATAGGATTCACACCGCCGCTTTTCCGAGAGGAGATGCGGCGGTTTTTTTGTACCGTTCTCGGTTCTCCGTTCGCAGTTCTCAGTTTCCGGCTCCCAGTTTGCCGTGTAGGAGCATCTTTTGGAAAACTGTGAACCGAGAACTGCGAACTGAGAATTACCTTTTGGCCCTCGAAAGCTCCTGCGACGAGACGGCAGCGGCGATCTGTGATCTGGATGGGAATCTGAAAGCGAGTCGCATCGCATCGCAGATCGAGATCCATCGCCAATATGGCGGTGTGGTGCCAGAGGTGGCCTCT
This sequence comes from Verrucomicrobiaceae bacterium, assembly GCA_016713035.1. NCBI lineage: Bacteria > Pseudomonadati > Verrucomicrobiota > Verrucomicrobiia > Verrucomicrobiales > Verrucomicrobiaceae > Verrucomicrobiaceae bacterium. The sequence goes on from JADJPW010000003.1 coordinate 338,933, forward strand.
CGGAACCATATTCTACATGTGCGGCCACTGGTGGAGGCGGTGCTGGCAGATGCAGGCATCCGCCTGGATGATGTGGCAGCTTTTGCGGCCACCTGTGGGCCAGGACTGGTCAGCTCACTGCTCATCGGCACCTCCATGGCCAAGGCGCTGGCCGTGGCGGAGGAGAGGCCTTTTTTAGCGATCAATCACATGGAGGGGCATTTGCTCTCTCCATTCATGGGTGGCCAGGGGCCGGTGCGTCCCTGCGTGGGACTCATCGTCAGTGGCGGCCATACCATGCTGGTGCGAGTGCGTGATGTCGGTGACTACGAGCTACTAGGCCGCACACGCGATGACGCGGCGGGTGAGGCATTTGATAAAGTCGCGAAGATGATCGGCCTCCCCTACCCTGGCGGACCAGAGATCGATAAACTGGCCGCACGCGGTGATCCGCAGGCCTTTGCGTTCCCGCGCAGTTTTTTGGATGGGCGCAGCCTAGAGTTCAGCTTTAGCGGGCTGAAAACGGCGGTGCTTTACGAACTCCCGCGAGTGGATCTGAAAAACGAGCAAACGCTGGCGGATGTCTGCGCCAGTGTGCAGGCCGCCATCGTCGAGGTGCTGGTGGAAAAGCTCCTCCTAGCAGCCAAGAATACGAAAAACCGACTCGTCGCCGTCAGCGGTGGTGTGAGCTGTAATCGCGGCCTACGCACGCAGCTAAAGACTCGCTGCGAAGAGGCCGGGCTGGAGCTTTTGCTGGCCGAGCCAACGCTCTGCACGGACAATGCGGGCATGATCGCTTTCACGGCGGCGCAGCGTTTCCGCCGCGGCTACACCTCGACTTTCGAGGCAGAGGTGGACCCCAATCTGCCGCTGGTGGCAGCGGTATGAAGAGGTTCTGACGCCGAAACGCTTGATTTCCCGCCCTGCGTCCCGAAGGTGAGCATCCGTCACTGCCCCTCAAGCGTTTCCCCAACCGATGAAATTTGCCATCTTCGGCGACATCCATGCCAATCTGGAAGCTCTCCAGACCGTGCTCTATGATTCCCAGGAAATGGGCTGCTCGAACTATGTCTGCCTCGGCGACATCGTCGGTTATGCAGCCAATCCCTCGGAGTGCCTAGAGATCGTGCGCGAGCTAAACTGCCCGACCGTGCGTGGCAATCATGACGAAGGTGCCAGCGGCAATAGCAGCCTCGATGAGCTCAATCCCCTGGCCTACACGGCACTCATGTGGACGCGGGAGCAGCTCACCGAAGAGCAGCGCCAGTGGCTGCGCGATCTCAAGCTGGTGCGTCAGGTGCGGGACTTCACCGTGGTACATGCCACACTCGATTCACCGGGGAACTGGGGCTACGTGACGAACCGCTTCGATGCGATGGCGAGCTTCAGCTACCAGTTCACGCAGTTGTGCTTCTATGGACATACCCATGTGCCACGCATCTTTGAAAAGGATGACTCCGTGCGTGCCTCTCGGGGCACAGAGGTCAGCCTCGCACGCGGCACGAAGTATTTCGTCAATGTGGGCAGCGTGGGCCAACCGCGTGATGGGGACTGGCGGGCCTCTTATGCCATCTATGATGCGCAGGCACAGACGGTGACCATCCGCCGCCTCGAATACGATATCGAGACTGCCCAGCGCAAAATCATCGCCGCAGGACTGCCGACGCTCCTGGCAGAGCGGTTAGCACTGGGGAAATGAGCTGGTCGCACGACGAGCCTGACTCACGACGACATGCGCCCCTCGCTCCCCTCTCTTCGCGACTTCCGCAGTGCCCTCATCGTGAAGCCCAGCTCGCTCGGTGACATCGTACACACGCTGCCGGCAGTGCGTGTCATCCGGCGTGCTTTTCCGCATCTGCGGCTGCGCTGGCTCGCCAATACGGAGTGGACGCCGCTGCTGGAGGGCTCACCACTCATCGACGAGGTGATCCCCTTCCCCCGAAAGCAATTTCGCGGGCTCGGGGGCCTGCTGCGCTTCTGGAAATGGCGGCACACATGCCGCAGTCTTCCGCGTGAGCAGCCGGAGGTGGTGCTCGATTTCCAGGGCCTGCTGCGCAGCGGGCTGATCAGTCGCTGGCGTGGATCGGCCTGCGTGATCGGCCTTTCCGATGCACGTGAGGGGGCGGACCGCTTTTACACGCACTGCGTCCCTGTCGATGCTGCGGCACATGCGGTGGACCGTTATTTAGAGCTGCCGCGTGCTCTCGGCATCCGCGTGGAGCCGGAAGACATCTCCTTTGAGCTGGCTGCGGGCACTGCGCCGACGAAGGCGTCGTTGGATTGGCAAAACAGCATCGTGGTGCATCCCTGGTCGCGTGGAGAGGGGAAATCGCTCTCAGACGACGCACTCGCTGCGCTTTGCAGCGCACTCGCTCCGCATCCGGTGATCCTCGTCGGCATGCATGAGGGAGCTGTGGTGCCCCAGGCTGCCCATGTGACGGATCTGAGTCACCAGACGAGCCTCGGGGAGCTGGTGTGGATCATGCGCCAGGCGCGGGGCTGCATCAGCGTCGATAGCGGCCCCATGCACATCGCCGCAGCGGTCAATGAGCGTGTGCTAGGCCTGCATACCTGGAGTGATCCACGCCGCGTCGGCCCCTACCCGAGCAGCGCTCAAGTGTGGAAAGCGGGCAGCATCGCCCCACGCCACGCTTTGAGTCCTGCGCAATGCACCGACTCACGCAGCATCACGCCCGCTTCCGCTCAGCACATCGGCGAGTGGGCACGGGAGCAATGGTGCACGTCTTAAAATTAGCAGTCCCCGAAGCTCACGCCGACTGCACGGGCAGCTTGGACGACTTCCTCATCTTTGCAGACGAGCCGGAGCTTATTCACGGCCTCCTCGATGGCGACATCTCCCACATGATACTGCTGGTAGCTCACCATGCGGCCAAACTGGCCTTCTTTGATCAAATGCACAGCCCTCACGCCAAAGCGCAGGCCTAAGATACGGTCTAGAGCAGTGGGGGAACCACCACGCTGGAGATGACCGAGTGTGCAAGCACGCGTCTCTTTGCTCGTGAGCCGCTCGATCTCACGGGCGACGTGATCACCGATGCCACCGAGGCGGACCTCACCGGTCTCACCACCGCCTTTGGTCAGAAGTGCACCACTTTCCATGCGTGCTCCCTCTGCCACGACGACGAGCGTGCTGTGATCCCCCGCTGCGTCACGCCTGCGGATCGCCTTTGCGACCTGCTCCATCTGGAATGGGATCTCTGGAATCAGAATGACATCCGCACCACCAGCGATGCCGCCGTAGAGGGCGATCCAGCCTGCATGGCGGCCCATGACCTCTAGGACGATGGCTCGCTTATGGCTCTCTGCCGTCGTGCGCAGGCGATCGAGGGCATCGACCACCGATGAGTAAGCACTGTCAAAACCAAAGGTGTAAGCCGTGGCGCTGAGGTCATTGTCGATCGTCTTCGGCACACCGATCACTGGAACTCCTGCTCCATAGAGCTGGAGGGCGGTGGTGAGACTGCCGTCACCACCCACGATGATGAGCGCACCGATTTCGAGGTGCTTCAGTGTCGTCTTGGCCTTGTCGATGATCTCTTGTGGCACCATTGCGACATTGCCCTCACCCACTTTGGCCACGAAATGGCCTTTGTTTGTCGTGCCGAGGATCGTCCCACCGAGCTTCATGATGCCTACGGTGCGCTCGGGCTCGAGCATCATGTAGTCACCCGGAGGCAGCAGCCCCTCGAATCCATCGCGGAAGCCCACGACCTCCCAGCCGAGTGTGCTCGCCGCACCGACGACGCCATGGATGACTGCATTGAGACCGGGGCAATCGCCGCCGCTATTTAAGATACCGATTCGCATGTGATTTTTTGTTTGATTGATTCGAGGTTCACGATTTTCAGCTACGCGGGCCTGTCTAGAAATCCGCCAGCATTTGCCGTTTGTCCGTGATCGGACGCCCGGCGGCCAACCAGCGGTCATAGGCAGCCCAGCCCTGATGAAGCAGGCCGCGTGCCTCTCCGAAAGGATTTCCACTCCCCAGCACGACGACGATCATGCGGTGGCGGTAGATCAGACTCGTATTGTCCGCCTGCACGGTCACGCTGGGGGATTTTTCTGCGGAAATGACGCAGCAGCCGCCACTAGCAGCGGTGTTGGCCGTTTTCACCCCGTCGATGCGGTCGATCCCGAGGAGCTGATTCGTATTCTGCACGGTCACGCTGATCTGCTGCCCAGCGCGGTAGATGGTGACGCTACGCGTGGCCTGGTTCGTATAAAAGCGCATCGCAGGCCGAGACACGGCATACACCGCTAGCCGCGCCATGTCCGCTGCGGTGGAATAGGGCGTAGGGCGGGAGTTCTCCACACCATGTGGATTGGTGAAGTGGGTGCCGGTGCAGCCTTCGCGGGTCGCGAGCTGATTCATCTGCCGCACGAATTCATCCACTGGCTGTCCATTGCGGCGCAGCCGCGCCAGATGGTCTTGGCCGATGAAGTGCCCCAGCGTGATCGCCGCGTGATTATCACTGCCCATCATCGTCGCGTAGATCAGGTCACGCAGCGTCATGCTATCACCCGCCTGGAGTCCCAGTGGCGAGCCACTACCTGCGATCATCTCTGCATAGGCGGGCACCGTCGCCAGCACCCCCACACCCACTTTGGAGGCCTCTGCCCAATCCAGCGCCACCATGCATGTGGCGATCTTGGCGAGGCCACCGACAGGGCGCTTCGCGTTCGCATTGCCTGCGACGTGGACTTTGCGGTTAAAGGCATCCACCACGATCACAGAGGATTGTGCAATGGCAGATGCACTCGTCACAAGGAGGGTGAGAGCAGCGAGAGCGGAAAAAAACAGGCGATTCATGTCAATTAATGGCAGCAGGGGCGATCCATGCTTTAGCTGCCCGCAGGCCCCCCGCAAGAGCCTTGTCAGATGAAAGGTGAGGCTCCCGCCTCTGTTCCATGCGTTGTCATGAAGCCGCTCCTCGCCCTCATCCTTGTCGCCGCGCCCTTATTCTCGCAGGAAATTCTGACTCAGACGCATGTTTTGCGTCCTCAGGGCCTCCAGTCCGACTTCCCTGCTCTCACGGCGGCGGCAGATGGCACACCGCACATCGCCTACGTGCAGTGGGATGGTGAAAAAGACACCCTGCACCTCGCAAAGCTCGCCGATGGAGTTTTGAGCGATGTTTTGACCATCGGACAGCCCGGCATCATTCACCAGCCCGCCATCGCTACGGATGGAAATGGCGTGCTGCACGTCATCTGGTCTCAAGTGAATGAAAAAGACCTCATGGAGCTCCGCGCGGCCCAAATCACCGATGGGCGTCTCCAAGGCGAAATCACCACACTCGCCGCCGCAGCCACTGGCGGCCACGCTTTTGCCAAAGCGGCCACCAGCCCCGCTGGCGATGTCTGGTGCGTCTATCAAGGCATGCGCGGAGGCACCGCAGACATCTTCTGCCGTGTTTTTGGGGCAAAGAAGAAAACTTGGTCCTCTGAGATCCGAGTCACCCAGGATGCCGCAGGTGATTGGGAGCCCTGCGTGGCCTTTGCGGGTGAAACAGCCTGGATTCTCTTTGATTCATCACGCGGCAATGAATTCAACATCTACGCCGCCTCCATCCGGGCAGATCTCCAAGTCGGTGAAACGAAGCCCCTCATCACCACCGAACGTTACGAAGGCCGCGTTAGCGCCATCGGCTCCAAGGACGGCAAAGGCCTCTGGATCACCTGCGAGCGCGGCAATCAGCAGTGGGGGCTCGATATGCGTGCCCACGGCCATCCCCAGGGCCTCAATGGCCGCAAAAACACCGTCTTCGCCTATCTCGATCTCGGCAGTGGAAAGGTGGAGGAAATCACTCCGCCGGACTCGCTGCTAGCAGATCTGCCCGGCCCACAGCCACTCAAAGCTGCCGCGCCACGCGGCAACAACCCCAAAGCGAAAGCCAAGGCCGAGCAGCAGGCAAAAGCCCGCGCCGCTAAAGACAAAGAATCAGGCCGCGCCGGCCCCAATGAGATCGCAGCGCTCAATCTGCCCCATGTCATGCTCGATGCCGCCGGCCGCCCCTGGCTCACTGTGCGTTACTTCAAAGCCTACTGCTGGCGCATCGCCATTTTGCGTTACGACAGCGTTACAAAGCAGTGGACAAAGCCCTACGCGATACCAGGCAGCGTGTATTCGCAGGATCGGCAGACTCAGCATTCGCTAGCAAGCGATGGCAGCCTCTGGATCACCTGGCCCAGTGATTTGCGCAGCTCCAAGCTCCACCAAACCAGCGGCATCCACCTGGCCAAAATCGCCACCGATTTGGACCTCCCACTCGTCACCGCTGCGGCACCCGCCCCGCGTGAACCTTTCCCGCCCTACATCAATCCCACCACCCCCGAGCGTGACCGCAGTGAGCGCCACACCTGGACGCATGATGGCGTGACCTACAAGCTCTACTGGGGCGACTACCACCGCCATACCGACATCTCCAACTGCATCACCGCCAATGACGGCTGCGTGCTGGAGCAGTTCCGTTACGCCATCGACATGGGCAAGCTCGACACCCTCGGCACCAGCGACCACACCGACATCGCCAAGATTTATCACCCCTACGAGTGGTGGCTGAACCAAAAAATGGTCGATGTCTTCTACGCACCCGGCTTCTTCACCAGCATGTACGCCTACGAGCGTGAACAGAAGTGGCCCTTCGGCCATCGGAACATGGTCTTCGCCCAGCGCGGTGGCCCCATCGTGTACATCCAGCGGAAAAACTACCTCGGCTCACCCTGGCAGAAGCTTTTCCCCGTCAAAACCGATGGCACGCCCGAGCTCCACCCCACCGAGCTCTGGGATGTCCTCACTCGTTACGGGAAGCCCGTTACCGCCATCTCCCACACCGGTGCCACCGGCATGGGCACCGATTGGGATCAGATCCCGCCCATCGACCACCGCGTGGAAAACGTCATCGAAATCTTCCAAGGTGCCCGCGTCAGCTACGAGGGGCTCAATGCACCTCAGCCCACCGTCGGCCTGCGTGAAGGCGAAAAATACAACCACTCCTCCACCGTCGTCGGCGTGCCAGTCGTCGGTGAGCCCATCCGCAGCTTCACCGAGAAGAACAACGGCGTGTATCAGCATGCGCTCGAAATCGGCCACAAACTCGGCGTCTGGGCCAACAGCGACCACATCAGCACCCACACCAGCTACGGCGGCGTCTATGTGAAGGAATTCACCCGAGAAGGCATCATCGAAGGGCTCAATGCCCGCCGCACCATCGCCGCGACGGACAAGATTTTCATCGAGTTCACCTGCAACGACAAACTCCTCGGCACCGAGATCGCCCTCAGCGGCAAACCGGTGCTAAAATTCGCCATCGAAGGCACCGCCCCGCTCAAGCGCATCACTTTGGTCCGCAACGAAAAGAACCACCAGCAGTGGGAGCCCGGTGCCAAGACATTCTCCCAGACCTACACGGATGAATCTCCCCTGCCCGGCGAGAACCGCTACTACCTCCGCATCGAGCAAAACGATGGCAACATGGCCTGGAGCAGCCCCGTCTGGGTGCAGATCAAGTGATCCCAGCGGAAAAAGCCGATCCAGCGCATCCACGGCCGATCCTTGAGGATGAAAAAGTCCAAACACACCCCAAGATAGTCGGCGGAGGTTCGTCATGCACGGCGAACACGCCCTTCATGGCTGATCCCACGCAGACTCTATTCCTCGAAACCTTGCAGCGTTATGAGCGACCACTCATTCGCTATGCTCATGGCTACACTGGGGACTTGGAGGAGGCGCGAGACATCGTGCAGGACGTGTTTGTGAAGCTCAGTCAGAGCCTCCCCTCCCTCGATCATGAGCGGCTGGCCCCCTGGCTCTTCACCGTGTGCCGCAACCGTGCCCTGGACCACCAGCGCAAACACCGCCGCATCGTGCTTATGGAAAACGAATCCCTCGATCTCGAAGCCTCCTCTGAGGACGCCCCTGGCGACTCCATGCAGCGCCAGGAGACTGCCGCCGCCCTCCGGCAGCTCATCGACACACTCCCCTCACGCCAGCAGGAGGCCGTACGGCTGAAATTCATCGCCGGACTCGATTACAAGCAGATCAGCGAGGCCATGAAAACGAGCATCGGCAACGTCGGCTACCTCATCCACCACGGCGTGGCCGCCCTACGCATCAAATGGCTCGCACTCGAAGAAGGCGAAACCGCCCCCCACCGCGAGCTAGCTGCCGCCTGAGCCCATCCAGAACCCCTTTTTGATTTTTAATACCATGAAACACGAAGACATCACCGCCTGGGCGCTCAATGAACTGAGCAGCCAAGAGCGTGAACACATCGAGGCCGCACTGCGAGAGAGCCCACAGGCACTCCAAGAAGCCAGCGAGACAAAAACCTTCTGCGAAATGCTCCAGAGCGAGCTGCGAGACGATTCACTCGAACTCACCCCCCAGCAGCGCCAGGACCTGCAAAACTCCGAAATCATGTACAAGGCCCTCACGCCTACTTTCACGGCCAAACCCGTGAATTGGCGTTCCAGCTCGCATTTCGCACCTTGGGCGGCGGTCGCGGCATGCGCAGCCATCGGCGGCTTTTTGGCCTACCAGCACCTCACAGCTCCCGCAAAGCCCCAAGTCGCCGCCGTGGACACCCGCAAGCTCGAGCCCGAGTACCGCATGTCGCTCGCAACGCACGAGTCAGCGCCCCCTGCCATGCTCAGTGGCCTTCCGGGCTCCCTGCCAGCCATGCCAGCAGTTCCTCCCAGCTCTGAAGCTGGTGACAAGCTGGCCGAAGTCATTCGCCAAGCAGAGCCCGCCCTGCCGATCACGCAGAAAATGGCACTCCCCAGTGATTCACAGTCGGGCTTCATCACGCAAGCGGGTGCCATTCCAGGCACCTTGGTACAAAGATCCGATGCTCCATCTAGTTACTCTTTCCTTCGCGAGCAAAAAGCCCCCGATTCGGAGACTTACGCCCACATCCGCGAAAACACGCTTCAAGACGTGATCCGGCAGCCTTTGTCCACCTTCTCGATCGACGTGGACACCGCCTCCTATGCCAATGTGCGGCGCTTTTTGAATCAAAACATGCTCCCACCGCTCAATGCCGTGCGGATCGAAGAGCTCATCAATTATTTCCCCACCCAGGACGCCGCACCGGCCGCCGATTCACAGCTCCCCTTTGCCGTGAAGGTCGAAGTCGCCGCCTGTCCCTGGCAGCCACGCCATCAACTGGCCCGCATCGCCGTGAAAGGCCGTGAAATCGAAAAAGGCAGCAAAGCCAGCAACCTCGTCTTCCTCGTCGATGTCTCTGGCTCCATGAATGAGCCCCAGAAGCTCCCACTGGTGCAGCAGAGCCTACGCATGCTCGCCCAGCAGCTCGGTGAAAATGATCACGTCTCGCTCGTCACCTATGCCAGTGGCACACAGGTCGTTTTGCAGCCCACCGGAGGCCAAAAAAATCAGCAAATCATCGCCGCCATCGATCAACTCCGCGCCAATGGCAGCACCAATGGCGCAGGCGGCCTCCAACTCGCCTACCAACAGGCCGTGGCAGGCTTCATCCCAAACGGCATCAACCGCGTCATTCTCTGCACCGATGGCGACTTCAATGTCGGCATCAGCCAGCCAGCGGAACTGCATCGCTTCATCACCGAAAAGGCCCGCAGTGGTGTCTTTCTCAGCGTGCTAGGCTACGGCAGCGGCAACCTACAGGATCGCACCATGGAAATCCTGGCGGACAAAGGAAACGGCAACTACGCCTACATCGACAGCCTCAGTGAAGCACGCAAAGTGCTGGTGGAGCAGATGCAGGGCACCCTAGCCACCATCGCCAAGGATGTGAAAATCCAAGTCGAGTTCAATCCTGCGCAGGTGCGCTCCTACCGCCTCATCGGCTATGAAAACCGCCTCCTGGCCAAAGAGGACTTCAACAACGACAAAAAGGACGCCGGCGAGATCGGTGCCGGGCACAGCGTCGTGGCCCTGTATGAGCTGGTGCCCGCCAATCTACCCGCAGAGGTGGAGCCAGATCACCTGGTGGACACCCTGAAGTATCAAACCCTCACTTCACCGGCCAAAAACGAGCCCAATGAGAAAAAGCCCGCCATCTCCACTGCGGCCTCCGCTTTCCAAAATGAAGCCATGACCGTCAAACTGCGCTACAAACAGCCCGAGGGCGATGTGAGCGCAAAAATCGAAGTCCCCGTGTCCTGCGATCCTGAGAAAATCCTGCCCGCTAGCCCAGAGATGAGCTTCAGCGCCGCCGTGGCGGGTTTTGGCATGTTACTGCGTGATTCCGGCTACGTGGGCCGCCTCACCTGGGAAGATGTGCGCAAGCTCGCCCTGAAGGGCAAAGGCAGCGACAAGCTCGGCTACCGTGGCGAGTTCATCCAGCTCATCGACAAAGCCGCAGGGCTCAAGCAGACACGCTAGAGCCTTTCACGACTGATCCCTCTGCTCAATTCAGCTCCGCCATTACTCCGCACTGGCATTTTGCGGCCCCGTGATGACCTGGAGGCGTGAGCGGGTGATGGCAGCACGGGCGACATCTCGCTCCTCTGGGTTCAGCTCGCGTGCAGCTCCGAGCTGGAGGTGTGCAGGCTGGATTTCGAGCAGTAGCAGATCCAGCAGGCTGCGGTCGCAGTTGGTGATGATGTCTAGATCGGCCCCCAGACGCAGCATGGAGAGCAGATTGAGCGATTCCTTGCTGGTGAGCACATGCGCATAGCGCAGGATGGCAAAGGCACGACCGATCTGGTCATGCAGCATCACCGCGTGGTCCTCGACCAGCTTGGCGCGGGCTGTCTGCTCACTGCGGATGACGCCTTCGATGACTTTTTTCGATCTGGGTGATGATGTCCGGCTCTGCCTCGCCCAGTGTGTGCTGATTGCTGATCTGGAAGAGATTCCCCAGCGCCTCTGTGCCCTCACCATAGAGACCGCGCACAGCTAGGCCGATCTTGCTCACCGCTTTGATGACTTGATTGATCTGATCCAGCAGCACGAGTCCGGGCAGATGCAGCATCACGCTGGCACGCATGCCAGTGCCCAGATTCGTCGGACATGCGGTGAGGTAGCCCAGATGCTGATTAAAGGCATAAGGCAAAGCGGCCTCGATCTCACTGTCCACACGGTCCACCAGTTCATACGCACCGCGCAGATTCAGGCCTGGCCGGATGCCCTGGAGGCGGAAATGGTCCTCCTCATTGATCATGATGGAGACACTCTGGCGGCGATCGATCACCACGGCGCAGCCAGTGGTGCGTGCAGCATGCTCACGACTCACGAGGTGACGCTCCACGAGCACTTGCTTGCGGATTTTGCTCAGCTCCACGTAATCGACGCTGTATCCATCCCGCATCTCTGGCAGCGCCTCGACGACGGGACGCGTATGCTCCAGCAGCTCCACCCGCTGGTGCTCCTGGCTGAAGCCGGGAAAGGGGAACCCGCGCACATTCCGCGCTAGTCGCACGCGTGAGGTCATCACGATGTCCGAGTGCGGGCCGCTGCCTTTCATCCAATCGGCAGGGTTTTTGATCAGGGTAGCAAAGCGCATCATAGGATGTGAAATGGGAAAAGGGTGTGGGACACGGATCGGATAGAGGACGAGCGCGGTGCAGGAGCACTCTACTTGGCGCCGGATTTCACGAGCTCGTCGATCTTCAGCTTGATGACGCCCGCGTCCTCGTAGCGCTCCTCTTTGACCGCGAGATCGAGCTCAGCGCGGAGTTTTTTCAAATCACTTTCAGGAGCAGGTGGTGGCGCGGGGAGCGGCGCAGGTGCGACGGGCAGCTCCACCGATGTCGCCGTGCTGATGATCGGCTCTGGCTGGGGCTTGGGCGCAGTGATGGGCACGCTACTGCGGCGGGGTTTTGACGGTGTAGGCAGGGCTGGGATGGAGCTCGGACGCTTTCCCAGGTGGTGTATGCCTTTATGCATACCGCGCAGCATGCTATCGAGCCCATCCTGAAAGGCGATGTAGCACTCTGGGCAGCCCATACGGCCGATCTTGCGGAACTGCCCAGCTGTGAAGCCGCAGGCTGGGCATGCGATGTCGGCAACGGGGTCTGCCGCACGTGTGGATTGGCTCACAAAAGCCTCCGCCAGACCGAATCCGGCCTCATTGGTCACGCCCTTCTCTTTCGAGCAGTTTTCGCACAGGTTTACTGTGGTCATCTGACCGTTGATGATTTGGGTGAGGAAAACACTGGCCTCGGCTTCGCATACGTCACACTTTTTGAGCATGAGGTACTGGTTATGACAGCAAACCGGACACGTCAACCGATGCCCTGCGCTACCCGCCACGCTGCCACGGCAGCCTCGAATTCTGCATGCTTCGCAAAGCTGTAATGAAACACCTCAAAACCCATCCTGGCCGCTGTCTCGATATTCGGCAGCAGATCGTCCACATAGAAGGTCCGCGCCGGGTCGAGATCGTATTTTTCGATCGTGTGGCGAAAAATCTCCTCCCCCGGCTTCGAGCACCGCGCCTCATGCGAGTACACTCCGCCATCGAAGTGCTGAAACAGGTCATACGTCTTCCAGAAGTAGTCCACATGCAGCCCGCTCGTATTGGAGAGCAGGTACATCGGCACCTTACCAGCTAGCGATGCCAGCACTGGCCGCATCGGCGTGTTTTCGGTGAAAATCTCGCACCAGATGCTCACAAACTCCTCCGCCGTGCCGGTGAAGCCGGTCAGCCGCATGCCATCCCGCACAAACTCCGCATCCGACATCCGCCCGTCCTCATACGGCCCTTTGATGTCATCAAAGCAGCGCAGCACGGTCTCCGCTGGATGCGGGCACTTTTCGGCCAAGCGCCGTGCGGCGGGGAGGAAGTCGAAGTCGATCAAAACCTTACCGACATCAGATACAAAAGCTGGAGAAGACATGTGGCGCGGAGAGTGGCGGAACTCGCCGTATCGAGCAACTACGGAAAGTCGCATCCTGCGAGAAGCGATCACTGCGGTCGTTTTGAAATCACTCATCGTCATGCCCACTCGCCGCCAAATCCTTTCCTCGCTCACACTGACACCCTTTGCCGCCTGTGGGCAGGAAACGCCCTCCTTCCCGCCCACGCGGGTCATCACGCGTGGACCGGGCTTCCATTGGTTCGCGTATTATGACAAGCTCCAGTTCTCACCAGACAACCGCTTTGTCCTGAGCAATCGAGTCCATTTCGAGCACCGCTCACCCACGGCAGAGGATGTGATCGAGGTGGGTATGGTCGATCTGCATGAAAAGGACCGCTGGATCCCACTGGGCAAATCCAACGCATGGAATTGGCAGCAGGGCTGCATGCTCCAGTGGATCCCTGGCACGGAAAGCAAAGTGATCTGGAATGACCGCGAAAAGGACCGCTTCGTCAGTCACATCCTGGATGTCAAAACGGGCGAAAAACACACCATTCCGGCCCCCATCTATGCTTTGAGCCCGAATGGCAACGAAGCCGTAAGCTGTGATTTTTCACGCGTGGCGGATTGTAGGCCAGGATATGGCTACGCGGGCATCCGGGACCGATTTTTCGATGAAATGGCTCCCACAGGCAGTGGTGTCACGCATGTCAATATCGAGACCGGTGCGGAGAAGCTCATCGTCAGCCACGAGCTACTCTCCAAAACCGGTGTCGTCATTGAAAACCACCCGACCTCGAAGCACCACGCCTACCACTTGCTCGTCGGGCCGGATGGGAAGCGCTTCATCATGCTGCACCGCTGGACACAGCCCAAAGGCGGCCATCTCACACGCCTCATCACCGCGAACATGGATGGCAGCGACCTACGCATCGTGATCCCGAACGGCTATGCCTCCCACTTCATCTGGCGTGATGCCAACCACATCCTCTCGCAGGGGAAAGGCTGGCTCGGGAATCAGGAATGGGGCGATTTCCTGTTTGAGGACCGCGACAGCGGCATCGTCGCCGAGATCGGCCACGGCGTACTCGATGGCGGCGGCCACCTCACCTATCTGAAGAACAACGAGTGGATCCTCAACGACACCTACCCCAAAGGCATCCGCCGCATCCAGACGCCGCATCTTTATCACATCGCGACGAACAAGCGCATCGACCTCGGCCACTTCCCACAGCCACCAGATTACAAAGGCGAATGGCGTGTGGACTGCCACCCACGTAGCAGCCGTGATGAAAAACTCGTCTGCATCGACGCTCCAGACGGCGACAAAGGCCGCCAGCTCCACCTCATCGACATCCGAGGGCTGATGAGTTGATGGGGAGAGTCGATCGCGACAGAAGGAGCATCTTTTAACTCAACTTGAAGGACTGACCCACGCCTTTTTCGCGTGCACGAGTCAGGGTGAGATGCCCCAGAGCGATGTCACAGATCGCCATGCCGATGGGGATGGCGATGATCCGCTCCTGTGCATGGTCACGACCACCCTTTTTGCCCGCCACGATGTCGCCGATCGTGGAGTACACTGGTGGGATGCCGCCGGGGAATTCTGGATTCTCCTCCCCTCGGTCATTTTTCCGCCCTAGAGAGATTTTTTGGAAGTACTCCACCAGGGGCACATCATCGACGATGAATTTGTCCGCCTGATGCAGTGCCTCAGCCGTGTAAGCGCAGCCGCCTTCGATACCGACGCCGAATGCTCCCGCCTTGAACCACTCTGGGCGGATGATCTGCTCATCACCATTGGTACAGGTGGAAATGACGTCAGCCCCCTCCAGTGCGGCCTGCGCAGACTCACAGGGGACGATCTCTCCTGCAAAATTAGTGCTCTGACGTGTCCGAGCGGCCAGCTCTGCAGCGGCACCTGCACGCACATCATAGAGACGCACGCGGCGGATGCTCGGCAAGGCCTGGAGGAGGAATCTCAAATGCATACCGCCCTGGAATCCGCAGCCCAGGAGAGCCAGCTCGGTGCTGTCCTTACGGGCACAGCGACGAGCGATGACGGTGCTCACCGCCGCCGTGCGCAAACCTGTGAGATAGGCGCAATCCATCACAGCCAGCGGGATGCCGGTATCCACGTCGTTGCAGATCTGAATGCCGGTGACGTTTGGCAGGCCTAGAGGTGGATTTTTGGCAAAACCGCCGACCCATTTCAATCCACAGGCCCCGAGCTGCTTGAGGTACGCGGGCATGGCGTGAATGAAATTATCTGGATCCGTGCCGGTGGGGTGGACGCCGATTTTGGGATGCATTTCATAGGAGCCAGCAGAGTGCTCCTTCATCGCCTGCTCGACCACTCCTAACACATCCTCCAGCTGAAGATTTAGGCTGATGATGTCTTGCTGGGACAGTAACGTAATCTCGATCTGTTTCATAGACTAGCAGCATGACATCTCTCGCGGCAAGCAGCCGCGCCGTGCTTGGGAAATGTGGACTGAATGTTGCCGTCACCAGCAGGGGCAATCCGCGCACAGTGCCCGCCAATACCCGCATGCAGGGGCAACTGGCTCTATCAGGAAGAAATGTTACTCTTCTGTTTCATTCAACCACCCTGCTGCCTATGGCCGTCAAACGCACCTCTCTTACCTCCCCACGTCGCCAACCCTCTCAGCCTGCCGCCGTGCGAGCTGCTAATGGCACCCATCCTCCGGCAGCGCCCACTCCCCCACCAAGGCCAGCCCCTGTAGCAGAGGAAAAGAAACGCCTCGGCGAAACGGACTTCCAAATCTCAAATGAGGACATGCGCCGCATCAACACCCGCGACGGCATCATCCAGCTCCTCAAGAACAACAAGATCAAGACCAGCTCCGTCGTGGAGACACTGCGCTATGAAGAGGAACTAGAGCGTCTCCAGGTGGAGCTCGTCCGCCTCCAGCGCTGGGTGCAAGAGAAAGGCAAACGCATCGCCAGCCTCTTCGAGGGCCGTGACGCGGCAGGCAAAGGCGGCTCCATCCGCCGCTTCACCGAGCATCTCAATCCCCGCGCCATGCGTGTCGTCGCCCTACCAAAGCCCACCGATCAGGAGCGCGGCCAGTGGTATTTCCAGCGTTACGTGCGGCAGCTCCCAAATGCGGGCGAGATCGTCTTTTTCGACCGTAGTTGGTACAATCGTTCCGTCGTCGAGCCGGTGAACGGATTCTGCTCAGATCGGGATTATGACCGCTTCCTCCAGCAGGTGCCAGAGTTTGAGCACATGCTCTATGAGGACGGCGTCACGATCATTAAATTCTGGTTCTCCATTTCCAAAGAAGAGCAGCTACGCCGCTTTGAGTCCCGCAGGCATAATCCGCTGAAGCAGTGGAAGCTCAGCCCCATCGACATGAAGGCCCAGGAGCAATGGGACCGCTACACCCATTTCAAAGAGCAGATGTTCAGCAAAACGCACACCTCCTTCAGTCCCTGGGTCATCGTGCGTGCGAACAATAAAAAGAAGGCCCGCCTCGAAAGCATCCGCCATGTGCTCAATTCGCTGCCCTATTACGCGAAAGAAACCACGCCGCAGGTCAATCTCACACCAGACCCCAATGTGATCACTCGCTTCCACCGTGCTACCAGCACGCTGGATTGATTTCCCTCCATCGTGGACACACTCACGCTTTTCGCGACTCTGGCGATCTTGCTCGTGCTTGTCTTTGACTGCTCGAACGGCTTCCACGATGCGGCCAACATCATCGCGACCGTCATCGCCTCCCGAGCGATGACGCCCGTCTCTGCCGTGATCATCGTCGGTGTCTTTGAGTTCCTCGGTCCCATCCTCGGCGGCACCGCCGTGGCAAACACCATTGGCTCCTTCATTGATCTCTCTGCGGTCGATCCTCTCCAGGCGGTGAAAATCGTCCTTTCCGGCGTCACAGGTGCTCTGTGCTGGAATCTGGTCACTTGGTGGAAGGGGCTCCCCTCCTCGTCCTCCCACGCACTCGTTGGTGGGCTCATCGGAGCCGTCGCGGCCTCCGTAGGTGGCAGTCATGTGGTTTGGGGCTTTGGAGAAATGATGCACGGACGTGTGCATGGCGTGATGAAGGTGCTACTCGCCCTACTGCTCTCCCCCATCGTCGGATTCCTCATCGGTTATTTGATTCAGAAGCTCATGCTCAGGCTCCTCTCCCGGGCCACGCCGCGTGCGAATCGCCATCTGCGCCGCTCACAGTATCTGACATCCATCGCACTCGCTTTCTCTCACGGTGCCAATGATGCGCAGAAGAGCATGGGCATCATCACCCTCATCCTCGTGCTGGCAGGCTTTCAAAATGCCTTCGTCGTGCCTTTCTGGGTCGCACTGGCCTGCTCGCTCGCTCTGACCGTGGGCGTGCTCAGTGGTGGCTGGCGCATCGTGCGCACACTGGGCTTTGCCATCTACCGTGTGCGCCCACTGCATGCACTAGATTCACAGCTCACCTCCGCCGTGGTCATTCTGGGTGCATCCCTCATCGGAGCACCTGTATCCACCACCCACGTCGTCACGACCTCCATCATGGGCATCGGCGCAGCCGAGAGGCCCCGTGCCGTGCGCTGGAATAAGGCCATCGAGATCGCCTTCACATGGCTCATCACCATCCCTGGTGCTGGCATCATGGCGGTGAGCATCGGAGCCGTCTTCCACGCCGCCATCGGCCTGTTTCATTGATTATTCTAAACCTCACGCACTCTCACCAACGTCATGGAAACTCCCTACCCCTCCATCTTCCAGCGCCTGCGAGCCCGCCTGTTCCCGAAGATGCCAGATTTCTATGCCATCCTCACGGAGCAGAGCCGCCTCGTCGCGGCCACCACGGGTCTGCTGGTGGACTTTATGGAGACGAATGCACCCAGCATCGCCGCCCGCATCGTCCAAGACGAGCATGATCAAGATGATCTGAAAGTGCAAAACCTCATCATCCTCAATGAAGCCTTCGCCACGCCCATGGACAGAGAGGATATCTACCGCGCTCTCCTCGCGCTCGATGATGTGACGAACTACTGCAAGACCACCATCCGCGAGATGGAGATACTCGGCGTCACACCCGATCAGCACACGCTGGAGGCCGCCATGCACATCCACGAGGGAGCACAGGCACTCGCAGCGGGTTTTGCCAAGCTCGCCCACCAGCCCCTCAGCGCGGGCCCAGATGCAGACCTCGCTCGCAAAGCCGAGCGCCGCACTGAAAAATCCTACCGCCGCGCCCTCTCGGTCCTTTTCCAAGGCACCGACTATCTCAACATGTTCAAGCGCCGCGAAATCTACCGCCACCTCTCCAATGCCGCAGATCGTGTCTCCGCCGCAGGCTCTAGTTTGCAGGACATTCTGGTGAAGCTGGTGTGATCACCGCCAGCGCTCCGCATCACATCACATTACATCACTTCCCACTCGCACTGCGCTCAGTGCCGATGGGGATGAATTCCTTCACCTCCCAGATGGCAGGCTGTCCCTTGCGCTGCTTTGCGAGCCAGTTCAGCGCGGCTTGATGCACGATCTCATGCCCGCCCTCAAAGATCGTCACACGCGCATGGCCGCTCATCGCACGGAAAAGCGGTGTTTTGAGCCCATAGACCGCCTCTGGAGCAGGTGCCGCCCACTCAGCAGGGCGTGTCTGCGTGGCATAGTAGCTCGCGATACTCCCCGCATCCAGCCGCAGCGCGGGCTGCGCCACCGCATTGAATGCCCGCAGTGAATGCTCGAACGGCACACTGCCTATGCGGCCATCGTGAATACCATGCGCGATGTCTAGCGGCACTGTGGCCGCTTTCGCTAGGCAGCTCTCCGGTGAGCGACGCCAGGCCTCCGCATCATCCATCGCGGGGGCCTTGCCCAGAGCTGCGATGATGTTTTGCGCATACCGGTCGCTCTTTCCCGCCTTGGTATGCTCATGAAACCACCGCCCCACATCTCCGATGCCGCACCATGCACTGACTCCGGCCCATATCTCAGGATGACGGCCCGCCATCTGCATCGCCATGTGACCACCACCACTCACACCGATGAGGTAGATGCGTGCATCATCCACTGCTGTCTGCTTTTTTGCCCACGCCACGGCCTCTACCACATCCTGCACCGCTCGATCACTGCCTAGCGCCGCAGGCGTCCAGTTCGGCCCACGGAAATCTGGATGCACGAACGCCCATCCCTGCGAGATCGCCCACTCCGCATACACCGCATCTCCACCCGCAGATTTGAAATCACTGCTCCAGGTGTGCAGACCGACGAGCAGCGGCTTTTTCTCTGCCACATCCGGTGCGAACCACATCGCCTGCTGCGTCGCACCATCACTGGCCGGGATACCGACCTGCACGACCTGGGATGGCCAATTTTGAGCGATTGCAGAGAGAGACATGCCAAGGAAGAAAAGGAGTGATCGAATCATGCAGAAGCATGAACGGCTCTCCATCGCCATTATTTGCCAGCATTGCGGTGCTGCCACTGCAACTAC
Organism: Verrucomicrobiaceae bacterium; assembly: GCA_016713035.1. NCBI lineage: Bacteria > Pseudomonadati > Verrucomicrobiota > Verrucomicrobiia > Verrucomicrobiales > Verrucomicrobiaceae > Verrucomicrobiaceae bacterium. The sequence goes on from JADJPW010000003.1 coordinate 358,186, forward strand.
TCCTTCACCGGCTCTCTGATTTGGAGCTGCTTTTCTTTGCCTAGGTTCTTCAGCGTCGTCGCGGGCCAGTCCCAGGCGGCTTTATCGTTCGCGTAGATGACGACTTTGCTCTTCTGCGCCGCCAGGGCCACCGCCTGAGGCAGGTCCAGATACTTCAGCACGTTCAGCATCGCGGGGGGCAGCACTCTGGCTATCTTTGACACTGCCCTGATGCGTCACCGGCAGATCATGCAGATCCAGGCGGGTGATGTTTTCTTCAAAGAGGGAAGCATACAGTGCATCCACAGCCATATCGCGATGCGCCTGCACCCACAGCTTCGTCTCACTGAGTCCGCCCAACGCCCGCAGGCTCTGGATGGCACGGCGGATGTCCCAGCTACGCATGCCATCCACCGTCTGGCCCAGGAGGTAAAAGCGGCGCAGGCGCTGCGTCTGCGCCTTTTCACTGCCAGTCCAAGCCGTGGCACCCACTCCACGTGGGCAGACGTAGGCCATGCCCCATTTGAAGGTATCAAACATCTTTTTCTCACTCTCGAAGGCCTTTTCATCCACCGGCGTGCCGGGGAAGGTCTCAATCATCTTCGCAAAGCGGGAATTGTAGGTGCGGGTAAAGCTCTCCCAGCCTTCCTCATCCAGCACATTGAGTGCTACGAGCTCCAAATCCTCCAACCGCAGCCCCTCACGATGCGTGAGGTAGATCCGCAGTCGATAAGGCGACTGACTCTCGAAGTCGAAAACGCTCATGCGGATGCCATCCCGCTCGACACTGCCTTCCTTCTGCGGATTCACGCTGGCGATCTCTTTGGGCCATCCGCCGAAGACTTTTTCACTCAGCGCCTTTTTCCAGCCATCGCTCAGTTTGGTGAAATCCGCCTCATTCGTCGGCATATCGGGCGTTTTGGCCATCGGGACGAAAATCTCGTCCGCCGTCGTGTTTTTCTCATCCTTCGGGATCTCGGTCAAAACGCGTAAATCGGCCTTCGTGAGCGATTTCGGGGCTCCATCGAGGATCTGCATCGGATCTGCCCCTTTGAGATGACGCTCGAACCAGTGAAAAGCCCCCATATTGATCGTCTGGTAATCTTTATGCGGTCCTTCGCCCACTTGCAGGCCCAGCTTGGCCTCTGCACCCAGCAGCTCATACACACGGCGCACATCGCTGAAGATGCGGAACACGCCATCGATCGGAAAAATCGTATCCTTATCCGTATTCACGACCAGCAATGCCCGCGGAGCCGCCAGAGCCACGAGACGTGAGAAATCCCAGCGATACGTGTTCACGAAGAACATGCAGTCGCAGTGCCCCTCCACACAGCCGTCGATGACTTGATTCTGCAAATCGGTCACGCCGGCCGTCGGCGCACTCGCCTTGATCCGCTCATCCAGCGCGGTGATCCACCATGAATAGGCACCGCCGCCGCTGCGGCCCGTCACGCCAAAGCGGGTCTTGTCCACCTCTGGGCGAGTCTCTAGATAATCCAGTGCACGGATGCAGCTCCAGGCCTCCAGCCCCGCAGGCGTGTATCCGCGTGAATACCACCACCAGCGGCCCTTGCTATAGGTGCCGTGATGCTCACCACGGATCTCACCGAGCTGCACCGTGTCGATGATCAGGCAGGCGTAGCCATGCTTCGCGAACCACACGCCATGATGCTCGTAGCCCGTCTTGTTCCCCAGGCTGATGCCGTTCTCCATCACGTTCGCATGGCCACAGACATAGAGGATCGTCGGCAGCGGCTTCTCCACCTTGGCCGACAGATAGAGATTCGCTGTCACATACAGCCCCGGCATCGACTGAAAGTGCATCTTTTCCACCACAAAGCCCTCGCCTTTCAGCTCACCAGTCTTCACGGCCTTCAGTTCCGTCTTTTCCGGCATCGGATCGAGCCCCAGCATCTCGGCCAATTGGCGGCGATACTCAGGAGCCTTCGCCTTCCAGTCCTCCGCACTCTGGATCGCGCTCAGGCCACCACTTTCGGCCAATGTGCGTGCCTCTCCCGCGAAATAGCGGTCCAGCAGCTTATTCCCCGGCGTTTCCGGTGTTTTTTCAGGATAGGGCGACTTCGCAGCAGCCACCGAGGCGACAAAAAGAGAGAGCAATAAAAAGCGCATGCCTCCAGGAAACGCCCACCCCTCCCCCGATCTGGCATTTCTCCGCACTGGGGCAAAACGCACTCCCTCCGCGCATCCATGATACTGTTCACGCCCGTCCGCTGCTTGACTCCCCCTGCCCCATCTGCCATCTCCGCCTTTCCACCATCACTTCGCAGAATTCCAACCGCTGAAATCACTCCATGGCCGCCCCTGCCCCCGCTCATAACTACACGGAAGACAGCATCAAATCCCTCGACTGGCGTGAGCACATCCGCCTCCGCCCCGGCATGTACATCGGCAAGCTCGGGGATGGCTCCCTGCCCGAGGATGGCATCTACGTCCTGCTCAAAGAAGTCATCGACAACTGCATCGACGAGCACGTCATGGGCTTCGGCAACACCATCGATATCGAGATCGCCGAGGACCAGCTCGTCACCGTGCGTGACTACGGACGCGGCATCCCCCTGGGCAAGCTGCTCGAATGCGCCGCGCAGATCAACACCGGTGCCAAATATGATAGCGAGGCCTTCAAGCGCTCCGTCGGCCTCAACGGCGTCGGTATCAAAGCCGTCAATGCCCTCTCCGAGTTCTTTGAAATCCAGGCCGTGCGCGAAAACCAGACCCGCAGCATCGAATTCAGCCAGGGACTCGTCCAATACGACATGGGCAAGCCCAAGCCCTGCACCGAGCCCAATGGCACCCGCATCTCCTTCCGCGCCGATGCAGAGACCTTTGCCGAGGACACCCACTACCGCGTCGATTTCGTCCGTGAGATGCTCCGCTTCTACGCATGGCTCAATCCCGGCCTCACCCTCGTCCTGCGCACCCATGCCGGAGAAGAGAAGTTCAAGTCCAAGGACGGCCTCATGGACCTCATCCGCACGAAGCTGACTGAGCAGCCGCAGTATCCCATCATCCACATCGCCGGCAAAGACGTCGAAATCGCCTTCACCCACGGCACCGGCTACGGCGAGGAGTACTACAGCTTCGTCAATGGCCAAAACACCACCCAGGGCGGCACCCACATCGCCGCCTTCCGTGAAGCCATCGTCCAGGAGTGCCGCGAGTTCTTCAAAAAGCAGTTCGAGCCCGCCGATGTGCGCGGCAGCATCGTCGCCGCCATCAGCGTGAAGGTGCAGGAGCCCGTCTTTGAGTCCCAGACCAAGACCAAGCTCGGCTCCACCCACATGGAGCCCAATGGGCGCAACCTCCGCACCCACATCCTCAACACCGTCGTCACCCAGCTCGATAACTTCCTCCACAAACACGCCGACGTCGCCAAAGCACTCCAGGAAAAGATCAACGCCAACGAAAAGGAGCGCAAAGAAATCAGCGGCATCCAGAAAGCCGCCCGCGAAAACGCCCGCAAGGCCAAGGTCTGCAACAAGAAGCTCCGCGACTGCCGCGTCCACTTTGACACCAAAGACAAGCGCCGTGACGACAGCACCCTCTTCATCACCGAGGGTGATAGCGCCTCCGGCAGCATCACCAAAAGCCGCGACGTCGAAACGCAGGGCGTCTTCTCCCTCCGTGGCAAGCCCCTCAACTGCTACGGCCTCACACGCAAAGTCGTGTATGAGAACGAGGAGTTCTACCTCCTCGCCAATGCCCTCCAGATTGAGGAGGACCTCGAAGAGCTCCGCTACAACCGCATCGTGCTCGCCACCGATGCCGACGTGGACGGCATGCACATCCGCCTGCTGATGATCACCTTCTTTTTGCAGTTCTTCCCCGAGCTCGTCCGCAAAGGCCACCTCTACATCCTTCAGACGCCGCTCTTCCGCGTGCGGAACAAAAAAGACACCTTCTACTGCTACAGCGACGAGGAGCGCCAACGCGCCATCCACCTCTGCGGCAAAAACGCCGAAATCACCCGCTTCAAAGGCCTCGGAGAGATCAGCCCCGACGAGTTCAAGCACTTCATCGGCCCCCACATGCGTCTGGAGCCCGTCACCATCCGCGACCACGCCCTCGATGAGCAGGGCAACCCCATCCCCAGCGAGCACAAGACCGTCAAAGAGATGCTCACCTTCTACATGGGCAAAAACACCCCCGAACGCCAAGTGTACATCGTGGACAACCTCCGCATCGAAAAAGACCTCGAATTCAACGACAAAGGCGAACTCCAAGCCACCGAATTCAAACTCGCCGCCTAGGCGAGGAAGGGTAATTTGTCGGTTCGCCGTTCGCCGTTCGCCGTTCGCCGTTCGCCGTTCGCAGGGCGCGGTGGCGCGGTGGCGCGGTGGCGCGGTGGCGCGGTCAGGACATGGGTAACACATGGAGCTGGAGGGTTACGGTTTTAGTTCAGGGGTAAGGGGTGAGCAATAGGGGGATTACGCTGCTTGTTGGGTAATCGCAGACTCAGGGGGGGACGTTCCTTGGTTCGGCTACGCCTCACCCAGGAACGTCCCCCCCTGAGTCTGCGATACGCTCGGTTGACTGGCCCGCGCTGCTTGTGCGCCGGTCTTCTCGGTTTTCTGCTCGCTGGGCTGCTCAATGGCTTGGAAGCTCTCTGTGCGCTCGTCCATGTGCCCCAGCAGCACTTTGGCGTAGTACACTTCGAGCCTTCCGTCGCTGCGCGTTTTGAGTCCCACATACCGCTCTCTCAGGGCCATGCTCACCAGGTAGCTCACCATGCCGTATTTGATTTTCCCGGTGCTGGCCACTTTGCGTGTCTCCATGCCTTCATATTCGATCTCTGGCTCGGGTTGCTCCCACTTGCGGGCGGATTTCTCATAGACCTCGGCGGGGCGTTTCAGGCCCAGCGCTTCGTGCGGACGCTGCGTGTTGAACTCCTCGCGCCACACGTCAAAAATGGCCTGCCTCTGTGCCGGATCGCTCACAGCCCGGCTGCTGGAGAGCTCTTGGATCTCGCGTGCGATGTCCTTGTGCAGCCGCTCGTGTGCTCCGTTGTCCTGCGGACAGCCAGGACGTGAGCGCTCCAGCTCGATGCCCAGCGCCAGCCACCATGCCGAGAGCCTTGAGAGTCCCAACAGGCCGTTGGCGCTGGCAAAAGGTGGGCCGTTGTCGCTGCGAATGGCTTGTGGCATTCCATAGTTGGCAAAGAGCTCGGCAAAGATGTCCCGCACCGTCTCGGTGCGCCCATTGGGCAGGTGGCGCAATTCGAGCACAAAACGGCTAAACTCGTCGCGCACGGTGAGCGGATTGCTGCGCCCCGCACCGTCATTCCACCAGCCTTTGAAGTCCACGCTCCACACTTCGTTGCAGGCGCTGGCACGGCGTCCGTGGGCAATGCGCCCGCCTGGCATCTTCGAGGGTCTTTTGAGCCGCTCGTGACTCAGGCCGCAGCGGCGCAGCACCCGCTTGAAGCTGCTCTCGCTGGGTGCGCTGCCCCAACTGCGCTCGTAGATGTCGCGCAGCTTGCGCGCACCCCAGAAGCGGTGCGCGTTGTGCAGGCTCACGATGCGGAATATCTCCTCCTCATCCAGCGCCTTGGGACTGCTTTGTGGCCGCCGGCTGGCGTCGCTGAGTCCGGCCCGGCCTTCCGCCAGGAAGTTCTTTTTCCATTTGTAGCCGGTTTTCGCGCTGATGCCGAACTCGCGGCAGAGGCAGCGAAAGTTGTCTGTCTGAAGCGCACGAAGCGCGAATTGAGTTCTCTGGTTCATGATGTCGGTGGTGTGCCAAGGCATCCATTAGCCTGCTGCCCCAAGGGACAGAGCGTTACCCATGTCCTGAACCATTTGTGTTACCTATGTCCTGAACCCGCACCCAGTTCCCTGTTCGCAGTTGGGCGGGAACGGAGAGGCAACCACGGATAGGACGGATAAGTCGGATTCCACCGATGCACCGGACTGTAGCCGAGCTGTTGGCTCAATTGCCTTCATCCGTCACATCCGTGGTTCTCTCTCCTCTCTCCTCTATCCTCTTCCCTCTAACTTCTCACCTCTAACTTCTCACTTCTAACTTCTCACTTCTCACTTCTCACTTCTGCCTCCCCTCACCCTCCGATGGCGATCATGCGGCGGTTCGGCTGGTAATTATGGCGGAAGTCGTGCTCCTTCGGTTTGCGGGCGACGACGTTTTCAAAGAGCGCGGTGAGCTCGGCATCGCTGCAATGCGCACGGAGCGCGGTGCGCAGGTCGAATTCCAGGTAGCTGCCCAGGCAGGGGCGTAGCTTGCCATCGCTGGTGAGGCGGAGCTTGTTGCAGCTCTCGCAGAAGTGCAGGTTCGTCATCGCGCCGATGAAACCGATGCGCTGATCGCGACCAGGCACTTCATAATAGGTGGCGGGGCCGTTCGTTTTGAAGTCGGGCAGCGCCTTGAGAGCGCCGTAGTGCTTTTCCACGAGCTTCAGCGCCGTGCCGGTAGCGAGGAAGTTTTCGTCGCTGAGCATGTCCTGGGTGCTCACGGGCATGAGCTCGATGAAGCGCAGCAAAACGCCCTTTTGCGCGGCGAAGTCGATCAGCGCGGGCAGCTCGGCCTCGGTCTGGTTTTTGATGAGCACGCAGTTCAGTCGGATGCTGGCAAACCCGGCGTCCAAAGCCGCGTCGATGCCCGCGAGCACGTTGCTGAGCAAATCGCGACCCGTGCTGCGGCGGTAGCTGGCGGCATCGAGTGAGTCGAGCGAGATGTTCGCGCTGCGCACACCGGCGCGGACGAGTTTTTCGGCCATGGAGCCTACGGCATCGCTCTTGGCGAGCAGCGTGCCGTTCGTCGAGATGCCGAGATCACCGATGCCGGGCACGCGGGCGACTTCGGCACAAAACGCCTCGATCCCAGGCCGTGTGAGCGGCTCCCCACCCGTGACGCGGATTTTATGAATGCCGAGCGTGGCCCCGACGCGGATCACGCGGAGCAGTTCTTCATAAGAGAGCACCTCGTCCTTCGGGAACCAGGCCTGTTCCTCCTCCGGCATGCAGTAGCGGCATCTCTCATTGCACCGGTCGGTGACAGAGACGCGTAAGTAGCTGATGTGATGGCCGTGGGTGTCGAGCAAAGGGGGGAAAGAGTTCGCGGTTCTCGGTTCGCGGTTCCCAGTTGTCAAACGGCAAGGCGGCGGCGGAATCGTGATTGACGCCGCGCCGGGCGATTTGGTAGCGTCCGGGCCGTCATGAAAAACATCCTTATTCCATTGGTGTGTCTGTTGATCGGTCTCGGTGCGGGCTATGGGCTGCGCACGAATCAGGCGGAGTCTGCTACAGCGGAGACGGTAGCGAAGAAGACTGAATCCTCCACTGAGCGTGCGAAGGTGGGTGCTTCCGCATCGAGTATGGCAGCTCCGAGGAGGTCAGTGGCGCAGTTGGGGGATTGGGTGAGTGATTTTCTGGAGGATTATGATTCGAGGGCTGCTCAGAAGGAGGCGGCTAACATGAGCGAGGAGGAGCTGAAGTCGGCTCTCTCTTTGCTAGTGACAAAGCCGCGCAGCAGCACACGCGACTCGCTGCGTGCGATATTGTATCAGGCGTGGGCGCAGAAGGACATGCAGGCGGCATGGAAGGCGGCGCTGGCGGACCCGCTGGATACTCGCGGGACGCTCACCGGGGCGGTGGCGGGTGTTTTGGCGAAGACGAATCCCAAAGCGGCACTCGAACTCGTGCAGACGATGGGGATCGGTGGGCGGCGGTCTGGTGCGCAGAGTGCGGTAATGTCTGCCTGGAGCAAAAAAGACGTGGTGGAGGCGATTGAGTATGCGTTGCAGCACCCGGAGATACTGGGGTATTACTCATCTACCTCGTTCTCGTTCGCGACGGACTTGTCGAAGTTGGCGCAGAAGGAGCCTGTCCGGGCGGCGGCTCTGGCCATGCGGTTCGCGGACGGATCTCGCCGCACCAGTCTGCTCGGTCCGCTGATGGATGGCTGGATCGAGCGTGATGCAAAGGCTGCCTTTGATTGGGCGCTGGAGCAGACGAACCCCAAGCTGAGGCAGGAGGCCGTGGCGGCAGCAGTCGGCGCCTGGTCCAAGACGGACCCAAAAGCAGCGCTGGAGTATGTGCAGAGCATTCCAGACAACGATGTGCGTCAGCAGTCCTTCAAGGCCGCATGGTCGGATTGGTTCAAATACGATCCACTGGCTGCGGCGGATCACTTGAATGGCATCAAGGATGAAAAGATGCTGGAAGAAGTGAGGTTCGATTTCTCTTTCAACACGGATGGCTACACCGCCGAGGAGCGTGGTCAGGTGCTAGCGAAGCTGCCGGAGGGGACCTTCAAAACGAAGGTAATGGATACCATGAGCGATAGTCTGATCCGCAAGGGCAACTACGCGGCGGCGATTGATCTGCTGGAGGTGCTTCCAGATTCTACTGGTCGAGATCGGAGTGTGTCCAAACTGAGTGCTGAATGGGCGAAGAACGATCCTGCGGCGGTGAAAGAGTGGCTGAGTAAGCTCCCAGACTCGACGGATCGTGATCTGGGCATCGTCGGCTATGCACGCATGCTGGCTCGCAGTGATCCTTCGGCAGCGATCGCTGAGGTCAACGCGATCCCCGACACGACTCTGCGCAGCTCTGCTCTCAGCAACATCGCGGTGGTCTGGCTGCGCACGGATGAGGCCGCCGCGAGAGCCTGGATGAGCACCCAGAAGGGCATCTCCAGCACGGATCTGCGCATGATTGAGATGATGGCAAAGCTGGGCGGCGGCAGCAGCATGCTCGATCACCTCTCCATGCCACTGCGAGTGGGGCAGCGGCGGTGAGGGAGCGCCTTCATCTTTCCGACCGCTCCCTGAGCCGCTGGCCAGCGAATGAAAACCCTCCTGGCAGCCCAAACTGCGCCAGCAGGGTCGCCATCTTGCTCCGCAAGAGGAGCCCGAGGCTCTCGCTAGGCTTCGCTTCGTCATGATTTGTGAATTCATGAGACGAAGATGGGGGATTTAAACCGCTTATATGACGCTCATTGAACGCTGATATTTGGTTTGGGATTAGCGTCGGGTCAGCGTCAAATGAGCGGTTAAAAAATCACCAAACCTTAGGACGCGAGGCATATCTCCCACCCTGTCCGTCATGCGTGCCTCTCTCTTGCTCGCGGACGCTGCGAGCTCCTCTCGCGGAGCGAGAGGGCTACTTTGCTTCGCCGGTTCGTGGCCTGGAGCAACTGCGGTGCGAGGTTGTGGAGGTCGCGGACGGCGTCGGTCAGCGGCGGCAGGGCTTACGCATGCAATCGGGAACTGCATCTAGAGGCTCTTCATTTTCCAGCCGGTTCAGGGAGGCCAGCAGATTCCTTTTGAAACCAATCTGTTGGCCTCCCTGAATCTGCTGGAGATCATCTGTTCTCTGTCTTGAGATGGAGCGTCGAGTTTGGGTGCGTAAGCGCTACAGCGGCATTGAGGCAAAGCCGCACTCAGACCAGCGTGACCGCGCAGGGGGCGGCCTCGCCGGCGTCGTTGGCGGCGGTGATTTGGAATGCTGGGGCGGGAAGGTCGGGGGGGAGGTCCTGCAAGAGGATCTCCAGGCTGTGAACGGTTTGCAGATGCTCCCAGGAGTCGGCACCCGGTCGCCGCATCTGCACGCGGTAGCGGCGGGCATGGCGGGCGCGTTCCCAGGTGAGCAGCCAGGCTCCGGTGGGCAGTTTTCGGCCTTCGCGGCGGGTACGGGATCGGGCGCGGTGAGCTTTGCGGGCTCGTTCAGGCCAAAGAGTCGCCAGCGTGCATCATCCTCGGCCAGCAGCACATGCAGCTCGCTGATCACGCTGCGATAGCGGGTGCGCAGGTGCTCCAGCGCCTCGTCCTTCGCCTGCACGGCGGCAGCCAGACCGATCTCGGTGCGGAGCACCTCCCGGCGGGCGGCACGCAGCGCCTCATGGGCGGCGGCGCAGGCGGCAGCGGTGGCCTGCATGTCCGCGCTTTCCAGCTCTGGCTTCGCGCCGAACCAGCCCGCCAGTCGAGTGAGCAGCCCGGCCCGCTTGTCCTGGCTCTCCGGCACCTGCGTGCTGCTGTCGGGGAAACCCGCCGCGTCCCAATTCACGTTGAAGGTGGGGCCGTAAAACATCACCAGCCGCAGGCGGCAGCGCCCCAGCGTGCGTTTGGACTCCGCATCGGCTTCCAGAAAGGTCCGCCGCGCCGCCCCACGCTCCGCCTTCCAGCGGCCCGCCTCCGCCTGGGTGTCCTGGGCCTGTTTCACGGCTGCCTCCATCACCGGACCCGTGTTGATCTTGAGGCCCATGGCATCGCCATGCGCCGCGCAAGCCCGCGCCATGTCCATCAGAGCCGCCAGGAGCTCGGAGGGGTTTGTTGGGGTCGGGTTTGCGGCCATGGGTCGTCTTGGGTTTGGTCATCTTCCTCTTACTCTTCCTCCTACTCCTCCTCCCGGCTGCAGCGCCTCCCGAACGGGAGGAAGAGGAGGAGTAAGAGGAGGAGGAGGATTGCGATGCGCCGCAAAGGCCCGCGCCATGTCCATCAGAGCCGCCAGAAGTTCGGAGGGGTTTGTGGGTGTAGGGTTTGCTGCCATAAGGGCTTGGGGGATAAAAAATCTTCCTCTTACTCCTACTCCGCCTCCTCCTCCCGGGTGCAGCGCCGCCCGAACGGGAGGAAGAGGAGGAGTAAGAGGAAGAGGAGGATTGCCATGCGCCGCCCTGGAGTCATGGGAAGAGGCAATAAAGGACCTGTTTGGGCATCAAGGACCTCCGGCAGCTCCAAACCACTCTACTCCCTTCCCTCCGCCCTTTCAAGCTCCACTCACCGAGCGTCGCTGAGGAGGTCCCGAGACTCGGTGGACGCGAAAAACCTTCCCGCCAGACCCTCCGCCGCCTTCCCGGCCTGCAAACGCTTCTGCGGCTCCCCTGGCCGAGCCTCCCTTCCGCCTCAACGACCGTCGCTGAGGAGCCCCTGAGCCTCCGGCGGCACGAAACGGCTCCTTTTCCGACCGAGCCGGGATTCGATGCCCACTCACCGACGGTCGTTTTGTTCTCCCCGAGCCTCCTGCTGCCTCGGCGGAGAGCATTTTTCACCTCACCGCGCTTCGGCACCGACTCAGCGAGCGTCGCTGAGTGGCTATTGAGGGTGTTTTCCGGCCTCCGGCCTCGTTTTGGCCCCTCCCCGAGCTACCCTTGGGATCGCTGAGAAGCCGCGAGGAGGCCTTCGAGGTTCTCCCGCGCCATCCGCGTTCTCGGATGCTCCGCGCCGAGGCTCCGGGTGCAAATCTCCACCGCCCGGCGCTGCAGCGGCACCGCCTCCGCCAGCCGGTTCGTGGCCTGGAGCAACTGCGCGAGGTTGTTGAGGCCGATGGCGACATTGGGATGATCCGGGCCGTAGCTGGCCTCGTCGATACGCAAAGCGCGGCGATACAGCGGTTCCGCCTCCGCCAGCCGGTTCGTGGCCTGGAGCAACCTAGCGAGGTTGTTGAGGTCAATGGCGACATTGGGATGATCCGGGCCGAAGCTGGCCTCGTCGATGCGCAGGGCGCGGCGCATCGGCTCCTCCGCCTCCGCCAGCCGGTTCGTGGCCTGGAGCAACTGCGCGAGGTTGTTGAGGTCGATGGCGACTTTGGGATGATCCGGGCCGAAGCTGGTCTCATCGATGCGCAGGGCGCGGCGCTGCGGCTCCTCCGCCTCCGCCAGCCGGTTCGTGTCCTGGAGCAACGCGGCGAGGTTGTTGAGGCGGGTGGCGACGCTGGGATGATCCGGGCCGTAGCTGGCCTCGGTTATGCGCAGAGCGCGGCGATACAACGGCTCCGCCCCCGCCAGCCGGTTCGTGACTTGGAGCAACGTGGCAAGGTTGTTGAGCGCCGTGGCGACTTCGGGATGATCCGGGCCGTAGCTGGCCTCGTCGATGTGCAGGGCGCGGCGGTGGAGGGGTTCAGCAGTGGAGAAGTCCGCTTTCGTTTGATAAAACAGGCCAAACACATTCAGCAGGCGCGGAAAGCCAGTTTCTGCTGCTTCCGCGTCCGAAAGGTGGTGTGCGTCCGAGGCTTCGTGTCCAAGTAGGGCCTCCAATGGCTTTTGCAGAGGAATCCAAGTGAGAGGCCAAGAACGAACATCCTGCGGCGGTGGATCATTTGGAGAGCTTGCATTGACCCAGCAGATCACGCGCATGAGCCAGGGCTTTGGTTCGTCCCAGCGCTGGGTGGTCTGGACGAGACGGTGGCAGGTGAGGTAGTCCTCGTGGAGCTCGATGAGGGCGTAGCGGGCGAGCAGGGCGAGGGCGTCCTCGATGGCTTCGGTTTGCTCCTCCGGTGTTGCCGAGGCTGACGAAGGCAGAGGATTTCCAGCAGATTCAGGGAGGCCAGCAGATTTCTTTTGGGGTTCAGGGAGCCCTTCTGAAATCACCTGTGGGCTTCCGTGCATCTGCGGGAGACTCTTCTCCGGGCTGGGGCATTCGGCAGCGGCGTCCAGCACATGCTGCGGGGCGCGGGTGAAGAGGAAGCGGGGAATCTCATCCGGGCCGAGCCAGGCGATCAGTTTCATCACGGCACGGGCCAGCGGCGTGAGCTGATCGAGCGTGACGAGCCAGGTGCGGGCGACAGTGGCCTCGTAGCCGGTGCCGCCGCCGTATTTCATCGGGGTCGCGAGCAGGCGCTGGGCGGCGTCTTCATTCGCCCGGTAGCGCCGCAGGTATTCGGCAGGGCCGAGGCGCTTCTCCGCCATGTAGGCAGCGGCCTGCTCCAAGGCCAGCGGCAGGCCACCGAGCTCCTGGGCGAGCGCAGTGGCATCTGCCAGCGGGCAGGCGATGGGCAAACCCTCCAGCCGCGTGGTCAGCCATGCCGCGCCCTGGGCAGGCGTCCAGGTGCGCAGCGGGATGGTGGCGAGCTGCTGGCCCCAATCCTCCAGCCGTGAGGTGATCAAGACACGGCCCGTGTGCAGCGGACGCAGCGTTTCCATCAAGGCGGTCTGCGCCTCGGGCGTGTCGGCATTGTCGGCGATGAGCAGCCAGCCCTGGTTCCGCGCCAGCCAGTCCAGCGTGGCCTCGGCACGCGGAGCGTCCTCACGCAGATCACGCTGCGGCAGCTCGAGCGTGTCACAAAGCCGACTGAGACCGGTGGTGAGGCTGGAGGGCGAATCCGCCGGGAGCCAAAGCAGCGCGGTGAAGTCCTGCGCATGCCGCCAGGCATACTCGACGGCGAGCTGGGTCTTCCCCACGCCCCCGAGACCATGCACGACCTGCGGCTGCGTGATGGCGGCGATGCCGCCACTGTGCGCCAGCGCGGTCTCCAAGGCCTGCATCTCCGCATCCCGCTGGCCGAAGTGTTTGTTGAGGCGAAACGGCAGGTTCACCGGTCGCGGAGCCTCCGGCGGGATGTGGGCCAAGGTTTCCTCCAAAACCTTCAACGCGGCTTCGAGACGTTCTGAGGTGATGACATGATGCGTGGATGGCACGCGTGGCTCCAGCCACTCGGGCACGCGTAACGGCTTCAAGATGCCCCGGATGAGATCGCCGATGCCGAGGCGGCGGAAGTCGGCGGGATCCTTCTTGGCGCTACCGGGAGCGTCCTCGAGTAAGAAGAAGCAGAGGAAGAGGTCGAAACGATCCCTCAGTTTCGCGGTCTTGATTTTCTTCAGCGTGTGCGCGGCTTTGCCGGGTTTTTTCTGCACGGTGATCTGGATGGCGATGCGGTTCCGTTCATCCCCGAGGTCCACGCCGGGGAAGTTTCCCTGCTCTTGATTCAGGTTTCTCAGCGTCCAGCCAAACAGCGGCTCAAACAGCCTCATGCACACGCCTTCGAGCACTGTGGCATCATGTCCGCAACTTTTCAGATGCGTGGAGAGCGTGCTGAGCCGGAGTGAGAGCTGGTCGATGAGAGTTCCCTGAATCACGGGGTGGAGGAATGGGTGCGTGGCAGAGCATAGGCTCGACAGAGCACGAAGGCACTCTTTTACTCCAGGGCATGCGCATGAAATGAGCGGGAGAGCATGAAGACGGCCTTTTTGACAGGATTAACAAGATTGCAGGATTATACAGGATTTCTCGGCTGACTCTGCGGAGCGGCCATCGCTTATCGGAACTGGTTTGCATTCTCTTTTGCCTTTGTTGAGCCGAGTGACGGCAGATCAATCCTGCTTAATCCTGTGAATCTTGTTCATCCTGTCCAAAAAGTGACCAAACGACTGCCAAGTTCCCTTTGAATTTGGATGCGTAAGTCCTGCATTTACTCCGTGTTGTCAGCAGTTGGCAGACTCTTTTCACCGCTGACATGGCGCTCATGAGACGCTCATCCAGTTTCATTCATTAGCGTCCAATCAGCGTCTTATTCGCGGTTAAGAATCGTTCGAGCGGTCTTGGATGCCGCTGCCGGGCCGCATGCGTTTTATCCCCCACGACAGGGCTTAGGTACCCAAACTCGACGCTCCATCTCAAGACCGAGAACAGATGATCTCCAGCAGATTCAGGGAGGCCAACAGATTCCTTCTGAAGCCAATCTGCTGGCCTCCCTGAATCTGCTGGAAAATGAAGAACCTCTAGATCCAGTTCTCGATTTCATGCGTAAGCCCTGCCCCCACGAGGGGCGGTCAGCTTCAGCCTTCCAGCGTGTGGATGAAGAGGCCGGAGCGGAGCTTGGGCTCGAACCAGGTGCTCTTGGGGGGCATGATGGAGTTCACGTCGCTGATGGCCATGAGCTGATCGACGGTGGTGGGATACATGCTGAAGGCGACGGTGTGCTGGCGGGTATCGACGAGCATCTCTAGCTCGGCGGTGCCGCGGATGCCGCCGATGAAGTCGATGCGCTTGCTGGTGCGTGGGTCGTCGATGCCGAGGACGGGTTTTAAGAGGCGGTCCTGCAAGATGCTGACGTCGAGCTGGTCGATGGGGCTGGCGTTTTCCGCCGGTTTCCACTCCAGGAGGTGCCACTGGCCTTTGAGGTACATGCAGCACTGGCCGGGATGGGCGGGGCTTTTCTCGGTGGTGGGCTGCACGCTGAAGATGCTGCTCACGTTGGCCATGAACTCGTCCTGCGTGAGGCAGTTGAGGTCTTTGACGGCGCGGTTGTAGGGGAGGATTTTCAGCTCGTCGCCGGGGAAGAGGACGCTGAGGAACCAGTTGTAGTTTTCGCTGCCGTTGTGCGCGGCATTGGCCTGGCGGCGCAGTTTGCTGACGCGGAAGGCGCTGGCGGCGCGGTGGTGGCCATCGGCGACGTAGGCGCAGGGGACTTGGCTTTCAAAGATGCTGGTCAAGGAGACGCAGGCTCCGGCGCCGACACGCCAGACGGTGTGGCGCACGCCATCGGGGGCGGTGAGGTCGTAGAGGGGCTTGTCAGTGGCCTGGATGTCGCGGGTGAGGGCGGAGATGGCCGGGCGCTGGCGGTAGGTGAGGAAGATGGGGCCGGTATTGGCATCGAGGGTGTCCACGAGGCGGGTGCGGTCGTCTTCTTTGTCCTGGCGGGTTTTTTCGTGCTTCTTGATGATGTCGTGCTCGTAGTCCTCGGTGTGGCAGACGGTGACGAGGCCGGTCTGGGCGTGGCCGCCGATCTCCTGACGGTAGAGGTACATGCAGGGGGCGCTTTCGCGGAGGAGGATGCCGTCTTGTTGCAGCTTCAGGAAGTTCTCGCGGGCCTTGGCATAGACCTCGGCGGAGTAGGGGTCGATCTCGGGGTCGAGGTCGATCTCGGCGCGATCGACGTGGAGGAGGGAGTGGGGCTTGCCAGCGGCGAGGGCGGCGGCTTCCTCGCGGTTGACGACGTCGTAGGGGACGGCGGCGACTTCGGAGGCGTGTGAGGGAGCGGGGACGAGTCCTTGGAAGGTGCGGATGCGCATAAAATGGAGGCTGGGGCGATAGGAGCGGCCCAGCGGATTGTCAATGGCTGCGCTGCGCCCTTTGGGTGGCCAGTGCGGCACTAAAATGAGGTCCATCGAACGGCGCGGACCTGAGGACAGGATTCACAGGATTTTCAGGATTATGCAGGATTAACGGCCTGAAACTTGATGGCGGCTTAGCATTGGAAAGCGCTGAGCTTTGAAAGCGTCGTGCACCCACTGAGTTACCCAGGTTAAATCCTGTCATCTGTTTGATAGGCTCCAGGTTCACTTCGCCCTGTTGGCGGCCAGAGGCGTTACTTGAGGGCTTTGACGAGCACCTTGGAGTTGCGGCCGCTTTTGTCGTATTTTTCGCGGCGGCTGGGTGGCAGGGCGGCTGGATCGGCCACGGTGTAGCCCATTTTCTCCTCGAAAAAGCGGAAGGCCTGGGTGCTGAGGGCCACGATGACGTCACTGCCGCGCTGCCGGGCGGTCTCCTCTGCAAAGGCGACGAGCTTGCGGCCGTGGTTTTTGTTTTTGTGACTGCGGCGCACGAAGAGGCAGGCGAGCTCGGCGATTTTGCGGCCTTCTTCTTCATAACTGTGCACGGCGACGCTGCCGATGGGGTGGCCATCGAGCTCGAGGACGAAGAAGTCTTTGATGCGTGACTGGATCTGATCCCGCGTGCGGGGCACGAGTGCGGCCTCATCCACGCTCTGCTGCATCATGGAGAGCAACTCGGGCACATCGGCGGCGCGGGCTTTGCGGATCTGCTGGTATTCATCTCCATGGATCATGGTGCCCACGCCTTCATTGCTGAAAAGCTCTGCGAGCAGGGCCTCATCCTGGGTGCCATCGACGATGTGCACGCGGGGCACGCCCTCCTGGCAGGCGAGCGCGGCGTAGCGCAGCTTTGATAGGAGGCTGATGTCGTGCTGGGGATCTTTTTTCCGATACATGTCGCGTGCATCGGCGACGGAGAGTTGCTCCAACCTGGTGCCATCTGCATGGCTGAGACCGCTCTCGGCCACAAAGATGACTTTCGCGGCCTGGAGTGCGATGGCGACCTCGACGGCGACGGCATCGCTATTGAGCCGAAGGGTGGCCCCTTTGCCGTCATAGCCCAAGGGGGGCAAAATGGGGATGATGTCCGCTTTGAGCAGCGCACGCAGGGTCTCTTCATCCACACGCTCGATGCGGCCGGTGTTTTCCAGATCGACGCCGTCGATGACGCCTGCGGGATGCACGGCGAGGGCATTGGTAATGGCCACGGGCATCTCCAGCGCGGTGAGATCTGCGGCGAGTTCACTGCACTGGCGCATGATGGCCTCTGTGGCGATCTCCAGGCCTGCGGCATCGGTGCGGCCCATGCCATCATCACTGGTGAGCGTGACGCCGCGCCGTGCGGCGAGGGCGCGGATCTGTGCCCGTGCGCCAAAGACGAGGACGACCTCGATATTGAGCGACTGGAGCACGGCCACATCCTGCAGCAGGCTGGTGAAGACCGACTGGCCCATGAGCGCACCATCAAAGGCGATCACGAACACACGCTGACGGAACTGCGGCACGTAGCGCAAGATGCCGCGCAGGTCTTCGAAACGCTGCGTGGGGCGTGTGGCAGGGGGCGGGCGGGCTGGTGTCGGTATTGTTCACGGATGGGCAGAAAGGCATATCATAGCACAATGAGGCCGAACTCATCCCAAACTTTTCCCCACCAGGAAAAAGCGCCGTTTTTAGCGCAGGGAGCTGACGCCTTTCTCCAGCCCAAAGAGCTGCTCCACCTCGGCATCGCTGAGGGCACGATCAAACACGGCCAAGTCGTCCATGTGGCCCACATAGGAGGCTCCGAGCACCAGGGCTACTTGCGCAGGGTCCCACGCGATGCTGAGATCCCAGCCTTCGATGCGGCCCTGGAGCTTGCCATTGAGGAAGAGGCTGCCACGCGGCTTCGCGGCCTTGTTGTTGGCGTTTTCGATGGTGATCACGGCATGCGTCCAGGCATCGCGGCTGAAGGGAGCCTTGGCGACCTGCACCATGGGGCGCTTCTCAAAGGGAATATCGGCCCACTGGATGTTGGTGGGATTCCAGATGTGAAATAAGGGGCGGATGGCATAGCGGAAGAAGCGTGGTGTCTCGTCCTTCGACCACTCCATGAAAATGAAGCCCTTTTTGCCATCATCCCCGACGATTTGCAGTGGATCGCAATAACCGGGCTCCAAGTCCTGATCCGGCGTGAGGCGCAGCCAGATGGAGACGGTGGTGCTCCAGCTCGCTGCGTTGTAGCCGAGGATGTCCACGCCGCTGAATTGCGGCCGGGTGGCACCTTTTTTCGGGAAATGCAGGCATGCGCCAAATTTCCCGCCGGCTGCATCGTGCTTCAGTTCCTCATTGAAGGCAGCAGGGACGAGTTCTTTGCCTTTTTTGACCACGCAGCTCTTGCTCCCACGGCTGTAGTCGGCATCCAGCCCACTGTCGAACGAGGCGTGAAACGCGAGGGCTGATTTCAGTGCTTCCTGGGCATGCAGTGAGCCGAGGAGGAGGAAAGAGAGAACGATCGTCTTCATCTGGAATAAGGTGGCGTGAGTGCCAGCCATAAACGCTGCGGGCTGGCAAAATCCTCACGCAGACCTGAATGAAACTCCACGGAGCTCAACGCCGCGGACGCACTTTGATCTCGACGCGGCGATTGATGCCCTGCTCCTCGACCGTGCCACCGGGGATGATGAGGCGGCTTTTTCCCATGCCGACGGCTTGCACGTGGTCATCGAGGCCCAGGGACTCGCGCAACCAGCTCACCACGGCCTCTGCACGGCGGATGCTGAGTTGGAGATTGTAGTCCTCTCCCCCGAAGCTGTCGGTGTGGCCTTCGATGATGAAGATGGAGTCTGGATTCTTCTGGATGAGGATGCCTAGCTTCATGAGGCTGAGGCGTGCCGTCTCTGCGAGCTGATCGCTGCCGTATTCAAAGAGCAAATCGGTCGGCATGAGGATGGGGGCCATGTTGCCACCGACGCGGCCGCCATTGCCACTGAGGATGTCATCGAGGTTGCTGAAGCCTTTCACTCGCGCATTGGCGGCGGTGGCGGTGCTCTGGCTCTTCACGGCATCGAGCAGCCCGGTGTCGATCTCGCCACCGAGTCCGGGCTCCAGGGCTCCAGCATCGAGGAGCATCTGTTTTTCCGAAACGGGCTTCATGAGCACCTCACGGCGCACGCTGGCCATTTCCGCCGCGAGGTTTGCCGTGGCCTCCGCCATGGATTCGGGCGCGGCGAGCATTTTGGCCAATTCGGAGCTCTGCTGGGCTCCAGGGGCACCATCGCCGGGATCATTGCGGCGGATGAAGTTGGTGATCTCCTTCACGCTGGGTGTGAGGTCGATTTCCTGATCTTTGGGCAGGTCCTGGATCATGTCATTGACATCGAGCTTGGGCTCGAAGGCCTTCACATCCGGCGTGCTGACGGGTCCGGTCTGTGTGACGGTCTCTGGGAGCTCCTGGATGGCTTTTTGATCACGCAGGAGGTTTTCATTGATGCGGATGCGCTCGGGCATTTTCGGTGGCGCATTCTTATCGAGTGCCGCGAAGCCCAGGGTATCAAAACCCACCACCAACAGCATGTGAAAGAGCACACTGAGAATGATGGCGAACATGGCCCACCATTTCAGGCTCCAATCATCGCGGGCACGATAAGCCGCACGGGAGCTGGGATTCCATTCGGAGCTGTGGGTCACGGCGGACATGAATTGAGGAGGGGCTGAGGCGCGGCGGAGAGTATCACGCCCGCTTTCGGTTCAAAGTTCAAAGTTACGGCTTTCTGTGACTGGATTCCGCTGAATGGCATTCACACGCTGCGACGTTCTAATGCCTGCACATCGCTCAAATCCTCCATCCCATACCATTATGAATGCTCTAAACCGCCGCTCCTTCCTCGCGACGACCACCGTCGCCGCCGCCTCCACCCTGCTCCACACGTCTGCTACACAGGCCGCCGGCATCGGCTTGACGCAGGAGCCCCTGCCGTATGCCCTAGAGGCGCTGGAACCGCATATCGACGCCGCCACGATGGGCATCCATCACGGCAAACACCACGCGGCTTATGTCAAAAACCTCGGTGATGCCCTCAAAGCGGCCAACAGCACCGAAACGGATGCCGTGAAGCTCATCTCGGACCTCTCCGCCGTGCCCGAGGCGCAGCGCATGCTCATCCGCAACAACGGCGGCGGCCATGTGAACCACACGTGGTTCTGGAAATGGATGGCACCAGCCGGGAGCGGCCCGAACGGCCCCGAGGGCAAGCTGGGTGAGGCGATTCAGAGCACCTTCACCAGCATCGACGCATTTAAGAAGCTCTTTGCAGAGGCTGGCGCAAAGCGCTTCGGCTCAGGCTGGGCCTGGCTCATCGTCGGCAAGGACGGCAAGCTCAAAGTCACCTCCACGCCCAATCAGGACAATCCGCTCATGAAAGGCATCTTCGAGCCCGAAATGCTCGGCACCCCGATCCTGGGCCTGGATGTGTGGGAACATGCCTACTACCTCAAATACCAGAACAAGCGCCCCGATTACATCACCGCATGGTGGAACGTGGTGAACTGGGCAGAGGTCGCCCGTGGCTACGAGGCCGCAAAAGCCTGATGTGATGCCAGCCAGTGCCTCCAGCGCCGGTTTGATCGAAATGCGGCTCATGGAGTTGAACCAGTTGTTCAACTCCATGGACCCATCTCCTTTCCACGAGCGTGATCTCGATCAGGACGCGGAGGAATTCATCGTGAGCTGGGCACAGGAGCACCCACGTCAGCATGAGCTACGACTCATCATCCATCTAGCGAGGGCACCCAGCAGCACGCCAGACCCACAGCGGCTCGTCAGTGAATCGCTCGCTCATTACTTCAACTACCGTGCGGACATGACGCTCCACAGCCTGAAGCGCCTCCTGCGTGAGGGGCGGACGGCGCTGCTCGTCGGCCTCACTTTCCTCATCACCTGCCAGCTCATGGCGACCATGCTACCGGCCGCCACAGGGGGCTGGCAATGGATGGCTCGTGAGGGACTCACCATCCTCGGCTGGGTGGCCATGTGGAAGCCGCTGGACATCTATCTCTACTGCTGGTGGCCGCTGATCGCTTCGCGGCGACTTTACAGGCGCCTCGCCATCATGCATGTCGAGGTGCGCTACCCCAGCACCGCCGCCACCTGAATTTTCCTTTTAGAATCTCGCTATGAAACACCTCATCTCGCTCATCCTCCTGCTCGCCACCGCTTTCGCACTCGCTGCAGAGCCTGTGAAGCACGTCCAAGCTGCGGAAGCCGCTAAACTCATCTCCGATGGCAAAATCACCGTACTCGATGTGCGCACCGCCGATGAATTCGGCGAAGGACACATCAAAGGAGCCAAAAACATCGACATCTTCGCAGACGATTTCGCTGCTCAACTCGGCAAGCTGGATAAAACCAAGCCCGTGCTGGTGCATTGTCAGTCCGGAGGTCGCAGCACGCGGTCTTTGGAGACTTTTGAGCAACTCGGCTTCAAGGACGTCACCCACCTCGATGGTGGATTCGCAGGCTGGAGCAAAGCCGGACTCCCCGTGGAGAAGTAAGCCTCAAAAACTCACGCCCGACGCATCGCCGTAGCCACGCGGTGCACCGTCTGTGTCAGCTCGCCTGCCTCATACGGCTTTGGCAGCACCCCCACGAAGCCACGCTCGAGGAAGACCATCTGCACATCCTCCGTCACGCTCCCGCTCGTGCACACGATGCGTGCATCGCGATCGAGTGCGAGGATCTCAGTCGCCGTCTCGGTGCCATTCATACCGCCACGTAGAGTGAGGTCCATCAGCACCACATCGGGCGGTGTACCGGTGCGGAAGAGGCTCTGGTAGATTTTCACGGCATCCTGGCCGTTGTCACACTCCACGCACTCGTAACCGCAGCGCTTCAGGATCATCTGCGCCACACGGCGGAGGTCATCTTCATCATCGACGATGAGGACGGTGCCTTTGCCATGTTTCAGCGGCACCGGAGCATTGCTCGTGGGGGTGGAGGACTTCTCACCACCCTCTGCCGCCGCCGGTAAAATAACACAGAATTCCGTGCCCACATTCGGCGTGGAATTCACACGGATGTCGCCACCCATCTCGTCGATGAAGCGCTTGCACGTCGTGAGGCCGATCCCGTTGCCATCCGCTTTCGTGGTGAAGGATTCACGGAAGAGTTTCTGCAAATTCTCCGGCGTGATGCCGCAGCCACGATCACGCACCGTGATCTCCACATGCATGCCGCCACGCAGACGCCCATCCCCCTGTGCAGGCACGATGATATTCCGAGCATCCACATCCATATAACCACCATGCGGCATCGCCTGGATGCCATTCATGACGAGGTTTTGCAGCACCTGACTGAGCTTGACGGGATCTGCCACCGCAGGGCGCAGCGTCTCCTCTGCATTCACCCGCACACGCACATTCGAGCCCGCACCTGCGAATTCCACCGTATCCTGCACCAGTGCCGCGATGTCTGTGGGCTCATTTTGGCGCGGACGAGCCTTACACGCCGTCACGACTTGGCTGGTGAACTGCTTGGCACGCTTCAAACCCGCAAAAATAAGCTGCAACTCCTGCCCGAGCGGCGATCCACCGTCCAACTGCGGCAACAACGCGGAAAGCCGCACAATCGCCGGACCGAGCAGATTATTCACATCATGCGTGATGCCCTGGGCCAGCGCCGCGAGATTCTCCTTCCGCAGGGAGAGAGACTGAGCATCCAAATCATCCACCGCAGATGCTGTCGCTGCCGCAGGCACCGCCGATGCAGAAGCCGTGGTAGGCACCGGAGAAAGCATCACGATGAACTTCAGCAACCGCCCCATATCTGTAAACACCGCACGAATCCGCCAAGTGCACAGCGTCGCGTCTGTATTGCCACCGAGAGACTGCACCGCAGCCTGACACTCCGCACAGCCCGCATTGGCCACCGCCAGATTCAGCGTCGCCATCACGCGAGCAGCATCCGCATCACTCGCGGCGATCTCCGCCAGCCCCATGCCACGTAGCCCCGTCTCATGACTGGCACGAGCAAGGATGATCGCAGGGGAATTGCTATAAATGATCTGCGGACCGATTTTCGGGTCCGTCACAGCCGTATCCACGATCATCACGCCTTCTGGAATCTGATCCAGCGAGGTGCGCAGGAAGAAATTGGCCGATTTGATCTGCTCCAAAGCCTGCTCCAGCGCCGAGTTGGCGAGAACAGACGTTGACTGATGAGAGGTTTCTTGGACGGGAGAAGTAATCATGGGAATATCCGCGAAATTCGCCCCTGTTTAGCCATTCCGAATAGTTAAGTAAATTTAAATTTTCGGATAAACCTTCTTTTTGACTCTCAATTATGATAAATGGAAGACACTCTACCCTTTGCTCCCCCAACCAACGAAAACGACCCACTTCAGCAAAATCCCAGCGATAAAAATCGGCCCCAATGCCTCGACTCGCATCATTCGCACAATTCACCTTGCCACATCGGACTTCTCATCTAGCATCCGCGCCCCTATGTCCAAAAACGCCGGTATCGCCAAGACGAGAAAAGCTTATTCCAAGCGGTTCAAAATAACTGCAACGGGTAAGGTGCTTCGCCGCAAACAAGGCAAGCGCCATATCCTGCAGAACAAGAGCCGTAAACGGAAGCGCAATCTCGGTAAAGTAGCCCTCGTGGCAGAAGTGGACGTCAAAGCCATCAAAGCGAACATGCCGTTCTCTCACCGCTAAGACGACCACACGGTTTCGCAGTCGAAACCACGATGTGAATGCCTGATCCCGCCCCGGTGGGATCTTCGACCAGGTGAGGCAGACCATCGCACCCCAAAACACAACAGCCTGATCATAGACAACGACACATGCCAAGAGCCACCAACGCCCCCGCCAGCAGAAAGCGCCGTAAGCGCGTGCTGGCAAAAGCCAAAGGATTCCGCGGATTTCGCAGCACGCACTTCCGCTATGCCAAGGACGCCGTCCGCAAGGCCGAAACCTACGCCACCCGCGACCGCAAGGCCAAGAAGCGCAGCTTCCGCAACCTCTGGGTCCAGCGCATCAATGCAGCCACCCGCCCCCTCGGCCTAAGCTACTCCCGATTTATGGAGGGCCTCAAAGCCGCCGGCATCACCCTCGATCGCAAAGTCCTCTCCGACCTCGCTATCAAGGACGCCGCTGCCATCGAAGCCCTCGTCCAGCAGGCCAAGTCTGCACTGGAACAAAAGGCCGCCGCTGCCCCGAAAGCGTAAGCGATCCTCAGCCAAGATTCGATCCCCCCGGACCGGAGCCTATCAGGCTCCGGTCTTTTTTTGTCCCCCTCGAAAATGGTTGCCCGAAAAGTGGGTTTCTGCTGCAATACGATGAACACCTAACCCACTTCCCCCTATGCACCGCTCACGAGCCCTCTGGTTCACCTTAGGTTTGGTCACCTTTGCCGCCTGGATGTTGGTAGGCCGCTTTGGTGGTGAAAATCATGGCACCGCCGCCTCTACACCTAAATCAAGGGGCAGAGAAACAGTGGCGAGCTACGTCGTGCAGCCTTCAAAACCTGTCTCTCAGGCATCCGGCACACCAGCGGCCTCAAGCCCGACGGGAGCGAGTGTGATTTCAAACGCCCCAAACGTCCAGGTGAGCACTCCACCACCTGCTCCAGCCAACACTGCTGCCAACATGGCGTCGTCAAACTTTAGCACGCTGCCGCCCGAGGCAATGAAGGCGGCGCTACTGAGCCAAAAACGCGATTTGAGCGATCCGAGGCAGCGTGAGGAGCTAGTGAGGCAGCTCAAAGCAATCGAGGATGCGGAATTGGCCTCCGCATACGCCAAAGCCCGGCAATTGGGGCTGCCCATCGAAGGTGACAAGCCAGGCGGCGGGCGTTTTGCACTGGTGGGCTTCGATGGTGATAGGCCGCTTTATCATGAGACAGGAAATGTGAACGCCGCGATCAGCACTGCGGCCAATTTGGTACGCTCCACCGCGCCCTACAACGTGGACGGCAATGGGTGGAAAATGGGACTATGGGAGGCCGGGGGCATCCCGCGGGTGACCCATCAGGAGTTTGGCTCACCGACAAAAGTCACCGTGCGAGACGGCTATACGATTGTCTCCGACCACGCGACGCATGTGGGAGGCACGCTCGCGGCATTGGGTGTGAATCCCTCGCTCAAAGGCATGGCACCTGGTTTGTTGATCGACGCCTATTCCTCTGGCAGCGAGATATCGGAGATGACCTCCGCAGGCGCGGCCTACGGCGGAGAGCCGGGGAAGATTTATGTCTCGAACCACTCCTACGGCTACGACATCGGCTGGGATGATGGGGTATGGGACGGCCTTTTCTCTGACAATGGGAACGCGGCGGATGACATCGAATCCTACTTCGGCCGCTACAACTCCAGCAGCGTGACCTTGGACGCGATGCTGGTGAACCTGCCGTACTACCTGCCTTTCTACTCCGCTGGAAACCAGCGCAACGACGGCCCACCAGCCACGGGAGCTGCCTGGACGCACAGCGTCACAGGCCTTAGCTACACCTACGATCCAGCGCAGCATCCGGCGGGCGATGGCGTGTATAAGTTGGGCTACGACAACCTAGACTACACGAAGACCTGCAAAAACATCATGTCCATCGGCGCGGTGAATGATGCGGTGAGCGGTGGGGTGCGCAGCACTGCGGCGGGCACGATTACCAGCTTCAGCTCCACCGGCCCGACCGATGACGGGCGCATCAAACCGGATGTGGTGGCCAATGGAGCTAGCTTGCTTTCCGCCAGTTATACCAGTGACACCGCCACCGTGAGCATGAGCGGCACCAGCATGTCAAGCCCGAATGCAGCGGGCTCGGCGATGCTACTGGTGGATTACTACGGCGACCGCTTCCCAGGCCAGTTCATGCGTGCGAGCACGCTGAAGGCGCTGATCATCCACACGGCGGATGACATTGGAAACCCCGGCCCGGACTACTTTTACGGCTGGGGCCTCATGAACACGAAAGCGGCAGCCGATCACATCAAGCGCCAGGCGGATAACGCGGGCTACAATGGCATGATCGAGGCTTCTTTGACCACGGCGGAGCCATCGGACACCTACTCCTTCACCTGGAATGGCAGTGACCCCATCCGCGTGACCCTTTGCTGGACGGATCCGGCAGGAACCCCGGTCAATGCACACGACGATCGGGCCAAAGACCTCATCAATGATCTGAATTTGAGCGTCGCTGGACCCGCTGGCAGTACGCACCTTCCTTTCGTCATGCCGTATGTCGGCGACTGGACGAATGCGAAGCTCTCCGCCAACGCCACGACGGGTGTGAACACGGTGGACAATGTGGAGCAGGTGCTCGTGACCACGCCGCCCGCCACAGGTCTTTACACGGTCACGGTCAATCACGCGGGATCGCTCACTGGCGGAGCGCAGAATTACTCGCTGATCATCTCTGGCCAGAGTACCGACTCGCTCGGTGTCTCGCCGGGGGATTCATTCCTCGCCACAGGTCCAGCAGGTGGTCCGTTCACGCCTGCGAGCAAGGAGTACACGCTCTCGAATCTCGGCGGCAACTCGTTGAACTGGACGGCGACCGCCAACCAGACTTGGCTTAGTCTTTCCACCGCCAGCGGCACACTGAATGTGGGCGAAAGCATCGCCGTGACCGCTAGCATCACTAGTGCAGCCAACAGCCTGCCGGGTGGCAATCACAACGCTACACTCACCTTCACGAACACCACCAGCGGCTCCATCAGCACGCGGGGAGCTGTGCTCAGCGCTGGGCGAAATTTCCTGAGCTTCAATTTGGACACGAACCCAGGCTGGACGACCACCGGTCAGTGGGCCTTTGGCACTCCAGGCGGCACCGGGGGCGATCCTGCGGCGGCGAAGACCGGCACGAATGTTTATGGTTACAATCTGGCGGGCGCTTACACCGACTCTATGCCTGCCTACTCTCTCACCACGACAGCGCTGAACTGCACAGGTAAAGAAAACATCAGCCTCGGCTTTTGGCGCTGGCTGGGCATGGAATCCTCCAGCTTCGACCAAGCGAGCGTGCAGGTGAGCAAGGACGGCACGAGCTGGACCACCGTCTGGAGTCACAGCGGGAGCAGTTTCACGGACACGTCCTGGACCTACTTTGAATATGACATCTCTGCCGTAGCCGATGACCAGCCCACGGTCTTTGTGCGCTGGGTGATCGGCCCCACGGACGGCAGCGTCACCTACGCGGGCTGGAACCTCGACGACATCGTTTTGCTCGGCGACACCATCCCGCCCCGGCCGGAGATCGTCGTGCATGACGGGGCGAGCACCACCGCGCCGCAGATCACGGATGAGCAGGCGGAGGTTGTTGATTTCGGCTTCACGGCGGCAGGCACACCCGTCACCCGCAGCTTCACCATCGCCAATACAGGCACTCTGGGGCTTACCGTGAGTTCCATCACCGCCCCGGCGGGCTTCACCGTGCTCGGTGCGCCCGCCAGCGTGGCCGCCGGAGCCAGCAGCACCTTCCAGGTCCGCTTTGATGCGAATCTGCCAGGCGTCATCGAGAGCAGCGTGATCATCACCAGCAATGACGCGGATGAGAGTAGTTTTGATTTCCCGGTAAAGGCCGCTGTGGACCAGCCGGAGATCGCCTTGGATCTCAATGGTAGCCCCATCACCGACGGGCAGTCCCAAATCGTGGACTACCTGGCCACCACTCAGGGCAGCGGCGTTACCCGCAGCTTCACCATCGCGAATCTCGGTGTGAACGTGCTCAGCATCAGCTCCATCACCGCGCCCTCCGGCTACACGGTGCTGGGTGCCCCTGCCAGTGTGGCCGCAGGAAATGCAGCCACCTTCCAAATCCGACTGAATGCAGCGACAGCGGGCATTTTCAACGGCAGCGTCGTCATCGCCAGCGATGACCCGGACGAGGCCAGCTTTGACTTCCCCGTGCGCGGCACCGTCATCACTGGTGCGGTGCAGCCAGGGGCGGTGGATACCACGTTCGCAGGCACGGGCAGGGCGACGGCGGGTCTCGGAGTAAGTTCACTCTACGCCTACGCGTTAGCAGTGCAGCCGGATGGCAAGACGGTGGCTGCGGGCAGAGCCTACAACGGCTCGAACAACGACTTCATTGTCGTGAGATTCAACACCGATGGCAGTCTCGACTCCAGTTTCGGAGCGGGAGGCCATGTCATCACTCCTGTGGGCACTGGAACTGACGAGGCTCACAAAATTCTCGTGCTGCCTGACGGAAAGCTCCTCGTCGGCGGCGAAGGCAGCGGGGATTTTGCTCTGGTGCGCTACAACAGCGACGGCACCCTGGACACCACCTTTGACGGGGATGGCATCCTGGTCACTCCCGTGCTCGCAAGCACTGACTATATCCGTGACATGATGTTTCAGCCGGATGGGAAGCTCCTTGCCATCGGCGCTGCATACAACGGCACGAACTACGACTTCGCGGCCGTGCGCTTCAACACAGACTACACCCTCGACACGAGCTTTGACACCGATGGAAAGGCCACCGTGGCCGTCGCCACCGGAAGCGAGTATGCCGAGGGCGTGGCGCTCCAGGCAGACGGTAAAATCATCCTCGCCGGTTACGGCAATAATGGCACGAACGACGACTTCGCCATGGCACGGCTCACCTCCGCAGGTGCGCTAGATACCACCTTCACCGCCACGGGCAAGTTTCTCACCGCCATCGGCACCAGCACAGACCAAGGCAGGGCCGTTGTCATCCAGCCGGACGGGAAGATCGTCGTCGCCGGCAGTGCATTCAATCTCGGCATGACCCTCGTGCGCTATAATTCTGATGGCACGCTGGACACCAGCTTCGACACGGATGGGAAAGTGACCACCATTGTCTCTACCAGCAATTTCGGAGGAGCGACGAGCCTCGCCCTGCTGCCGGACGGAAAACTGCTTGCTGGAGGCAATGGATACGCCACTTCCACGAACGGCATAGATTTCGCAATCGTCTGTTACCAAGCAAACGGCGCTCTGGACACTACCTACGGACCCTCCGGTAACGGCATGTCGCTGATACCCGCCACCAGTAGCAACAACAACAGCGACTGGTCCGAGGCCATGGTCGTGCATGCGGACGGCAGCGCCACGCTGGCGGGATACTCCTACACCATCTACCAGCGTTACGATCTGGTGGTCGCGCGTCTGAACGCAGGCGGGGTGGCGGACACCTCTTTCGCTGAAGATGGCACCGTCGTATTCAATCCGCTTGCCAGTTCCGCCGACTTTGGCTTTGGCCTGGCTTTGAAGCCCGATGGCACGGTCACGCTCGCAGGATACTCCTACACGGGCGTGTCGGATGATTTCTCTGCCGCCCAGTGGCTGGCAGATGGCACGGCAAGCACTGCCTTTGGCACGGTGGGCAATGCGTGGCTCACGGGTTCTGTTTTAACAGAGCGCAGCTACGCGGCAGCCTCTCAGCCAGATGGCAAAATCATCCTGGGTGGCTACATCACCAACACCAACAACGACTTCCAGCTCCTACGCTTGAACACCAATGGCACGCTGGACACGTCTTTCGACACGGATGGCCGTGTCAGCACCACCATCGGCAGTGGTTCGGAGATCGCCCGTGCTCTCATCGTGCAGCCGGATGGGAAAATCATCGCCGCAGGCTACAGCAGCAATGGCACGAATGATGACTTCGCCCTCGTGCGCTACAACACCAACGGCAGCCTCGATACGACCTTTGACACGGATGGCAAAGTGACGAGCGCCATCGACACCAGCACGGATCAGGCTTTTTCTGCGCTACGACAAGCAGATGGCAAAATCGTGGTGGCTGGCTCGGCGGTCGTTTCTGGCACGGACTTCGCCGTGGCCCGCTACAACAGCAATGGCAGCCTCGACACCACCTTTGACACCGACGGGAAGGCCACCTTCACCATGGGCACCAGCACGGATGTGGCCTACGGCATCACGCAGCAGCGGAATGGCAAGCTCATCCTCGGCGGGGATGCCAGCAATGACTTCGGCCTGCTTCGCCTGAATGCGAATGGCAGCCTCGACAGCACCTTCGGCGTCAACGGCCGCGCCATCACGGCGGTGGGCACCGCCACGGACACCTGCTACGCCATCGCTGTGCAGCCGGATGACAAAATCATCGCAGTGGGCCGCACCTACAACGGCACAAACTACGACATCGCCGTGCTGCGCTACACGGCGGATGGCAGGCGGGACACCAGCTTCGGCACGGGCGGCAAAATCATCGCCGCACCGGGCACGGGTGATGATTATGCCAATGCGGTGGCGCTGCAAAGTGACGGCAGCATCGTCGTTGGCGGCTACACCTACCAGGGCACGAATCCCGAGTTCCTTGTGATGCGTTTCGTGGGTGACTCACTCCAGCCGGAGCTCGCATTGTTCGACGGAGACACCTCGCTGGCACCTGTTTTGACCGACGGGCAGCCCACCGCGGTCGATTTCGGCTCCACCGGCACCGGATCGGCCATCACACACGATTTCACGATCTCGAACCCCGGCACCTCGGACCTAGTTTTGACCTCCATCACGGCTCCGGCGGGTTTTAGCGTGCAAAATGCGCCCTCGCTCGTTTCCGCCGGTGGAGAGGCCACTTTCCAAATTCAGCTCACTGCGGCCTCTGCGGGCTTTTTCAGCGGAAACGTGATCTTGAGCAGCAACGACGCGGATGAGGCCAGTTTCGAGTTTCCGGTGCGTGGTGGTGTGGATGTGCCGGAGATCGCTTTGAGTGCCGATGGGCAAAGTGTGGCCGACGGGCAGGCTTTGCCGGTTTCCTTCCGCTCCACGCCGCAGGGTTCGCCCGTGACGCGGAGTTTTGTCATTGAAAACACGGGTTTGGCAGCCCTGAGCATCACCTCCATCACTCCGCCCGCTGGTTTCACCGTCCAAAATGCTCCCACCAGTATCCCCGCCAGCTCCAGCGCCGTTTTCCAGGTCACCCTCACCGCAGCAACATCTGGCAGTTTTGCCGGAAACGTGGTCATCGCCAGCAACGACGCGGACGAGGCCAGCTTCGAGGCGCCGGTGGCGAGCGTGGTGACAGCCACAGCTCTCGCCTCCGGCCAGCCGGACCCGTCCTTCAGAGGGGATGGCTTCGCTCCCACGGGCTTTGGTGGTGCTAATGATGAAGCCTATGCCACTCTCGCCCTCAGCGATGGAAAGACCCTCATCGGCGGCAGTGCCTACATGGGCGGGGACTACGAGTTCTTCCTCGCCCGCCTGAACGTAGATGGCACGCTGGACCGCACTTTCGGCAATGCGGGCATCGTCACCACCCGCGTGGGCACGAGCAGTGACCGCATCTACAGCCTCGCTCGCCAGCCAGACGGCAAGATCCTCGCCGGGGGCTACACCTATAACGGCAGCAACTACGATTTCGCCCTCGTGCGCTATCTCGCGGACGGCAGCCTCGACTCCTCGTTTGATACCGATGGCATCGTCACCACCTCGATCGGGGCATCCGACGACTATGGCTGGAAAGCACTCGTACAGGGAGACGGAAAAATCATCCTCGCCGGCCAGGCATTTAATGGCAGCAATATCGACTTCGCACTCGCCCGTTACACCAGCGCCGGCACGCTCGATACCACCTTTGGCACGGGCGGGAAAGTGATCACCCCCATCGGCACTGGCACCGAGATCGCCTATACCGCCGCCTTGCAGGGAGACGGCAAGATCATCCTCGCTGGCTATACCGCGATGACGAACGATGACTTCGCCCTCGTGCGCTACAACACGGACGGCACCCTGGACACCACCTTCGACACGGATGGCAAGGTTACCACCACCATCGGAACGGGCACGGACCGCATCCACGACATGCTCATCCAACCGGACGGCAAAATCCTCGTCGGCGGCTACATGGTGGGATCAGATTTCGCCCTCGCCCGCTACAATGCAAATGGCAGCCTCGACACCACCTTCGACACGGATGGCAAAGTCACCACGCCTATCGGCACGGGCACGGATCGCATTTACGGCATCGCGCTCCAGAGTGACGACAAGATCGTCGCAGCGGGCTACTCCATCACCACCGGCACGGCGGATGACTTCGCCATCGCCCGTTATACTTCCACCGGAGCGCTGGACACCTCCTTTGACACAGACGGGAAGCGGGTGCTGCCGCTCGCTGCGGGAAACAACATAGATGTGGCCCGCGCCGTGGCCCTGCACGCCGATGGCAGCATCGTGCTGGCAGGCTATGCCTCCAATGGCAACGACACCGACGTGGCCGTCACCCGCCTGGAGGCAGACGGCAGCACCCGCAGCACCTTTGGCTCGTCTGGAGTCGCTCTCCTCAATCTCGGTCAAGGCGCCGACTACGGCTTCGCCATGGCGATCCAGCCGGATCAAAAAATCATCGCCGCTGGCTACATCTATCAGGGGAACAATGACGACGTCACCGCCGCCCGTTTCCTCCCAGACGGCACGCTAGACACCAGTTACGGCACCGCCGGGAAGACCCTCACCCGCGTGGGCATCAGCGCGGAGCGTGCCTATGGCGTGGCCGTGCAGCCGGATGGTAAGATCGTCTTCGGCGGCTATGCCAGCATCAGCAGCTCAGACGACTTCATGGTCATGCGCCAGAACGCGGACGGCACGCCGGACACCAGCTTTGGCAACAATGGCAGCGCCACCACCACCATCGGCACCGGGACCGAGCAGGGCCGCGCCCTTTTGCTGCAAGGCGACGGACGCATCGTGCTGGCAGGCTATTCCAGCAACGGCAGCAATGATGACTACGCCCTAGCCCGGTACAATGCAGACGGCAGCCTCGATGGCACCTTTGGCACGGGAGGGAAAGTCACCACCACCGCCACGGTGGGTACAGATCGCCTCTACGCCATCGCGGCCTACTCAGGCGGGCGCATCCTCGTCGCTGGCGAGACGCGAAACGCTGGCAACACGAGCACCGACTTTGGCCTCGCCCGCTACAATGCGAATGGCACGCTCGACACCAGCTTTGGCACAGGCGGACTCGTCACCTTGACTCCAGCGAGCAACTCCGAGTATGTGTATGCGCTCCAAGTGCTCCCCGACGGCAAAATCCTCGCCGCTGGTGAAGCCAACGTCGATGCCGCCATCGTCCGCCTCAATCCCAATGGCAGCTACGACCCCTCTTTCGGCTCCGGCGGCAAGGCCATCGTGCCTGTCCTCGCCAGCACGGACACGATCTACGGCATCGCCCTCCAGCCAGACGGCAAAATCGTCGCCACGGGCCGCACCTGGAACGGCAGCAACTACGACATCGCCGTGCTCCGCTTCCTCGAAAACGGCCTGCTCGACAGCAGCTTCGATGGCGATGGCAAGCTCGTCATCCCCTACGGCCCAGGCACTGACTATGGCTATGCTATCGCAGTGCAAAACGACGGTGCCATCGTCATCACCGGCTACACGGTGAATCCAGGCAGCGACACCCAGATGCTCGTGCTGCGCCTCCTGCCGGATTCCCTCGTGCCAGAAATCACCGTCGCAGACCAGATCACCCTGCCAGCCACGCCGCTGACAGACGGGCAAGCCGCTGTACTCGACTTCGGAGCGGTGCCAACCGGATCGCCAGTCACACGCGGCTTCCTCTTCACCAATCCAGGCAGCGCAGACCTCGTGATCAACTCCATCACGGCTCCTGCTGGCTTCAGCGTTCTCGGAGTGCCGTTCATCGTGACTGCGGGAGGCATCGCCACCTTCCAAATCCGCCTGGATGCCTCCAGCACCGGCTTTTTCAGCGGCAGCGTCGTCATCACCAGCAATGACGCAGACGAGGCCACCTTTGATTTCCCTGTCCGCGGCAGCGTGGATGCGCCAGAGATCGCGGTGAGCCTCGACGGTGCCACTTTGGCCGATGCGCAGAACTCGCCAGTGAATTTGCGCTCCACACTCACCGGCAGCCCGGTCATCCGCAGCTTCACCATCTCCAATGCGGGCTTCTCCAGCCTCACCATCAGCTCCATCACGGCTCCAGCAGGCTTCACGGTGCTCAATGCACCCACAAGCATCGCCAGCAGTTCCAGCGCTGTTTTCCAACTGCGCCTCGATGCGGCATCAGCAGGACTTTTCAGCGGAAATCTCGTCATCGCCAGCAATGACAGCGACGAGGCATCCTTCGAGATTCCCGTCACAGGCAGTGTGCAGGCCGTTTTGCCGCCTCCAGGCCAGCTCGATACCGGATTCGGCTCCGGAGGCCAGGTGACACACGGCATTGCCACCGCCCAGGATCACTACTACAGCGTCGCCCAGCAGGCTGATGGCAAAATCATCGCCGCAGGCCGCACCTACACTGGCGGACGGATAAGTTACGATGTGCTAGTCACCCGCTGGAACACCGATGGCACACCGGACATCACCTTTGGCAGCGGCGGAGCCGTGATCTATGATGTGAATGGCAATAGCGACACCGCCAACAGCGTGCTCGAGCAGCCGGATGGCAAAATCATCGTCGCTGGCATCGCCAACAATGGCACAAACGATGACATGTTTGCAGTCCGCTTGCAGACCAACGGGGCGTTGGACAACAGTTTCAGTGGTGATGGCAAGGTCATCGTTGCCCCGACCACCAGCTTCGACTCCTGCAACACAGCTTCTATCCAGGCAGATGGGAAGATCATCATTGCTGGACACGGCTTGTTCCAGTCGGGTTCCCTCTTCAATTACGACATGGTGGCCGTGCGGTTCACGTCTTCCGGAGAACTCGATATGACCTTTGACTCTGACGGCATCTTGAGCGTCTCTGTGAGTTCCACAACGGACTTTTGTTACTCCTCAACCGTTCAAACAGACGGGAAAATCATTCTGGCCGGGATGTCCAACAACGGCAGTAACGATGACTTCTCTCTTGTTCGTCTTAACGTCAATGGCTCACTAGATACCACATTTGACACTGACGGGAAGGTCACGACAACCATAGGCACTAGCACCGACACAATCCGACAAATACAACTCCAGAACGACGGCAAAATCGTCGCCGCAGGCTATGCCAACATGCCCAGTGTGGGCGACGACTTCGCCCTCGCCCGCTACAACAGCGATGGCAGCCTCGACACCAGCTTCGATACTGATGGCAAGGTCACCACCACCTTTGGCACCTCCACCGATTGGGCCTACGGCTTGGATATTCAAAGCGACGGCAAAATCCTCACCACCGGCATCACCAGGAACGGCACGAACTACGACATCGCCCTCGCACGCCACACCACGACAGGTGCATTGGACACCACGCTCGACTCCGATGGCAAGGCCACCTTTCCCATCGGAACTGGCTCCGACTATGGACGTGCGATCAAAGCTCTCGCCGATGGGCGCATCGCCATTGCAGGGTTCGCTGCCGCCTCACGCGATGATGATGCAGTCCTGCTCGTCATCACCGCCGCTGGAGCCCTCGACACCACCTTCGGCGGCTCTGGAATCCTCAGCAATGACTTCGCCGTGAGCTTCGATGCTGGCTACGCCATGGCCATGTTGCCTGACGACCGCATATTCATCACTGGAAACAGCAATTCAGGCTCCAGCAGCGACTTCCATCTCACCCGCTTTCTCTCGGATGGCACCGCTGATACCAGCGTGCCGCCGGACGGCATCACCCGCGTCCCCGTCGGCACCAACACCGACATACCGTACGCCATCGCCGTGCAGCCAGATGGCAAAACAGTCCTCGCAGGCTATTCATTAGCCACAAACAACGACATCAGCGTCATTCGCTTGAATACGGACGGCACGCTCGACAGCACCTTTGGTAGCGGAGGCAAATTTTTCCTCGGCATCGGTAGTGGGGAGGACATCGCCCGTGCCATCGCCTTGCAGCCAGACGGCAAAATCCTCGTCGGCGGTTACACGAACAACGGCAGCAACGACGACATCGCCCTCGTGCGCTTGAACGCGAACGGCACGCTCGACGCCACCTTCGGCACCACAGGCATCGTCACCATGGCCTTCGGGGTGGATACCGACCGCTGCTGGTCCATGACACTCCAGCCAGACGGCAAAATCCTCCTCGGCTGCCAGACCTCCACCGGCACGCTCGATGACTTCGCCCTCGCTCGCTACAACAGCAACGGCACGCTCGACACCACCTTCGGCACTGGCGGCAAGGTCGTCAGCTCCCTCAGCACGCTCGACGACATCGCCTACACCATCCAGCTCCTCCCCGATGGCAAAATCCTCCTCGGCGGCTGGGCATCCAATGGCTCCGATGGCGAGCTCACCATCGCCCGCTATCTCGCCAACGGCTCGCTCGACACCACCTTTGGCACCAGCGGCAAAACCATGGTGCAGACCTCCGCTAGTTATTTAGAGGTCATCTATGACCTCGCCTTGCAGCCAGACGGACGCATCCTCGCCACCGGCTACCGCAGCAACAGCACCGACAATGACATCGTCACCATCCGCCTGCTCGCCAATGGCATGCTCGACACCACCTTCGGCACCAGCGGCGTCTCCATCGTCAATCCCGCCCCTGGTCGCGATCAATACGCCTACGGCATCGCCACCCAGAGCGATGGCAGCATCATCGTCGGTGGCTGGGGCTACATCGGCAATGACGGCCAGGTCATCCTCCTCCGCTACACACCGGATACCCTCGCGCCCGAGATCGTCGTGCATGACGGTGCCACCACCGCCGCGCCACAGCTCGCCGACGGACAAAGCACCGCCATCGACTTCGGCATCACCACGACCAGCACGCCCGTCACCCGCAGCTTCACCGTGCAAAATACCGGCACCGCCGATCTGCTGCTGTCCAGCATCACACCGCCTGCAGGCTACACGCTGCAAACCGCTCTGCCCGCCTCGACACTCGCCCCGAGTGACAGTTACAGCATCCAAACCCGCCTCGATGCCGCCGGCGCAGGCACCTTCAGCGGCACCTTGAGCCTCGGCAGCAACGACGCAGACGAATCCTCCTTCGATCTCCCCCTTATCGGCCTTGTCGTCGAAAGCGCCCCCTATCAAACCTGGGCCACCGGTGCGGGTCTAAGTGCAGTTAACGGAGCACCGAACGCCAATCCCCTCGGCGATGGCATTTCTAACCTCCTCAAATATGCCTTCGATCTCAATCCAACTGCCGTGGACCTCCATATTCTCACTCCCGCCACAGGCACGAGCGGACTACCCACCGTCGAACGGACTGGCAGCGGCGCTAGTACCGTCTTCCGCATCGAATTCATCCGCCGCATCTCTGGCGGCATCACCTATCTTCCGCAAAAATCCAATGACCTGAACATCTGGTCGCCCATCACTACCACGCCCACAGTGACCCCCATTTCCCCCGGCTGGGAACGCGTCCTCATCGAAGAACCCGCTGATCCCGCCTTAGTGAACAAGATATTCAGCCGCGTCCGCGTCACGCAGCCATAAATCCACTGGCAGAGGAGCCCGAGTTCAGGCATGGAAACCACCCCGTTCCATGCTTTCCCAACTCGATTCCCTCAAAACCGATGCCCTCGCCGCGCTCGAAGCCGCGCAGGATGAAACCACGCTCGAAGCCGTGCGCGTGAACTTCCTCGGCAAAAAAGGCAGCGTCACCGCTCTCAGCCAGGGCATGAAAGACGTGCCCGTCAATCAGAAGAAGGAAGTCGGTGCCAAACTCAACGACGTGCGCACCGCCATCACTGACGGTATCGAGTCGAAGAAGCTCGCGCTCCAAGCCGC
The DNA here is from genome assembly GCA_016713035.1 of Verrucomicrobiaceae bacterium. Lineage (NCBI taxonomy): Bacteria > Pseudomonadati > Verrucomicrobiota > Verrucomicrobiia > Verrucomicrobiales > Verrucomicrobiaceae > Verrucomicrobiaceae bacterium. The sequence continues at coordinate 395,545 of JADJPW010000003.1, forward strand.
ACTGGACGCAAAGGCAGTCGAAGGCATCGACATCACGCTTCCCGGTCGCCCAGGCACTGGAAACGGCGCTTTGCACCCACTCACGCAGATCCGCGATCTCGCCATCCGCACGCTGCGTCGCCTCGGCTTCATTTTGGCCGAAGGACCGGAGATCGAGACCGAATTCCACTGTTTCGATGCTCTCAACACGCCTGCCGATCATCCGGCGCGGAATGAAAAAGACACCTTCTACCTCCCCGATGGCCGCCTGCTCCGCACGCACACCTCCAGCGTGCAAATCCGCACCATGGAAGCCGCGAAGTCGCTCCCCATCCGCATCATCGCCCCCGGCGCCGCCTATCGTCGCGATGAGATCGACGCCACGCACCTGAGCGTCTTCAACCAACTCGAAGGCCTCTACGTTTCCAACGACGTGAGCCTCGCCGACCTCAAAGGCACGCTCGAAGCCTTCTTCCGCGAGATCTTCGGCCCCAACACCGCCGTGCGCTTCCGCCCGCACTTCTTCCCGTTCACCGAGCCGAGCTTCGAGATCGATGTGAAACTCGAAGCGAAGGGCAAAGACGCCCGCTGGATCGAAATCGCCGGCTGCGGCATGGTCGATCCCGCCGTCTTCACCGCCGTGAACAAGAGCCGCGGCGACAATCTCTTCGATCCCGAGACCACCACCGGCTTCGCCTTCGGCCTCGGCCTCGACCGCCTCGCGATGATCCTTCACAGCATCACCGACATCCGTCACCTCATCGAAAACGACGTCCGCTTTCTTGGACAGTTTGCGGCATAAAGAGGCTCTTTTTGACAGGATTAACAGGATGGCAGGATTATACAGGATTTCTTTTTGATCGTTGAAAGTCCGACATGATTGCGCAGCCAACAAACGATCCTCTTTCCCCGTCGCGCCTTCGATTAACACCGCGTTAATCCTGCATAATCCTGAAAATCCTGTTAATCCTGTCCAAACACTATCCTCTCCCCCATGACTCTCGACGAACTCACCCATCAAGTGATCGGCATGTCGATGGACATCCATCGCGAGCTTGGCGCCGGGTTTCTGGAATCCGTCTATCATCGAGCACTTGAAATCGAACTCGCAGCAGCAGGCATCCACTTTGAGTCAAACATCCCGCTGAATGTTTTCTACAAAACCAAACTGGTCGGCAAATTTGAGGCGGACATGGTCATCACGGTCGGAAACATCCGGCTTCTTATCGAACTCAAGTCCTGCGAGGCCATCACCAAAGCCCCTGATGCTCAAACCGTGAACTACCTAGCCGCCACCGGCATCGACGACGGACTCATCATCAATTTCGGAGCCAAAAGCCTCGATTGGCGTCACAAATACCGCCTCTACAAAAAACGCACGGCATGAACACTCGAACGCTCTTTTTGACAGGATTCACAAGATTACAGGATTATGCAGGATTTCTCCGCTGCCCTTTGAATGCACGTCACCTCTTCAATACCCAGCCCAATGACTTCCTTTCGCCACCTCGTCCTCGAATCACATCGCGTTAATCCTGCATAATCCTGAAAATCCTGTTAATCCTGTCCAAACCAGCCCTCTTTCCACGTCATGCAAGTCTCCCTCTCCTGGCTCAGCACTCATCTCGATCTCAGCAGCTACACCGTTCCGCAGCTCTCTGACCTGCTCACCTTCGCCGGTGTTGAGGTCGAAGGCATCGAAGAACGCGGCGTGACCACCGACAAGGTCGTCGTAGCGCAGATCGACTCCTTTGTGCAGCATCCAAATGCCGACAAACTCAGCGTCTGCCAGGTCAACGACGGCAGCGGCACCGCTCGTCAGATCGTCTGCGGCGCGAAGAACTTCAAAGCGGGCGACAAAGTTCCTCTCGCACTCCCCGGAGCCGTTTTGCCCGGCGGATTCACCATCAAAGAAGGCAAACTGCGCGATGTGGCCAGCCTGGGCATGATGTGCAGCGGCAAAGAACTCGGCCTTGGCGACGATCACGCCGGTTTGCTCATCATGGCCGCCGATTCGCCCATCGGCACGCTCTTCAACCAGCTCAATCCTGCCGACGTGCTCTTCGATCTCGAGATCACGCCGAACCGCCCCGACCTCCTCAGCCACCTCGGCCTCGCCCGCGAGCCTCTGCGCCCTCACCGGCATCCCGCTCAAAGGCCAACGCGATTACACCGCGACAAAAACGAAAGCAGCCGCCTCCGACATCAAACTCGAAGCCAAAGACGCCTGCCCGCTTTACACCGCACGAATCATCAAAGGCGTCAAAGTCGGCCCCAGCCCGGAATGGCTGCGCCGTCGCCTCGAGAGCATCGGCCTACGTCCCATCAACAGCATCGTGGACATCACGAACTACGTCATGATGGAGATGGGCCAGTCGCTGCATTGCTTTGACCTCGACAAGCTCAGCGGCTCCATCGTCGTGCGCCAAGCCACCGACGGTGAAAAATTCCTCGCCCTCGATTCGCAAACCTACACGCTACAAACCGACGACCTCGTCATCGCCGATCAAAAGCGTGCCGTCGCCATCGCCGGCGTCATGGGCGGTGAAGAAACCGGCGTCACCGAAGCCACCACCAACGTGCTCCTCGAAGCCGCGTGGTTCACGCCTTCCAACATCCGCCGCACCTCCCGCCGACTCGGCCTCAGCAGCGACAGCAGCTACCGCTTCGAGCGCGGCATCGACCCTCAACAAGTCCAAGGTGCCTCCGAACTCGCCACCAAACTCATCCTCGAAATCGCCGGAGGCACCGCGGAGGATGTTTTGCTCGTCGCAGGCGAAACACCCGTTTTGACCTCCGAAATCACGCTCGACGATGACCGCGCCCGCAAGCTCCTCGGCACGCCCGATCTCTCCAGCGACGAAATCCGCTCCATTCTGACCAAACTCGGCCTCACGCTCGAAAACGGCCGCTGGACCGTCCCCAGCTACCGCGCCGACCTCCAGCGCCCCGTCGATCTCATCGAGGAAATCGCCCGCGTCATCGGCCTCGACCGCGTTCCATCGAAAATGACCGCCGTCGCTGTCCCCAGCGATGCCACGGATCGCGCTTACGACTTCGCCATGACCATCCGTCAGGCCTTGGTCAATCGCGGCTGCTTTGAAGCGCAAACGCTGCGCCTCGTCGCCGACGCTCAACTCGCCGACACCCTCGGCGGCGGCACCGGCGTCGCCGTGAAAAATCCGCTCAGCGAAGACCACACCACGCTGCGCCCCAGCATCATCCCCGGCCTCATCGCCACCGCCGCGCTGAACATCCGCCAAGGCGCCGACCGCCTGCGCTTCTTCGAACTCGGCCGAGTGTTCCTGAAGCTCCCGAATGGTGGCAGCCGCGAAGAAGAACGCCTCGCCATCCTCATCAGCGGCCCCGTCAGCCCATCGAGCTGGCACGCCCGCACCCCGCAGGCTGCCGACATCCATGAGCTCATGGGCATCATTCAAAACCTGCCCGGCCTCAGCCGCGTCAGCATCGAGCCGAAAGCCGTCAAAGAATCCCCCGCGAACTTCCTGCTCACCAGCGAACTCCGCGCCGGCAATCGCAACCTCGGCTGGATCGCCCAACTGCATCCCTCCCGCGCCCGCGACATCAGCGCCCGTCATCCTGTCTATGTCGCCGAGCTGCTCCTCAGCGCCCTGCGCCAAGGCAGCACCGGCCCCGCGAAGTTTGAAGAACTCCCGCGCTTCCCCGGCATGACCCGCGACGTCGCCATGGAAGTCCCGGCCGACCTCCCGCACGCCAAAGTCGCCGCCTTCTTCGCCAGCCAGAAAGAGCCCCTCTTCATCGCCAGCGAAGTCTTCGACGTCTTCACCGACCCCACCGGCCAAAAGATCGCCAAGGATCGCAAATCCATCGCCTGGACCCTCACCTACCGCAGCCCCGAAAAGACCCTCGAAACCGCCGAAGTCGATGCCGCCCACCAGCGCATCCTCGCCGCGCTGGAGAAAGCCCTGCCTGCGACGGTGCGGAGATAGTGGAGAGAAATAAGCTTCCCATGGAGCGTATCAATTACTTGCCACCATGCTGAGAAACTTGGTATAATCTGGATATGGTGCGCTTGCTCTCATTGTTGCTGTTATTGGGTATGTCTCTTGCGTGGGGAAGTGTTGCGCTGCCCCCGCCTTTTGTCATTCTTTCTGATAGTGAAGCGGCAGGTCTTCAGAAAAAACTCGTTGAGATGAATGCTGACGATTTTGTCAGCCATATTCAGATGCCAGCGGCAGCCGGGCAGCCTCCGTTCTGGCTGGGGCCTTACACGGGCACTGTGGTCGCAGATGCATTTGGTATGATGCCCAACAATAAGGCTAACGAACTACTGGTCACCACCTTGAGTATTCAGGAAGCCACATTCCCGGAAGAGATCGTTCTTTTCGCGGCATCCTGCTTTCAAGCCACACGCAACAAGGAAGCGCATTCAACCTTCGCTAAAAACCTGGAGGAGCGGCTGAAAAAACTGGCTCTGTCGCCATGGCAACCACACGAGCGTGATTCAGGAAACCAAAGCGAGCTTCGCTGCCGTGCGATAGCGGCACTTTTCAGGCTCTGGCAGGGAACGGATGCGGACACAAGCTGGTTGAGCGAGCAAGCTAAAAGTTCAGCAGTGCATCCAGACATGAGATCATGCATGCTTGACCAACTGACGTCCTTGTTAGCCGCAGGCGATCGTGAGGCATCGCCAAACATGCAAGATAGGCCTGAAACTCTACGGCGAAGACAATTGTTTGGCTCATGGCCGGAACGTGCTGCCTTGAAACAACAATGGGGGAATAAACGCTGGAGCGACGATTTGTTCATACCCCTTTCCAAGAGTGAAAAGGAACATCCGCGCGTACGAGCATCAGCCATTGCGGCACTTGGTGCCTTGCTGAAAAGCCAGGAAAAGCTGCGGGATCTGCTCAGAGCATTGGCGCAAAACGAAACAAACCATTCCAAGGTCAGATCATCTGCCATTTACCAATTATCCAAATTCTGGGCAGGTGAGGCATGGTTTTCTGAATTGCTTTTTGGCATCATTAGTTCGGACCGGACTGGATCACGACTGGCCTCGTCCATACTCTGGCTGCTCGCGAAGGAGCTGAACACACAGCCGGCGCAGAGAGAACAACTCGCCTTGTTCACAGCAGACCCCGAAAAGCATGCAGGTCTGCAATTCAGAGTGCTCGAAATCATGGCTCGCCAGGGAAAGGACGACTGGCTGCGCCAGCATTTGGCCAGACTCGTGAACAATGCCCGTCTCGATTGGGTGCAGCGGCGAAATGCCCTGCGTTTGCTAACGCAGCAATTCACCAGAGACCCCACAGTGAAAGATTTGAATGTTCTACTGGCTCAAAATCAGCAGGAGCCAGTTCCTATTCGTGCCGAGGCTGCACGTGGGCTGGGCCAGTTCGTTCGTGGTGACGCCGAACTCAGAGCCAAGCTAATCCATATTATCCAATCAGGAGAGGAGGATGAAAAAGTGCGTTTGGCAGCTCTTCAATCCACTGGGCTGGTCTGGGAGCGCCAGAATAATCTTTGGGTCAAAGAACTGCTTATGCCTCTCGCCAGCCCGCTTGAAAAAAGCATCGCCATTCGAAGGGAGGCTTTGTGGAGCATAGGCCAGATCTGGCACGAAGCCTGGGTTCCGAAGCTTTTCACTTCAGTCTGCACCGCTGATGCCGAACCGGGACTGCTCCGCATGATCACGATCGAGGCTCTTTACCAAACAGGATGCCGTGACGAATGGCTGAAGCAAACCCTCCTTAAACTTGCGGGCAAGGAGGAGGAAAACGAGCCCGTTCGCGGCAAGGCGATGTGGATTCTTGCACAAATCTGGCGTAGTGAGACGTGGGTGGCCGAATCTTTGCTCAAGATCGCTGCTGCTCCCCAAGATTCTGCCCAAGCCAGACGAGATGCCATTCGGACATTCATCAGCAACTACCCGAGTTCGCAGGAAGCATCGGGTATGCTGATAAGAATCGTCAATTCGCCGAGCGAGCCTTCCGTTATCCGTTCCGAAGCAGTTTCAGCCCTTGGGCGTCATGCCAAACCTGATGATACAATCACCGCTCTGCTCCTCAAACAGGCTCGCTCGTCCGAAACACCTTCAGAAGTACGTTTGGAGGCAATTGGGGCTCTCGGCAATAACTCCACACGTCTGTCCTGGTACGAACGGGGGATGATGCTCCAATCTCTAATGGGCTCCGGCGAGCAAGATGCCCTAGTTCGTCAAAAGGCAGCGTACCAACTCGCGCTAATTCGCGAGAGTTTTCTTGGCTGGTGAGACTACAAGTTGTTGAAAAACCGCAAATCCATCGCCTGGCCCCTCACCTACCGCAGCCCCGAAAAGACCCTCGAAACCGCCGAAGTCAATGCCGCCCCACCAGCTCATCCTCACCGCGCCGGAGAGGACCTTGCCTGCGACAATGAGGCGGTAAGCAGTGTCGGACTTAGTGTAGGGCACCTCTGGAAACCTCCTTTCCCCAGGCAATTCATTGATTGAGAGCAAACATAGGCCATAAAAGGGGCCATGAAGCGCTACCGCAAGACAGAACGAGGCGGCGGACTGTTCTCCGCCATTGAACATGAGCAGGCCGTTGCCGCCAAAACCCTCGGCATCCTCAAGCTGCGCGACGTTATCTCTTGGGAAAGTTTCCGCCCGCTGCTCGAAGATCTCACTGGCTACGCCACCCGCGACTGGACCAAGGGCGGCAAGCCCCCGTTCGACCCCGTGCTGATGTTCAAAGTCCTTGTGCTACAGAAGTTCCACGGCCTCAGCGACGACGACACCGAGGAGCAATTCTTTGACCGCACCAGTTTTAAAGCCTTCCTCGGTCTGCGCATCGGCGACGACATCCCCGACGCCAAAACACTCTGGGACTTCAAGCAACGCATCGAAGAGGACGGTCGCGAAGGCGGTCGCAAACTCTTCGACACCTTCGGCCAGATGCTCGAAAGCAAAGGCATCGTCGCGCGAGAAGGCAGCATCGTGGACGCCAGCTTCACGGAAGCCCCACGCCAGCGCAACAGCCGCGAGGCGAACCAGCGCATCAAGCAGGGCGAACGCCCTGAAGAGTTCGACGAGAACCCCGCCGTGGGCCGCCAGAAAGACAGCGAAGCACGCTGGACGAAGAAGAACAACGAGTCGCACTACGGCTGGAAGAACCATGTGAAGGCCGACTTGAAAACCAAGATCATCCTGAACTCCACCACCACGCCCGCCAGCGTGCACGACAGCCAAGTGTTTGAAGGACTGCTTGATGACAAAGATCAGGCCGTGCTCGCCGACTCGGCCTATCACAGCGAGGAGCACGAGGCGCATCTCATCAAGATCAACGCGCAGGAGTTCCTGATGCGCAAAGCCACGCGAGGCCACCCGTTGAGCGAGAAAGAAATGCGCGCCAACCATACGATCAGCCGGATGCGTGTGAGGGTAGAGCACATCTTCGCGCGGATGGCGCAAATGGGAGCCGATCTATGTCGAAGCATCGGATTGAAACGAGCCACACAGCACAACCACCTCAGCAATCTGGTCTACAACATGGACCGCTATGCCTGTTTGGTTCGCTAAAGCACCCGTAAAGGGTGATCAAAGCCAGAAAAAGTACCTGCACAGCCTCCAAACAGCCGAATCCTAGCGCCTCAAAGCGAAACAAGCCCTCTGCAAAGCAAGACAGGAAGGTCGAACAATCGTTTTTCGCTCCCAAAAACGGACTTCAAAAAAACAACCCCTATCCAGAGGTGCCCATATGTAATTTTATACATGGCTACTTATTCAAATTCAGTGTTTCGTTCCTCCTTGCATGATTCATCGGTCGAAGACAAAAAGAGCTTATGACACGTCCGATTTGGATCTCCGCGCTTCTGCTCCTAGTCTTTGGAGGCCTTTGTTTCTCCACGGCAACTGCTGCCACAGCGCCGCAACCTGCGGATAAAGAGGATGCGGACATCTATCTCAAAAAAAGCACCGAAAAAGAGTGGCAGGAACTCCAGGTCATGCTCGCTGGTTTGAAGGAGAAGCATGGAGCCGACTCGCCTGAGTATGTAGAGTTCCTTTTCGATGAGGTCGGACACCTCGTGCGCTCTGACCGGGTGGAGGAGGCTAGAAGGAAATACGAAGACTACAAAGTCAGCGCGAGCAGGCTCATCACTGCCGCTGGGCCACAGGCAGAGATGGAGGAGCGCTTTATCCGGCTGCGCAGCTCCATGCTCTGGGCGGAGTGGCAAATACTCCATGCTGCGGGTGAAATGGATGCACTGATCGAAGCTGCTAAAAAACGGCTCGCAGTGATCGCGGCCTCGAAGGACCCATTGGTCGAAGAGGTGAAACTGAAGATCATGTGCAGCACCGCCCGTGTTCTAATGCAATAAGGTAGGCTAAAGGAGGCGGGCACTTGGCTGGAGAGCCTCACGAAGGCGCTCTCTGAAACTATTAATCCGGCACTAAGATAGCACATCAAGCTGCATATTGGGTTGAGGCAGATTTAAAGAAGGCACGGACTTGTTCTGGCAGCCTCTGGCATGAGCGCATCTGGCCGATGATCTGCTTTTGCAGCCTCCCGCTCACCCGGGCGGCGGGTAGCACTCCCAGTTTGCTTTTCAGCGCACGGTTGAGCCTCTCGTCGGGATTGAGCTCTGGACTGTAGCTGGGCAGGTGATGCACCGCGATCTGCTCCTGATGCTGCTCCAGCCACTCCTTCACCGGCTTGCTGTGATGCACCCGCAGGTTGTCGAGGATGAGATACACTTTGCGCCCCTGCATCGAGCGAACCATCCGCTCCAAAAAGCGGATGAGAAGCCGCGCGTCCAGTGCCCTTTGTAAACCATCCACCGCGAACTCCCCCGGTTGCTCACCGCGCTCATCATCGAGCTACCAAAGCGCTTGGACATCTGCTTGATCTCGGGCGTCTCTCCGCGTGGTGCGTAGCCTCTCACGGCATTGGGCTGGTTGTTGACCCCGGTCTGGTCACCCCCAATAGATCTCGGCCCCTTCCGCCTTGGCCTGAGCCTGCGATCTGCGGATACTTCTGCTCCAGCCACGCCTGGACTTCCTGGGTCGCTGCTCGTAGGCCTTCTTCAATGGCTTCTGGGGTGTGAACCCCAGCGCTTCAAATACAGCCCCATGGTGCGCATGGGCAGCTTGAGCCCGAAGCGCTTGTCCAGCAGTTGGGCGACAGCTTTGCGGGTCCATAGTGCAAAGGGCAGCTTCAACTGCTCGGGCAACCTGTCGGTGATGAGCCTGCTCACTTCCTTCTCCTGCTCGGCGCTCATGAGCCGTTTATCCCCATGTTTCCTGCCGCGCTCGTCGCACAGCAGGGCTGCGGTGCCGTGTTGGCGCTGGTGCCGCTTCCACTGCTGGACAGTGCGGGGATGCACCCCACCGCCTCGGCAATGTCATGTTCACTCCAGCCTTTTTGGCCAGCAGCATCGCCCGGCGACGTGCTTCCACCTGTTGTTCCTTGCTTAGTTTGCGTCCGTCTTCTTTCATGCGGACGCACCATTACCACATCCTCATAATGCGTGCTATCTATTTACCGGATTAATAAGATCGAAATTTTTAAAACCGCATTGGAGTCGCTGGCATCTGCATCTGAGACCGCTATTGAAATGAACCTGAAAAGAATGGCTCAGTTCATCGTGGGGAAGTGCCTCAAGTCCGCTCAAGCATTGCCCCTCGATTCAATGGAGAATTACTGGTTCACCGTGAAAGCGGCAGAGCTCGAAGAGGAAAAAGACGCGTGCCGCAGCGACTGGAGGACCTGCAAAGAGCCCTAACTTTTCACGAAAAACTACAGCAACCGGATTGGAATCGCATTCGCCGCGGTTACACGACCATGGGAAACCTTTACGCAGGGCTCCCTGGAAAGCACAACGAACTCAAAGCCGTGCAGGCCTATGACCGCAGTCTGGAAGCCACACTCAAGGGCTCCACCGACGAATCGAAGGCCACTGAGGGCCGAATCCAGCACGCGTTAAATCTAGCTCTCCTGCGCCTCATGAGGAGCGGGGGCTCTTAGAGTCTATCCGGCAAATAGTTGTAGCCAGTAAAAGCTGAAAGTGGAAGGTGGGCGATGCCAGCCAAGCCCTATCAACCAGCCGGTTACGATTCTGATCTCAGCGATGCGGAATGGGAACTCATCAAGCCTATCATCTACCCGGCTGGCGCGAAGCGTTGTCGAGGCAGGCTGCGATCCCGACTCCGCCCGAATCTGCCTGGACACCATCCGCTATGTGCTCAAAACGGGCTCTCAGTGATCGATGATCCCCAAGAACCTCGCGCCCCGCAGCACCGCTCACGACGCCTTGAGTAAATGGACCGAGCAGGGCTTGTGGCCCAAGCTCAACGACGCCCTGCGCACCCAGACACGCCTCATGCTACTAAAAACGCCATGCCCAGCGCCGCTGTCATCGACAGCCAAAGCGTCAAAGGCGGGCAGCTACCGGCTGTGAGCTGCGGTTACGACGCGGGCAAGAAGATCAAGGGACGCAAGCGCCACGCGCTCACCGACACCAACGGCCTGCTGCTGGGCGTGGTGGTCACGCCCGCCGACGTGCAAGATCGTGACGGCGCAAAGCTGCTGCTGTACATGTTCTGCCACAGCTTCATGAGCCTGCTGATAAGCTTTGCCGATGAAGGCTACGCGGGGAATCTCAAAGATCAGAAAGGCGTCATCATATTGACGCGACGCTGGGTCATCGAACGGAGCTTTGGCTGGCTAGTGAAAGCAACGGCGTCTGACACGCGATCACCAGAAACACCCACACCACCACGAAGCCTTCGTCTATCTTGCTTTTATCGGCATCATGACACAGCGCCTCACCACTTTACAGTCAGTTCAACCTTTTGCCGGGGAGGCTCTTACGTTTCATGGTGTCAGTTGGTACTCTCCGCGCACTTCAGCCCTTCATTCCATCTGGCTCAAGCCTAGGGGAGCAGTCCAAGCCGGGCGACTTAATTAGTTATTATCAGTTATTATGAACCTCTTTGCATTCCCGATGCTTGGTCACCCCAATCTGGTCGTGATGTTACGTATCGCGGGGCGGCTCAACTCTCGACTACGTTGATATTTGTCTTCATCGATTCCAAGTTCCCATGGGTCAGAGCCAACCCATTGACTTTCGCGACCTTCGAGCCGGAGTTCGCCACGTTCGAAATCCAGAGTTGCAACCGCCCACAACGGTTCAGCATAAGGACACGCCTTGCGCAGTCGCGGGCGTTGGTTCGTGATCTCCTCGGAATAGTTCGCGTGATCAATTCCAACCCATGCATACGACGCACTATTGATCTGCACGTGCGGTATTTCGTCGCTGGTTGTGACATAGTCGAGGTGAGCATGTCCTGAGAATACGGCGACAACCTTCGGAGACCCGCGCTCAGTTTTCGCTGACCTCAAAATGCTTCGGACCTCCCCAGCGTTGATGACCCATTTGTCGAATGAGTCGATCGGTTGGTGAACGCAAACCACAGTGGGTCGCGTCGTTTCGTGCAGGTCTTTTCGTAGCCATTCCAACTGGTCGGCGGCGATGAACATCGGATACCTCTTGGTTTTGCCATCTGGGTCGTTGGCATCAAGTACAACGACGTGTAATCCAGCAACATCGGCGCTGTAGTAGCGTGATGGCATCTCGTACCGGTCGACGACCTGCTCGCGAGTAAAGCCTTCGTCGGTGTCGTGGTTGCCGATAACGTGAAATCGCGGTCCAGTAAAAGTTTTCCACGTCGCAAGAAACGGGTCATTTCGCGAATGAGGCACACAGAAATCACCAAGATTCACAATCATATCGACTTTTCTGTCGTTCATTGCAGCAATGAATTTTTTCAGCCTGACGACACCATCGTGCATGATGTCTTGATGAACATCTGCGATGAATCCAATTCGCGTTGAGGCTTTAGGTTTCACCCCCTCATCCGCGACAGCTTCGAGCAATGCAGGCGAAGCGAAAACTCCACCAGCTATACTCGAACCGCACACCTTCAGAAATCGACGTCGATTGTTCGCCATGATATTCTCCTATTACGTTTGCAGTTGGGTTCGATGATCGGCCAATCCCGTCCGCATAAGTATGCTAACCACTCGATCAATATGAGGAGGTCGGTTAAGACGAGCACTCGACATTTCTCTGGCACGCCAGGCATTGTCAAGCACAGAAGATCACAAGAAAAACTGACCGAATTTGTGCGATGGGCACCTCTGGATAGTGAAGATAGTAGCTAGGCTAAATAGTCCGTAACCTGACCGAATGCGGAAGCGCTTTTGGCGCTGGCCGTTTTGATCGAGTTGACGTGGGCACGAGCATCCGAGTTTCGAGTTTTTTCAAAGACTATGAACCGCTGAATCGCCGCTTACGGGATGCTGATAAATGAATCCATGAGCGTCATGTCGGCTGATTATCGGCAGTTAGAAATTGGAGATTCGTTTTGCGATGGATTCGATGAGCTGCTCTAAGCTGCCCGCTGCGACGACGGCGATGCTTTCTTGGTAGATGCCGGTGTCGTAAAGCTCGCGCGGTGGGAGATAGCTGGCGGCCCAGTCGGCGGCGATGGTGGCGATGAGGAGGATTTTATCGGGGAAGCGGCGGCGGAGCTCGGTTTGGAGTAGGGAGTAGCTTTCGCCTTGGAGACCGATCCAGATGGCATCACCGAGATGCCAGAGGACGGCTTGCAGGGGAAAAGTTTCGCCAGGAGGGAGCTGGTGGAGGCGGTGAAGGAGGCGGGTTTTGCGCTCGGCCATGGCGCGGCAGTCCGCAGCGCGGGCGTCATCGCCTGCGGCACGGGCGGCGGCCTCTTCGGCTTGGAATTGATGGAGTTCGCTCTGGGTTTGATCAGCGGTGGGTTGGCCGGGGCGATAGCGCAGGGACTCGTGCCAGCGCTGGAGCCCCCAGGTGGCTTTTTCGGTGAGGTCGATGCTCTGATGCTTCCAGGAGCCGAGTGTGGCACCGGAGACGACGGGGCCAGCATACACAAAAGTCGTCCCAGCGGCAGGCAGTGCGGTGAGGGCGGACAAAGCGGCGTAGCCGAGCTCACGCCCGTTTCGATCTGCGATGGCGGTGTCGCCCACGAAGCCTTCGCGGGGGCCGAGTTCGCCGCTGGCACCTTGGAGGAAGAGGCAGGGAGCGCCGGTGTCGCGCTCCACGAGCTCGCGCATGGCACCGATGTAGTCGGGGCTGATGCGTGTGTTCTCCCATGCGAGCGTGGTGGGATGGCAGGCGTAGTTCACGATGCTGGCGAGCATTTCGCCGGCATCGTCGGTGACGCGGGCGACGATGACGGTGTCATCGGCGGGCACACCGGGATTGTGACCGCACACAAACTGCTTCCCGTCCCAAAAGTCGCGATGCGTGGCCAGTGAGCACCTGCCACGGCCATAGACAATGCCTGCGGGCTGGAGCGAGGCGATGGCATCACGGATCAATGCGCCTGCTTTCTCACCGAGAGTCTGTAAATACGGCGCAATGAGGTCGCCACCGGGCAATGAGGCACGATCTAGGCCCATCAAGCCCGCACCATGCGTGTGGGAGCAGAGAAGGAGGATTTCCTCTTTGGCCACACGGCTGATGTGGGCGGCTTGAGTGATGAGTTGGGCGCTTTCAGCGGCCCCCATCACACAGTGATCGAGTGCGAGGATGATTTGCCGCTCGCTGCCTTCCATCGGTGCCAAGATGGTCACGGTGGCCCGCAGAGGACGATGCACGCCCGTGGCACGCTCATGCTTCGCCGCGCCCCACATGCGGTGGTAGATGTCCGCTGGTGGGGTGATATCGCACCACTTCAAAGCGAAACGGCAGCGGCTCTGTGGTGTGGGGTCCTCAGTATGGGAAAGGGCGGGCATAAGATTGTTTTCGGCGGGTTCACTCTCCGCGTAAATCGTAGCAGATGATGCGTGCGACGGAGTTCCCGATGACGCCACGATCCTGCTGCCGGACATAGAGTAGCCCGTGACTCACGGCGGGGAGACTCCATGTCTGCGTGGCATAAAAGAGCTGCGTTTGAGCCTTCACTTCGGCACCAGCAGGGCTCAGATCCAGCCACTGTAGGGAGCCGATCTCACCCAGGCAGAGGAATGCTCCATCCACCTTCAGCAGGCTAGCGCGGAGGATGCTCATGGTACGATTGATGACCGGGTCTTGCCAGGCGATGCGCTTTTCCCACACTTCTGCCCCCGTATCGGCATTCACGCAGACGAGTCGTGACTTCGGCTCGGTCTCGCCGTCGATGGCGTAGAGATGCCCTTCATGAAAAATCGGGGTCATCCAATGCACCGCGAGCTGGGGAGACTTCCACAGCTCTTTGGGCTGAAAATCGGCGTCATACTCGATCATCACACCGCCGAGCGGTCGGCCCTTTGGGTAAGCGGTGGTGATGAAGGCACGGTTTTTCCCTGGAATGACGACGGGCGAGGTGCCGATGGCCTGGATGTACTCTTCATCACGCCAGGGGAACTTGGAGTGCAGCTTCCCGGTTGCTGGATCGATGCACATGAGCCCACCGGTGGCTGGATCGCTCTCACCGCCAGCATAGACTAGCACCTTGAGCCTGCCCGTGCAGCATCGCAGAAATGGGGGAGGCGTAACTCGCCCCCCAAGCGTCCTCGACCTTCCATTTGAGCTCACCGCTTTTCAAATCGAATGCAGCGACGCTCGTGCCAGCCTCCGCCAGATGCTCTTTGCGCTCCCGCATACTCAGGGAGTCATCCAGCGGCTCTTTTTTGCCACCGACATTCAAAATCACACGGCCATCGAGAATGAGCGGTGTGCCGCCTGCACCGAAGAAATCCTGCGGCACATGCATTTCATCCCTCACATCGTGCCTCCAGAGCAATTTTCCCGTTTTGAGCTCCAGAGCCCGCAGCTCACTCGTGACGCCGTATGTCACAACGACTCCGTCTGCGATGACTGGACTACCACGCGGTCCATTGCCGAAGCCGTAACGATCCTGGTAGGAAATGGGATACGAGTGCTTCCAGAAGCGTTTTCCATTCTCGCGATGCAGGCACTCGATGGTCTCCTGGCCATCTAAGGCATGAAAAAGGACGCAGAAGTCGCCGTGGATCGCGGGTGAGTTGTAGGCATCCCCCATCTCCACCTCCCACACTAGCTTAGGGCCACCCACGGACCACTTTTTCAAAAGCGGCGACTCCGGCGAGGTCGCATCATCACTAGGCCCCAGCAGGCGCGGCCAATCGCTGGTCTTTGCGGCTTTGGTGAGAGGTCTGGGCTCAGCATGGAATTTCAGCCGATCAAAGGCCTCCTGCGCCATGCAAAGCTGGAGGGCAAAAAGGAAAAGAAACACTCTCGACGGTATTTTCATATCATGCCAAGCTAACCACCGTCATGAAGAACGCCACTCTCATCCTCATCACTGCCGCCGCCTTTCTTCTGAGCGCATGCTCCACCTGCCCCATTGGACAGAAAACCACCGCCAAAGGCAAAATCGAGCACATCGTCCTCGTCTGGCTGAAGCGTCCCGGCAACGCTGCTGACCGCGCCACGCTCCTCGCCTGCGCACGGAAATTCCAGACTGAGATCAAGCTCATCGAGCACCTCAGTACCGGCACCGCCGTCCCCAGCGAGCGCCCTATTGTCGATGACAGCTTTGACGTCGGCTTCATCATGCGCTTCGCCAGCAAGGCGGACATGACCACCTATGAAAAGCACCCCGTGCATGTGCAGACCGTGAAGGACACCCTCCTCCCCCTGGCCAAAAAAGTGCAGGTTTATGACATCGGCTGTGAGTGATCCTTTCGCAGCGCTCCTTGCACATCGCCAGCGACCGGATCGCCCTCACGTCATGCTCCAGCGCTGGGAGAGCCTTGCATTTCTGAATTGGCGCTGGGACCCGGCGGACATCCAGCGCACACTGCCCGCTGGTTTGACCGTCGATACCTTTCAAGGAGACGCTTGGCTGGGAATCGTGCCATTTTTCATGCGGGGCATCCGGCCACGCTACTGCCCGCCCGTGCCTGGCATCAGCGACTTTCTGGAACTCAATGTCCGCACCTACGTGCGTGATGCGCAGGGCCGACATGGCGTATGGTTTTACTCGCTCGACTGCAATCAACCCATCGCCGTTTGGACAGCCCGCAACTTTTTCCACCTCCCCTACGAGCATGCGCGGATGTCTGCGGCAGTGACAGGCCAAAGCGTGGACTACACCTGCCAGCGGCACGAAGCCGCTAGTCCCTCGCGCTTTCATTACACACTCGCCAGTAGTTCCGAAATCGCGGAACCAGGCACGCTCGAGTTCTTCCTCGCGGAGCGCTATCTTCTCATGGCTCAATCCGCTCGCGGATTGCTCTGCGGACAGGTGCATCATGAACCGTACCCACTCGCGAAAGTGAAATTGGATGCATGGGACGTGCAGCCCTTGCTTCACGCCGGTTTTGATCCCCCAACTCGCCCACCTGATCATCTCATCGGCTCACCGGGTGTGAATGTGCGGGTATATCCGCTTACCGCATGAAGACCGAAATCTCGCTCACTTTTGCGCCACTGGAGCGGAGCTTCTTGTTGGTCGTGGGGATTTGTTTGTCGCCTGAGAGTGATGGGTCCGTGCCTTCAGCGGCTTCAAAGCGAACGCTGACTTTTTCCGCAAGCTTACCGCCCTCGAAGTTCGCGTAGCCACCGTAGTCCCAGTCGAAACCGGAAACCTTGTAGGGCTTGCCGTTGATTTTTTCGACTTCAGCGATGCTGAGACCAATTTTCAGACCATTGGCAAAGGACCAGGCTTTTCCCACAATGCGGATGTCTGATACGGTTTTCTTCTCTTCGTCCCAGATGATTTCCAGCTCGCGATCGGCGCCCGCGAAGAGCCGTGCGCCCTCGATCTCTGTTCCCTCTGGGCCATCGAGTTTCATCTGCTTGAGGCTACCTTTGCCGTAGGCACGCTCGATGTCCTTTGCACTCATCCCTGGCTTGATGAGCCCCACTCGCTCTCCGAGCACTATGGTGTTGTCCTTCGGGTCAAACTCATCTGCGTGAACGATGAGGGAGGCAAAAACAGCAAGGAGGCATAGGAGTGTGCGCATAGCCTAGCAAAATGCCGTATTTTGAGGCGCTGCAAACGCCCAGTTCCGATTTCGGCGGCTTCCCAACTAAAATCGCCGTGGCCACAACGCAGCAAGTGCCAACCAAGCATGTTATGCCGCGCTCTCGGGGCCCTTGTTTTGTTATTCGGGTCCGGCGTAGCGGAAGAGTATGCCCAGGGCGAGAGCGACGAGTGCGAGGCTCGAAATCCAGGGCTTCAGGTTGTCGGTTTCTTTGGGCTTCTCGATGACGGATGGCGTTTTGGGCGGCGCTATTGTGTGCGTCGTGGCGGTGGATTGGCGATGCGGCTCGGTCGCGGTCTGTTTCGCGGGGCTTTCATTGCTGGATGGCGAAACTTTTGGATCTGTGGTGCTCGGCGGCCGTTTTCCGGTAGCGATTTGGAGCTCTTTTGGCCAATCGACGTTCATGAGCAGGTCCCAGCCTGGGTTTTGATCTTTGACGCGGCAGGAACAGCGCCCGATGAGGAACATGCAGGCTTCTTCGAGTGCGGCATCATCGAGCTCGGCGAGTGGGAATGCTCCTAGTGCGCGGCCTCTGGCAAAGACGGCGGCGGCGAATGGTTGATCTGGCTTCACTTTGCCTTCGGGACCGATGAGCATGGGGATGAATGCCTTTTCTGCGTGGTCATCTAGCCGTAGGCGCTGGACTCGGAAGGAAAGTTTGAGCTCTGGACCTGGTCCGAGCTGGCTATCGGGATCGTTGGGGTCTTGGATGGGGAGGGCCGCTGCCTGCTCCAGAAAGGCTAGGCGAGTCGCGATGCGTTGCTCTTCTTTGTCTTGGTTATCGGCGATGATCCAGGTGATGGAGGTGCCTTGGAGGATTTGCTCTCGCAGTTTTTGTCTGGCGGGAGAATCGAGCAAGGCGTTTAGCGTCTGGGCATTGATGTCACCGCTCCAAAGTGGGACTGGACTGTCCTGCGTGGCGAAAAGTTGCGCGGCAGTGGGGCCGGGTTGCTGGGCGGTGATGATTTCGAGGTTGGCGACTCCGCCTGCACGGAGTGGTCGCAGTAGATCGACGATCTCTGGACGGGCTGCCATTTCCTGTGGCAGGATGAGGCGGTAGTTGCTTGGTTCCCAACGGTCTAATGCAAAGCGGAAGACGGGGATGGTGCAGCTCACTGCGCTCTGGGCAGCGAGCATCCAGAATAGGCCGAGGCAGGCTAGGAGGCGATGGTGCATGTGAACGATCAATCTCCGCGCCACCAGGAGCGCCAGGTTTTGCGAGCTTTTTGCTCACGCGGGACGACGATGGGGGCGGGTGGGAGGATGACGGGTGGTGGCTGCTCTGCTTCGGGCGTGGCCGATTCGGCTGGCTTTTCTAAAAGTGAACTGGAGGGGACTACAGGGGCAGACGCGGTGACTTGTAAGGGCTGCTTGGGGACGATGGTGGATGGAGTGAGTCCTCGTGGGCGGGGATAGATGGTCTGATCAGGCGTGGGCGTGGGCGCGGCCGGGAGAGGCGGCGGCTCTGCCGAGGTGCCTGAGACCGCGGGGATTTCCAGCGGTTGGGCTGAAAATGGCTGACTCAGAGGTGCGGGGATTGGAGCTGGTGGCAGCTCCACGGGTGGTAACTGCGGTGCTACCTCTGGGAGAAATGCCTCGACTGAATGCTGGATGGCCGGTGTGTGGAAGGGAATCGGCTCCGTGGCTGTCGGCGGCGGGATGGGAGCCTCCGGCACTTGGATTAAATCGGGAAAATTGCCGCCCTGGAATAGCGGCGGGATGTAAGTCGGTATCTCCGCAGGATGCGTGGCAGCAGGCTCGATGAGCTCACGGCTCTGAGGCGGCTGATCCATCGGGATGAGCGGCTCTGGACGGTCATGGTGGCGGGAGAATAGGGAGGACTCATCCCAACTGGGTAATGGCTCCAATCCCAGGAGCCACGCTGCACCTACTCCGCCGCCGGGAGGCGTGCTGGCGTCCGATTCGGTCGATTCTAGTGCCTGGAGCTGCTTCAGGTCGATCTGGGGCAAAAGGGACACGGCGGCCTCTTTATCGTCATGGAGGAGTGCGTGGGCTGATTCTGAAAAAAACGGGCTTTGGAGGCTGGCGGATGGTTTTGGGGCGATTTCCGCAGGAGCCTCAGGCGGAGCTGGAGGGGCTACCGGGGCGGAAATGGGTGCTGGGGTGATTTCAGGCGATTTCGGGGCGGGCTCCTCTGTCAGTGCAGGTGCGAAGAACTCTACTGGAGGTGGTGGAGCTGAAGGTGCTGGCGGAGGCGGAGGCGGAGGTGCTGGAGGAGCTGGCTCTGGAATGGGCGTGTCTGTGGGTGCCGTGACGAGCTCTTCTAGCGGGATGACGTGGGTCTCCTGATCACGCTGGATCTGACGTGCTAGCCAATCCTGGACGCTGTCTTCCACGGATGTACTGGGAATAATGGGCTCGATGACCGCTGGGGGCACCGTCGTAGCGATGGGCTCTGCCTCTGGAGTGGTGATGCCAGTGGTGGCCGGCTCCGAATCGGGCGGGGGGGATGAGTCAGCACGCTCGGCTGTAAGCTGGAGGGGCGTGGCAGCGGCAGGAGATGTGGGTTTTGCGCGGCGGCGTCCGAGCAATGCAGCAGCAGCGGCGCTGCCTGCGAGGAGAAGGATGCCAGCGGGCTTCCAGCGTGTAGCCGCGAGTAATCCGCCTGCTGCTGCGGCGGCCATCATGGCATAGTTCTTTACCGGATCGGCTGGCCGGGATTCTGGGGCGTTATCCTCGTTGGAAGGTGGCATTGTGGCTTTGGGCAGAGAATAACCACGTCCACCGCCCCGAAAAGGCGCATGTGCGGATAATTTTGAGAGGCATCCACCAAGCGTGGGTGATCATGGCTCCGATGCGTTGGCTGCCACGGAGCCGGAGGGCCGGGCTTGGGCGAGGAAGCGGGAGACGAGTGCGAGGTCTTTGATGCCAGGGGCAGATTCCACGCCGCTGGCGACATCTACAGCAGCGGGATGGGTGCGGGCGATGGCTACGGCGACGTTGTCTGGGCTGAGTCCGCCGGAGAGGATGATGCGCTTTTCCGGGAAGCGCTGGGCGGCTTCGATCGCGAGTTCCCAGGGGAATGCATGGCCTCCGCCGCCGTAGAGTCCGGGATTCCAGGCATCGAGGAGGATGTCCCGACAAGGATACTGGCCGATTTGGTCGATGCTGGCAGTGTCGCGGACTTGGAGGGCTTTGATGATGTGAATGCCGAGTGCCATGAGCGTGGCGACGAGCTCTGGTGTCTCATCTCCGTGGAGCTGGAGGCTGCGAAAGAGCCCGCTGGCGTGTGCGGCGTCGATGAGTGCGGCGTCTGCATTGACGAGGACGGCGATGAGATGCTGCGTCTGGGCAATGGGCTGGAGATGTGCCTGTGCGGTCGCTAGGGGCATGTAGCGCTTTGATTGCGGCCACAGATTGATGCCGATGGCTTGGGGACCGAGGGCTGCGACGGCGGTGACTTGGGCGGGGTCTTTGAATCCGCAGATTTTGACGCCGGGGATGTCGTGATCAGGTGGGAACATGCTCGGAGAGGGAGGTGTCTCGATGTGGAGACGGATTCTTATCGCGTGAGGGACTGCTTTTCAGGCAATAAGGTGGAAGTGAGTGCGAGGAGCTTATCGAGCCGCGGTGGGAATTCCAGGCTGCCGCGCACGCGTGCATCGCGCTTGAGCTGCTCGTAGCGAGTCTGCTCGCCGGGGCGAATGAGATAAATGATGGGCGGCGCGGTGTGGGTGCCGGGATGGGCGATGGGGTAGGCTTTGACGATGAGTCGGTCGAGCAGGTCGCCTGCGAGGTCTGGCAGAGGGAGGGAGAAGAGGAAGAGGCTGTAGGGCCGTCGTAAGGCCATTTCGAAGGCGTGTTCGCCACTGGGTGTGTCGTCGATCTCGCAGTGGCGGAAGGAGCTGAGTGCCTCGCGGATGACGCGGCGGTAGGGGAGGCTTTCTTCGACGAGCAGGACTCGCGGCAGCAGGGCGGGAGCGGCTGCGGGGTCGTCCATGATGTGTAGGAGTCCAGTTGAGAGAGCGCTGTTAGCTCTCTGGATACACGGCGATGGCCATCACGCCTTGGCTTGGCACCCAACCGACGACTTCCACGCGGGTGAGCGGCTTTGTGGCGCTACCCATGCCTTTTTTTACGGTGTCGATGACTTTCTGCTGCGTGTCCGGCGTG
Source organism: Verrucomicrobiaceae bacterium (assembly GCA_016713035.1). Taxonomy (NCBI): domain Bacteria; kingdom Pseudomonadati; phylum Verrucomicrobiota; class Verrucomicrobiia; order Verrucomicrobiales; family Verrucomicrobiaceae; species Verrucomicrobiaceae bacterium. The sequence goes on from JADJPW010000003.1 coordinate 416,676, forward strand.
GCCGCAGAGCCAAACAGGCCAGCTAGATCTGTCAAAACAGGGGCTGAGGCGGATACGCCACCTGCGACGGTGACGGGCATGCGCCCATTACTACTTGCGACGATGGTCTCGTGGATGGCCTGCGAGTTCATGCTGCTGCCATTGACGACGACGAGGCGGCGCAGGCGTGTCTCTGCCGTGGGTGAGGAGACGATCTGGATGGGCGGGGGCAGCGTCTGGGAGGTGGCCGTGGTGGCGACGGCAGCCACAGGTGGCTTGATCGACTTGGTGGGCTTGATGAAGCCGCCAGAATGCGGAGCGGTGCTCACGCGGGGCAGAATGCCATTATTTTCCGGCACGGGCGGCATCAGCGTCATGGGCAGAGGCAGCGACTCCTCAGCCTGCGCGGTGAGCGCGGCGGTGGAGAGCAGCAAAGCCAGGATTCTGATCGAGACGGGCATTTTTTAACGGGAGGGGCGGTTTTGTACCATGAGCGGGCGTTTTCGACAATGCTAAAATTTCAGTGGGTGAATTCGCCCTTGATGTGGACTCTCCACCTCCTCCGCCAGGTAGAAGGCCATTTTTGATGAAAACAGAGGATGCAAAGCGTTGCGGCCGGGAGTTGAGTCCCCGCCTCATGGCAACCCGTCTGGACACAGCGATCGTACGCGGCGAGATCGACAATACCGAGCAAGGCCGCACTCACGGCCTGATCTGGCTGCTTGGTAGAGCGGAGCCGCTACGGCTCGATCTGGAGGGAGATGCCTGGCGTGATGTGGCAGGCACACGCATCACGTTTCACCACTCAGCGCCGAAAAGGCAACGCTGCGTCACCGAGCTCTCCGCAGTGCAGTGCGGCATCGTGGGCGACATCACGGCCTCGCGGAAGGTAAAAAACATCACCGCCAGTGATGAGGAGATCAATCGCCTCCTGGAGGCAGACCTACCGCTGCCCTTTGAGTGGCAGAACTCGCTTTACATCGAGTGGTTCTCCGAGGCAGACGGGCGAGTCATCATCGAGCTGGCCGGCTGTGAGGTGCAGATCACCGACTTTGCTTGGCAAATGGACGAGGCAGAGGAGCAGGCGCAGCAGTTCGCGAACATGAATGCCATGCGCAACTGGCTAGAGACGATCATCCAGCGACCCGAGAGCACTGCACAGCCAGAAGAGGACGCTGAGGGCGGCATTTCCTTTGGCGAGGACTCCGATGAGGATGATGACGCAGAGGCAGAGAGCGTGGAACCGATGAGTGAAGAGTCCTGGGAGGCCTCCTTGAAGCACTCAGACCGCCTCACGGAGGCACACATGGAGGCGATCGATAAATATAGTGAGGACGATGATAGCGAAGAAAAAATCGCCTTCGTCATGGGCTGGGACCACCTCCTCGACATGATGGCCTTTGAATCCGAGCAGGATGGCCCCGCAGACCAGGCAGGGGGCTTTTTGGTGGCAGATGAAAACGAGGACGATGACGCCGAGAACGAAGACTGGAAATGACGACGAGGACGACTCCTGGATCGAGGCTGACGCAGCGCTACCTGGCCTGAGTGACCAGGAGGCGGATGAAGACGATGCCCATGATCTGGCGCTGGAGCTAGAAGATGATGACGACAAGCCCCATGAGCATCCACTGAAGCGCCGAGCCCGTAACCTGATGCTCCGCATCATGAAGGACCTGCGGGAGGAGCGCCGAGATGAGGCAGAGCTGCAAGGGGAGGACGATGCCCCCGGTGAGTCGCCACTCGACCGCTTCATATCCAATACCATGAGCATCAGCGGGAAGCTCGCCGGAGTGCTAGCTGGTAGCAAGTGGGCCCAGCCCTACGAGGCTGGACACACGCTAGCTATTTTAAAGCGCTGCCTGAACTGGTCGAACGAATCACTCGCCGGACTCAATGATCTCCTCGGTGACAAGCACTGGGAGGACCGCCACTTGCTCTTCAGTGAGTACAAACGTGAGCTACACGCCATCCGTGATGAGATCACCGATCTGCGTCGCGAGATACGTGACCAAAATCCTGGGGTGTGAGCACCCCGGCGGTGGTTTTCGGTTGCCCATGACCTAGAGACAGGTCAATGCCAAGGCTTCACGCCTCACCATGCACGCTCACTCCTTTCTCGCCGCCGCTTCTGGACTCTCCGCCGCCTGGGAATTCATCTCTACGGGCGGATTTGTCATGGGACTGATCCTGATATGCTCCTTCGCGGCTGTGACGACCATGGTTCTGGCTTGGCTGCATCTGCGTGAGCACATCATCATGCCGCAGTCCGTGATCACCCAGCTACGCTCAGTGCCGAGCTATGCTGGCAAGGGGGACATCCGCCCGCTGCAGCAGTTTTTGGATAGTGATGGCAGCATGCTAGCACGCCTGGGCAGCATGGCGGTGAGCGGCAGCTACACCAGCAAGCAGGAGTGCATCGACGCCTGCACTTCCAAGGCCCGCGAGGAGATCCACCACCTCGAGCGCGGCATCCCGCTGCTGGAGGTGATGGTCTCCGTGGCACCGCTGCTTGGCCTGCTGGGCACCACCGCAGCGCTGGTGGGCATGTTCAGCGCCTTCGGTGAAGGTGGCGCGGGTGGGCCAGATACAGCCGGCATCGCACGCGAGATCGGTGTGGCGCTGCGCTGCACCATCGCGGGCCTATTTGTCGCCGTGCCTTCGGTGCTGGCGCACACCTATTTCACCCGCCGCATCGACGCCATCTCCGTGAAGGTCGAGGGCATCCTGCAGGAGGTCATCCATCAATTTTTCGCTCACTTTGAGGTGAAGCACGTCGGCGATAAAGCCTGATACTCGCACCAGAAGCCCACGAACTGAACGCTGATGAATCTCCGCCCGCGACGCCGCCCTGTCCCCGCCATCCCCATCGTGTCGCTGATCGACATCATGGTGATTTTGCTGATTTTCTTCATCGCCACCACCACCTTCAAAAAACAGAAGATGGAGGTCAAAATCAGCCTGCCGAGCTCCAAGGCCCTGGGTGGCGCTGCACCCGCCGCAGATGAGCGCAGCACCATCACCGTGACAAAGGAGCAAACCATCTTCCTCGATGGCATCGCAGTAGGTGCCGAGGGACTTGCCCCAGCCATCCAGACGCTCAAACAAACCCATCCAGGCCTGAAATTAGAGCTCGAAGCCGATACGGAGGCCAATCTGGGCCTTTTGGTGCAAATCTGGGATGCCCTGCGTGAGAGCGGCATCCCCATCAATGATGTCCCCGCACGCATTCAGCGTGCTGGTGCAGCCAATCCGTGAGTTTTTAGCCGCGGAACACCTCACACGGCACTCCCGTGGCACCGGGGCGGCAGACGAAGAGACGGCCCGCCAGCGGCTCCTCCAGACCGGGCTTCAATCCGGTCGTGATGTAGAGATCCTGCAAATCCGGCCCACCAAAGGCGCAGGCCGTCGTCTCGATGCAGGGGAAGTCGATCTGCTGCACCACTTGGCCCTGTTTCGGGTCATAGCAGACCACTTTTCCACCATGACAAAAAGCGACCCACAGTCGGTCTTGGCTGTCGATCGTCATGCCATCCGGCACGGAGGCATCCGCACTCGTATCCCAGACCACACGCTCGCCAGAGATGCTGCCCGTCGCTTTGTCGAAATCGAACGCGCGGACTTTTTTGCTCGGGGTGTCGATGTAGAACATGGTGCCCCCATCCGCACTCCAGATGATGCCGTTGGAATTGGTCACAGGAGAGAATTTCTTCTCCACACGCAGATCGGTGTGCAGGCAGTAGAGAGCGGCCTCGGGCCTTTTTTTCAGACAGATCGTGCCCGCCCAGAGACGGCCCGCAGGATCGCATTTCCCGTCATTGAAGCGGTTATCATGCAGATCGGGCTCTGGATCAGCGATAGGCGTGCTCTGGCCCGTGGATTCATCCAGGAAGTAAAAACCGTGATCTCCCGCCCAGAGGAGCCCACCACCTGCACGCGGCACCACCGTGCCGACACGCTGCCCCACATTCCAGATCACCTCTTCGCCCGTGGCGGGAGTGAAAGCGATGATGAGATGCGATTCGATATCGACATACAAAAGGCGGCCTTCATGCCAGATCGGGCCTTCGCCCCAGGTGGAGATATGCGTGGAAACAGGTGTGGGAGTCATGCGGCAGCATTTTTGGCATGAACTCGGCCCCCATGCACCCTGAAACATCCAAGGCCGCACCAAAAGCAAGTAATCGGTTAGAGGGGGGGGGGGGAAAGGGGGGGGGCGCAAAAGGGGGGGGGGGGGGGGGGGGGGGGGGGGGGGGGGGGGGGGGGGGGGGGGGGGGGGGGGTGATTTGTTCCAGGTTCACTTCGTCATTTCATGCGTAAGCCCTGCGGCAGCGCAGCGTCATTGAGCATAGAAATCGAAGCATTGAGATCGTGAATTGGCCGCCAGGGGGCCCGCAGGCCACACATCGCCTGTCATGAACACGCCTTCATCCTCCCCAGCACTCCCCTACCCTGTCCGCAATGCCTCACGCATCCCGCTTTGGCTCAAAATCGCCTACACCGCCTTCATGGCCGTCTTGATCCCCGTTTATTGGTGGCACTACGGATGGACGAATTTCCTCTTTTTCTGCGATGTGGCACTCATCCTCACGCTGATCGGCATCTGGACAGAAAAGCCGCTCTTCATCTCCCTAGCCGCCGTGGGCATCCTGGCCCCGCAGGCACTCTGGTGTGTGGATTTCGCCGCAGGCCTCCTAGGCACACGTATGACAGGGCTCACGGCCTACATGTTTGAGAGTCAGCGCTCGGTTTTCCTTCGTGGGCTTTCGCTGTTTCACCTGTGGCTGCCCTTTTTGCTGCTCTATCTCGTGCTGCGCCTAGGCTATGACCGCCGGGCCCTGCGGAGCTGGTCCTCCACCGCAGCGGCGCTATGCGTGTTCTCCTTCCTTTTTCTGCCCGCTCCAGGCTCCGCCGAGGTGCTGGCCAATCCACAAATGCCCTACAACGTCAATTACGTCTTCGGCATGAGTGAAACGGCCTGCCAGACATGGATGTCGCCCACGCTGTACCTGCTCGTCTGGGTCAGCGGCCTCATCACCCTCGTCTATGCGCCCACGCATGCTCTGCTGCGCCGCCTAGCTCCCGCAGCGCGGTAACTCACGGCATCAGGAGCGACGTGATTTGTCATTGAATGCCGCCACCACACGTGCGGCCTCACGGTTCTCCGCACGCTCCTTCAGGTCATGACGCTGATCCGATTTGTTCTTCCCCTTGCCCACGCCGAGTTGGATTTTGATATGGGCACCCTTCCAGTAAGCCTTCAGCACGGGCAGAGCCAGGCCCTTCTGATGCTGCGCGGCGTCGAGCTTCATGATCTCACGCTTGTGCAGCAGGAGTCGGCGGCTGCGGCGTGGCTCATGCGTTTCATGACTGGCCTTGTCGTAGGCTTTGATATCCGCACCGTAGAGCCAGACCTGACCACGATCCACGCGGGCAAAGGCATCCGAGAGATTGAAATGCCCCTGGCGGATGCTTTTCACCTCCGTGCCGCGTAATTCCAGCCCCGCCTCATAGGTTTCGAGGATGTGGAAATCTCGCGGTGCCTTGCGATTGGTGGCGATCTCAGACATGGCTGGTAAAAGAAACGGGTCTTATGCAAAGGAAGCATAAGACCCATGAAAGAGAGGATTCATGCCCCGATGGGGCCTGTGGATCAAGAGTGGTCGATGTTCTCTGCGGTGATCTTGCCCTGAATGATCTCCGTGAGGGCCAAATCGGCATCACGCAGGCCTGGGCGGCGCTCCACGAGGGGGCTACGACCCGAGGCGATCTGCCGCACTCGCTTGGACACGAGATTGATGAGGATCGGGGGCTCGGTGATGATGCGGGCGGCTTGTTCGACGAGTTCGGCTCTCATAATAGAAAAAATTTGCTGGACTAACAATTCTGAAGGGGGTGCAGAGAGTATCGGTCCCTACCGTCGTAGCAACCGAAATGTGGCCTCATTTCAGTTGCCGCACCCTGGAGCCTGCTGTCCCCTTCCCCCTCCAAATCCCCTCTTCCTTCACCATGAAAAAAATCGGCATCGGAATCATCGGCGGCGGCCTCATGGGCCGGGAAATGGCCAGCGCCTTCGCCCGCTGGTGTGCCCTCACCGATGTGGAGGTCACCCCTGAGCTCGTCGCCGTCGCAGACCTCGTCGAAGACGTGCGCAACTGGTTCCGCCGCATCCCCTCCTGCACCCAGCTCACCGCCGATTACCGCGAGCTCCTGGCCAATCCCGCCGTGGAAGTCGTCTATGTGGCCGTCCCACATAACCTACACGAAAAAATCTACCTCGACGTGCTCGCCGCCGGGAAAGACCTCTTTGCAGAAAAGCCCTTCGGCATCGACCTCGCCTCCGCACGGCGCATCGCCGAGGCCAGCCAGCTCTCAGGCCAATTCGTGCGCTGCAGCTCCGAGTTCCCCTTCCTCCCCGGAGCCCAACGCGTCATCTCAGAAGTCCGCAGTGGCCGCTTCGGACGCATTTTGGAAATCGTCAGCGGCTTCCACCACAGCAGCGACCTGGATGCCACCAAGCCTGCCAACTGGAAGCGCAAATCCGCCACCTGCGGCGAAATCGGCGTCCTCGGCGATCTCGGCATGCACGCCTGCCACATCCCCCTGCGCCTCGGCTGGCGCCCCACGCGTCTTTTTGCCCAACTCCAAAAAGGCTACCCCCAGCGCCCCGATGGCAAAGGCGGCATGGCCACCTGCGACACCTGGGACAATGCCCTGCTGCACACCTGGACCCACATCGGCGAGCACGACGTCCCCCTGCGCCTCGAAATGAAGCGCCTCGCCCCCGGAGAGACGAATACCTGGTTCATTGAGGTGCTCGGCACCCAGGGCGGCGTGCGCTTCAGCACCGCCGAGCCCAAGACCCTCTGGCTCTTCGAAGGCGGCAAGGAGCAATTCTGGAAAAAGACCGACCTCGGCTTCGGCATGCCCTTCAAGACCGTTACCGGCGGCATCTTCGAGCCCGGCTTCCCCGATGTGATCCAGCAAATGTGGGCCGCCTACCTCATGGAGCGCGAAGGCCTCCTCGGCCCCCGCTTCGGCTGCGCCACCCCCGAAGAAGCCGTCGGCACCCAAGAAATCTTCGCCGCCGCCCTCGCCTCCCAACGCAATGGCTCCGTGGCGGTGGTCTAGAGTCCCTGTTTTCACGTCCAGGCAGGGATAATCAGGTCCCGTTTCCGAGAAACACTTGGAAACGACCCGCCAAAACGGCACTGGCCGGGGAAACACTTGGACAATTGGAGTCTCCTCCCTGCGGGCACTGCTTGACCACCCTGCGCCTCCCCTCTCATACTCCGCCAATCCACGCTCATGGTCCCGCCACTCCCGCAGACTTCATCGACCACTGGACGCGGGCGGAGGCCAATGAGCGGGCAGGAGGTTGTTTATCCTGCGCGGCTGACACAGGCGACGGCCATGGCGGCGATGCCTTCTTCTCGCCCGACGAAGCCGAGGCGCTCATTGGTGGTGGCTTTGACTCCGACTTGGTCGGGCTGGATGCGTAGTGCCGTGGCGATGTGCTGCTTCATCGCTGGGGCGTGTTTCATGACCTTCGGGGCCTCTGCGATGAGGGAGGCATCGACGTTCTGAATGGTGTATCCGTGCTGGGTGGCGATCTCGGCACATTTTTCGAGGATCTTCATGCTGGAGATGCCTTCGATGCTGGGATCGGTGGGTGGGAACCAGTAGCCGATGTCGGGCTGGCCTAGGGCACCGAGGACGGCATCGGCGATGGCATGGGCTAGGACGTCGGCATCGCTATGCCCCTTCAAGCCGCGAGTGTGCGGGATGGTGACGCCGCCGAGGACGAGCGGGCGGCCTTCCTGAAAGGGGTGTACGTCGTAGCCGATGCCGGTGCGATACATGGATGCGGAAGTCGGGGACGGGGAACGGTTTTACGCGTTGTGGTCGGCGGCTTTTTTGAGGCTGGCGAGGACGTCGCTGATTTTTAAGTCGATGCGCTGGCGCTTCTGGAAGTAGCTGACGTGTTCGTAGCCGGCTTCGACGAGGTTATTGAGCGCGGTGGTGAAGTGCTCGCCGACGCGGGCGGCTTTGTGGGCATCTGAGCCGAGGACGATGGGGATTTTCCGCTCGCACATCATGCGGAGCATCTCGTTGCCGGGATTCATCTCGGAGTAGCTCTTGTTGAGGCCGGAGGTGTTGAGCTCCATGGCGACGCCGGTGGCGGCGATGCGGTCGAGTACGCTGGAGACGGTGTTTTTGATGATGGCGAAGCACCAGGAGTCTGGGTGGTAGTTTTTCACCAGATCTGGGTGGGCGAGGCAGTCGTAGAGGCCGCTTTCGGCGGATTTTGCGAGGTTTTCGAAGTAGGCGCGGCGGAAGTTTTCGATGGTGCCGACTTCGAATTTGGCGAGGTATTCTTTGGCCTGCCAGTGGACGGCTCCGAGGATGTAGTCGAAGTCGGCTCGGGCATGGAGCTCGCGGAGGTAGTCCTCGTAACCGGGGAACCACTCGCTTTCGAGGCCGAGGCAGACGTGGATTTTGTTTTTGTAGGCTTCTGCGGCTCGCTGGACGAGGGCGACGTAGGTGTCGAACTCGTTTTCGGACATGCGGACCATGGGCCAGAAGCCGTTTGGCATGGGGGCGTGGCAGGTGAAGATGATGCCTTTGAGTCCTGCTTTGATGGCCTGCTGGGCGTATTCTTCTGGCTCACCCCAGGCATGTTTGCACAATGGAGTGTGCATGTGGGAGTCATAGAAGAGGGCTCCTGATTTGGTGGGGCCTGCGGGAGGGGCTTTGATGGTGCTTTTTGCCGGAGCTGGCTTTGGCGCTGGGGCAGGTTCTGGCGCGGGTGCTGGAGCAGCAGCTTTTTTGGCTGGCGTTGACTTGGTAGGCAGCGCAGAGGCTTTTGGGGGCTCGGCGGGGGCTTTCGCAGCAGGCTGGGGGGCTGTGGCCGGTTTGGCCGGAGCTGCTTTGGGAGCAGGTTTTACAGCTTTTGGAGTTGGAGTTGGAGCTGGAGCTGCCTTGGGGGCAGGTTTCGCGGCTTTTGGAGCTGGAGCTGCTTTTGGGGCCGGTTTTGCGGATTTAGCAGGTTGGGCTGCTTTAACTGGCTTCGGAGCTGGCTTGGCGTTTTTGACCGCTTTGACGTTTTTTTTGGCCACAGGAGCGGATTTGGCCGCTTTCGGAGGGCTGGCCTTTTTGGGGGCTTGTTTTTTGACGGCTGGGCGGGAGGCCTGCTTTGCTTTCGCGGGGGCGGGCTTCTTTTGGGGGGTGCTTTTGTTTTTGCTCACGATTTAGCTCCTGGTTTCTTGCAAGATGAGCCAGCCTTTGCCCTCGATCTTGGCGATACGGGCGCCAGTCGGGGTGCCGCCGGCGCTGGTTGGGCCGGGGAAACATAGCCGCAGGGTGAGGGGGACCCCTGTCCAGTTCCCTAGCTTCAATTGCTCGATGAGGGGGAGAAACTTGGGGTCGTTGCGGTCAAAGTAGGCGAGTACGGCTCCATCCTGGCCGGGTTGGCGGATTTCGAGCACTTCATTGCCCTGTGGGGTCTCCTGGGCAGGATCGACGGCGGGCTTGGAGGCGACGACTCGGAGGAGTGTGGGCTCGGCGGGTTTGATTTTGAGGAATTCCTTCCAATCGAGCTCGCCATAATTGACGGAGTGCTCCCAATCGACGCAGTAGCGGCCGTCCTGTGTTTCCTCAATGACGACGGTGATGGGGTCCGCATCTTCAAAGACGGCCTGGGCGTAGCCGAAGCGGTAACCAGGCTCATCTACGGGGATGAGGTAGCTGAGGGACTTCCAGCGCGGATTGTGCAGGGGATGCGATTTGTAGTAGCCCTCCATGAGAGGCCGCACACGTAGAGGGTCACGGGAGAAGACGAGTTTGAGATCGATGCTGCCGGCATCAAAGAAGCCACGGATGGCGGCCTCGATCTGGGTGCGCTTCTCTTCGATTTTGTCGATGCCGTTGTGGGCGATGACGGGGCTGGTGCTGGCTTTCTGGGCAGGGATAGGTGATGCGGGTGTCGCTACAGCAGTATCGGTAGGCGCTGGCGCTGACTTTTGCCGCACCTGGGTCGCCACATCTTTGACCTCACGAGTGGCGTCACCGAGCTTCACGCTGGATTCGCCGGCGAGGAGTGCCTCATTTTCATAGGTGCTACCAGACCAGGTGCGGCCCTGGGAGTCTTGATAGACGAGATCGACGTATTCGGGGTTCACCTGGGTGGATTCCCAGAGCTTTGCGGTGACGACCCGAAAGATGGTAGCGATCATGACCACCAAGGCGAGACAGCCAAGTACAGCAGCCAGCGTATTGATGAATGCCTCCCGACGCCTGAGCCTGCTGGGGCGCGGTGGCGTGTCAGTGGTTGGGCTGCTCGAATCGGTCATGTGAGGGAAACAACATTGAAGCTGGAGCCGAAGGCGGGAATCGAACCCGCGACCCGCGCATTACGAATGCGCTGCTCTACCGCTGAGCTACTTCGGCTAGGAGGAACAAGATGCTGTTCAAAGGGCAGTGATTATATGGCCCCCCTCTGGCTTGTCATACGCTTTTTCTGGACATACAAAAAAATCACCGTGCGCTGCTTGTGAAAGCGGCTTGGGTGCCATTCGTTCCCTCTGCTGTTTCCATACGTTTACTGCCTCGTATTTACATGTCTTCTACGGCCGCGACCCAGTCCTGCTTTTCCAGTCCTTATGATGAATTCCTCGCTGAATTGAGCGAAATCCAGCGTCATAAATGGCATCTAAGTGAGCAGGCAGGCTCGGACATCGGTTTTGAGCGTGCTCTCAATGACTGGGCACGACACCACCGAGCGGATTGGCGGCGTGTGCGGAATCAACCAAACTGCTCCAGCCCATCATGAAGCACCTGCACTCCCTCCTGCTCCTGCTACTCACGCTCCCGTGGGCCATGCAAAGCCCCGCTCAGCCGCCAAATGTGCTCCTCATCACCGCAGATGATCTGCGACCCGAACTCGGCTGCTATGGCTCCCCGGCCATCACCCCGCATCTCGATGCCATCGCAGCACGGGGCACCCTTTTTACCCATGCCTATTGCCAGCAGGCTGTCTGTAATCCCTCCCGCTCCAGCATGCTCACAGGCCTACGCCCCGGCACCCTGGGCCTCTATGTCAATGGCACGCACTTCCGCCAGCTGAAGCCCGATGTCATGACGCTGCCGCTCTGGTTCAAGCAGCACGGCTACACCACCCGCTGCACGGGAAAGCTCTTTCACAACTGGCATACCCAGGAAAAAGGCGATCCCCGTGCCTGGTCCGCACCGGAATTCCTCCACTACGCCAATCACGGCGATGACACCCCGCAGGTCACGGGACCCCTCCCGGAGAACCACGCCAAGCACAGCGAGGGCCTCCGCAAATACGGCTCCGTCGGCATGTGCGAGTGCTACGATGTGCCTGACGAGGCCTACTATGATGGCCGCGTCGCCGCAGAGGCCGTGCGCATCCTCCCCGAGCTGAAAAAGAGCGGCCCGTTCTTCCTCGCACTCGGTTTTTGGAAGCCCCACGCCCCCTTCAATGCCCCCAAAAAATACTGGGACCTCTATGACCGTGCCCAGCTCCCCCCGCTGATCCCAGACAGACCCACGGATGCCCCAGAGATCGCCTTTCACCAGAGCACCGAGATCCTCGGCCCGCCAGATCAGCAGAAAAAGCCCAGCGCAGAGCAAGTGGCGGAAATGCGTCACGGCTACTTCGCAGGCATCAGCTACATGGATGCCCAGGTGGGCAAAGTCATCACCGCCATGAAAGAACAGGGCCTGCTGGACAACACCATCATCCTCTTCTGGGGCGACCACGGCTACCACCTGGGTGAACACGGACTGTGGGCAAAGACCAGCAACTTCGAGCTCGATGCCCGTGTGCCACTCATCATCACCCAGCCCACCGCACGCCACCCAGGAGCAAAAAGCAGCTCCCTCGCCGAAATGGTGGACCTCTTCCCAACCCTCACAGCCCTCTGCAGCCTCCCTGCCGCCCCTGGGCTGGAGGGCATCAGCCTCGTCCCCGTGCTGAATGATCCTGCTGTCCGAATCAAAGAAGCCGCCTTCACCCAGCATCCACGCCCGGCCTACTATGACCGCACTCCATCGAAGCAGCCCACCGTCATGGGTTACAGCATCCGCACCGCCCACTGGCGCTACACGGAATGGCGTGACTGGCAAACGGGCCGAATCGACTCCCGCGAGCTCTACGAGCACATCCACCCCGATCAACCCGAGCTCCACAACGTCATCTCCACCCCACCAGATCCCGCCGCACTCGATGCCGCACGCACGCTGCTCCATCAGCAATTTCCCCCTTCGCGTGGGAAATAAGCGAATAGCCATCACCTTGGGATTCTTGGGACCTAACTAACGGTGAAATCCCTCATCCAGTTCGAGGAGCCTTTTGAGGTCAGCTTTATTTTGCGCTCGGAAAAATCAAAGTGATTCAAAAAACTGCCCCAATCCAGAAGTTTCAATGTCCCCACCCACGACTGCACGCAAAAAGGTTTGAAGCTCCTCCAGATCCTCCATCTTTAGGTTTTTGACATCGCAGGATACTTCAAGCCAAGCCTCGAAGACATCACCTGGATGCGCGGTGACGCACCCAAGCTGTTCGATCCACGTGTCAATGATTTCAACAATGTGCGGCGTATCCTTCAGAGTTTCGCGGTAGCTGGCGGGTTTTGAGGCACTCAAAGTCGAATCGGTCCGCAAGACACCGACGAATCTACGAGAAGGCGAAATGAATCTGGAATTAACCCCCAAGTAGCTCGTCTCTTGAAAGACCAGCCATTCTGGAAAGCTTAGACGACAGACCTCTGCAAAAGTCGCAGCAAAAGCGGGATCGACTCGAAGCTTTGCGTCCCGCCTAGATACTTGCCGAGTCTCATAATATGGGAAACTCAGAAGATGGGGGCGACTTGCTTCGGCGCTCAACATACTCAGCGCTTCCTCGAAGCTGTTATGCACAGTCCAGCGTACATCATTAATATTGATCATCACATACGTTGGTCTTGTCTTTTCAGACGCCAATGCGCCGATTAGCACACCCCAACATGTGGTGATTACCGAGCGGACTCCTGAAAGCGGAGACACATCAACCTCCCTCCAGTCAAACCACTTCGAGAAATCAATCACTGGAAAAAATACGTCGAGCTGCAGTTCGCCACAGATCTTTCCTTGTCCAAACTCACTATAGAAACCAACCAGCTCAGGGTCCACACTTTCTGCGGCCAATGCAAATTTCACAACAGGCTGACCTTCGGTGGTGTAGGCACCGATTCTCGGCATTGCCATCAAGGATGCAGATAAGCCTTTCATGGTGGTCGGCGAAGTTCCCACGGTGCTGTGCTCGACTCAAAAAATATCCGGCTCCGGCACGGCGGGGCCGTGTTGGAGGAAGTCGAAGTCTGCCCCTTCGTTGGCTTGCGTGACGTGCTCGACGTAAAGCTTGGCGTAGCCGCGGTGGTAGCGTGGAGGAGCGGGTTTCCAGGCTGAGCGACGCTTCGCGAGTTCCTCATCGCTGACGTGGAGGTGCAGGCGGCGATTGGGCACATCGAGTTCGATGAGGTCGCCGGTTTTCACCAGTGCGAGTGGGCCGCCGACGGCGCTCTCTGGGGCGATGTGCAGCACGCAGGCTCCGTAGCTGGTGCCGCTCATGCGGCAGTCGGTGAGGCGGACCATGTCGCGGATGCCTTGGAGAATGAGTTTCTTCGGAATCGGGAGTTGGCCCCATTCTGGCATGCCGGGGGCACCGACTGGGCCTGCGCCACGCAGGATGAGCACGGTGTCTTGGGTGACATCGAGGTTCATGTCCTCGATGGCGGCTTTCATGGCCGGGTAGCTGTCAAAGACGAGCGCGGGGCCTTTGTGCGTGCAAAGTTCTTTGGTGGCGGCGGCATGCTTGATGACGGCACCGTTCGGGCAGAGGTTGCCGCGCAGGATGGCGGTGCCGCCATCGGGCTGGAGCGGGTTTTTCGGTGTGCGGATGACGTCTTCGTTGTGGATGATCGCTTCGGCGATGTCTTCACCGAGCGTCTTGCCAGTGATGGTGGGTAGATCCGTGTGCAAAAGCTCGCGCATGCCGTTGAGCAGCGCTTGGAGGCCACCTGCGAGATAAAACTCCTCCATCAGGTATTTGCCTGCGGGCCGCATGTTGGCGAGTAGCGGCACTTTGCGGCTGATTTCATCAAACTTCTCCAATGGAAGCTGGATACCGAGCCGACCCGCCATGGCGATGAGGTGCACGATGGCATTGGTGCTGCCGCCGAGGGCCATATCGACGGCGATGGCGTTTTCAAAGGAACGCTGACTGACGATGCCGGAGGGCTTGCGGTCCAGCCACACGTTTTCCACGATTTGGCGGCCTGCGGTGGCAGCGATGCGTGAGTGGGCACTGTCCACAGCGGGGATGGACGATGCACCGGGGATGCAGAGGCCCAGTGTCTCTGCCAACGCAGTGAGTGTGCTGGCGGTGCCCATGGTCATGCAGTGACCTGGGCTGCGGGCGATGCCGTCCTCGATCTCGCACCACTGCTCCCAACTGAGATTGCCAGCACGCTTTTCGTCCCAGTATTTCCACACATCGCTGCCGCTGCCGAGCGTCTCGCCGCGCCAGTTGCCCTTCATCATGGGGCCGCAGGGCATGTAGATGACGGGGATGTCCATGCTGAAGGCTCCCATGAGCAGGCCCGGCGTGGATTTATCGCAGCCACCGAGGAGGACCGCTCCGTCGATGGGATTGGCGCGGAGCATTTCTTCGGTCTCCATGGCCAAAAAATTGCGGTGAAACATCGCGGTGGGCTTGGTGAGCATCTCGCCGGCGGACATGACCGGGATCTCCATCGGGTGGCCACCTGCCTGCAAAATGCCGCGCTTTACGGCATCTGCTGTGAGCCGCAAATGCATGTGGCAGGAGTTCAGGTCGCTCCAGGTATTGAGGATGCCGATGACGGGCTTGCCCACGATGTCTTCAGCTCCCCAGCCGTTTTGTTTGGCACGAGAGCGATGGCCAAAGGAGCGCAACTCATCACGGCCATACCAGCGCCAGGAGCGGAGTTGTTCGGGGGATTTCGGAGTCGGAGTAGTCTGGGGGGGCATGCGTGCTGTTTATACCGCGAATGAGCAGAAGGAAAGCATCACCCTTTCGTACAAAACACGAGCCGCAGGGAGTCTAGGCGGACGACGGCTCCATCGAGCGCGGTTTCGATCTGCTGGAGATGGGCTCGGAGGGCAGCGATCTCCTCTGGCCGGACGTGATCGTTGCGCTGGCGCAGGTCTTCCATTCGGGAGATTTCTGCTTCGATCTGCGTGCTGGCGGCTTCTTTGGATGCTGCGACGAGCTTGGCCAGCTCGGCCTCCGCGAACTTGCGTGATTTTGAGATCATCGAAGGGAAGAGCTTGGTGCGGATCGCTGGCTTTTCAAAGAGCGTGGTGGGCTTGCTCTTGGTCAGTTTCAGCTCGGCGAAGGGATCTTTTTCACGCAGATCTTCATTGGCGTGATTGACCACGATGCGCACTGGCGTGGCCGCGAGGAAGCGGTCCACATGCAGCGCGGCGGGTGCGACGCACTCGACGACGTAGTGCGTCTCCAGCAGCAGGCCCTCACTGCCGCCTTTGCTGGTGGCAAAGGTGCTGTTTCCGTCCTCACTGCCGAGGAGCAAATCGAGCACACCACGCACCAGCGGGTGGTCCTGCGTGAGGAAGGCGATGTTTTCGCGGCTCAGTGCCCGTGTGCGGTCAAATGTCACCACCAAGCCGTCTTCCGGCAACGAGGGGAAGCGATCTGTTTTGATGTCCTCCGGCTTCAGGAAATAGGAGCGCGGGCCGCTCTCCTCCACATGCAGTCCGAAGTGATCGACCAGTTTGATGAAAAATGCCTCGAACTCCTCACTCACATCCTGTGCCTTGACGACATCAATGACTACCTGCGCCTGCTCTGGTTTGCATGAATTGAGCTCCAGCAGCCTGTCCTGGCCTTTTTCGAGCTTCTTCACGATTTTGGCGCTCAGAGCTCGTGATTCGTCCAAAAAGGCTTTCAGCGCCTTCTCATCAAATTTCGCCAAAAGAGCCTCAAGGCCTGATTGGAGCCCCTGAGCGATTTCGGTGGCTCCGTGCAGGTTTTTTTCAAAGGCATTCAGTCCTTCATGATACCAGCGGGCCAGCACTTCCTGCTCTGTCTGGCGGAAATACGGCACATGCACATGGATGGTGCTGGTCTGGCCGATGCGGTCCAGGCGGCCGATGCGCTGCTCCAGCAGCTCTGGATCACCTGGCAGGTCAAAGAGCACCATGTGGTGCGCAAACTGGAAATTCCGCCCCTCACTGCCGATCTCCGAGCAGATCAGGATGCGTGCGCCATCTTCATCGGCAAAAAACGCGGCGTGCCGATCACGCTGCGTCATCGTCAGTCCCTCGTGGAACTGGGCGGCGTTCACATTGAGCTCACGCAGCAGTTTTTCGTGGATTTCGCCCGCGAGCTCGCGGCTACGGCAGATGAGCAGCACCTTTTGATCGCCGATCTGCTTCAGCAGGCCAGCGAGCCACTTCACCTTCGTGCCCACGCCGTCCTCGCCTGCATCCAGTGCGGCGAGATGCGCTTCACGAGTGGGGAAGCCGGTCAAAGCCGCACGCGTGTTGCGGAACATCACCCGCCCCGTGCCGAACTCATCGAGCAAGCCGGAGATGAGCTTCTCACGCACGCTTTCATCCTTCTTCAGCGCCTTCACCAGCTCCTGAAGATGCGCGGATTTCTTGGTGAAGAGTTTTTCGTCTTTCGCCGTCAGCTTCTTGCCATCCACCAGGCGATCGATCGCACCAGCCACCTCGACGAATTGCTCAGAGTCCGCGATGAACTGCTCCAGCTTATCGTAGCGATTCGCATCCAGCAGACGCAGACGAGCAAAGTGGCCCTCAGGGCCGAGCTGCTGCGGTGTGGCGGTCAGCAGCAGCAGGCCGGGCACTTTTGCAGCGAGTTTTTCCACCAGCGCATACTCAGGGCTCACAGTCTGCGTGCTCCACTCCAGATGATGCGCTTCATCGACGACCATCAGGTCAAATCCGGCCTCAAGGGCCTGTTCGGCACGCTTTTCGGAGTGCGCGAGGAATTTGGTGCTCGTCAGGATGAGCTGGCTTTCGAGGAAAGGATTGCCGTTTTCCTCATTGGCCTCCACAGCCTCACAGCGCTCCTCATCATAAATGGCAAACAGCAGGTGAAAGCGGCGGAACAGCTCCACGAACCACTGATGCACCAGCGCCTCTGGCACCAGGATCAGCACACGCTCCGCACGGCCCGTGAGGTGCAGGCGGTGGAGGATGAGACAGGCCTCGATCGTCTTGCCCAGGCCCACTTCATCCGCCAGCAGCACGCGTGGCAGCAGACGGCCAGCGACCTCACTAGCGATGTACATTTGGTGCGGCAGCAGATCCACCCGCCCACCACAAAAGCCGCGCACAGGTGACTGCCGCATCTCCGCACGGTGCCGCAGCGCCTCCACCCTCAGGTCAAAGGTGTGCAGATCGTCGATCTGGCCCGCTTTGAGCCGGTCCTCTGGCTTGGAGAAGCTCAGCGTATCCGCCAGCTCTGCCTCACTGATTTCCACGCTGTCCGCCTGATAAAAAAGGATCTTCTGCCGCTCCTCCACACCGGTGACATTCAGTGTACGGCCATCATGCGTCTTGACGGTATCACCGGGCTGGAATTTCACCCGGCGCAGCGGAGCGGAGGCCAGCGCATACACCCGCGCCTGCTGGGCTGCGGGGAAGTACATCTGCACGCGGCCAAACTCTGCTTTTCCGATCACACCGATACCGAGTTCCGGTTCGGAATTACTAACCCAACGCTGTCCAGGAGAAGGAATATCCATGTTTAAAAAAGGGCGCAGAGGCTACGAGACAGAGCTGGCAGTGCAATCGCTCAATATGGTAAAAATGAAGCTGTTCGGATGCTGCTCGTTACGCGGTGCTTGCGGTGGATAGAGTTGGTCTTGCTACTTGAAACCCCACTTTGCCCGGCCTAAACGCCATCTCGTGAAGATCGTACGCCTCCTCGCCGCTGTGTTGCTCACCGCCTGTGGCCCCACCCCGCCGCAGACTGTGGACACACGCCCGCTCGTCGTCGCCACCACGACCATGGTCGCGGATCTAGCGGCACAGATCGGCGGGGCAGACATCCGGCTCGCGGCTCTGATGGGCCCTGGGGTCGATCCGCACCTCTATAAACCGGGCGCTAGTGATGCCCAAAAGCTCTCTCAGGCCAAAGTCGTGCTCTTCAGCGGCCTCCACCTCGAAGGCCGCATGGCCGACATGCTGGAAAAACGCGGCGTCGCCGTCACGGTGGGCATTCCCAGCGCTGAATTGCTGCTAAACGATGGCCATCCAGATCCTCATGTCTGGGGAGACGCCCAGCTTTGGTCCCACTGCATCGACCCCGTCGTCGAGGCACTCAGTGCAGCCCATCCAGCTCAAAAAGCCGCTTTCACGGAGCGCGGAGCCCAGCTCAAGACCACCTACGCCACGCTCCATGCCTGGGCGAAAAGCGAGATCGCGAAAATCCCCGCCTCGCAGCGCATCCTCATCACCAGCCATGATGCTTTTGCGTACTTTGGCCGCGCCTATGGGCTCCAGGTCGTCGGCGTGCAGGGCATCTCCACGGTGAGTGAGGCGGGGCTCGCCGATGTCGCCCAGGCGGTGGATTTCATCAAAGCGAAAGCGGTGAAAGCCATCTTCGTCGAGAGCAGCGTGCCGCATGCCACCATCGAGCGGATCGCGCAGGACAGCGGGGCAAAAATCGGTGGGGAGCTCTTCTCCGATGCCCTCGGCGAAAACCAGACTTACGAGCAAATGCTCCGCGCCAACGTCAGCCGCATCGTGGAGGCACTGAAATGACGACAACGCCCGCGCTCGAGCTCCACGATCTCACCGTCAGCTACGCCCAAAAACCGGTGCTCTATGGCATCGACGTGCAGGTGCCACAGCGCTCCATCACCGGCATCATCGGTCCGACCGGAGCCGGCAAAAGCACCATGATCCGTGCCATCATGGGCCTCACGCCGCTGAATGGCGGATGGGTCAAGATTTTCGGTGAGTCCTTCCTGCAAAGCCGCCACCGAGTCGGCTACGTGCCGCAGCGTGAGCAGGTCGATTGGGATTTTCCAGTCAATGTCATGGATGTGGTCCTCATGGGCCGCTACGGCCGCCGTGGCTGGCTGCGCCGTGTCACGAAAGAGGACCACCGCATCGCGGAAGAGAGCCTCGAAAAAGTCGGCATGCTGCCCTTTCGGCATCGTCAAATCGCCAACCTCAGCGGTGGCCAGCAGCAGCGTGTCTTCCTCGCCCGTGCTCTCGCCCAGCAAAGTGATCTCTACCTCATGGACGAGCCCTTTGCCGGTGTGGATGCCACCACCGAACGCGCCATCGTCACCCTGCTCCAGCAGCTCCAAACGGAAGGCAAAACCATCCTCGTCGTCCACCACGACCTGACCACCGCGAAGGAGTACTTTGATCACCTCCTGCTGCTGAACATGCGCCTCGTCGCCTTTGGCAAAACGGAGGATGTTTTCACCGTCGAGCAGCTTCAGAAGACTTATGGGGGCAGGCTGACGATCTTGAGCGATGTCGCTGCGAAAATGAGTCGTGAGATGTGAGAAGTTAGAAGTTAGAAGTGAGATGTAACGAACCTACGAAAACCATGATGCATGTGAGACACTTTCGAGAGCTGAGGACATATCAAAGTGCCCGGCAGGCGGCAGTGATGGTATTTCAGATGTCGAAGGCCTTTCCCAAGGAAGAACGATATTCGCTCACTGATCAGATTCGGAGGGCTTCGAGAGCGGTGAAGGCATTAATCGGCGAGGCCTGGGGGCGCAGGCGTTATAGGGCTTCCTTTTCTCACAAGCTGGTCGAGGCACTGGGTGAGGCAAACGAGGTACAAAGCTGGTTGGATGACATTTTTGACTGCGCATATGCCGAACCAAGCTGGATCGAAGAGATGATGGAGCGCTACCAAGTCATCTCTAGCATGATCAGCCGAATGATCGATCACGCCCATGAATTTTGCCCGAACGAGCCTGATGCCGATTATCGCACCGGCGTCGTTCGAGAGCCTCTGCCAGACACTGAATGGTTCACCGACACCCCACGCTCCGCGCTGTGAAGCCCATCTCACGTCTCACTTCTTACTTCTCACTTCTCACGCTTGCTTTCGCAAGCAGCTCCGCCCACGCCGCCCGCATCGGCGACCTCACGGACACCAGCATCACCGAGCAGGCCCTGCGTTTTTTCTCTTTCAGCGATCCCTCGCTGCGGCTCGCGCTCATCGGCTGCATTTTGCTCGGGCTGAATTGCGGCCTGCTGGGCGGATTCATCGTGGTGCGGCGGCTTTCGCTCGTGGGGGACACTTTGAGCCATGCGGTGCTACCAGGCATCGCGCTCGGATTTCTTTGGAACAGCACCAAGGACCCGCTGGCCATCCTCATCGGTGCCACGCTGGTCGGTGGACTCAGCATGCTCATCGTCAGCGGAATCACACGCACCACACGGCTCAAAGAGGATGCGGCGATGGGGCTGGTGCTCTCCTCGTTTTTCGCGATCGGCATCTGCTTGTTTAAAATGATCGAAAAAATGCCGACGGGGCAAAAAAGCGGTCTGGACCGCTTCTTCTACGGCCAAGCTGCCGCGATGAGTGAGGCCGACATCACGCTCATGGCCATCACGGTGGCCATCACGATCACGTTTGTCGTCTTTACCTACCGTGGGCTGCTCACGCTCAGTTTTCACCGTGCCTTCGGTCAGAGCCTCGGAGTGCCTGTGGCAGCGCTGCATCATGCGATGATGCTTTTGACCGCCTTTGCCGTCGTCACGGCCATGCAGGCCGTCGGCGTGGTGCTGGTCTCTGCCATGCTCATCATCCCAGCAGCCACCGCGTGCCTGCTCACGGACCGCATGCACCGTGTACTCATCTACTCCGCCCTCATCGGCATCACCACGGCGGTGTTTGGGGCCTTTTTCTCCTTCCTCGGCTCCAATATGCCCACGGGGCCCTTCATGGTGTTGGCGGGCTCCTTTTTGTTCGTGCTCGCCTTTCTATTCAGTCCACGTCATGGCTGGCTCACACGGCTCTGGCGTCAAAAAAGCCAGCAGGGCCGTGTCAGCCGGGAAAACACACTCAAAGCCATGTACCACCTGGCCGAGCGACGCGACTTCTGCGAAGAAGGCATCACGCTCCTCGATCTGGCCGATGCACGTCGAGAGCCGCTGGAACAAATCCGCAGCCAAGGGGATGAGCTCGTCCATCAAAAGCTCGCCACCCTCACCGATGACGGCAGCATGCTGCACTTCACACCCGAGGGCTGGCGCAAAGCCAGCGCCATCGTGCGCAATCACCGCCTGTGGGAGCTCTACCTCACCAATGTCATGCAATACGGCCCCGATCACGTCCATGAGGATGCCGAAAAGATCGAGCACATCCTCGGTGAAGACACCGTGCGGCAGCTCGAGCGCCGCCTCGCATTCCCCCAGACCGATCCCCACGGCAAACCGATCCCTGGTGCACGTGACGTGCACGGCAGCGCTGGCAGGCCGCGCCAGGGTGAGACCACGGGCTACTGACCACCTCTCTCTCCATGACCGATCTCTTTCCACCCTTCGACGCCCATGCGGTCTTCGTCGCTCCTTGGACGACGGGGCTACCCGTGTATGGCTGGATGGTGCTGATGGCCTTCTTTGTCACGGCGGCATGCGGCCTTGTCGGAAATTATCTCATCCTCCGCCGCATGGCGCTGGTGGGGGATGCGATCAGCCATAGTGTGCTGCCAGGCCTAGCCGCAGCGTATCTGGTGGCCGGCAGTCTGAGCGTGCCGGCCATGCTCGCCGGGGCACTCGGAGCGGGGCTGCTGACCACGGTGCTGATCGAGTTTCTGCACTCGCGTAGCCGCATCAAGGCAGATGCCGCCATCGGCATCACCTTCTGCACCCTCTTCGCGCTCGGCGTGGTGATGATCAATGTCTTCGCCTCCAAAGTGCATCTGGATGCCGACTGCGTGCTCTACGGCCAGTTGGAATTCCTCGATAGCTCCGCAGGCATGCCAGCGGCAGTGGCGATCATGGGCAGCATCACTCTCATCGTCGCGGTGCTGATCGTGCTTTTCTACAAGGAACTACTGATCACCTCCTTTGACACGCTGATGGCCGGATCACAGGGCTTTGCGCCAGGGAAGATGCATCTCGCCCTCATGGCGGTGCTCTCCATCGTCATCGTCGCCGCCTTTGAGAGTGTGGGCGCCGTGCTGGTCATCGCCATGCTCATCCTGCCGGGAGCTACGGCACAGCTCATCAGCACCCGGCTCTCTGTCTGCCTATGGCTCAGTCTTTTGCACGCCGTGCTCAGCTCCATCGCCGGTCTGCACCTGAGCCTCGCGCTGGACTGCCCCATGGCGGCCTGCGTCGTGATCGCGGGATCGTTTTGGTTTAGCTGCGCTTGGCTCCAGCATGTGCTGCGGCGGCGATTTGCTAGACGGTTGGATTCGTCTGGGGACATTGCTTCCATTCGCGCATGAGGGATTTTCCTATTGCCACAAAATTCCGGTTCATCCGGGAAGTTGGTGCGGCATTCAAGTGCCGGTGAGTATGTCTTTTGACTCGTGGAGCGCGTAGATGCGTAGGTGGAGGGAAGTCCACATCGCGGTAGCCGTAGGCCAGGCGCGTGAGGCGGCCGATTTTGTTGTTGAGGCCCTCCATGATGCCGGAGCCTGATCGGATGGTCGAAGTAGCTGAGTATTTGCCGCGCGTGCGTCAGCATCGTGTTGGCGTGCTTGAGCGGCCCGATGGCCGTGGCGTAGGCTTTGAGTATCCACTCTTGCAGATACTTTTGCGCTGCCTCCTTGCCCGGCTGGTTCCATAGCTGGCGTAGCTCCTCTTTGAGATAGTAGGCTTTGGAGAGCGGCTCGTTGTAGGCGAGGGCTTCCTCCAATTCCGGGCGCTTGTCCGGCGGCAGATTCTCCCTGCCGTAGAGCAGCAGGTAGCGCGTGCCTTTAATGAACTTCTGTCCGGTGAGCTCTAGTGTGCGCTGCAGACCGCGCCGTATCTCGTCGATCTTCTCGTTGGCGAGCTTGATGATGTGGAAGTGGTCGAAGACTAACGCAGCGTCAGGCAGGTGCTCGTTGATGGCGCTCCAGTAAGCTCCGCTCATGTCGCAGGCCACCGCCTCAATGTGGGCACCGCTGCGCCGCAGCCGCTCCCAGAAGCCCTCCAGGGCCTTGCCGCGTCCTTTGCCCACCCAAAGCACGCGTCCGCTTTCCAGATCGACCACCAGGGTGACGTATTTGGCCTTCTTGCCAAGGTAGTTTTCGTCCACGCCGATGCGCCTGACTTCGCGCATTTCCACCTTCTCAAAGCGCCGTGCCAAATCGGCCTTCACAATGCTTTTGACCGTGTCCCAACCCAGGTGTGTGAAGCGTGCCACGTCTTGCAGGCTCATGAAGCGGCTCACTCGCAGACGAATCGAGCTAGGGCGCGGCTGTGGTGGCTGCAGGCGGGAGCAAAGGGGGAGTGCTCGAAGCTTTTGCCACAGCCACGACACTCGCATTTGGGCACCTCCACCACCAGCACCACTTGTTTGGGGCCGATGGGCAGGGTTTTGATGCGTCGCTGCCTTTTGCCGCGCCTCCAATACTCCCGCCCCTGGCAGTGCGGGCACTCAATGTGCTGATCCTTGACCGCTAGATGGAACTCCACCCGGCCCTCCACATACTTCGTGCTGCGATACTCGTATCCTTCGCGCACGCCAAACGCGTGATATAGCAAACTCTGGCTCATCCTGCCCTTTTGCCATCGTCACGCCCCCCTCCGCACCAACTTCCCGGATGAACCAAAATTCCGCGCATGGTAAGCCATCAGAAATCATGAAATTGTGCACTGTCTTCGACTTAAGGTTGGCGATACTGGTGGCTTTGGGGTGGATGAATTCCATCTCCAAAAGTGAGACCGTGCATTTTACGGATGCGAACACGATCCCCCTCACATCTAGCCTTTATACTGCGAGCGGGCCATTGCAGGTGACGCTCGATTTTGCTCCACCAGCAGGCACGGTGCTCAAGTTGGTCAATCACACGGGGGCTCAGTCCGTGAGTGGCACATTCACCAACGTGCCCGAAGGGGGACTCGTCGTCGGACTTCAGTCCTCGACTCCGCATAACTTTGAACTTACCTATGCGGGCGGGGATGGGAATGACATCACGCTGACTCAAGTGAGCGAAGTGGTAACCTTTCCGCCCATCGGCGTGAAATACATTGATGACGCCCCTTTCTCGCTGAATGCGACATCAAGTGGCTCCTCGACGGTGACTTATGAAATCGTAGCCGGGACAAATAGCGCATATGTGTATGAGGATGTGATCTACTTGGGTAACACGCCGGGTGCAGTGACTGTCAAAGCGGTGGCTGGTAGTTCCCTGCCAAAGTATCAGACCTTTAGGCTAGAGGCGGCGGGTAGCGGCTTCTTGAGGTTAGCCAGCAGCAAAATGGGCCTGTTTTCTCTAGGCATACGGGCGAATGGGACACTTTGGGGCTGGGGGAACAATGACAGCGGCCAGCTGGGTAATGGAGTCACCGGGACCTCACGCACTCCGGTGCAAAGCGGCACCGCGACCAACTGGCGGCAGGTGAGTGCAGGACTCACCCATGCCGTCGGCACCCGCACGGATGGCTCGCTCTGGGCTTGGGGGAAAAACAATCTTGGTCAAGTCGGTCAGGGAACCGCCAATGCAACGCTGTACACCACTGCAACGCGGGTCGGCAGCGACATTGACTGGGCCTGGGCAGTCGCCGGGTTCGACCACTGCATTGCCGTGAAGACAAACGGGACGTTGTGGGCCTGGGGTGCAAATAACCTCGGCCAGTGCGGCCAGGGAGACATCACACCAGCTCTCTACGCCTCACCGGTGCAGATCGGCACGGATAATGACTGGCGGCAGACCGAAGCTGGCCTGAGTGCTGGTGGAGACTTCACCCTGGCACTGAAGACCAGCGGCCTGCTCTGGGCCTGGGGTGACAACACTAACGGACAGCTCGGCGACGGGACCACTACCATGAGTGCCACGCCCGTGCAGATCACCGCAGGGAGTTGGAACGCAGTCTCAGCAGGCTATCGCTTCTCTATCGCTATTCTTTTCAATGGCACTGTTTGGTCCTGGGGGGCAAACGGCAACGGCCAACTTGGCCGTGGCGGTATTGTTTCTAACACCTCCTCACCAAATGCTTGCGCGACCAGCACCCTCTTCGCCAAAATCTCCGCTGGGGGGCTTCATGCTCTCGGATTGGCTCTGGACGGCACGCTCTGGAGTTGGGGCAATAGCGTTGATGGCCAGCTCGGCCTCGGACTCGCCAGCCCTTTTCCGAGGGTCTATACCCCAACGAAAGTCGGCTCCGCTCAGAATTGGAGTGAGATTGCGGCAGGAATGACAACGAGTCATGCGACGACCACCGACGGCGGTCTCCAAGGCTGGGGAAGTAATGCTCTTGGTCAGATCGGCTGGCTGCCGCGATTGCCGCTGCCAGTACAGCCACTGCTCGGACC
This sequence comes from Verrucomicrobiaceae bacterium, assembly GCA_016713035.1. NCBI lineage: Bacteria > Pseudomonadati > Verrucomicrobiota > Verrucomicrobiia > Verrucomicrobiales > Verrucomicrobiaceae > Verrucomicrobiaceae bacterium. Next base: position 442,198 of record JADJPW010000003.1, read on the forward strand.
ACTGAATCAGACCGCAGCTGGGCGGCTAGGGACTACCGCCATGATACGGCCAGACGGAACACTTTGGGCTCTCGGCTCCAATTCATACCAGCTCGGGCTAGGTGGTCAGTATGGAGAGCCTCTCCCTGTGGCGACTCAGGTGCCAGGAACGCAATCCTGGCGCAAGCTGAGCGCGGGATACCGGCACACGATGGCGATCGCGAGCGATGGCTCCCTCTGGGGATTCGGTAGCAACACTGCTGGCCAACTCGGCAATGGAACGACAACCGCCAGCAACTCACCCGTGCAAATCGGCACAGATACAGATTGGGCCGTAGTCAGCGCTAGCTCGAATAATTTGACGAACACATCGGACTTCACCCTTGCCGTGAAGACAGATGGCTCTCTTTGGGCGTGGGGGGACAATTCTTACGGCCAGTTCGGCAATGGGACCACCACCGGATCACTCACGCCAGTGCGCATCGGCACGGAAAATGACTGGGCCACCGTATTCGACACTGCGGGTGGTCATAGCCTTGCTTCAAAGACTAACCAAACCCTTTGGGCCTGGGGCCTAAACTCCAGCGGTCAGATCGGCAACAACACCTCGACGAATGTGCTGAATCCCGTCCAAGTGCTGTCCGATGTGAAAATCGCTGTTGGCGGCACTTTTTATTCCATGGCTTTAAAGTGGGACGGAAGCCTCTATACTTGGGGGAGTGGCAGCAGCGGTCAGCTCGGTGTCAGTGGGTCAAGACTCTCTCCATATTTGATTTCAGGAACCTGGAAATCCATTGCTAGCACGAATGGCAGTACCAGCCTGGGCATCAAAAACGACGACTCACTCTGGGTATGGGGTTACGGATTTACCGGGCAGTTAGGAAATGGCACCTACTCGGCCAGCTCCACCGTCTCCCCGATCCGCATCGGCACGTCAAATAGCTGGGCCAGGGTTATCTCGAATGGTGCCCATCCATTGGCCCTTACCAAGGACGGCACCCTTTGGGGTTGGGGCGAGGCGAATAGAGGCTCTACAGGCTTTGCAGGGCACGATCAGCTCCAGCCCGATCAGGTATTCCCAGCTCTATCTGCACCACAGACACTCTCATTCTTTCCGCCCTCTGGGATGAGTGTGGGAGATACCGTCACGCTGAATGCCCAGGCCTCTAGCGGCCTGCCACCCCGCTACATCGTCAATGGCGACGCCGTCCTCAATGGCGACCGACTTACGGTCACAGGGCCTGGCACCATCAGCGTTATCGCTTACCAGCCAGGGGACCGCTTCTGGCAGGCCAGTGATATGCGCCAAGTGTTCATTCAAAAGGCCTCGCCCATTGTGACGCTGTCACCAATGACGAATATCACCGCCACCAGCGCGGTTCTTCACGCCACCATCAATCCCAACGGCGTGAGCTCGGAGTTCAGGTACACGATCAACAGTCATCCTCCTTATCTGACCAAGCCCCTGCCATTGTTCGCACCAAGCGGTAGGACCGCAGAGACCGTGATCGTTCCTCTGAGCGGACTCCCCCCTGGCACTTGGCACACTGTGAGCATTCAAGAACTCACATCCGGCGGTTGGACTACTCGAGCAACTAGCTACTTCGAGACAGCTCCGGTGCTCTCAGACCTCACTGTGAGCAGCAGCACACTCAGCCCTGCCTTTGATGGCACCACTTACAGCTACACCCTTCAGGTCCCTCTCAGCACGACCAGCATCGACCTTTCTGCAACCGCAGCAGCCCCCAGTATTACCTTGTTAAAATTGGGCCAAAATAATTCTCCGAGAGCATCCATCAGCAGCGGCGTCCCTGTGACGTTACAGCTCAACGCAGGGCTCAACGACATAAATATCCTCTGCGATACAGAGCAAGGTCACACTTGGTACTACTCAATCCATATCACACGTGCGGCTTCTTTTGAGCAATGGCGCAGCAGCACAGGCATCACAGGCACGACCAGCTCCGGGCCCCTTGATGACTTTGATGGCGACGGCATCGCCAACGTTCTCGAATACACCTTTGGCACGCCTGGTGCCAGTGGTGTTGGCAATGGCCCGCTCGTGGTGAATGACTCCACACTCATGGCCACCGGCCAGCCTACCAGTATGCAACGACCGCCTCCTGGGGGCGGCACTCCGGTATGGTGCGCAGTCTTTATCCGGCGCAAAGACCACGCCCAGGTCGGCCTTCAATGCACTCCTTCTTTCAGTGTCGATCTGAATTCATGGCAAGACAGCACGGACACGCCCATCGTCATCGCCGATGACGGTATCTATCAGGCTCTTTGGCTTCCCTATCCCGAAATCAGCGGCCAAGCCGCCCACTTCTTTCGTCTGCAAGTCACACTAGCCCCTTGAATTTGCATCCCGCAGGCGCTCTTTGTTTTAGCTGCGCCTGGCTCCAGCATGTGCTGCGGCGGCGCTTTCAGCGAAAAGGGCCCGCCGCAGAGTCGGAATGCCGCGCTGTGTTGCCGACGGAGGCCGCGTGACGCTCCACACACTCACGGCGCACGTTTCACCACACGCAGCGCGTAGATTCGCTCGGCGAGGGTGCTCAGGCGACGGGGCATCCGGTCGTCATGCAAAGGATCACGGGCGAGGTAGTCCGTGCCATCCTTGCCAGTGATGACCAGCCAGTGCTGGATGCCGCCGAGGAGAAAGTACTTCACGATGGGGAAGGCCCCAGCCTCCAAGGCGCGGTCGATGGCCTCGTGCGTGGGTTTGGCGTGGTATTCAGCCGTGAGCTTGCCACGGGTGACTCGGGGGATGGCATTCCATACCAGCCAGCCTTGGGGCAGGTAGCCATCGTGCTTTTTCAGCAGCTCATTGAGCTCTCCTGGCGTGATGGAGACACCGAGATTCGTGCACGCCATCGCGACACTGCTCACCGTGCAGCCATGGGAGCCGAGCGTGCAGGCGGTCGCTCCGAGCGGGTCCGCAGCCCACCGTGGATCTTTCTGCAAGTAGGTGAATCCAGCGTCTTGCAGGCGGATCTGCAAGGACCTGCCGCCCACCGATGGAATCGATGGAGCACGCCGAATCCACCAGGTGCGCACCGCGACACACCCAGCACTCGCGAATGCCAAGACGGCCGCGGTGAGTGCGATGCGTCGTTTCATGATCCAGAGGAGAGCGAGCGGTGAAGTGCCAGGGTGCCGGACGCGACACGCGCATCAATCCGCCGCATTGTTTTGGCCGACCTGGCGACTAACGGTTTCGCCGTCATACATTAGAAATTGACGCTCCAGCCCCGTGAGGCCGGAGATGCGCTTCAGCATCCAAAAGAGCAGCCCCATCGTCACTGCGACCATCGGCAGGCCGATGACGAGGTAGTTCATCCAGTTCAGGCGACCGATGGCTTGGGTGTAGGGCTCTGAGCCGGGCTCTTTGCCCTCCAGCAGATACCAGGCGAGCAAAAAATTCGCCACGGCAGAGAGCAGCATCGTGCCGCCCATGCCCCAGGAGGCCTCTTTGAGCAGGGTGGTGAAGCCGCTGCGCCGCTCCGGCGTGTTCAGCGACTTTTCGATCAGCGGCACATTCACGATCTGGGGATTGAGCAGCAGCTCTGAGACCAGTGGGCGGCCAAAGCGCAGACTCAGCGGGAAAGCCAGCCCCAGCACCACGGCAAAGGCGGCTTCTTTGGCCGCGAACCACACCGCTTCCAGCTTCATCAGCCCCAGTCCGCCTGTGACCACCACCGCGATGAGGCCGAAGACGGAGAAAAAATTCATCCCCCGCTTTTGGGAGAAGCACCACAGCCCGTAGCCCACCGGGATGAGCACCGCGACGACCAGTGCCCACGCGGGGCCCAGGTAATTGGGCTTGCTCAGTTTTTCGAGCACCACGGATGGGACCACCACATTGAGGAGCAGATCGAGAAGCGGATTTTGCGCCGGTTGCGGCGGAGAGGGAGCGTCTGGCATGTTCGGGATATCGGGAGAGCCCCAAAGGTAAACCCGGAACGCCAAATAGGTAAATAGAGAAGTGCCTCCTAACCCACATACTGGGTGGCAAAGAACTCATTGCCCTCCGGGTCACGCAGGATGGAGAGCAGCACCGGATCACCGGGACGCTGCGTGGGTGCTTGGAGCACGGTGGCACCGGCTTGAGTCAGCACGTCCACTTTCTGTAGCACATCCTCAAATTGGAAGGTCAGGCCGGTGGGATTGCGCTGGCCATCATGACCACCGTGGAGGGCGATGATGGCATCGCCATGCCGCAGTTCCGTCCAGAAATCGCTCACGAAGACTTCTTCGAGACCGATGGCATCGCGGTAAAAAGCCGTCGCACGCCGCATGTCGGCAGCCAGGAGCATGAACTTCACTTTTTCGGGTTTCATGTGCTGTGATTAGTCGAGGAAGCGGAATTCCGGTGTGGCCCACAGAGTCTGGATCAGGCGGGCCCAGAGATCACGCTCGCTTTCGCGGCTGTCATTGCCACTGCGGCTCGATTCGATGAATTCGCTGGCCTGGGCGGCCTCGGCAGCGGTAGGCGGGCGCTGGAGAGAGCCTGTGAAGGCGGTCTGGATGCGTGCAGGCATCGCGGTGGCTTTTGGAGCAGGGCATCGGCAGCGGCGCGGGCTTGCTCGATGACTTTGGGCGAGTTCATCATGAAAAGTGCCTGCGTCGCGACGGTGCTGGTGCCGCGCTGACCGATGGGCTGATTGATGTCGGCGAAATCAAAGACCTCAAAGAGCGGATGCCGCACATTGCGGAAGGCGGCGCTGTACACACTGCGGCGCGTGTCATTGAAGGCGTAGCCGTATTCGAGGTTCTGTACCTTTTGATCGTTTGAATCGACTGCTTTGGCATCACCGATGCCGGGGCCACCGAAGCGCTGCTCCAGAGTGCCTGCGGCGGAAAGCATGGCATCACGGATGCACTCCGCATCCAGTCGCTTGCGGTTCATGCGGGCGAGGAGGCGGTTATCGGGATCTGTCGGGAGCACTTTACCCGAGGAGGCCTGGCGGTAGCTGCGGCTGAGGACCATGCTCTTGATAAGGTGCTTCAGATCCCAACCGTCCGCGATGAACTGCAAGGCCAGATGATCGAGCAGCTCAGGGTGGCTGGGCAGCTCGCCCGTGCTGCCGAAGTTATCCGTGGTGCGCACGATGCCGACCCCGAAGAGCCAATGCCACACGCGGTTCACCATGACACGGGCCGTGAGCGGGTGGTCACGTGAGGTCATCCACCGCGCCATCTCCAGGCGGCCACTGCTAGTGGCGGGCACGCTGGGTGCACCCGGCCGCAGAGCCGCCAGGATGAAGCCGCGCGGCACCACGGCTCCGAGATTCCGCGTGCTGCCGCGGATGTGGATTTTGGCATCCTCAGGTTTTTCGTCCTCCGCGACGGACATGGCCTCGGAGCGTGGTGGCTGGGCTTTTTCCAGCGCTTTGAGCTGCTTTTCGAGCGTGGCGAGGCGTGCTTTGAGCTGACCTTCTGCCTCGGAGTCTTTTTTCACGACGGGTTCCTCGGCGGCGCTTTCTGCGGGCAGAAATTGGACCGCATCGACCGTGACGTAGCCCTGGGAGGCCGCATTGGTGATGAGGACAAAGCCTTGGCCGTTCGCCTCAAAGCGGAAGGTGCCTAGTGAAGCGAATTGTAGGCCGCGCAGGTTCCCGGTGGCGAGTTTGAATGTCTTCAAGTCCTCGCCATCGGCATGCAGGATGGTGGCGGTGGCGCTTTCGGCGCGGTTCGGGCCTGCACTGAAGGCCACACGGACTTCGTAGCGGCCCGCTTTGGGCAGCTTGGGCGTGAAGGTGATGGTTTTCTCGCCTTTGCCCTCATTTTCATCCGTGGAGTAACCCTCACCGATGAAGGGACCAAAGTGGGTGGAGCTTTTCCATGCGCCGACCTTCTGCGCGGCGCTGTCGTCGATGACGATGCCCGGCAGATCGCTAGGGGAGATGTTTTTGCGCCGACGCAGATCCTCGCTGCCAGCGTCACGGAGCTGGTCCTTGATGAGGTCGATCTCCGTTTTGAAGCCCTCGACCCTGCGCTCATGCTTTTGCATCGCGCTCTCGGCCGCCCCATCGAGCGGGAGAGGTGTGTCGATCCAGTGGGCGACGTTGTCGGTGTAGTTTTTGAGCGTGCGGGTGCTGCGCAGGATGCCCGCCAGGGCGTAGTAGTCGCGGGCGCTGATGGGATCGAATTTATGATCATGGCAGCGGGCGCAGCCGATCGTCATGCCCATGAAGGCACGGCCCAGGGTATCGAGCTGCTCGTCGATGATGTCCATGCGCAGCATGCCTTTGTCCTGCTCCTCGTAGTTCGTGGGGCCGAGTGCGAGGAAGCCCGTGGCGGTGAGCTGGCGGCGGCGCTGGGCGGCATTTTCATGCGGCAAGAGATCGCCCGCCAGCATCTCGGTGATCATGCGGTCCACCGGCACATTCGTGCGCAGGGAGTCGAGGATGTAATCACGGAATCTCCACGCATCCTTGAATGGCAAGGAGCGCCCGCCACCGCTCGACTCGGCAAACCGCGTGATGTCTAGCCAGTGCGAGGCCCACCGCTCGGCAAAGGCATCCGAGGCGAGGAGCCGGTCCACATAGGCCTCCAGATTCTGCATGTCGGCAGCCTGCGTCGTGGGATCAGGCGGCAGACCTGTCAGATCAAAGCTGATGCGGCGCTGGAGCGTGTGCGCATCGGCATCAGGAGCGGGCGAGAGGCCATTTTGCTCCAATTTGGCCAAAATGAAGTGATCGATGGAGTTCGCCGGCCAAGCGTTGTTTTTCACGGCAGGCGGCTGATGGGCCTGCGGCGGCTGAAAGGACCAAAAAGTGGCATCCGCACGCTTCGAGCTGGTTTTGGCCATGCGCGGGTTTTGTTCCTCACGCGGATCGGGTGCCCCAGACTCGATCCAGAGTCGTAGATCGGCGATTTCGCTCTCTTTGAGCTTCCGCTTCGGCGGCATCTTCAAATCGCGATCGGTGTAGCTGATGGCACGCCAGAGATGACTGGCATCGAGCTTCCCCGGCGTGATGGCCGGCCCCGAATCGCCCCCGGTTTGCCACCCGCTACGTGCATCCAGGCGCAGACCGCCCTTTTGCTTCTCCGGCCCGTGGCAGTCGATGCAGTTCTCGATGAGCAAGGGGCGGATGCGCTGCTCAAAATGCGTCATATCTGCCGCCTGGGCAGCCGTGGAGAGAGCGAGCAGAGTAAAAGCGATACGCATGGGAACAAAGTGGCCCAGCATAACGTCCGCTCCCAGCACGGTCTTTTGCAGCAATGTTCGCGGTTCCCTGTTCGCGGTTCCCTGTTCGCAGCACGCTGGTCTTGCCACTGTTGTTTTTACCCACGAGAAGGTTCACTGAGCCAAGGTCATCCAGCCGCAGGTTTTCCGGGCGGCGGAAACATTCGATGTGGATGGATTTCCAATGAGGCATGGGATCAGGTTACGTGTTATCGCAGCTTTGCCAACAAATCAGGCTGCACTTGATGGATGACAAAACGCGGGGGCAATTCGGGTCATATGCCTTAGAGTCTATCCGGCAAAAGGTTCGACAGGTTGTAACGAGGTGAGGCGTCTGGCCATGATGCCGATGAAGGCGAGGTAAACAAAGGCTTCGTGATGGCGCGGGTTCTTCTCGTGATCCCGTGTGAGTCGGCGTTGCTTCACCAGCCAGCCAAAGCTGCGCTCGATGACCCAGCGGCGCGGCAGCACCACGAAGCCCTTCTGGTCTTCGAGCTTCTTGATGATCCCCAAGGCAAAACTCGCTCCGTGACCGAAGAGTTGTCCCATGCTCTGCACGAAGGTCTCCAGCTTCCCGGCATAGCCACCATCGGCAAAGATCATCAGCAGGCTCAGGAAGCCATGGCAAAACATGCACAACAGCAGCTTTGCGCCGTCACGATCTTGCACGTCGGCGGGCGTGACCACCACGCCCAGCAGCAGGCCGTTGGTGTCGGTGAGCGCGTGGCGCTTGCGTCCCTTGATCTTCTTGCCCGCGTCGTAACCGCAGCTCACAGCCGGTAGCTGCCCGCCTTTGACGCTTTGGCTGTCGATGACAGCGGCGCTGGGCATGGCGTTTTTTAGCATCAGGCGTGTCTGGGTGCGCAGGGCGTCGTTGAGCTTGGGCCACAAGCCCTGCTCGGTCCATTTACTCAAGGCGTCGTGAGCGGTGCTGCGGGGCGCGAGGTTCTTGGGGATCATCGATCACTGAGAGCCCGTTTTGAGCACATAGCGGATGGTGTCCAGGCAGATTCGGGCGGAGTCGGGAGCTCGCAGCCTGCCTCGACAACGCTTCGCGCCAGCCGGGTAGATGATAGGCTTGATGAGTTCCCATTCCGCATCGCTGAGATCAGAATCGTAACCGGCTGGTTGATAGGGCTTGGCTGGCATCGCCCACCTTCCACTTTCAGCTTTTACTGGCTACAACTATTTGCCGGATAGGCTCTTAATCTTGGGATGGGCTGTTGAGATAACATAAATCCTCTTTGACTGTTCTTTAGAACGCATATAGAGACCACATGCTCACCCCACGCCAAAAACACGTCCTCCAGCTCCTCTGGCTCTCCCAGGCTCGTTCTTGGATTCGTCACCAGGTGCCGCTGCTCGGCAGCATCATCGCTGGGCAGCCAGATAGCGCAGAGGGCCGCATGGATGGCTGTATCGACATCGATCCCACCACGCTGCGCCTGCCGAAAAATGCCCGCACCTTTGCGCTAAAGGTCCGTGGCGACTCCATGCGGCATGCAGGCATCCTGGAGGGCGATGTCGCCATCATGGAGTTCCGCGAAGCACGGCACGGCGACATCGTCGCGGCACTCATCGACGGCGAGACGACCCTGAAACGCTTCATCCTGCAAAACGGCGTGCCTTATCTCCGCGCCGCGAACCCGAAGTATCCAGACCTCATCCCCGCACGCGAGCTCGTCATCCAGGGCGTGCTTATCGCCCTGCTACGGCTCACAGAAAGGTGATGCGCCATGATTTTGCACTTCGATGCGGATGCGTTTTTTGCCTCCGTCGAGCAGGCGGCGGACCCAAAGCTGCGCGGGCGGCCCATCGCCGTCGGGGGGCAGCGGCGTGGCATCATCGCCTCTGCCAGCTATGAGGCGCGGAAAATGGGCATCTACACACCCATGCCCACCGCCAGGGCCCGGAAGCTCTGCCCCGGCCTCATCGTGCTGCCATGTGACTTTGATAAATACGAGCGCTTCTCGCAGCTCATGTTCAGCTATGCCTATGACTTCACCCCCATCGTGGAGCAGGCCTCCATCGATGAATGCTACCTCGATCTGCATGGCGCACGCCAGACCCGCGCCAGCGATGCCGCCGCAAAGATGCAGAAAGCCATCTCGCAGAGCCTGAAGCTCTCCGTTTCCGTCGGAGTCGGGGCGAACAAGCTCGTCTCCCAGATCGCCAGCAAGCTACGCAAGCCGCACTGCTTCATCGAAGTCGCTCCAGGGCACGAGCAGGGCTTCCTCTGGCCTTTGGAGAACAAATGGCTGCCGCAGGTAGGGCCGCAGCTCGCGGCGCGGCTCGATACCGCTGGTCTCCGCCGGGTGGAGCACATCGCCCATACGCCAGTCGATGAGCTCTCTCTGCTCGTAGGCAGCGGCGCGGCTGCCCTGCGTGATTTCGCCCTCGGGCATGATTTACGCCCCGTCATCTGCGATGCACCAGCGGCGAAAAGCTACGGCGAGCAAGAAACCTTCCCCCAGGACACCACCGACACCGCCTTCATCATCGCCCGTCTCCGCGCCATGGCAGACACACTCATGCGCCGCGTGCGGGAGGATAAAAAAAGCATCCGCACCATCACGCTCCGCCTGCGCTACAACGACATGGACGAGGTCACTCGCTCCGCCAGCCTCGATGAACCGACCGATCTCGAGCACGATCTTTATCCACTGCTGCAAGCCATGCTCACCCGCGCCTGGGAGCGCCGCGTCAGCATCCGCCTCATCGGCCTGCGCTTCACCAAGATCTACGAGAGCGGCTTCAGCGCCGTCTTGCCGCTGGAGGTGGCCGATGTGAAGCGTGAGAGGCTTCACACACTCGCACTCGTCATCGACGACCTACGCAGCTCCCAGCGCAGCATCATGCGTGGGCATGATCTTTGGCTCACCCAGCGAAAAAACGCCCCACGGCAGACCTTGCCAAAACCGCAGCTCGTCACCGCACCCACCGCCAGCGTGACCAACCCCGTCCTGCGTGAGCGTGCTAGCAAACCGCAGATCATCACACGCCATGAATCTGCATGCCGCCGTGCCTTTTTTCCAAGCCGCCACCGCCGCTGGGATCAAGCCCATCATCGGCGCAGAGCTAGTGTGCGATCAGAAGCCACTGCTCGCCTACGTGCAGGATCAGGCCGGCTACGCCAATCTTTGCCGCCTGCTCTCCGCAGCGAAAATCACGCCCCAACTGCTCCACGATCATCAAAGCGGCCTCATCCTCGCCCCAGCCTCATCACAGCCGGAAATCCGCTACCACAAACCGCAGGACAAAGTCTTCTTCGACATCCTGCAAAGCATGAAAACGCTCACACTCCTGCATGAACCGCATCCGCAGAAGCGACGTGGTGATTTTGCGTTTCAGCATGGACATCCCGCGCCAGACATCATCGAGCGCTGCGAGTTCGCCTTTGACTTCAAAACGCTGCGTTTCCCGCGCTACACGCCTGCGGATGGCTCCACACCTGCGGCCATGCTTTACCAGCTCGCCCATGCAGGCCTAAAAAACCGCTACGGAGCCAAATCCACACTGCACGAGGCCCAGCTCCGCGAAGAGCTCACCATCATCGCCGAAGTCGGCTACGAGGAGTATTTCCTCACCGTCTGGCACCTCCTGCAGGAGTGCGCCGCACTCGGCATCGGCTGGATCACACGAGGCAGCGCCGCGGACTCGCTGGTCTGCTACTGCCTCGGCATCAGCAACGTCTGCCCCATTCGCTTTGAGCTATATTTCAAGCGCTTCCTCAACCGCGACCGCATGGCGCTGCAAAAGCTCCCAGACATCGACATCGACTTCGCTCATGATCGCAAAGACGACGTCGTGCAGCTACTTCTCGACCGCTACGGCCCCGAGCACGCCGCCATCGTCGGCGGCTTCAATACCTTCCAGGCCCGCTCCGCCTTCGGTGACGTGGCGAAGGTGCTCGGCGTGGCCGAAAACGAAATTCGCCGCCTCACCCAGCACATGCCATGGACAGATGCCCGCCACGCGGCAGATGCCATCGCCATGTCACGCGAGTGCGACCACAGCGCATGGCAGGAGGAGCCGCTACGCACCGCCCTGCTCATGGCAGGCATGCTCGATGATTTCCCACGCTACGCGAAAATGCACCCCTGCGGCGTCGTCCTCTCCCGCGATCCCATCCGCAGCCTCACCCCCACCTTTATCAGCGGCAAAGGCTGGCCCACCACCCACTTCGACATGGACGCCGTCGAAGCCGTCGGCCTCATCAAGCTCGACATCCTCGCCCAAGGTGGCCTCGCCGTGCTGCGGGACACGCAGGCGGCCATTGGATCAATCGAATATCGCGGCAGCGTCGTGGAGTGCGGTGGCAGAAATGCGAGGGCACCTCGCATCGACGACACCGCTGTCGAAAGCTCCTCGGCATCCGAACCCGTAAACCGTGCTCGACAGCGGTGTCGCCGGGGCAATGGCTTGCGCCTTGCCCCTCTGCCACACGCACTCCACGACGCTCTGCGTGAAACGAACGCCCTCGACCTCCACGCCCTCGAAGTCGGCCTGCTCGGTGGCACGGAGAATCCGCCGCGTGAGGGCCACATTGAGCCCTGGAGCGATCCTGGCGTGTGGAACATGATCGCCACGGGGAATGCACGCGGCGTTCACCACATCGAAAGCCCCGCCATGACCAGTCTGGCATGCATGGCCGATGTGCGGGACATCGACCGACTCGTCGCCATCGTGTCCGTCATCCGTCCAGGAGCCGCAAACGGGCTCAAAAAGGCCCAATTCGCCCGCAGAGCCCAGGGACTCGAAAAAGTCGATTACACGCACGAAAGCCTCGCTGGCGTGCTGCGCAGCACTTTCGGCGTCGTGGCTTATGAAGAGCACATTTTGCAGATTTGTGAGGCTTTCGCCGGACTCGCTCCAGGCCGTGCGGATGTGCTGCGCCGTGCTTTGGTGAAGCAGGACATGAAAAAGGTGGAGGAAGTCCGCATCGAGTTCATCGCCGCTGCCCGTGAGCGATTGCACGATGAAAACACCATCACCGAGGTGTGGGACCTCATCGCAGGCTTTCAGGGCTACGCCTTTTGCCGTGCTCACAGCACCGCCTACGCCGTGGAGGCCTACCAAGGAGCCTACGCCAAGCACTACCACCCCGCCGTGTTCATGGCGGCCGTGCTCAGCAACGGCAAAGGCTTCTACTCCGCACTGGTTTACACACTGGAGTGCCGCCGTCTCGGCATCGGCTTTCTCTCACCCTGTGTGAATGCATTCACGGACGCTTTTGTCGCAATGGACGTTTCCGAGTCTTGCTCTTGCTCTCAATCTTCAGAAGAGGAGAGATTAAGAGCAAGAGCAGGAGCAAGAGTCAAATCGGCCATCCGCGTCCCGCTGCGCTGCATCAAGGACATCAGCGCGGCCACGCTCTCACGCTGGCGGCAGGATCACACGCCATTCATCACGATCCGCGACTTCATCTCCCGCGTGCGACCCGCAGCGCATGAGGCTCTCAATCTCATCCGCTGTGGCGCCTTTGACCGGCTGGGAGGCACCCGCACGGAGCATTTCTGGCAATGCCTACACAGTGCCCGCGATGTAGGCCACGGTGATGACTGGCTGCTCCAGGACACGGCAGCCTCAGACGCCATCCACACCACCTTCCGCGAGGAGCCCACGCCCCTGCAAAAGCTGCAAGATGAGATGGAGCTACTCGGCTACACCGTCACCGGCCACCCGCTCGATCTGCATCCACACATCGCCTGGCATACCTACTGCCCCATCGCAGAGCTGCATCGCTACCACAATCAGTGCGTCACCGTCTGCGGCCTCATCATCGTCAGTCGTCACCACATGCAGCAGGATGGCCAGCCGATGAAATTCATCTCCATCTGCGACTACAGCGGCATCGTGGAGTGCGAGGTTTTCGCTGCCGCATACCGCCTTTACGGCCTGAATACCGTGCGCTACCCCGTGGTGCAGATCACCGCCGACGTGCGCCCTTTCGATAATGAACAAGGCTACACGCTGGAGGTGCGGCGGATCGAAAAGGCGCGTCAGCTCAGATCTAGCTTGCCGGTGCTATCACCCACACGTTCTGCGGAGACTCCGAGCCGGTCGAGCATGCTGAGATAGAGATTGGTCATCGGCGTATCCTCTTTCAGCACGATGCGGCGACCATGGTGGATGGTGCCACCGCCACCACCTGCAAAGAGGATGGGCAGATTGTTATGATTGTGACGATTCCCGTCCCCGATGGCTCCGCCGAAGACGATCATCGACTGATCCAGCAGCGTGCCTTCGCCGTCTTTGATGGATTTCATCTTATCCAGGAAGTAACCGAACTGCCGCAGGTAGAAGCGGTCGATTTTGGCGATCTTTTCGAGCTTCTGCGCATCGCTCTGATGATGTGAGAGGTAGTGATGGGCATCTGGCACACCGATCTCTGGGAAGCTGCGGTTACTGCCATCATGCGCGAGCATGTAGGTGGCTAGACGCGTGCTGTCTGTCTGAAAAGCGAGCACCAGGAGGTCAAACATGGCGCGGATATGCTCTTCGTAATTATCAGGGATGCCTTCTGGCACTTTCACATCCGGCATCTCGGCCTGGAATTTCTCCGCTCGCTCGATCCGTAGCTCGATGTCACGCACAGCGGCGAAGTATTCGTCGATTTTGCGGCTATCCCCAGTGCTGGCTTTCTTTTGCAGGGACTTGGCCTCTTCCAGCACCGTATCGAGCACGCTCTTTTGCAGGCGCTGCTGGCGCTTGGCATCTTTGCCACTCGCCGCACCCAGTCCGAAGAGACGCTCAAAGACGAGCCGTGGGTCCATTTCTGGTGCGAGGGGCATGGTATCGTTTTTCCACGCCATATTGAACTGGTAGGCGCAGGAGTAGCCGCTGTCGCATTTTCCACTGCTACGCTGACCATCCGTGCTCAGCTCCAGCGATGGCAAGCGTGTGAGATGGCCGATCTTGTTCGCGGCGATCTGATCAATGGAAATACCCAGGTGGATGTCTGAGCCGGCAGTCTTCTTCGGCTGGCAGCCGGTGAGAAAGGTGGCGACAGCTCGCGCATGATCACCACCGCCATTGCCGTGGGAAGATGCCCAGTCCTGCATCAGGCCAGAGATGACGGTGAAGTCCGCACGGTGCTTTTCGAGCTCTTTGAGCGAGTTTGAAAGCGTGTACGTGCTGCCTTCGCCTGTGGGGAACCACTCGTTCACATTGACGCCATTGGGGATATAGAGCCAGGCAGCACGTAGGGGCCGTGCGGCGGCCTTTTTCACCTCTGCGGCACTCAGGCGCGGCGTGAGGGATTCCAGAAATGGCAGCGACATCAGTGTGCCGAGCCCGCGCAGCATACGGCGGCGGCTCACGGCATGCGTAGCGGCAAAAGTGGAGGTAAATTCGTTCATGGGGTTACTGGAGAAAACGATGACAATGGAGGCTTACTATCCATCTGTGTCGATGGCGATGAGATAGTCGCTTTTTTAGCGCAAAGCATGTCTTGCGAGCCCAGAGAGCCTGAAGGACATTTTGGGCATTCTTCTATGAAACTGCTCGCCATGCTCATCGCCTTCGGACTCATCGGATATGCCTTTTGGGACATGTTCGGCCCCCAAGTTTCTTCTGGCGCAGGTGCTTCTGCCGGGAAAGCCACTGGCCTCGTCGGAACGGCGATGGATTTCATCCAAAGTGAGGACTTCACCCTCGAATTCGATGGCACGACGCAGTGGTTCCAAGTGCGCAGCCCGAGAGATCCTTCAATCCGCATGCGGGCAAAGCGCGAAGAACTCGTCGCCGTGCTGCGCAATGCCAAAAGCCTCCAAGCCCCCACCGTGCGCATCATCTACCACAGCTCCCACATCCCACCCGAGAACCAAAAGAGCTTCGAGTCCGACCTACGCTCCGTCTTACAGCCTCTGAATGCGGTGGTGTCTTTTCAGGCGAAGTTGGACTGAGTTCAGTCGAGCCAGTTTTCCACCCGGAGGCCTGGAATCTGTTGAAAATCGGCCACATTGCGTGTGAGCACCGTCGCATCATGCGCGAGTGCGATGCACGCGATCTTCAAATCTTGGGTTCCGATTCGTCCATAGCCCTGTTTTCGAAAGGCATGGAACTGAGCCAAGGACTCACGATCCAATTGGAGCACGACCCATCGATGGAAGAACTGAATGCGCTCTTCAAGTCTGTGATACACCTCGATTTGCAGATCTGTGTGCCGAACCTTGTTTAGCCGCGCCAACCAGCCCTGAAGGTCTTCCTCGACAGTAATTATGCTCGTAACGCACTCTGCTTTGGCTTCGTCGATACGCCGTAACAGCCGAAAACCCGGCTCCGAACTATAGCCAAACTCCGTCACATGATTGGTATCGAGGAGATACAGCATGACGCATCATTCCGTCACGCTTTCGCGCCACTGTTTGCCGAGTTCGTCGATCTCGCGGCCCAATGAATCGTCTTTGAGTAATCCGAAACTGCTCCGCCAGCTTTGCTTTGGCTCTTTGGGGCCGAGCAGGCGTGCGACTTGCTCTTCCAGCCGTTGGAGGCGGGTTTCGATGTCTGAGGGCGCTTGTGGCAGTGTCGCTTGCATGAGGCGGATTTTAATCGCCGCAGGTCCTTTGTCACTCATGATCTCTACCGGCTACTCATCTCGATCTTTGTCCCTGGATAGAGCCGCTGGAGGAGGAGGGTGAGGCCATCGGTGACGAAATGGCGTGACTGGCGTGAGATGGACTCGGGGCCGAGCTCTTTTTCGACGCCGTTTTTCCAGAGGTGATCGAGGGCGTCTTGATGCGTCTCGAGCACGCTTTCCACGGTGGTATCCCAGTGTGCGGGCTGGTCGCTCTCTTTCCACTCACCACGACCACGGCCATGATGACAAACGGCCAAATAGGTGAGGTAGGCTAGCTTCACCTGCTCACGGAAGTGCTCACGGGACCAGCGCAGGCGCTGATCCCCGCCGCGCACGAGATTGTAGCTGCGGATGAGTGCGTAGGCTCCCACGCCCGCCGCGACACCACCGAGGAGGGCACCACAGCCGAAGGGCATGCCGCCGAGCTTCAGATCGGCGATGAGTCCACCCATCGCGCCGCCGGCGAAGCTGCCGAGCACGCCCCAGATGTTCTCATTCACATTCTCTGGCAGGTGAAAGTGGTCACGGGCGGCCTGACTGAGCCGCCGCCGTGCTTCGCCCTCTAGTCCATGCGTCTCGATGAGATGATTGGTCGTCTGCTCCACGCGGTCAGCGAGTTGCGCAGCGAGTTTTTGCCGTGCGTCGTTGTACTCGCGATTCAAACCGTCGCGATTCCAGCCCACACGCTCCAGCAGCGTTTCGGTGCGGACTTCGATGCCGTCAAGGAGCGAGGCGGTGAGCTGCTCAGAGACGAGGCGCACGCTGGCGCGGAAGGTTTCGATGTTTCGCCGTGCCCACAGGCGCTTGATGTGCTGAAAGGTGGCGATCTTGCTGCCTTCCATGAGTGGGAGCAGCGAGTCCATGAGCTTGTCCTCCTGCACCCAGCAGCGGGCAAAGGCATCCAGCGCCAGCACATCCCGCACGAGCGCATGCGACTTCAAATGATCACGCCAAGCGGCGATCTCGCCTGCCTCGACCTCCGCACCCTGAGGGCGGCCCGTTTGATTCAGCAGGACGATGACGGGCTTGCCGACCCATTCGAGGATCTGCATCTCCGGCGTCACATACGTCGCGGCATCCGGTGGCTCGGAGGCATTCACCAGGTAGAGGACGACATCTGCCTCCTCACGCACATTTTTGAGAGCCTGCTGGCCGCACCAGAGCGGCTTGTCGGTGAAGCGATCCCACGTTTGCGAAAGGAACCACAGGACGGGATTGCGCTCGCGCTGGAGGCGCTTCAGCAACCGTGCGCTATCTCCGAAACCCGGCGTGTCCCACAGGCGCAGCAGGCTGCCGCTATCATGCAGGAGAGTGTAGGAGGTATTAAAGAGGGTGACGTGCGGAGCATCCGCCACCTCACCCACATCACTGCGCAGCAGCGTGCGAGCCAGCGTGGTCTTGCCGGTGTTTGTGTGGGAGATCAGGCTCAGCGTGACGATGTCGGCATCCGTTCGCACCGCGAGGTCCGCTTCATTGTTTTTCTTCGTGCTGGGGGATTCACTCGTCATGCCGCGAAATATCGTCACTGGGTCACTTTGGAAACGGTGCTGGCTGGTAACTCTCGTGTGCCGCCGTCTTTGCGCAGGGCGACGAGCACCTCATCGGCCAGGCCTTCCATCATCTCGGTCCAAAGGCGCTCGCGTCCGGCGATCTTGTCATCTGCCCAGCGTCCGCAGAGGCTGGTGCCATCCAGTAGGACCACGAAATCGGGCTCCGCATGCCGCGTGAGCAGGCGCTGACGCAAATCTGCTGCGAGGCGGCGCTGCACCTCTGCCTCTGGCGTGGTGGCCATATTAAAAAGCAGCACCACCAGCGGTGAGCGCGGCTGCCACTGCGCGGCGAAGTCATCTTCATCCCCAGGAGCGATGCGTACATACTCCGCGCGGGTCAGGCCGCCGAATCGCTGCCGCACACCGCGATCCCAGGTCTCTTTGTGCACAGAACCCGTCTCCATACCGTGAACGAGCACCTCCACGAGCTGCTCACCGCCCTCGACCGCATGCAACAGACGGCGCAGGTGATTCCCCCAGCCCAGCGAGCGAGCGCGGGCATCGATGGCACCATTCAGCCGTGCAGCGCCCAGGCCTGCCAACAGCAGGCGCGGCGCGATCACCAGCACCAGCAGCGTCCCGGCGTATAGATGAATCCACGGCAGCGCATCCGCAGGCTTCTCCGCTTTGCCAAGAGTGCGCCGCATGCCTGGCACTTCACTCAGCGGTACCTCCCGCCCCATCACGGCAGAAGCCGGGCGAAAAAGCGTGCCAAAGAAATACGCTGCACCGGTATCCCCCAGCAGCGTGCTCTCCCACACCGCGCGGTACTCGCGTGACCAACCACGCGCATACAGAGCCGCCGCACTCCCCAGCGCCATCAGCGCCGCGCCCACATGCAGCCAGCTCCGCAACTGCGCATGCAGCCTGCGCCATGCTAGCGGCCACGCTAAGTCCTCAAACCGCGTGCGCACGGCATGCAGCACGGTGTTTTCATCGGCGGCGCTGCTTTTTTTCAGCCTACCCACGCCGTGGGCCAGCACCTCGGCCAACCAGCCACCGCGTCCAGCCATCGTGCGAGCTGGCAGCAGCTCACAGAGCAGGCCCAGCACCACCACCACGATATTCCACGCCACCAGCCCGACCAGCGGCAGAGCGAGCAGATTAAACTCACGCTCCTGGCCGAGATCCGTCATGGCATAACCCGCGATAAAAGCCGCTGCCCAGCCCGCGATGGCCCAGGCACGGCGTCCCTGCGGCACGCGTAGCGCAGCTAGGGCCTTGATGAGATCACCACGCCAGCCGACGGCCTCGTTTTCCAGCCAAGTGGCCCGTTTTTGCAAAAAGGAGGCCGTGCGATCATCCAGAACATCACCCACGACATCCTCACTCTTCAAACCAGCGCGGGAATGGGCCGTGGCGGCGCGGCGGCGCTCCGCGTTCACGAGCGTCCCGTCAGCATCGCCCTCTTCGAGGGCTCGCCAACGCAGGATGCGCAGCCAGTCGTTCCATTCCATTTAGCGAGTAATCAATTCACAGGGGTTTCTACGGCTCTCTAACGCGGCTTGCGCTCCTTTCCAATCGCGTGTTTGAGGCAGCGCATTTTTCTCATGACCACAACCACCCGCGATTACCTCCTGATGCACCTCGTCGTGGCGGCGTGGGGTTTCACGGCAATTTTGGGGAAGCTCATCACGCTGCCAGCGGTGGATGTCACCATTTGGCGCACTGGCGTGGCAGCGGCGTGCTTTGCCCTGCTCGCCCGGTTTACGGGTGGGCAAAAAATCAGCGCTTCACAGGCACTGCGCTTCGCGGCGGTGGGAGCGGTGCTGGGCATCCACTGGGTGCTGTTTTTCCTGGCTACACGGCTCTCGACCGCCTCTGTATGCCTCGCAGCGATGCCTACGGCCATGCTGTGGAGCTCACTGATCGAGCCACTCATCGACGGCACGCGAAAATGGCGGGCGCTGGAGCTTCTCGTCGGCCTCATGATGGTGGGAGCGGTGTGGATCATCTATCAAGTCGAGTTCAGCTACTGGAAGGGCTTCACCGTGGCGATCATCGCCGCCGTGCTGGCGGCGGTCTTTGCGGTGATGAGCAAGCAACAAGTCGGCGCATGCCACTGGAGCCGAATCGGGGCCTGGCAGATGCTCGGAGCATTCATCGCGGCATTTTTGAGCCGCCCGCTGTTTGAGACCGGTTTTTGGCCTGTCGTGCCCGTGGGGCCAGATCGGCTCTGGATCGGCATTTTGGCCATTTTTTGCACCGTAGCGGCTTATGCGGGCTTTATGAAGGCGCTGCGCCAGATGTCGGTTTTCTCCATGAACGTGATTTACAATCTGGAGCCCGTCTATGGCATCATCCTCGCTGCGCTGATCTTTGGCAGCAGTGAGTTCATGAGCCCAGGATTCTACTTCGGGGCCAGCATCATCATCGCTAGCGTGGTATCTCTGCCTTGGCTGCGCAAAGTGGTGGAAGCATAGGTGCGTGGTCAATCGGTAAGACCGATCTGGATGCTTTGCAGAGATACCATTTGCCCGTTACATGTGGTAACTTTGATGAATTCCTTTTTCCAATTAATACGGGACTTCTGCCGCAGAATGCGGGAGGGCAAATACCGGGTGGGGAGCACACTATCGCGTTTCATAGCCCGCGACGTGAAGAGAGAGGTGGAAATCGTCGGGAATTCCCGGCTTTCTGAGGGCTATGTCACCGTGAAAATGAGGACAACAAACCTGCTCTACGAAGCAGGCGGACTCGTCCCAAAGTCCGAGTTCGGGCCACCGACCGAGATTGCAATTAATGAACTCTGGCGTTGGACAGGTGCCAGTTGGGGTGGTTTGCCGGACAAGACATCAATTGTAGGCACCCACTTACTGGATACACGGCCTCTGGGCGGGGAGTCACGAAGCTTCGCTCGTGAAGTAGCCGATATGATAGCTCGGGCGTGGCCTCGAATTGCATTGTATATAATCGCTCCGCCTGTGTTCGCGTTTTTTCCAGTAGCTGCGGCGTTGCTTTTCATGTCAGGGAAGCAGCTCATATGGGGTTTTGACGATATGCCTCTGGTTGCGATGTTCCTTGGCTTACTGGTTGGCGGCGGGATTGCCCTTCCGGCTCTTGGTCTCGTCATCCGCGTAGCCAGACGAGGCAAGCTGCAAACAGCATGGATCATCACGCTGGTTGCAGCCACATTTGACTGCGCTGCAATTCCTCTCGCGAGTCATATAATAGATCGAGTGGAGCATCCAGATCGTTATCAGACTCACTCCGGCAGTTGAGTGGATTTTCGTCGGGACCGCACCGAGTTACCCAGGATAAATCCTGCATAATCTTGAAAATCCTGTTAATCCTGTCCTCGTTTCCGTTCAGCACGTTTGGCATCTTTTTCATACGTAAGTTGGTCAATCGGGCTGCGCTGCCGCATTCGCACTTGGCAGCACGGCGGCTCGCGGCCAGAATCGGGCACCCGCATGCCGCTGCCACTGTCCATTTCCATCATCTCGAAAAACGAGGAGGCGAACCTGCGGCGATGTCTCGCCAGTGTGGCTGGGCTAGCGACGGAGATCGTGATCCTCGATTCGGGCTCCACGGATGCCACGGCGCAGATCGCGGCGGAGATTGGTGCCCGGTTTATCCACCAGTACTGGCTGGGCTTCACCGCGCAGAAAAACAAGTGCCTGGAGCTCTGCACGCAGCCGTGGATTCTGAATCTTGATTGCGATGAAGAGGTCTCGCCAGAGCTTGCGGCTGCGATTCGTGGCTTTTTCGAGTCCGGTGACGACCAGCGACATCACGGCGCTGAGATGGCGCGGCGCACCTGGTTCCTCGGACGCTGGATTTATCACGGCGACTGGTATCCAGACCGCAAGACGCGCCTGTTTCGCCGCGAGGGCAGCCGCTGGGCCGCTGAGGGCGGTGGTCAGGTGCATGAGCGGCTGGAGGTGGCGGGCAGCCTCACCCGCATCGACGGCGATCTGCTGCATTACTCTTTCCAAAACATCCGACACTACCTGATCAAGCACGCGGCTTACTCGGATGCCTTTTTGCAGACGCAGCAGGTGAAGCAGAAGCGCTGGTCCCTGCTCCACACGCTGTTCCGGCCGCTGTGGCGCTTTTTCCGCGCTTATGTGCTGCGCAGGGGATTCCTCGATGGCTTCCCTGGTCTATGGATCGCGGTGGCGACGGCGTTTTTCGCCTTTGACCGCTATGCACGCGTGTATGAGGCCGAGAAGGCCACCACCACGACTCCGACGACTCCGACGACTCCGCCAACGGCATGAAGATCGCCCTGCTTCATCATCAAATGATCCGCGGCACGGCGGTGGAGATTTTCCTGGGCGAATTCGCCAAAAAACTGGCCGCAGCAGGCCACGAGCCTATTTACATCACCTCACTGACCACGGAGGCCATTCGTGCCGAGCTGCCGGGGCGGTGGGAATTGCTGCCAAGACTGCGCCTGGGGCCGCTGGCACGGAAGTGGCACTTTGACCGTGCAGCGCCGCGTGCGGCGGAAGCTGCGGGTGCAGATATCAGCATCGGTTTTGGCCGCACCACGCGGCAGACGATCCATCGCAACGGCACCGGCTGCCACCGGCTCTATGGCCAGCTTTTGCCCACACTCCAGCGCTACAGCCCCGCGCATCTGTATGAGCTGTACCTGGAGAAAAAACTGCACACCAGTGGAGCGACGACACGCTACTTGACCAGCTCTGCCCGCGTCGCAGCACAGCTCCAGGGCATCTACCACACGGATGGGGAGCGTTTCCGCATCCTGACACCGCCCGTCGAGACGCAGCTCTTCCGCCCGGCAGAAAACCGTGCTTCCACCCGCGAGCTGATTTGCCGGAAGCTCCATACCGATCCAGCGCAGCGCGTGCTGCTCTTTGTCTCCCTCAGCCACAAGCGCCGTGGGCTGGAGTCCCTGCTGGAGGCCATGCCGCAGCTCGATGCCACACTCTGGATCGTCGGACGTGGCCTCAGCGCGGCGACTCAGGCACGCATCACACAGCTCGGCATCGCGGCAAAGATACGCAGTGTGCCCGTGACCAGTCAGCTCGTGGAGCTTTATCAAAGCGCGGATTGGTTCATCCATCCGACGCAGTATGACGCCTTCTCATCCACCGTGCTGCAAAGCATGGCCTGTGGCCTCCCCGGCATCATCTCCGTGATGGATGGTGCCGTGGATCATGTGCGCCATGAAGAGAATGGCCTCATGCTCTACCACCCGCAGCAGCCCGTGGAGCTAGGGGCACGCATCCGTGAGGCCCTGGCGCTGCCCGCCGCCCGCCGCGATGAAATGGCCTCCGCCGCACGCCAATCCGTGCTCCCCTTCACCTGGGAGCGACATCTGGCCGAATGGGAGGACGTGATGCGCGGTGTTTGATGGCGTCTTGGGAGCCCCGGATCGACCACGACATGCTTCTCTGCGCAAACTTCGGATCGAGCGTGGCGTACTCAACTCTGCAATCCACGCCATGCAGCTCCCTTTTGATCGCCGCACCTTCCTGAACCGCTCCGCATACGGCATCGGCGGCATCGCATTGGCCACGCTGCTGCAGGAGCAGGGGCTACTAGCGACCTCCGAGCAGGCGAAGGCAGCGCACTACGACCTCAAGCCGAAGCAACCGCATGGCTTCGGCCAGGCAAAGGCGATGATCAGCATGTTCATGCAGGGAGGTCCCAGCCAGATCGACCTCTTTGATCCGAAGCCAGAGCTCATGAAGCTCGATGGCAAAGAATTCCCCGGCGAAGTCAAATACGATGACGCAGCAGGTGCCAGCCGTGAGGTGATGGGCCCCCAGTGGAAATTCAAAAAACACGGCCAGTGCGGCATGGATGTGAGTGAGCTGCTACCGCACTTCGCAGGCATCACGGATGATGTCACACTCATCCGCAGCATGCACACAGGCGTGAACAATCACGGCCAGAGCATCTACGCCCTGCTCAATGGCCAAGCCACTGGCGGCAGGCCCACTCTAGGCTCCTGGCTCACCTATGGTCTAGGCAGTGAAAATCAGGATCTACCGGCCTACGTCGCCCTCACAGATCCACGCGGCCTGCCCGTGCTCGGTGTGGATAATTGGAGCAACGGCTGGCTGCCCTCTCTTTTCCAAGGCACCGTCATTCGTAGCAAGGAGCCACGCATTCCCAATCTCGATGCCCCATTGAGCCTGAAGGGCGAGGCGCAGGAGCGCTACCTCAACTTCGTGCAACGGCTGAACCGCGATCATTTGGCCTCCAGACCGGGTGAAAGCGATTTGGAGGCACGGATTCAGAGTTTTGAGCTCGCCGCACGCATGCAGACAGCCGCGAAAGAAGCGCTCGATCTGTCAAAAGAGAGCGCTGCCACGAAAAAGCTCTACGGATTGGATCATCCGGCTACCGCAGAGTTCGGCACACGCTGCCTCATCGCCCGGCGACTCGTCGAGCGCGGTGTGCGCTGCATCTCACTCTTCACTGGGAATCAGACCTGGGACCACCACCAGAGCATCATGACAAATCTCCCTGCGGCCTGCCAATATGTCGATCAGGGAGCAGCAGCGCTCGTCATTGACCTAAAGCAACGCGGCCTGCTCGATTCCACCATCGTCCACTGGGGCGGAGAAATGGGCCGACTGCCCGTGATCCAGAACCGCAGCGGCGCCAAAGATCGCCGTGCAGTCGGGCGCGATCACAACACCTACGGCTTCAGCATGTGGGTAGCCGGTGGCGGATTCAAAGCTGGCTACACCCATGGCGAGACAGATGAATTCGGCCATAAAGCGGTCAAAGACGTGGTGAACCACTTCGACTACCACGCCACGCTGCTCCACCTCTTCGGACTGGATCCGAAAAAGCTCACCTACAAGCGCAACGGCACCAATCAGGTGCTCGTCGAAAACCCACAGGCTCGCGTCGTAACCGAGCTGCTGGCCTGATTTTGCCTCAGGGCTCACGGGAATTCACATCCCACTGGGCAGCGGCGAGTAGCAGCCAGCCAAGCATCAGACTCAGGCCACCAAAGGGTGTCACAGCACCGAGAGACTTGATTTGAGTGATGGCGAGCACGTAGAGCGAGCCGCTGAAGAGAAGGATGCCCATGACGAGGCAGCGCCAGGCCCATTGAGCACGCTTGCCACCTGCGCTGGAGCACAGGGCCAACGCCACAGCCAAAACCGCGTGGATGAGATGGTATTGCACCGCTGTTTGCCAGTGAGCAAGCTCACCCGTGGCGATGAGCCTGTCATGCAGACTGCCGTGAGCACCACTCGCGCCGAGGATGACGCCCAGCAGGCCCAGGATGGCAGAAAGACGAATGCGCAGGCTTTTTCATGGTCGTGGGGAGAATCACATCACCATGCCGCCATCCACCGTCAGCACCTGTCCAGTGACGTAGCGGGCCTCTGGACTCGCTAGGTAAAGCGCAGCCGCAGCGATGTCTGCGGCCTGACCGAGATCACCGAGTGGGATTTTTTTGAGAATCTCCTCCTTCACCTGATCATTGAGAACATGCGTCATGTCAGTGGCGATGAAGCCAGGGCAGATGCAGTTCGCCGTGACTCCACGCCCCGCGAACTCGCGGGCGAGTGATTTGGTAAATCCGATGAGCCCGGCCTTGCTGGCGGCGTAGTTCGCTTGGCCAGCGTTGCCGATGAGGCCGATGACGCTGCTGATATTGATGATGCGGGCTCCCTTTTGCTTCAGGATGCTGCGCTGGACGGCTTTCACCATGTTGAAGGCACCCTTGAGATTGGTATCGAGCACGATATCCCAGTCTTCCTCGCTCATGCGCAGCAGCAGGCCGTCTTTGGTGACGCCGGCGTTATTCACCAGGATGTCCACATGATCGTAGTCGGCGAGGATTTGCTTCCCCACTTCCGCACAGGCGGCTGCATCAGCGACATCGAGAGCGTAGCCCTTGGCCGCACCGGGGTGGGTAGCGTTGATCGCGTCCGCAGCGGCTTGTGAGTTGGCCTGGGTGCGGCTGACGATGGCGAGCTTGGCACCTTCCGCAGCGAAGGCTTCAGCAATGGCTTTGCCGATGCCGCGTCCGGCACCGGTGACGACGGCGACTTTGTCTTGGAGTTTTCCCATTCTTCTGACTTAGACAGTGTTTGCGTGCTGGCAAGGCTGTCATGAGTGCCATTTGGGACCGGCTTTGATCCACACCTGCCACATTCACATCGTGATGGATGTGAGGGTGAAGGAGCTGAGAGGGGGGATGATGTCAGGCTAGCTCGGCCAGTAGGGCTTGGTTGAGCCGCACGCCGCTGGAGAAGTTTGCGATGGGGTAGTTCTCGTTGGGGGCGTGAGCCTGGCAGTCTGGTAGCGCGAGTCCGAGGAGTAGGGTATCAGCCCCGAGCACGTCTTTGAATGCCTGCACGATGGGGATGCTGCCGCCTTCGCGAATGAGGGCGAGTTTTTGACCGGGGAATGCTTTTGCCAGGGCTCGCTGCGCGGCCTGGCCGATGCTGGAGTGCGGGTCCATGAGGTAAGGCATGCCGGTGTGGCCGGGTTTGATTTCCAGCCGTACTCCATCGGGCGTGTGATGCCGCAAATGATCGGTGACGAGCTTTAAAACATGCTCAGGCTGCTGATCCGGCACGAGGCGGCAACTCAGCTTCGCAAAGGCCTTTTTCCCGATCACGGTCTTGGAGCCCTCCCCCTGATAACCGCCTCCGATGCCATTGACTTCGATGGTGGGCCGCGCCCATACTCGCTCACGGACGCTGTATCCAGGCTCACCAAACAGGCTAGGTGAGCCCGTGAGACTGAGCATTTCTGCATCTGCATCCCCCAATGCGGCCCAGGCCTCTCTCTCCCACGCCTGGATGGGACGCACGCCGTCATAAAAGCCGCCCACGGCGACACGGCCTTCTGCATCATGCAGCGTGGCGATCAGCCGCGAGACTGCGGTGAGAGGATTCATGATCGCACCGCCAAAGATGCCGCTGTGCAGGTCGATCGTGGGTCCATGCACCCAGAATTCCAGGCAGGCGATGCCGCGCAGCCCGTAGGTGAAGGTGCCCATGCCTGGAGCGACCATTCCAGTGTCGGAAATGGCCACGAGGTCACATTTGAGCTCCTCCGCGTGTTTCTGGAGAAAGGGCTTCAAATTAGGGCTGCCGATCTCTTCCTCGCCTTCGAGCAACAACGTCAAATTCACTGGCAAATCGGCGTGCGCGGCGAGTGTTTCGCTCAGGCCTTGGAGATGGGCCATGAACTGGCCTTTGTTGTCCGTAGCGCCACGGCAGTAGATGCGTCCGTCACGGATGGTGGGCTCAAAGGCGGGCGTTTTCCACTCATGCAGGGGCTCAGCGGGTTGGACGTCGTAGTGGCCGTAGAGCAGCACGGTGCGGCGTCCGGCGATATGTTTGTTTTTGGCCACGAGCACGGGGTGGCCCGGTGTCTCATGCAGTGTCGCAGTGAGGCCCATGCCTTTCACTTTGGCTAGGAGCCATTCGGCACACGCTCGCACGTCACCACGATGGGTGGAGTCGGTGGAGACAGAGGGGAAACGCAGGCAGGTGAGCAGATCGTCGAGTCCAGGGGGATTCATGGCGCTCGATGTTAGAGAGGCCACTGGCGATGCAAAGGGACAACTCGTGCCCACCTGGAGCTCTCTGCATCCCCTGCCCTACTCACTTCCAGCCGATGATCATGGCGCAGGGCACGGCAGCAGCACCATCGACCTGGCGAATGGCGATGGCGTAGGTGCCTGTCTTCGCGGGTTTGTAGTAGAGCACGAGCCCCCAGCCCTCTTTCACGGGGAGCAGGTCGCCACCGGGCTTTCCTTCGAAATCGAGCACCGCAGCGGTGATTTTCGCCCCGGAGTCACGCGGCGCAGCGATGCAGAAAGCGTATTCATTGCCCTTAAAAAGCTGCATGCGCACAGCGCGGCCCATTTTTGCCTCCAGGGGGTTCTCCCAGCTTTCGGAGCGGAATTCGTAGCCCTCTTTCTCCTGCTGCGGCACCAGTTTCTCCGCGCTGGCTAGGGCTGGAGAAGCCTCAGCCGCCGTAGCGGGCATCGGAGCACCCAGGAGCAGGCACATTAAGAGGCAAAGGAGGAGGTGGGCAGGCAGGAAGGGGCGCATTGCGTGATGGCGCGGGGTCGGTGGCGCGGAATTCATCTTCTCACGCGAACACAGTCCTTGCATCACGAAAATCCCAAGATTCTGTCTCCTCGCCCGTCACTCACCCCGTACGAGCCTCGTAAAAAAAGAATCCCACCCATGGCCGCTCTAGTCATTTACTCGGAGGACGACTCCATCCAGACCTACCGCATTGAGAACGATCTCACCACCATCGGCAGACATCCAGAAAGCGACATCGTGCTGGACTCTGCTTCAGCCTCTGGCCGTCATGCGTCGATCAAAAAGAGCGGCAGCAACTGCTTCGTGAACGATCTCGGCTCTAGCAACGGCACCCGTGTCAATGGCGCGGATGTCGAGGAGGCGCTGCTGCGCAATGGGGACCGTGTATCCTTCGGTGACGTGCAGTGTCTCTACTATACTGGCGAGCCCCCATCCTCCGCCGAGCTGAAAAAGGCCGTCGCACCGGCCACAGCCGTGCCAGTGCCTGCAAACAATGCACCTCTGCCAGCCCCCACCGTTATGGCGGCTGAAAAACCCTCAGAGCTACCACGTGCCTCTGCCCGCCCAGCTCTGAGTCCCGTACGCCGTGCCTATAGTCGCAATGCGCCCTCGGATTATCCTGATGATGCCGGCGGCGGATGCATGAATGCGGCCATCGTGATCGGCCTCTTCATCGTCGCCTTCATCGTCGGTCTTTCTCTGCGCCACAGCCGTGAGATGAATGGAAATTTCATCAACGACTTCATGGCCAAGCTCACGGAAAAAGTGCCCACCGTGAAATTCGAGCGCAAAGAAGACGAGAAAAAAGGCGAGGCAAAAGATAGCGACGGCGAGATGAAATAACCGCACCCACTCGGGGCGCTACCCATCACCCGCTCACACAGGCCTCGCGACCACGATGCCTGCATGCGCCTGGATACCTGCTAAATACTCATGCAGTGGCTTATCCACGATCACACGCTTTGCCGTGAGAGATGCGTGCATGAAGCGGCAGGCACCATCCGCCGTGTGCAGCGCCAGCCCCACATGCGAGCAAAAAACATGCTGCCGGTGCGTGACGATACCGATGATGTCCCCACTCTGGATGCGCCCCTCACACGCGGCCACCTGCTCTTTGCGGATGTAGTGAAAGGGCACCTTCTCCAGCCTACGCTCGATCTGATTGAGCGCTGGGATGAGGGCGGGGCTCGCACGCAGGTAGCGGTAGATTTTCGGCTCCAGAGACATCTCATCATTCGTGCGGCCCGTCATCCGTGTCACAGGACCGATTTTGCCGGTGATGTATTTGATGTTCCCGCGTGCCGCATTGTCGGTGAACCACTCATCCAGGTAGTGAATGCGGTCCAGATAGCCCCCACGGCATACACCACCGCGATACCGCGTCCACTCGATCTGCCGCAGCAGATCAGAGGGTGAGTAAGATGGCTGCGGCGTGGCGATCATCCGCGCCAGACCCAATGCGGTCTCAAAAAACGTCCAGCAGTCCAGCCCATTAAAATTCACACTCGGTGACTCCACGCGGTCGTCGATCTCCAGCGTCCACGCTACATACCGGGTGCCGCGCAATGCTTGGCCAAACAGCGCCACACGCTGCCCCATCGGCTGCGCACGCCAGTTTCCGGCCAGCGCCAGCCTCACCACCGCATCGAACTTCTCCCGCCCGATGAATGTCCTCTTCTGCGATAAAAATTCAGCCGCTGACAAGGAAGGAAGCGCCGACATTGGCAGCATGCTGAGGAAGTGACGTCGATTCATAAGAAGAGAACATTACAGGCACTAATAGGCCGCTGTGAGTTTACGATTGGACGCTGCCGCAGGGTCGATCACCTGCCCCTCCACCGAGCTATCATACCAATCCGCATTTTCATCGTAGCCAAACTGCCGCGGCAGCTCATCACACAATAAACGGAGTCGCTCATCGAGCTCTGCTAGGAAGGCCGCCACTCCAGCCGCAAGACTCCCACTCCGTGCAGCTCCCGCAAATTCATTCAGGCAGAGCTGGAGAGCCTCCAGCGAGACGAATGGCTCCAGTCCATAGCCCACGATCGCCGCCGCACGCGATGTCGCCGGATCGATCAGCAGCATCACATGGTGATTGGCACCGCCTTTATCCACCGGGCTACAGAGCCCACCTCGATTGAAAAGCCAGAACGCATACACCCCCACAGACACCTGCTGCGGCACATTCATGAAGATGACCGACGCATGCAGCAGCGGATGCCGCCGCTCGATCTCCGTGATGCAGTGCTCCACTTTTTTGCGTGCGAGAAAGGTCAGTGCACCTTGCGTGTCGGTGATCGGCTTTTGCAGATTCGGCGGGATGCCCAGCAGCTTATCCACCGCATCCAGCGACAGGCCGCACTGCTGACAGGCAGCGTCATGTTCGGATAAAAGTATTTGGCAGGCGGGGCAGCGCACACGCAGCATAGCGCCGCCTCCAGCCCATGCGCAACCGTGCTCTGCGAGGAAGATGCAGCTCGTGGCGACGTTTTTGCTTTTTCATGAAATCTGCCCTTCTCCGCGTCATCAGCCTGAGCACCCTTTTTGCCCTTGGAGCCGATTTACCTGCCCAGACGGCCCCGCAGCCCACCAGCACCAAAAAAGTCGCAAAGCCCATCCTTATCCCGCCAGACATCAATGGGCTCAAAACCATCATCCCACCACCTGCGAGCACCAAACCGCTCCAAATCGGCATTTTTGACGGCGCAGGAGCCCCCAGGGACGGCATCGACAACGTCATCCGCGTACTCAAGACACTGCCGCAGGCCCAGATCACCCTCATTAGATGGGAAAAGCCGACTTGAAGCCCTACCACGTCATCATCTTTTCCGGCGGCAGTGGCTCGCAGCAGTCCAAAAGCATCGGCGAAGCCGGTCTGCACAATGTCCGCGAGTACGTCCGCGCAGGCGGTGGCTACTGTGGGATCTGCGCTGGGGCATACCTCGCCTGCTCAGGCTTTTCCTGGGGCCTCGGCATCCTCAATGCCAATACCGTCTCGAATAAATGGAAAAGGGGCGGTGGTTTCATGGACATCGAGCTCACCGTCGATGGAAAGCCACTCCTCGGGGATGTGAATGGCACCTTCAAAGTCCGCTACAACAACGGCCCCATCATCAAACCAGGCACCCGTGCCGACATCCCCGCCTACTGCCCCATCGCCCTCTTTCGCAGTGAGATCGCAGAGAACGGCTCACCCGCCGGATTGATGATCCACAGCCCCTCGCACGCCATCGGCACCTTTGGCAAAGGCCGTGTCTTCATCTCCAGCCCACACCCAGAGAATACCCCCGGCCTGGAGCACTTCATCCCCCGTGGCGTCCTCTGGGTAGCCCGGGCCCTGCCTGAAGGGGAATAATCCGCACTGGCTCCGAGCCAGAAGCGCCTTTCCTTCCACGCGTTCTAGGTCACTATGGCCGCTTTTTTGTCCCGCACCATGTCCGTAAACCTCGCCTCAAAGCCCCATCCGCATGTGCGGAGGAACTTCGTGTGCCATTGCCTAGAGGGCGGATTCTACATGGGCGGCGTGGCCTTTCTCCAGCCAGAGACGGTGATGCCAAAGATGGTCGAGTCCCTGCATGGCGGCGCTTTGATCATCTCCATCATGCCAGCCATCCTCGCGGCCACCTTCGCCTTTGCGGGGCTCTTCGTTTCACCACGCGTGGAGCGGCTGCATCGCTTTAAGCCCTGGGTCATGACCTTTGGCTTGCTGCAAAGACTGCCCTACCTCATCGCGGGTCTCGTCCTCTGGCAGGCAGATCATTTACCAGGCTGGCTGCTACCCGTCGTGGTGCTCACGCCGGTGATGAGTGGCCTCATCGGCGGCATCGGCGTCGTCGCATGGATGGAGATGGTCACACGCATGATCCCAGAGCGCATCCGCGCAGCAGGCTGGGCCGCACGCTACATCATGCAGGCCGTCATCGGTATGGGTGCAGGTGCCGTGATCCATCAGGTGCTCACGCATCTACCAGGGCACCGGGGCTATGCCGTGCTGCACTTCATTGCCTTCGGCTTCCTACTTCTATCCTGGATCTCGCAGTTACCCATGAAGGAAGCTGCGCACATCATGCCCACACACCCTCCGCAGCCCTACTGGAGCTACCTGCGGGGCATGCCCGCCATGCTCGCATCACAGCCCCATTTGCTAAAGCTCATCGCCACGCGATTCACCGGCATGGGTTATCTCATGCTCGTCTCTTTCCTCACCCTGCATGCCCTGCACGTCACTGGCAGCGCGGAGGCAGAGGTAGGCCGCTTTGTATCGCTGCAAAACGTCGGCACCATCCTCGGCAGCCTCACCGCAGCGTGGCTCGGCTATCACAGTGGCGGGAGGGTCCTCCTCATCGCCTCTCGCGTGCTCTGCATCCTCGTTTGTGCATGGTCATGCTTCACCCACAGCTTTACCGGCTTCATGGCCGTGTACTTTGTCTTTGGATTCGGCCTTTTCCTCGACCGCGTGGGTGACCTCACCCTCACAGCGGAGCTTTGTCCCCTGGAGCGCCGCTCCACCTACCAGGCGGCGCTGGGTTTTTGCAATGTGTGGGCTCTCCTACTCGCCACGCTGCTTGGCGGCTTCCTTTACCGTAGCACCGCATCGTTCCAGAGTGTCGCCGCACTTGCAGGCTGCTTTGCCACTGTCTCCATCATCATCCTGCTGCGCATCCCAGAGCCGCGCCGCGTCACCACTGGCTAAAAACGCCCCACTCTCACTCCTCCTATGTCCACAAAGCCCGATCCAGCCTCCCTGCCTTGCAGCCCCCTCGTAGAAACCTCTGGGTTGAAGTACTTCCCCCGCATGCTCGGCAAAATCCGCCTCCACGCCCAGGGCCTGCTGTGGGAGGACCTGCACGCCAATCTCGGCAAGGGCAGCGACGGAGCCCTAGTCAGCTTTCTCCACATCGACTACGATACCCTGAAGGCACGCACTCTCCAAGGCGGCAGCGATGAGGAGATCCTAGGCTGGTGCCAGCAGCAGAGCCGCCCGCTCAACGACACCGACAAACTCGTCTGGAATCACTACGTCACCACGCTCGGCTTCAACGACCACATCACCGCCATCCTCGCCAAGCGTAAAGCCGATGGAGGCCTCGCCGATCGACATGACATCCAGACCATCGCCCACTACATCGACGTGGACGAAGGGCGGCTGCCATGAGCACAATCTACACGTCATAAATGGCTATTTTGCTCCGTTTCATCCCTGTGATGAAGCCCCCCTTCCTCTTTCTACTTCTCGAACCACTGCCTGCGCCGTCGATTTTAATCGCGACGTGCGTCCCGTGCTCGCCCAGCAGTGCTTCACCTGCCACGGCATGGACGACCACGGTCGCAAAGGCAAACTGCGCCTCGATTTGCCCGACTCCGCCCACGGCGCAGGCAAATCTGGCGAGATCGCCATCGTCCCCGGCAAACCAGACGCCAGCGAGGTCATCAAGCGCATCCTCTCCACCGACGAAGACGAGGTCATGCCGCCGCCGCATACGAAGAAGGTCATGTCCGAGAAGGATAAAGCCACGCTCAAAGCCTGGATCGCCGAAGGGGCGAAGTATGAGGCGCACTGGGCCTATCAAATTCCTGATTCGAGAGTCCTGATTCCTGATTCAGTGCATCCAATCGATCACTTTGTCCGAGAAAGGCTGACGAAGGAAGGATTGAAGCCTTCGCCGGAGGCGGATGCCTACACCCTCGTCCGCCGCGTCTATCTCGATCTGATCGGCCTTCCACCGACACCTAGTGAGGCGGATGCGTTTGTGAATGCGGTAAAGAATCAGGATTCAGAAATCAGAAATCAGGAATATGCGAAGCTCGTCGATACCCTTTTAAACTCTCCAGCCTACGGCGAGCGCTGGGCCCGCCGCTGGCTCGATCTCGCCCGCTACGCGGACACGAACGGCTTCGAAAAAGACCGCCCTCGCCAAATCTGGCCTTACCGCGATTGGGTGGTGAAGGCGCTTAACGCAGACATGCCCTTCGACCAATTCAGCATCAAGCAACTCGCCGGAGACATGCTACCCAATGCCACGCCGGATGACATCATCGCCACCGGCTTTCATCGGAACACGATGCTCAATGAAGAAGGCGGCATCGACCCGAACGAATATCGTTTTTACGCCATGGTGGACCGCGTCGGCGTCACTGGCACCGCATGGATGGGCCTCACACTGAACTGCTGCCAGTGCCACACGCACAAATACGATCCCATCCTCCACACCGACTATTACAGCGTCATGGCGCTGCTGAACAACGCCGACGAGCCGACTTACCACATACCCACGCCGGACATCGAAAAGCAGCAAAAAGCCCACGCCGAGCGCATCGCGAAGCTGGAGGCCGATTTGCCGAAAAAGTTCCCCGGTGGCGACGCGGCACTGCAAAGCCGTTTTGCCGGCTGGATCGAAGGTGAGTCCAAAAAAGCCTCCAACTGGCAAATCATCCGCCCCACGGCCATGAAGACCACCATGCCGCATCTCGAGCAGTTGAGCGATGGCTTCATCCTCGGCAGCGGCGACATCTCGAAGAGCGATGTCTATGATTTGAGCCTCAAAGCGCCGATCAAAGGCGTCACCGCCATCAAACTCGAGGTCGCGAGCCATCCTAGCCTGCCGAATGACGGCCCAGGCCTCACTTACTACGAAGGCCCCCTCGGTGGCTTCTTCCTCAGTGAGCTGCAAGCCTTCCAAAACGGCCAGCGAGTGCCCATCGCCCACGCCGAGGCCACCAACGAGGAAGAGGAG
This sequence comes from Verrucomicrobiaceae bacterium, assembly GCA_016713035.1. NCBI lineage: Bacteria > Pseudomonadati > Verrucomicrobiota > Verrucomicrobiia > Verrucomicrobiales > Verrucomicrobiaceae > Verrucomicrobiaceae bacterium. Next base: position 476,250 of record JADJPW010000003.1, read on the forward strand.
GACAAGATCAACGACGCTGCCACCGCCGCGAAGGCGACGAAAAAAGCCGCACGCAAAGCCGCCGCGAAAAAGACCAACAACGCCATGGCCACGCTCGACGCCGAGATGTCCAGCGGCTGGCAGGTGCTCGGCGGATACGGCCAAAGCCACGCAGCCGTGTTTCATTTCGAAAAACCCATCGATCTGACGAACGGCTTCGATTTGAAGATGCTCTTCGAAAAGCACTTCGCCTGCCCGCTCGGCCACTTCCGCCTCTCCGTGACCACCAGCGATCACGTCGAGGCCACTGGGCATCCGTTTGAAGTCGAAAATGCCCTCGCCACCGGCGATCAAACGAAGCGCGATACCTTGATGCGCGAGTTCCTCGTCACCGCGCCCGAAATGAAACAAGCCGCCGCTCCCTTGCTCGCCGCACGTCGCCAGATGCCTCGCGGCCGGCCCACGCTCGCGATGAAGGAACGCCCCGCCTCCAATCCGCGCCCCACGAACCGCTACCATCGTGGCGAATACCTCCAGCCGAAGGAAACCGTCCCGCCCGCCGTGCCCGCCTTCCTGCCTTCCTTGCCGAAAGATGCTCCCGCGAGCCGTCTCACCTTCGCGAAGTGGCTTTTCGCCCCTGAAAACCCGCTCACCGCTCGCGTGACGGTCAATCGCCAGTGGCAGGCCTTCTTTGGCCGTGGCCTCGTGAAGAGCCTGGAGGATTTTGGCTATCAAAGCGAGCCCCCGAGCCATCCTGAGCTGCTCGACTGGCTCGCGGTGCAGTTCGTCAAAGACGGCTGGAGCATGAAGAAGCTGCACAAACTCATCGTAATGTCACAAACCTACCGGCAGGCCTCTCGAATTCCTGATTCAGATCCGCTTGCAAAAACGAATCAGGAATCAGGAATCCAAAATCAGGAATCCCTTCTCACCCACGCCCCTCGCTTCCGCCTCGATGCCGAAATCATCCGCGACTCCGCGCTCAAAGCCGCGGGCGTGCTTTCCCTGAAAATGGGCGGCCCGGGCGTCTATCCGCCGCAGCCAGCTAGCGTCACCACCGAAGGCACCTACGGCAAGGTCGAGTGGAAGACCAGCGACGGCGAGGACCGCTACCGCCGCAGCCTCTACACCTTCACGAAGCGCACCGCGCCCTTCGCCATGGCCACCACCTTCGACGCGCCCACCGGCGAGGCCTGCCTCGCCCGTCGCGATGTCTCCAACAGCCCGCTGCAAGCTCTCACGCTCCTCAACGACCAAATGTTCATGGAAGCCGACCAAGCCATGGCCAAAGCCGTCATCGCCGCCTCCCCCGACGACGACACCCGCCTCACCCACACCTTCCGCCGCTGCCTCACCCGCCCACCCGCCGCCGATGAGCTGACGATGCTCAAAACCTTTCTCCAAAAGCAACGCGCCCAAAAACTCGACGGCGAAGCCCTGTGGACCTCCGTGTGCCGTACGGTGCTGAATCTTGATGAGGCGATCACACACCCGTAATCTCCGTGATCATGGCAAAACGCGCCGCATCTCCCAAAAACAAGTCGAAGGCCAAGCAGCGTAAGCTTGAGCAGACTTACTCGGTTGCAAATACGACACGTCAGCGATTCTTCGACGATGTGAGGAGCATTCTTCGGCAAGCTCGGCGGAAGGCCCATGCAGCAGTGAATTTTCTCATGGTGGAGACTTATTGGAAGATCGGCCAGCGCATCGTGGGGGAAGAGCAAGGAGGCAGTCGGCGTGCAAAGTATGGCAGTGATCTGATCAGCGATCTTGCACGACAACTGGGAGATTAGTTTGGCAGCGGGTTATCTGTGGCAAACCTCAAAAATTTTCGTCAGTTTTACCTCATCTATCCCGATTTTGGAAAAAGCTACGCACTGCGTAGCGAATTGACCTGGACGCACTACCGACTGGTAATGCGCATCGAAAACGAGGCCGCCAGAAACTACTACATCCAGGAGGCGGCGGACCATTCATGGAGCAGTCGTGAACTTGAGAGGCAGATTGCCTCGTTGAGCTACGAGCGCTTGTTGATGACTCCGAAGGCAAAAAAATCAAAAAAGCCAACACTGTCGCCCGCTCCACAGGAGTTGATCAAAGATCCGTATGTTTTGGAGTTTCTCGGGTTGCCCGAAAATAGCGGACGTGATGAGCGTGGGCTGGAAAAGGCCATTGTGGACAGGCTGCGCGACTTCCTCATGGAGATGGGACGCGGCTTCTCATTCGTGGCCCGCCAGATGAGAGTGAGCACTGAGACCGGACACTTTCATATCGACCTAGTCTTCTACAATTACCTGCTGAAGTGCTTCGTCCTGATCGATCTCAAGACACGAAAGCTCAAGCATGAAGACATCGGACTGATGGACATGTATGTGCGTATGTTTGACGACCTCAAACGCGGCCCGGACGATAACCCGACGCTCGGGATCATCCTCTGCACGGACAAAGACGACACCATTGTGCGCTACTCAGTGCTCAGCGAAAGTCGGCGGCTCTTTGCCTCCAAATACCGGCTGGTGCTGCCAAGCGAGGAAGATCTGCGAGCCGAACTGGAGCGCCGCCACATTCTCACTCTTCCAGAGAAACACTAACCAGACTATTTCCCCCTCATGAACACCTCCAACATCACCCGCAGACACTTCTTCCACGATTGCGCTGTCGGCACCGGCAAGATCGCGCTGGCTTCGTTGCTGGCGGAATCGGCGTATGGAGCGTCGAAGAGCCCGAATGTGGCAGCGTCCTCGCATTTTCAGCCGAAGGCAAAGGCTGTCATTCACATGTTCATGGCCGGTGCGCCGTCGCAGCTCGAGATGTTCGATCACAAGCCGATGCTGACGAAGTATGAAGGCAAGCCGTTGCCGCCCTCGGTGATCGGTGGACAGCGTTATGCCTTCATCCGGCCGGACGCGGCGGTGTTGGGGCCGCGATTCAAGTTCGCGAAGCATGGGCAGTGCGGCGCGGAACTTTCGGAAGTGCTGCCGCATCTGGCGAGCATCGTGGACGACATCGCCATCGTGAAATCCTGCCGCACGACGCAGTTCAACCACGCCCCGGCGCAGATTTTCATGAACACCGGCTTCTCGCAGCCTGGACGGCCCAGCATGGGCTCGTGGGTGACCTACGGCCTCGGCGCGGAGACGCGGGATCTGCCGAGCTTTGTCGTGATGAGCACCGGCAGCGGCATCAGCGGCGGCGCGGCGTGCTGGAGCAGCGGTTTTCTGCCGAGCGTGTATTCCGGCACGCGATTCCGCAACACGGGCGATCCCATTTTGAATGTGAGCACGCCGGAAGGCATCACGCCAGGCACGCAGAAGGACACCATCGACCTCATCAACTCGCTCAACCATCGCCGCCTGAAGCTGGATGGCGATGGCGAGACGGCCACGCGCATCGCGAACTACGAAATGGCCTACCGCCTGCAAACCTCCGCACCGGAGCTGATGGACCTCACGAAGGAGGACGAGGCCACGCTGAAAATGTATGGCTGCGATCCGAAGGTGCCGTCCTTTGCCCGCGCCTGCCTGCTGGCGCGGCGCATGGTCGAGCGCGGTGTGCGCTTCATCAACATCTACAACGAAGGCTGGGACGCGCACAGCAACGTCGAGGGCAACGTGCGCAACAACTGCAAGAATACCGACCAGGCCAGCGCCGCGCTGATCAAAGACCTCAAACAACGCGGCCTGCTCGACAGCACGCTCGTCGTCTGGGGCGGTGAATTTGGCCGCACGCCGATGGTCGAGGCCAGTGTGTCACTCGGTCGCAGCATGGGCCGCGATCATCATCCGCAGGCCTTCACCATGTGGATGGCCGGTGGCGGCATCAAAGGCGGCGTCACCCTGGGTGCGACGGATGAGATGGGCTTCAACATCATCGAAGACGAAGTCCATGTGGCCGACATCCACGCGACGATCCTTCATCAACTCGGCATGGACCACGAAAGGCTATCCTTCCGCGCTGCGGGGCTCGATTTCAAACTGACGGGCGTGGAGCCGTGCAAGGTGATCCAGAAGATCCTGGCATAGACTCAGCTCTGCGCTGCGATCAGTGAAGTGCGGCACAGTTCCGAGTACAAACCACCAGCCTCGATGAGCTGGTCGTGAGTGCCCTGCTCGATGATACGCCCGTGCTCTAGCACGTAGATCCGATCTGCATTCCGCACGGTGCTGAGTCGATGTGCGATGACAAAGCTCGTGCGCTGCTTCATCAGCCGTTCCAGCGCCTCCTGGATGAGTCTTTCGGTCTCTGTATCCACACTTGCGGTGGCTTCATCGAGCAAGAGGATCGGCGGATTGCGCAACAATGCCCGAGCGATGCTGATGCGCTGTTTTTCACCCACACTGAGCTTGATCCCACGCTCTCCCACATGCGTATCGAGCTGCTGCGGCAGTCGTTTGACGAACTCAGCCGCATTCGCGCTCTCCAGCACATTCCAAAGCTCCGAATCGCTAGCCTCTCGCTTACCGATGAGCAGATTGTCACGCACGCTCCCATTAAAAAGAAAGCTCTCCTGCGTCACATAGCCGATCTGACGCCGCAGACTCGATTTGCTGATGTTTTTCACCGGCACGTCGTCGATCGTCAACAGCCCCTCATCATGCTCATAGAATCGAGTGAGCAAATTGATCAGCGTGGACTTCCCTGCCCCGGTGGGGCCGACGAGAGCGATCGTCTGGCCCGGCTGCGCATCAATCGTAATGCCATGCACCGTGGGTAACTTACCCGTGTAGCTGAAACCCACGTTTTCGTAGCGGATATGTCCACGCACACTTCCCAATGTGATGCCGTCGTCGATGCCGCGCTCCTCCTCCGCATCCATGATGCCAAAGACTCGCTCCCCAGCCGCTCGACCAGCCTGGATCATCTGATTCAGGCTATGGAGCTGCTCGACAGGCTCATAAAACAACCGCGCCAATAGCAGGAAGGCTGTCAGATCACCGGGTTTCATCGTTCCATGCATGATCGCTCGTGCTCCGAACCAGAGAATGATCACGGAGCCCGCATCTTTGAGCAGCGACATGCTAGGGCGATAGATCGACCAGACATGCATCAGGTGCAGGGTGGCCTTTTTCAGTGCTCCGCTGCTTTCATTGAAGCGGGCGTGCTCCTCACGCTCCATCGCATACGCTTTGATCTGGCGCATACCACTCACGTTATCATGCAGCAGTGAATTCATACCACTACTAGCGCTACGCACCCGGCGATGACGATCACGGGCGCTTTTGGTGTAAAAAACAGCCCCTAGGGCGAGGAACGGCATCGGCAGCATGGCGGTCCAGGCCAGCGTGGCATCTGCATAGAACATAAAACCAGCCACGATGACGATTTGTAGCACCGCGACGAGCCCCTGCTCGATCCCGTCGATGAGCACACGCTCCACCGCCGGGATATCCTCCGCCACCGTGGTCATGATGTCTCCAGTGGGCCGATTATCAAACCAGCGCAGGGGCAGACGCTGAAGCCGCTCGTACAAGTCGCTGCGCAGATCATAGATCACATTCTGCTCAAAGGAGTTGTTCAGCCGGATGCGCAGTGAATTGAAGAGATTCTGCAAAATGAAGGCTCCCAGCACCAGCAGCGCCGAGTTCCCCAACCGCTCCCACTCATGGCGCGGTATGATGCCATCGATGATCTCTCGCGTCACCGAAGGCAGCACCAGCACCATGAGTGTCCCGCCCACCGCACAGACTAGCTGCGCTACAGCCATGCCTGGATAACGCCGGAGATAAGAAAAAACGCGAAGTGTGGTGCCCATGTGAATGAGCCTTTCGCATCGACGAAAGGAGCGACGCGGTCAAGACCCTTGGCGCATGCTTAAAGATCATTCACAGGCAGCCACTTGCGCTCTGCCCAGCTTTGCAGCCCCAGTTCAGCGAGTTGGACGCCTTTGGCACCTTCACGCAGGGTCCAGGGGAAAGGCGTGTCGCACACCACATGGCGGAGGAAGTCCTCCCACTGGATTTTGAAGGCATTGTCGTAAATCGTGGTATCCGGCACCTTCTGCCAGCCCTCGAAGAAGTTGATCGGCTGCTGAATGTCAGGGTTCCAGATCGGTCGCGGCGTGACGCCAGCGCTCTGCACCCAGCAATCGCGCAAACCGACGATGGCGCTGCCGTGTGTACCATCGACCTGCATGGTGAGCAGGTCATCGCGGCGCACGCGGACGGTCCAGGAGCTGTTGAATTGGCAAATCACACCACCTTCGCATTCAAAGGTGGCGTAGCAGGCATCATCGCTGGTGCATGCATATTCTTTGCCGCGCTCGTCGATGCGTTTGGGGATATGGGTGGCACCCATGCAGCTCACGGCTTTCACTTTGCCAAAGAGATTATCGATCACATAACGCCAGTGGCAGAGCATATCGACGATGATGCCGCCGCCGTCCTCTTTCCGATAATTCCACGACGGACGCTGCGCAGGCTGGTCGCCATCCTCCCCTGTGAACACCCAGTAACCGAACTCCCCGCGCACACTGAGGATGCGACCGAAGAAGCCCTGATCCCGCAGCAGCTTGAATTTACGAATGCCGCTCAGCCACAGCTTGTCCTGCACCACGCCGTTCTTTACGCCCGCGTCTTCGCACACTTTGGCAAGGCGCAGCGCCTCCGCTGTCTCCACCGCCGTCGGTTTCTCGCAGTAGATGGCCTTTTTTGCCTTCACGGCCTTCTCGATGAAGCCCGCACGTTGCAGCGTGCCACTGGCGTCGAAAAAGATCTCGTCATCGGGGTTCGCGAGCGCCGCATCGACATCCGTGGTGAAGCGCGTGACACCGGTGCGTGCCGCGAGTGCCGCGAGCTTGTCGTGATTGCGTCCCGTGAGGATGGGGTCCGGCATGATGACGAGGTCATCGCCCACCTTGAGGCCGCCTTGATCGCGGATCGCCTTGATCGAGCGGATCAGGTGCTGGTTGGTGCCCATGCGTCCGGTGACGCCGTTCATGATGATGCCGATTCGTTGTGTGGTCATAAGAGAAGAGAAAAAGGGTCCGTTGATTACGCAGATTGAAGATGGGGTGATTTCATCTGTGTCATCTATGCATGATAAATGGATTGATAGCTGGCCGCGATCTTGTCGAGGAACTCGCCCTGATCGCCGCTCCACCATTTGTTCGAGAAGATTTCCACCTCGCGGTGGCCGGTGAAGCCGGTGGCGTCCACCCAGTCGCTGATTTCCCGGATGTTGATGCAGCCTTCGCCCATCAGGCCGCGGTCATTGAGGAGATCGGTGGTCGGCGTTTTCCAATCGCAGATGTGGAAGGCATGCAGGCGGCCCGTTTGGCCAGCTTGATCGATCTGGGACTTCAATTCCGGGTCCCACCAGACGTGATAGACATCCACCGCGATGCCGACGGACTTTGGCGAGCCTAGAGCATCGCAGATTTCATGCGCTTGCCGCATTGTGTTCACCGCGCTGCGGTCATCGGCATACATCGGGTGCAGGGGCTCGATGGCGAGCTTCACGCCCGCTTTTTCTGCCGCAGGCAAAACAGCGGCGATGCCGTCGGTGATCTGTTTGCGTGATTCGACGAGGTTTTGGCCAGGGACAGCGCCGCAAACCAAAACGATGAGTGGTGCGCCGATGGCGTGCGCTTGCTCGATGGCGAGCAAATTATCGTCCACGGCCTTTTGGCGATCTGCGGCAGATTTCGCCGGGAAAAAGCCACCTCGGCACAAACTCACCACCTCGAGGCCAGAATCGGCAGCTTGGCGTTTCACCGTGCCCAGATCGCGGCCTTCCAGTGCCTGTCGCCAGATGGTGATGCCACTCACCCCGCGCTTCGGGAAATCACGAAAGCATTCCTCGATGCTCAAGGGCTTGGTGGTGATGGTGTGGACGCAAAGTCGGCTCATGCGTGAATGGTGGAGATTATTGGCTATAAGCAAAAGATGTTTTTGCGATGCCTAAGATAAGAATTAGTGATGTTTAACTGATTAAGGCTCATCAGCCACATTCTGAAATGGAACTCTACCAGCTTCACTACTTCATCGAGATCGCACGTCAGCGCAGTTTTACCCGAGCAGCAGAGCGGCTGCGCATGGCGCAACCTGCCTTGAGTCAGCAGATGAAAAATCTAGAGGCAGAGCTACGCACCGCTCTCTTGGTGCGTGGGCGGAAGGAAACGCACCTCACCGCTGCCGGGCAGGCTTTTCTACCCAAGGCGGAAAAGCTGCTCCAGGATGCAGAGGACGCGAAAAGAGCGGTTTCGGACCTGCTGGAGCTGCGCGGAGGCCGACTGACGATGGCGGCGATCCCTAGCGTGAGTGCCTGCCTGCTGCCGGAGGTGATCCGCGCCTTTCGTCGCCTGCACCCAGATGTGCGCCTGCAAGTCATGGAGGAAAGTTCTGAACGCGTGGCGGAACTCGTCGAAGCCGGGCGAGCAGACATCGGCTTTTTGCAGCTACCAGCGAGCAAGTCGATTTTTGAACACCGCCGAATCATCACGGAGCCATTTGTGCTGCTCGCACCCGTGGGCCATACCGCTGCCAAACAGGATGAAGTCGCGCTGCGTAGTCTGGCGGGCGAGTTCTTCGTGTTTTACAAAGGCCGTGCCCGTGACACGGCTCTGGAGGCCTGCCGTAAAGCCGGATTTGAGCCGCGAATCGCCTGCGAAAGCGGCGAGCTGGAAACGGTGCGTGCGCTTGTCGCCGCTGGGCTCGGGTTAGCCATTATCCCCAAGCTCGCGGCTTCAAATCTACCCAAGTCATTGCGGGCGGTGCCACTGCGCGAGCCGAGGATGCAGCGTGAAATCGCAGCGGTGTGGCGCAAGGGCAGCGAACTGTCTCCAGCGGCCCGGGTGCTGCTAGAAAGATGGGGGCCGTAAAAAAATTTGTACTGAATTGAACAAACCCCCTGTGCCCGAATCTAACGCCTACACAGTGATTGCGGGCGCAAGTCCAAGGTCACTGGGTCTTGAGAGTGATTGGTTGAAAACCCCACCGTCGCGGCAACGCGCACTTCAAGGTTGAGGCCAAAAGCAAACATGGGGTCGGGCGGAATCGGGAGCCGCCCGGCCCTCTGCTTTTTAAATCATCGCTCCACGACATCTCCACCGCGCTGGAGCTCCAGATAGAGGCTCGTCATCGGCGGGATTTCCCCCAGCTCGCGACTCAGGAGGTGCGGTGACTCGTTGAGGCGGTCTTTAAATTGTAACGCATCGTTTTTAGTTCCCAGCCATGCCAGCGACTCGGCGCTCAGGTTTAGCTTCACGCTCTGCGCTGTCTCGCTGCCGTGCAGATTGGTGACGATGATGTAAACCTGCCCGCTCTCTGCATCCCGCCGAGCATAAAAAGAGAGCCACTGGCTGCTATTCTCCGCATTCAGCGGCCTCACACTGCCATTGGCTAGCGCAGGCTGATTCATCAGGCGCAGCAGTCGGCCATAGCTGGCGCGGAGTTTGTTTTGCTGCTCAGTTGGTGCGCTGCGCAGTGCTGGTAGGCTCCAGTAATCAAAAATCGTCGTGCGCGAGTCATCGCCGCCGTGGCCCTCGGCCCCGAGGGCTTGCTCGCCGACTTCCTGGCCATTGTAGATCATCACTGGACCACGACCGAGGCCGAAAAGCAGCCCACAGACGCCACGGCCCACCTCCATTCCCAGTCCGCGCCATTGCTGCGGACTGGCGAGGCGCACTTCGTCGTGATTTTCGCCGTAGCGCAGACTGCGATGAAAACGCGGGCTGTCGGTGATGAGCGCATCGAGGTCATTCGCCCACTTGGGGCCGTCGTAGATGGCTTTCACCAGATCATACGTCGGATCATCATACACGGCATCGAAGCCCGCATCGAGCAGTGTGTCGAGAACATTACCATGGGTGAGCTTGGCAGGATCATTGTCATAGGCCTCGGCCATGAAGTAGGCATCGGAGTCGCGTTCCCGTGCTTTTTTCAAAGCGTAACGCCAAAACGGCATCGGGATCATGTGCGCCATGTCGCAGCGGAAGCCATCGACGCCAAAATTTTGCCAATAAGCCAGGATCGCGTCCATGCAGCGCCAGGTGCGATTTTCGGCGGCGTGATCGCCGGAGTGCTCGTGGACGAAGTTGATGCCGTAATTGAGCTTCACGGTCTCAAACCAGTCATGAGGGCTCGGAGTCCACGTCGCAGCATTGTTGCCTGTCACACGGCCAAAATCGTGTTCGAGCTGAAAAAGCCCATCGCAGCCGTTTTGACCGCCTGTGGGCAGTTTCAGCGGCGGAGAGCCGAGTTGCAGATAGTAGAAGTGATTGTGTGTGCTGAAAAACTGCCTGCGATCATCTCCTTCGCCGAAACTCAACTCTGGCCGTATGTCGCTGCGATAAGCGCGGGAGACGTGATTCGGCACAAAGTCGAGAATGACCTTCAAACCGTGCTCGTGGCAGCGCTGGACGAGCTCGCGGAATTCCTCCAGCCGCTTCGTTGGCTGCACCGCGTAGTCTGGGCACACGTCGAAGTAGTCTTTGATGGCGTAAGGGCTGCCTGCCTGGCCTTTGCAGATGTCTGCATCATCCGCAGGCTGGCCGATGGCGCTGTAATCCGTGCGCGTGGCCTGCTGAATGACGCCCGTGAGCCAGATGTGCGTGATGCCGAGCTCGCGGAGTGATTTCAGTGCCGCGTCGTCGATGTCTGCAAATTTGCCGCAGCCGTTTTCTGCGAGCGTGCCATGCGGTTTGTTTGTGGCGTTCTTGTTCCCAAAGTGCCGCACCATGAGCTGGTAGATCACGGGGCGTTCAGCGTGGAGGGAGGAACTGAGCGAGAAGATAATAGCGACGACGAAAACGCGACAGCAAAGTAGCCATCTCGCTCCGTCGAGATGAGCTGAGGGCTTGCGCAATCGCGAACGATTTCCACTTCCCATCACCCGCTGTTTTCTGCGGAGCGTTGGGCTCATCTCGCGGAGCGAGATGGCTACTTTGCTTCGCGGATTGTCACGTTGGGGGCTCATACTGGTGACTCGTCCCTCACGAATTGAGTCATCACAGCGGCGATGAGCATCGACGCACCGCCGAGCATCACGACTTTGACGGGATCGTTTTCAAAAAGCTGCTTCACCACGGGCTCCAGCGCCAGGGAGGCGAGGATCTCCGGAATCACGATGAAAAAGTTAAAGATGCCCATGTACACTCCCATCCGCCCCGCAGGAAGTGCGCCAGATAATATGGCATAGGGCATCGAAAGGATGCTCGCCCACGCGATGCCGACGCCGATCATGGTGCATTGCCAGAGTAGTTTGGCCTCCGGGCCTTTCAGGAAGCCGGTGGCAACGAGGCAGAGACCGCCTGCGATCAAGGCGAGGCTGTGGACGGCCTTGCGGCTGGTTTTTTTCGCTAGCGGCGGCAATGCGAAGGCGACGAGGAAGCAGACGATGGAATACAAAGCGAAGGTTTGGCCGCCAAACAGAGTGCCTTCATCAAAGGCAGGCGATTTGGCATCCAACGTGCCGAAAATCTGCTGCGCGGTGGCGAGGCCAAAGAACATCCACATGCAGAAAAGACCGAGCCAGGTGAAGAACTGCACCACGGCGAGCTGCTTCATCGTTTTCGGCATCTCTGCGATGGCCGAGCCGACTTCTGGCCCGCTGAGAACGAGGCCGATGATGGCTCCGATGCCGCCACCGATCACGACATGCCAAATCGTCAGCGCATGCTCTACAAGATGCCCACGAGCGACACCGAGTAACAAACCGGCGACAGCGCCGATGAGCAAAAACTTGGCGTTGAAGTGAAATGTCCGCTGTGTGGCCCGCTCACGCTGAAAGGCCTGCATGTCCTCTGGCGGATACTCTTTGCTGGTGAAGACGGTCCACAGAACGGCGAGCAAAAATGCCGCCGCTCCGAGCTTGAAGGCCCACATGACGGAGAGCGGGATGCCGTTGGCGGCATTGCCGGTGACGCCGAATTTGTCCAGGATGCTCGGCAGCGCATTGGCCACTGCGGCACCGATGCCGATGAAGAAGCTCTGCATCACAAAACCGACTGTGCGCTGCTCTGGCGGCAGTTTGTCCGCCACGAAGGCTCGGAAGGGCTCCATGCTGATGTTGATGGAGGCATCTAGCACCCACAGCATGGATGCGGCGACCCACAGTGCAGGAGAGTCCGGCATGAAAAACAGCGCGATGGATGAGAGGATGGCCCCACAAAGAAAATACGGCCTGCGGCGGCCGAGCGCATTCCAGGTGCGGTCGCTCATGCTGCCGATGATCGGCTGCACGATGAGGCCCGTCATCGGCCCCGCGAGCCAGAGGATGGGGATCTTCGACGGATCAGCGCCGAGTTTGGTGTAGATGGCGCTCATGTTCGCCAGTTGCAGGCCGAAGCCGAACTGGATGCCCAGGAAGCCGAAGCTCATGTTGAAGATCTCGCCGAACGAGAGACGCGGTTTGCTCATGCGGCGGCGAGTGTCCGTTTTTGGCCCCATATGGCAACCACGGCGGCTTGTTCAATTAGCCAATAGGTGTGCCACGGAGTCTATAAACTCACTTTGAGCCCCCATCCTGCTCCACGCTGGCACGCCGTGCACGGTGGATGGCACGCAGGCGCAGCAGCAGCCAGACAGTGAGCAGAGATGTGATCCCCTGGAAGAATGCGAAGCTCAGAGGCACAGCACGCTTCACTGGCAAAGGCAGATCGGTGCCTGGCACCATCACCGTGGGTGCCGCGATGGGTCCATAGGCCGGTGATATGGCATTGAGCCAGGTCGCCAGCGGCAGGAGCCCATTATTAGCGCTGCCGACGATGGTGCCGATGAGCACCGGCACCACGCCGATAAAAAGCACACACAGGAACAAGCGCCGCCCACCCCAGCCCTCCAGCACGGCATAGTATGCCAGCACTGGATTCGCCAGCACCAGCAGGAAAACCAGCGGTGCATAGGCTGGTAGGGAGTGACCAGGGAACCACTTTGAGTCCATGATTGCCTGAGCAAAGATATTCCAGCTCACCGCTGCCGTGGTGATCATCATCAACACAAAAGGCAGCGAACTGGCGGCATCACGCAGACGTGGCACGCGTGGTAGGGAGAGCTTTTTGGCCTGCCGCAGGCCACGCCACTGCACATCGAGTGCAGGCGTGATGATGAAAACGAGCACCAGCATGATGAGCAGCGAAATGATGCCATATAGACCGATCATGATGACGGCTTCCCGCAGTGTAGGGTCCAGTAACTTGCCCCACTGGAACCTGCTCATAAAAGCACGCGTTGGGAAAATGCTCCCTGGCTCGATGAGTGGCAGTGCATTGCCCAGCAGGAGCACCTGCACCCAGATGAAGAGAGCCACGGCCCATGCTTTCCCCAGTAGATGTGACTCCGCACGGCACCAGCGCCGCCAGACCATGGTGCCAAAGGTCAGCATGATGCCGCCTTGGCACACCAGGGTGAAGACGATGCTATCGAACTCTAGGCCAAAGAATTTCACCTGTGGATCGAGCTCACGGAGCACCTTCGCGACGCCACCTGCATCACGTGGCATGAAGAAGTGCCAGTTCTCCATCACCACCGGTCGGACTGTGAGGTATTCAAAAAAGATCAGCCCCGCCTGGGCGATCTGCGGCATCCCCGTATAGAGCATGGCGATGACAAACATCGACACCAGCGTGGCTGAGCGCCGATTCTTGATCACCATGCCCGCCGCCAGCGCTGTGACATGGTACATCAGTGCTGTGGTGATGAGCACGCCGTAGATCGACGCCCATGCACGCAGTGGCACCTGTCCATGGTATAGGCCCCAGGCGGTGAATGGCAGCGTGCTAGCAAACAGTAGCCACTCACGCACTGGCAGTCCTAGCCAGAATCCGACCACCTTTGCTAGGGGCGACATCGGCTGAAGGCGCTGGTAATCCATGACGCCCTCATCCGCCTCGGTGATGATGCCGCTGACTGCCTGGCCCACACCCATGAAAAAGAGGATGAAGGCCTGAATAATGAGCAGCGGGATCAGAGGCACACGCTCCGCATCCACTGGCAGCATGCCGCCGCGATACATCGACACTGTGCGTGAGATGAAAAACACAAACCCGCTCAAAATCAGCGTCAAAATCAGCCAAAGTGCCAATCCCTGCGGTCGCAGACGTGAGCGGCAGTAACGGCGAATGATGGGATTCGCCCAGATTTTCCATGCAGGACATGTCGGTGAGTCGTTCATGCCTTTTGTCCCTTTCCATTGCTTTCAGCCACATCGACAAGGATGTCTTCAAAGGAAGATTTCTGCTCTTCGAACACCGTGACGCGGAATTTTTCTGCGATGCAGGCTGTGAGTAGGTCCGCCTGCTCCTCGTCACTGCCAGTGAAATGAAAGCGCACTCGTTTGTCGATCAAGACGGCCTCACTCACGCCAGGGCGTGTGCGCAGCCACTCGCAGGCCTCGTGCTCACGATCCAGCAGGCTCACATGCACCACACGCTCCGCACGGCCCAGGAGCCTGCGCACCTGATCGACTGTGCCAGAGGCCAGAAGGCGGCCTTTATTCATCACGCAGAGAGACGTGCACATCTCTGCGAGCTCACTGAGGATGTGGGAGCTCACAAAGACCGTCGCCCCATCTGCCGCGAGCTTTCGCAGCACGAGGCGCAGATTCCGGCGAGAGAGCGGGTCCATACCGCTGGCGGGTTCATCGAGAATGAGCACTCGCGGGCGATGCAGCAGCGTTTTCGCCAGCACGAGGCGCTGGGTCTGGCCACGAGAGAGAGTTTTGCAGAGTTTCTCACGCTGCGGCATCAGATCGACCTCCGCTAAGCATTCATCCACCCGCACACGCCTTTGCGCCGCAGTGCCGAGGCCGTGCGCATCGGCGTAGAGATCGAGAAACTCCCACAGCTTCAGATCCGACGGCACCGGGGCGAGGTCTGGCATGTAGCCCAGCACTCGCCGCGCGGCCTCTGGCTCCTCTGCGATGTCGATACCCGCCAGCCGCACCTCACCATACGTCGGCTCCATCAGCGTCGTCAGCACGCGGAAGGTGCTGGTCTTCCCTGCCCCATTCGGTCCTACCAGACCAAAAACCTCACCCGCAGGCACTTGCAGCGTCAGGTCATTCACCGCCACGAAGTCGCCATAGTCCACTCGCAGGTCGCGGATGTCGATGGCGGCAGTTGCAGAAGTCATGAAGGGGCGGAGTCTAGGAGTAGCAGTTCACGACTCAAGCGCATAAATTCACCCATCTCATGAAGCCCAGCACCATCATCGCCCTTCTCACCGGCTTGCTCATAGGCGGCACGGCGGTTGTTTTCTTCCAGGCTTCTCTACCGCCGCCAGAAGGCAGTGCTGAGGAGAAGGCGGAGCTACTCAAGTCCGAGCTGACGAAGGCACAGAGCCGTATCGCGAAGCTGGAAGCCCAAATCCCCACGAAACCGGCCGATCTAGCCGCTGCAGCTCGTGGCGGCGCGGCGGATATTTTGGAGGATTTGAAGCATGGACGGCCCGTGGACCTCGATCGGCTCTACCAGAGGCTGAAGCCCGCGCTGCGTGATCTCGCACCCGTCATGGCGCATCTGCGGATGCGTGAGCAAAAGAAGGAATTCGCCCGCATCGCCGCGCACATGGGAGAGGCCTACCACCTCAACGAAACGCAGCAAAAAGCACTGCAAGTCTGGCTCGCCGAGCGTGCCATCGCGGATGCAGAGACCTTCAATCAAGTGGCCTTTGGCGAGAATAGCCGCATGGAGGACATCTTGAAGGCCATGAAGCTGCAAAAACCGAAAAAAGGGCTCGATGACTTCATGGAGCGCACACTGACTGGCTCTGAGAAGCAGCGTTACACGGCCGACAGGCTGGTGGAGCGCACCACCGCCATCGAAAACGAGGCCAACAACCGCCTCCAGCGCCTACACCAGGCCGTCCCGCTGGATGAGGCCCAGCAGGATAAAGTTTTCGCCATCATGGCCCGCAGCTCGCCGGATTTTGATCCGAATACCAAGCTCGGCATCTCGGTCGGCAATGACATGAGCGGCATCCGGCCCGGTGCTGACCGTGAATCCGCGATCATGAGCGTGCTCACAGCGGACCAGCGCCGCCAATACGAGGCCTATCGTCAGCGCCAACGCAGCGAGGCCGAGCGCAACGCCACCGAGATGGGTATCAAGCTGCCGGCAGACTGGGATGTCTTTGAAGAATGGTGAACAAGCTCACGCTCGCTTCGTCTCTTTGGCCAAAGCACGGAATTTCTCTGCCTCAGCACGCAGCTCCGCTTTTTCCTGCATCTGCTGCGCCGTGTAGGGGAAGCGGGTGCGCCAGTTGGCATCGCTGACGACGCCGTGGACGTTGAAGCGGTCTGTCATGCTGAAGAGGTCCGTGATCATGATGGCGGCGTAGCGGCTGGCGCTTTGCAGCAGGCCGCGCATGAGCTGCCATTTGATGGTGTCATTGTATGGTGAGTAATCACTGGTCGCGGGCATGTTGGCGAACTCGGCGAGCAGGCGCAGCTCGCGGCCAGCTTTCATGCGGTCTTCATGCTCAGGGGCGTGATGCATGTTGTGACGGCATCCGTCCCAGATCGCCGCCATCGGCGGATGATCATGCGTGGCATAGGTAGTGAAGCTGCACTCATCATAGGTGAGGCCAGAGATGGCCCGATCATCAGGCGTGACCTCCCACTGCGGCACTTTGAATCCGGGGATGCCGCGCTCGAGTAGATGCGGACGCACGTAGTCTGGCACGGCACCGAGATCTTCGCCCACGACTTCTGCGCCCTGCGCGGCGGATTGGATCATACGCAGGTATTTGTCCCCTGCGGCACGGTTCGCGGCGCAGTGTGCGGGCGTATCGTCATCGTTCTCTTTGAAATGCGGCAAGCGGTCGCCAGTGCGGGCTTTGGCCTCGTCTTCACTGAGTGGGAGGAACTCGGCATTGCGCTGCGGACGCCAGGGAAAGCTATAAATGCGGTAAAATCCGAGGACATGGTCGATGCGGAAGATGTGGAAGACATCGGTGAGCTTCGCGATGCGCTGGCGCCACCATGCGAATTTATCCTTCTCCATCACATCCCAGCGATAGAGCGGGATGCCCCAGTTCTGCCCCCATTTTTGCACGAAGAGATCGTCTTTGAAGATTTTCTCCGGTGGAGCACCGCCGCTCCATTCGAGATCAAAGAGCTGCGGATTGGCAAAGACGTCTGCGCTGTAAAAATTCACTCCGATGGGGATGTCGCCCATGAGCCGCACGCCGATCTGCGAGCCATAGGTCCGTAGCTCACGCCACTGGGTGAAGGCGATCCACTGCGCCCAGGCATGAAAGGCATCTGGCTGCACCGCCTGGCGAGCATCTGCGGGCCACTGGTCCCACAGCTCGTTCCCATGCACGTCGATGAGAGTGCGGAAGACGACGTAATCGACGAGCCAGGAGGCCTCTTGCTCACAAAAGGCCTCAAAGGCGGCGACTCGAGCCTTATCTTTGCCAAAACGCGAATACGCCAGCCGCAGCAGTTTCATCTTCACGCGGCGTGCAGCGGGGTAATTGACCAAATCGCCGCTAAAGTCCTCCCCCGCCTTTGCTTCGGCCACATGAGCCGCTTTGAGCTCTGGGATGGTCTGCGGGGAAATCTCCAGCAGCACGGGATCGAGCGCTACGGAGCTGATGGCATTGTAGGGGCTGTTATCCGGGCCTGTTTCATTGATGGGCAGTAGTTGGACAAAGCCGATGCCGTGCTGGGCAGACCAGTCCATGAGCTCACGCAGCGAGCGTGTGTCGCCGATGCCGAGATCGTCATCATGCCGGAGGGCGAAAACAGGAGCGAGGATACCAGCGGAGCGTTTGGTGGTCATAAAAGAGGGCCGTGATGATGTGGCGAGTCACCGCGAGATGCAAATGCCATGCCCAAAGTTGGCGAAATGGAGAAGGAGCAGAAATCGGGCTCCAAATTGGCAGGGGCGGCTAGAGCACGGCTTTCTTCACACAATTTCAGGAACGGAGTGCTCAGTTCTCAGTGCTCAGTGGCAATCACCAGGAGCAAATCAACTGACCACTAAGCACTAAGCACTAAGCACTAAGCACTAAGCACTAAGCACTGAGCACTCCGACGAGGCGGACACGAAAACAGACTGCGGTGTTTTTTTACCCAGAGTGCTAGAAATGCAGGCTAGAGCACGGCTTTCTTCACCTTGCCGAATTCTGCGTCCAGGAAGCGGCGGGCGAGGATTTCTGCCTGCTCGCTGTGATCGGTGAGGAAGAGTTCGAGCGTGGGCTTTGCTTTGGCGCTGCGCAGGAGGTTTTGCTGTTCCAGCAGGGTCTTCACCTGGGCGGCGCAGGTGCTGGCGCTGTCCACGAGGCGGACTTTCTGGCCGAGCATGCGCTTGAGCACGGGAATGAGCAGCGGGTAGTGCGTGCAACCGAGCACGAGGGTGTCGATGCCTTTGTCGAGCAGGGGTTTGAGGTAATCACGCAGCACGCTTTTGAGTGCGGGGTGGTCTGTCCAGCCTTCTTCGATGAAGGGGACGAGCAGCGGTGTGGCGCGGGCCTCGATGAGCACGTCTGGGCGGCGCATGGCGATCTCATGCTGATACGCGTGGCTGCGGATGGTGCCTGCGGTGCCGATGATGCCCACGCGTTCACAGCTAGGGTCTGCCAGGGTGGCATCCACTCCAGGTCCGAGCACACCGATGACAGGGACGCGAAAAGTGGCCTGCAAAAGCGGCAGCGCATGGGCGGTGGCTGTGTTGCAGGCGACGACGACGGCCTTCACACCATGACTGACGAGGAACTGCGTGTCCTCCATGCTAAAGCGGCGGATGGTATCAGGCGACTTGGAGCCGTAGGGCACGCGGGCAGTGTCCCCGAGGTAGATGATGGACTCCTGGGGCAGTAGCTCACGCAGCGCCCGCACCACGGTGAGCCCACCCACGCCGGAATCGAAGACACCGAGGGGGCTGGCAGAGGTAGGAGCGGGCTGTGGCATGATGGCGCGATGCATGCGCGGACTTCCCGGTGCTGTCAAAAGGTCAAGCATCGCCCCTGGCTGCCAAAGTTGAACCTTTGTGGCGATTTCTTGACCAAAATGCCGGCTTCCAGTAAAAACATGCCCGAAATGATCGAAATCGAAATCTACGCCCCCGGACTCCGCAATGAGTCGCGCATGCTCCAGCTCCGCAACCAGATGGATAGCTTCCCGCGTGTGCGCTACAAAGTAGATGCCCATCACGACATCGTGTACTTTGAGATCGACCGCCCAGGCGACATCAATCAGATGGAGATTCATCAAATCTTCGATGCCATCGACTTGGTGCCACGCTTCGTCGGTCAAATCCCGGACGAGCTGCGCACGGGTGAAACGGCGCGGATTCAGTGAATCTGTGGCTCTGTGAGCCGCCGCACGGCCTCCTGCATGCGGCGTAGGACGTAATAGACCGTCTGGCTACGCAGCCGCACGAGATCTGCGCCGATGATGCGTGGCACAAAATCATGCGACAGGTGCAAAACCTGCCCTGCATGAGCCCCTGCGAGTCCACGGCATAAAATGACCGTCAGAGCCCGTGTGAGCGTCTGCACCTTCGGGCCGAGTGAGATGGCAAAGTGGGCCTTTTGGCCGATTCCTAGCCGCAGATGCACACCGACGGTGTCTGTGCATTCGGCATCGTGCCGCACGTCTTCGAGATCAAAGCACTCACCAGGCCGTGGGGCATGCTGAGCGGCCTGCGCAGCGAGTTCGATCAGATTTTCCCGCCGCTCGCCTTCTGGCAGGGCTTCAAAGAAAGTGATCAACTCACTCAGGGCTGCTGGATAGTCGGACATGGTCACTTTTTGACTGGTTTCGGAGGATTCAGGTCCTCCACGGGCATTTTCGTGAAGGCCTGCCACTGCGCCTCGCTCTGCGCCTGGGTGGCTACGCCATCATGCACCCATAGGGCATAGCGCAGACGGAGTTTTTGCCCATCGGCGATCACGACGGGCGTATCGAGACTGAGGCAGCAGCCCATCCAGCCATCATTCCGCACATGGAAGGCAGTCGGATTGTGCGGGTTCATGGGATGATTCATCAAGGTGATGCCGCCGAAGCCGGTGGCATCATTGGTGATGCGTCCGCTGTAGTCGCACCACCGTGCGGGCTTTCGGAAAACCTCTTCTTCATTGAGCTGCCCTTCGGAGTTGAGGATGCGTCCGCCGCCATCATGCACGCCGATGCTTTTCGCCATGCGCACCGCGATCAATCCGAAGCCGGTGGCCCCAAAGGTGGCGGTTTTGCCCTTTGGTGGTGAGAGCTCTAGGTCCACGATCATGAACCAGCTTTTGGCACCATCGAGCGGACGGATTTCCGTGCGGCGCACTTCGATGAGTTGCAGCGCTTTGTCCGACTCCTGTAGCCAATGATTGACCATGCGCATGGAGGCAAAGTCATCGCTGTCCTCGTAGCCCTCGCGTGAGACCTCCACGTTCACGATGCGGCCCTGCTTCTTTGCGTAATCGCCCCAGAAGTCGATTTCATTGAGCATGTTATGCGTGATCCAGACGCTGTTGTGGTGCGAGTGAGTGAGCGGATCATGCGGATGCCCCATGCGAGTGAGGCTGGCATCCCATGTGGCCCGTATCGGATGCCAAAAGGGCCGCATATCCTGCGGGTCGTAGTGCATGGCCGTGAGCTCACGTCCATCGAGCTGAAAGGAGGTGATGTGGTGCCGCATCGGCACTGCCTGCACACGCGGGATGGGTTTGGCCGTGGGGAGCTGCGCCCAGGTGACGGCGGCGAAGAGTAGGAGAAGGGACAGGGCTTTCATCATGCTACCAAACGTAGGTGGACGGTGGAGTTCTTTGCTCATGGCTCGATTATGAGTGCCTGCCCGAGTCGAATGGAGCGGTCAAAAGACACCAGCGGCTTTGCGGCCGATCCAGAAGATGCCCATGAGCACGATGAGCGTGCCCGCCCATGCTGGATGGGCCCAGAGTGGCAGGCGGCGCTCCTGCAACGTGGGCTCTGGAAGCGCGGCGATGGCTGCGAGGAGGCTTTCTGGCTTCGTCGCGTCTAAAACGGCTCCTTTGGTGAATTGCGCGATTTCCTTCAAAACATCGAACCGGGCGGGTTGGCCGCGTTTTTCACGGCTGGTGCCTTGGATGGAGATTTTTGTTTCCAGGCTCGATCCGGCCTCTGCGCAACTGAGCTCGACGCGGTGCTCACCGGGCTCAGTAGGCGTGAAAGTGGCATTAAAGAGGCCCCAGGCCTCCTCACCAGCGGGTAGGAGGCGTACGCTGGCTACTTTGCCACTGGGAGCGGCGATTTGGGCGATGACGGCTCCTTCACGCAGAGGCTCGCCGGCGATGCTCATGACGTTGGCATTGAGCGTGAGCATATCGCCGGTGCGGGGGCGGTCTGGTGAGTAAAAGAGGCGCATTTTATCGCCGCTGCTCATGTTCCGCTGATAGGCCATCCAACGCACGACTTGGCCCCAGTAGCGGTAGTGGTATTTGTCCTCCACACCTTTGCGCCAGCGCCAGGCTCCATCGGTGCCCATGAAGAGGATTTTGCCCGCTCCGTAGGTTTTGGTGACGATGAGTGGCACGCGACCAAACTGATTCGACTCGGTGCCATGCGTGGCGAGCACTTCGGAACCAGCTTTGGCACGCAGGGCCGGTGCATACCACTGGAAGCCGGGGAGCGTGCTCCACACACGGGCACTGGCTTCATCATTGTCTTCGAGCTTGGTCAGGAGGCTGCGCATGCCGGCCTCGGTGAGGGCGAATTTCCCCGGTGCGCTCGATCCCCAGCCGCGTGGCTGTGCGGCATCCCAGAGGACGGGCAAGAGATCCGCCAGCGGTGTTTCTTGCAGAGAGGCCTGAAAGCCGTGGAAGCCGGGCATGAAGACGAGGCCCGCAGCTTGGTCACGCACGAGCTTTTGCAAAGCGGTAGCGTGCTCGGCGGTGAGCTGGCCGCTCATGACACCGACATCACCGAGGAAGATGACGTCGTATTGCGTGAGCTCTTCATCCTTTGGGAAAGTGGGTAGATAGCCGCGGCCAGCACCTGTTTTGCCGAGCCCTGGATGAAGGAGGAGGCAGTTCACCTCCACGCCGGGATCACGCTCCAGGGCATTGCGCAGGTAGCGGTATTCCCAGCGGGGGAAGGACTCGATGATGAGCACTTTGAGCTGCTCTTTGCGCACGCTGAGTGGGGCATCTTGGGCGTTGTTCTCTGGATAGCGCTCCTGGGTGGACTTGGGGATGGTGAGAGTGAGCTTCACATCACCGGGCTTCTCCGGCTTCCAGGCGATGGCGTCCTGAAAGCGGCTCATGGCGGGCAGAGTGACTTCTTTGCTGATGATCTCGCCACTGCTGCTGCGCATTTCCAGCACGACGACTTCATCACGCGGCATGGAGCTGTCGATGACAAAGGGGATGCGCAGGGGCTTCCCGGCCACGGCGAAGGTGGGCACGTCGAAGCTGGTGAGCTCTAGATCTGGTAGCCGAGTCTCTGCACCGACCGGTGCGGCGAAGACGGGCACCTCACGCATGCGCAAACGTGTGGCGGCCTGGGAGGGCGCGGTGCCGGTATTCCAGTCGCCATCGCTGATCAAGATGACGGATTTGAGGTTCGGCTGCTTCTCCAGCATGCTGAGGAGTGCCGCGTGGATGTCGGTGCCTTCAGTGGCGGGTGTCTGCGATGAGGAAAAGGGCTCGATGACGACATCCATGCGCTGCTTGAGCGGTGCCCAGAGCTTTTCGTCGATGAGGGGCCGCACGAGTTCCTCGCGTGCGATGGCTTCTTGGCCACGGAGGACGTCTTTGGTGCTCATGCTGGCCGATACGTCCGCTAGCACGGCCAAAACGGGTCTCGACTGCGGTTTGAATGTCTCCAGCCACTCGGGTTGCAGCAGCGTGATGGCGATAGCGGCGGCGATGATGACCCGCAGCAGCTCCAGCCAGCCGATCATGGCCCGATAGCCGCTGCGCCGCCATGCCATGAAGGCCAGCAGCACGATCGCGAAGACAAAGGCCACACCCACTGCGAACGCCGTGGGTGTGGGATTAAAGACGAGCTGGGAGGACGTGGGCTGCATGCAGGGCTACCAGAAAGCAGCCTGTGGCGGACACCCATGTTCCGCGTGCGGGATGGCTCAAGCTCATTTCACGCCCACCGGGGACATTCACAGCTCCTTTAGCCAGAAGGTGAGCGTCTTCGGTGATTCGGCGGCCTCGGTGATCTCTTTCCACACAAAGGTGGCCTGCAATTCAGGATGGCGTGTGTAGCCCTGGCTCTGCCAGAAAGCATCCAGCACGCGATAGCCCGGCGGACGCTGCGCATGATCCGCAGGCCGATCCACCGCGCAGAATGTAGCGATGCGCAGACCGAGTGAGCGAGCATGCGCCTCTCGCCGGATGAAAAAACCCTTCCCCAGGCCGCGTCCGCGATACTCTGGCAGCACGATGGACTCGCCGAAGTAACAGATGTCCGCCAAATCATAGCCGCCCGCTTTGATGAAGGCGGACTGGAACTCCGGCCCCTCATCCGCCATCGGCAGACAGGTGGTAGCGCCGATCACACGGCCCTCATCCAGCGCTAGCACCACGAGGCTACGCGGACAGCCCGTGTAGATGCGCAGATAATCCCGCTCATACTCCAGGCTGCCATCATATAAGTAAGGATACTCACGGAAAACAGCGATGCGCAGGGCTCCGAGAGCATCGAGATACGGCTCCAGGGCCGCGCCGCTCAATGGCAAGAGTGTGAGGCTCATTTCGCAGGCGTGGGGGCTGGTGCGGCACGTTTGATTTCCTCGACCACTGGTGTGGGCGCTTTCACCTCGGGCTTGGCTTTCACCACGGGTGCGGTTTTCACCTCGGGTGCGGTTTTCACCTCGGGTGCGGTTTTCACCTCGGGTGCGGTTTTCACCTCGGGTGCGGCTTCGGCTTTGGCGGGGGCTGGAGCAGCCGCGACAGCAGCGGCTTTCACCACAGCAGGCTTGGCTACAGGAGCTGCGAGCTGCGCAGCGGGCTTCACTTCTGCTTTCGTGGTCGCCTTCGGCTCGGGCTTTTTGACAGGATCTGGCGGCGTGGCAGGCATCGCGATGAATTTGGCCTTTTCAGGGTCCATGCGAGGCAGCTTGCCGGAGAGTTTTTTCAATTCCTCTGCGCTGTAAGCAGGCGTGACCGGGCTGGACTTCGCTGGCGTGGCTGCTGCAGGAGCCACAGCGGGCACCGCAGCCGCCGCCTGGGGTGCTGCGGTCTCCTGCTTGCCACAGGCAGCCAAGAGCAGCGCAGCAGCGGAGAGACAAAAAAGACGAGAATTCAGGATCATCATGGCGGTGGGGACGTACGCTCGTGTTTCGTGCTACACCACGCAAGCAGAAGCATCTTTCAGCTCCCAGTTTCACCCGCATGGCGACAGAAACAGGCATTGACCATCAAGGCGGAGTTTCCTAACCTCACGGCCCACCACCACACCGTCATGAAACAGACTCTCCTCGCCCTCACGGCACTCGCATTCACTCTCCCCGCCGCTGCCAATCCAGAACTCGCCAACATCGTCACCCAGGAATTCGGTGCCGCCACGGCAGACGGCATCGTCTTGCTCCAATCCGCCCCCAGCGTGGGCGAACCCACTCAGTGGAACGTCTTTGCACGCGATCCCTTCCGCCCAGCCGAACTGGTCAGCGCAGCGCTCTCCCTCCAGGGCCGGAGCTGGAGCGTCAAGCCCGCAGGCGCAGGCCGCAACATCCTCAAGCGCATCCCCGGCCAGGTGATCAACTTCGGCCGCGTTCGCTATCGCAGTGCCGATGTGCGTGAGATCGTCGCCCGCGCCGCATCCCAGTCGAACACGGTCTTTTCCTCGCTCGAATACCAACTCGCCGTCGATGTCGCCGGTGGCTCACCTGAGTGGGGCGTGGTGCTGCTCAATGCCGCCAATGTCGAAGTCGGATTCATTGTCGTGAATGCAGAAACCGGAGCCCTGGGCATGCAGCAGTGGGCCAATCAGATCCCCGTCAACATACCTGGCCAGCCAGAGAACAAAGGTGCCCGCGCCGCCCAAGGCGTGAAAGAAGCAGGCCGCAAAGCCTGGAACTGGACCGACAACGCACGCCGTGAGACGGGTAACTTCTTCAAAGAGCTCTTCCGCCGCTAATTCAGGCCTACTTTGATGAAGCTCGAAATCCCCGACTACCCCTTCCAAGGCTACATCTTCGACTGCGACGGCACGCTGGTGGACTCCATGCCTCTACACTACATCGCGTGGTGTGAGGCACTCCAGCAGCATGGCGCTCCCTTTGAGTTCACGGAAGAATTCTTCTACGGCCATGCCGGCGTGAAGGAGCAGGACTGTGTGCGCATTCTTAATGCCCAGCACGGCACCCAGCTCGATCCCGTCGCTGTCGATGAGGCCAAGGCCGTCATCTTTCGCCGCCGCATCCCAGAGGTAGCCGCCGTGCAGCCCGTGGCCGAGTTCGCTCGCTCGATCCATGGCCGCTTCCCCATGGCGGTGGCCTCTGGCAGCGAGGAGGCGACGGTGAGAGCCTGCCTAGCCTCCACCGGCTTGCTGGATCTCTTCCCCATCATCATCACGCCCAAAGACGTGCTGCATGGCAAGCCGGCACCCGACATGTTCCTCCTCGCCGCAGAAAAAATGGGCATCGCACCCTCCGAGTGCCTCGTGCTCGAGGATGGTGCCAGCGGCATCCGCGCGGCAGAAGCCGCCAGCATGCGCCACGTCTTTATCCCCCGCACCCTGCGCTGAAAAATACCATCATGGACGAGTCCCCAGATACCCAGACCACAATCGAGACCCGTGAGGAAATCATGTTCTTCGACACCGACTGCGGCGGCGTGGTGCATAACATCGCCTACCTCCGCATGATCGAGACGGCCCGCACTCGACTCGCGGCCAAGCTAGGCATGAATCTCCGCGAGATGTCCCAAACCCAGCTCTTCCCCGTCCTCACCCGCACCGAGATCGACTACCGGAAGCCCGCCCGACTCGGAGATGAGATCGTCATCCGTGGCAGACTCCAATCTGTCGAAAAAGCCCGCTTCTGGTGTACCTTTGAGGTCACACGGGCAGAGGACGGTATGCTACTCATCACCTGCCGCCAGTGCCTCGCCCTCGTACAGATGCCACAGGGCCGCCCCACCCGGCTGCCAGCGGACTGGAAGGTGAAATACGCGCATCTTGCGAATCTTGCCGCCACGGTGCCGGAATGAGCCAAGGCTTACGTGTGAAATGGCGAAGTGAACAGATGACAGGATTTACAAGATGACAGGATTATACAGGATTAGCCCTTGGTAACTCGGTTGGGCCACCCCTTTCAAAGCTCAACACTTTCCAATGTTAAGCCGCTATCAAGTTACAGGCCGCTAATCCTGCATAATCTTGAAAATCTTGTTAATCCTGTCCTCATTTTTGCTCCATACGATTGACCATCATTTTGATGCGTATGCCCTGAGAGTGAGCAGACCTGCGTGCAACATGGGCGCGGCACCTTCGTTGATCTTCCCTGCATGATCAAAGCCCTCACCACGCTGCTTTTCGCGACGCTCACCACTCTCGCTGCTGACCGGCCCAACATCCTCTGGCTCACCAGCGAGGACAACGGCCCCCAATACGGCTGCTACGGCGACACCTACGCCACCACACCGCACATCGACGCACTCGCCGCACGCAGCCTGCGCTTCAATCGTGCCTGGTCGAACGCCCCCGTCTGCGCCCCCGCACGCACCTGCCTCATCAGTGGCCGCTGGGCACCGGCGGACGCTGCCGAGCACATGCGCAGCATGGTGCCACTACCTCAGGGCCATCAGATGTATCCACAGCTCCTCCGCGCCGCTGGCTACTACTGCACCAACAACGCCAAAGAGGACTACAACCTCGCCAAACCCGACCAGGGCGGCAAAGACGCCGTCTGGGACGATAGCAGCAAGAACGCACACTACAAAAATCGTGCTCCCGGCCAGCCCTTCTTCGCCATCTTCAATGACCAAATCACGCACGAGAGCCAGATCCGCCGCAAGCCCCACACGCTCATCCACGATCCTGCCAAAGCTCCCCTGCCCCCCTTTCATCCAGACACACCTGAGGTCCGCCACGACTGGGCACAATACTACGACAACATCACCACCATGGACTCCGCTCTCGGCAAAAAACTCGCCGAGCTCGAAGCCGCAGGCCTCGCCCAGGACACCATCATCGTCCAATACGGCGACCACGGTGCCGGCATGCCACGCTTCAAGCGCTGGCCCTACAACACCGGCCTCCATGTCGGCCTCATCATGCACTTCCCAGAAAAATGGAAGCACCTCGCACCACGCGGCTACGCCGCCGGAGCCGCCAGCGATGAGCTAGTGAGCTTCATCGACTTCGCACCCACGCTCCTGAGCATCGCCGGAGTCAAACCACCCGCCTACATGCAGGGCCACGCCTTCTGTGGCCAATTCCCGACCCTCGCCCAAAGAAATTTCATCCACGGCTTCCGTGGCCGCATGGACGAGCGCTACGACTGTGTGCGCAGCACCACGGATGGGCGCTTCGTCTATGTCCGCCACTTCATGCCGCACCTGCCTTTTGGCCAATATTTGAACTACATGTTCCAACAGGCCACCACCCGCGTGTGGAGTGACCTGCATGCCCAGGGCAAGCTCAACGAGCTACAAAACCGCTTCTGGCTGCCGAAGCCCTCCGAAGAACTCTACGACCTGCAAAACGACCGCTGGGAAATCAACAACCTCGCCACCTCCGCCACTCACAGCGCGGATCTCGAGCGCCTCCGCACCGCACAAGACGCCTGGCTGCTCGAAACACGCGATCTCGGCCTGATCCCAGAGGCTGCACGCCTCGCCAAGGCCGCAGGCACCTCACCGGCAGATGCATTCAAAAACGAGCCCCTGGCCGAAATCCTCACCGCAGCCAAAACAGCCGCCAATCTGGCTCTAGGGGCCGAAAAGCTCACTCCACTGCTCCAGAGCCCAAATGCCACCGTACGCTACTGGGGCGTCATGGGCCATCTCATGCGTGGAAAAGCCGATGAAGCCGTTTTGAAGCCCTTTTTAGCCGATCCCAGCCCCAGCGTCCGCATCGCCGCCGCAGAGGCACTCCAAAACATCGAAACCCTGCTCGCCAGCGCCAACGTCGAAAAAGGATCCTACATGGAAGCGCTCGAAGCACTCAACTCGCTCGATCGCCTCAAAAACCAACTCGGCTCACACAAAGAAAGCGTCCTCGCCCTGCCCTCCAAGGCCCCCAAAGCCGTCGAGCAGCGACTTAAAGAATACGTCTCTCGCCTCATGGAACACATCCGCCAGTAAGCACCCATGAAAATCGCCCCATTGCTCCTCACAGTCGCCTGCCACTTCCTCACCAGTGGCCTATTTGCGGCAGAGCCGCCCGCAAAGCCCAATTTCGTCATCATCAATATCGACGATCTCGGTTACGCCGACATTGGCCCCTTTGGCTCCACGCTCAATCGCACGCCGCACCTCGACCGCATGGCCAAAGAGGGTAAAAAGCTCACTAGCTTTTACGCCGCGCCAGTATGCTCCCCCTCCCGCTCGTCACTCATGACAGGCTGTTACCCGAAACGCGTGCTGCCCATTTCCCATGTGCTCTTTCCAGCAGGTGCAGTCGGCCTGAATCCTCAGGAAACCACCGTCGCAGAAGTCGTGAAGACCGCCGGCTATGCCACCGCCTGCGTGGGCAAATGGCACCTCGGCGACCAGCCAGAATTCCTGCCTACTGCGCAGGGATTCGATGAATACCTGGGCATCCCCTACTCCAACGACATGGGACCAGCAGAAGACGGCAGCAAAAGCGACCTCGGAGCCAAACTGCCCGAGTCACGCCTCGCCAATCTCACTGGGAATGACGAACTGGGCCTACGAGGGCATTCACAACCCCCGCTGCCTCTTTTAAAGAACAACCGCGTCATCGCCCGCGTGCGCCAAGATGAGCAGCAGGGCATCGTGGAGCGCTACACCACCGCCGCACTCGACTTCATCCAGCGTCATCGTGAGCAGCCCTTTCTCCTCTATCTCCCGCACAATGCCGTCCACTTCCCCCTCTATCCCGGCAAAGCATGGGCCGGCAAATCACCCCACGGTTATTACAGCGATTGGGTCGAAGAAGTCGATTGGAGCGTCGGTCGAGTGCTCGATACCCTGCGCCAGCTCGGCCTGGATAAAAAAACACTCGTCCTCTTCACCTCCGACAACGGCGGCACCCCCCGCGCCGTGAACAAACCCCTACGCGGCCACAAAGGCAGCACCTGGGAAGGCGGCATCCGCACGTCCACCATCGCCTGGTGGCCAGGGCAAATCCCCGCTGGCACCAGCAGCGCCGCCATCACTGGCATGTTCGATGTACTGCCCACCATCGCACGCCTCAGCGGTGGTCCCCTTCCCTCTGCCAAGCTAGACGGCGCAGACATCTGGCCCATCCTCAGTGGAGCCAGCAATGATGGACCGCATGAGACATTCTATTACTTCCGCGGCCTCACCCTAGAGGCCGTCCGCCAGGGCCCGTGGAAGCTCCACCTCGGACTCGCGCTGCCGGCACAGAACAAAGGCAAAGCCAAAGCAAAATCCAACGGCATCCCCACCGCCCCAGAGCTCTACCAGCTCGAAAATGACCCCGGCGAAAGCAATAACCAAGCCGCGAGTCATCCAGAAATCGTGCAGCGTCTCCAAGCACTCGCCACCGCGATGGACTCGGACCTCGGCACACGAGAAATCGGCCCTGGATGCCGCACCCTCGGCCGAGTGACCGCTCCGCAGCCGCTCATCGACAAGGATGGAAAAATCCGCGCCGGATTTGAGCCGTAAAATTGACCGACGGAATTCATTTTCAGCCGGTGAAGAGGGAGAAACCCTCCCCACTCACTTCAACCGCACGACAGCATGATACACGGCTGCTTTGCCGCCCTCATGACTGCTGTAATAAGTCACATGGAGCTGGTCTTCATACCAATAAAGGCCTGGGTAGCTGCAATCGCCCGCACTGGGCAGCTCCAGCATGGGCTCAAGACCTGCCGCACTCATTTTATAGAGCACCATGTGCGCTCCCGGTGTGGCCCCAAAACCGCGTGAGCCCGCGATGAGTCGCCCATCTGGAAGCTCGATGAAATTCGGACCACCGCGTGGCTGCTTCAGCGCCGTCCATGTCCATTCCCGATAGGGTGCCTGCGCGATGCCGAGCGCTCCGAGGCGGTTTCCGCCTTCGCGGTTCACCAACGCCATGGCGCTGCCGTCTTTGAGGAAGCGTACGGTCGTCTCCGTCGGTTGGCCGGGCACATTCAGCAAGGAGGAGAGCTGCCACACACTGCCATCATCACTCGAGTAGCCTTTGAGGGAGTATTCTTTCTCTGCACCGGGGCCACCCGAGGTCGGGTGGATGTTGTAGCTCACGCCGTAGAAGCGTTTATCGGCGGGATTCACCACCACCCGCCAGAGTGTATCCCCTTTGGCCAGTAGTTTTTGAAACGGCGTCCACACTTTTCCATCCGTGCTGGTGGCATAGCGGGACTGGCGAGTCTGCGTGGCTGTCTCGATGCCGGCACAGAGGAGGTAGAGCTTTTTGCCATCGGCAGAGACGATGAGCTTCGGATCACGCAGGTCACAGCCAGGCTCATTCAGCGTGACATGGTCCACCCAGGTCTTGCCACTCGATGAAAGCATGATGCGGACACTGCCCTCGGGCTTCGTAGCGGTCTCCCCTTCGCGAAAGCAGCAGTAAAGAAGCGCCTGGTAACGTGTCAGGTCCGTGAAACCCTGATGGCCACCTTTGTCCCAGATTTTTGCACGGAAAC
Organism: Verrucomicrobiaceae bacterium; assembly: GCA_016713035.1. Classification (NCBI taxonomy): domain Bacteria; kingdom Pseudomonadati; phylum Verrucomicrobiota; class Verrucomicrobiia; order Verrucomicrobiales; family Verrucomicrobiaceae; species Verrucomicrobiaceae bacterium. The sequence continues at coordinate 506,896 of JADJPW010000003.1, forward strand.
AAGTTCCGCCGTCTGTGCACAGACGGCGGAAGCGGAGACCAGGATGGTGGCGAGTGCGGCAGAGCAGAAATGGCGGAATCGTGAGGTCATAGCAAGGTGCCCTCAAGATACACGAAAACTCTGCCGCGCTAGTTTTCTACTTCTGCATTTCCTCCTGCATGACCTGCATGAGCTGTGGGGTGAGAGCCTTGATCTTGCCCTCGGTCACTACCATCATATCACCCGTCATCGCGAGCTGCTTGGTCAGCAGTGTCTGTCCAGCGGGGGATTCCAGGAGTTTGGTGACGTCTTGCGCCTCCTGCTCGGTGTAGTGCTTAGCATAAACCTCGGTCACATCGTTTTTGAGCTTCTCCCAGGAGAGGGCCTCACTGACCAGGGCCTTCATTTTCGCCACTGCGCCTTTGAATTTCTCCTGCTGGGCCGGGGGGAGTGCCGCCATCTGATCTGCGGAGCCGCCCATCATGCTATCCATCGCCGTGGACATGGAGGAGCTGATCTGCTTCTGCACCTGGGAAGCGGTGATGAGCTTCTCGATAGCAGCGCGGTGCGAGGCGCTGATTTCCGCCTGGGCGGTGCCGAGAGTGAGTACGAAAGCGAGAGAAAGGAGGATTTTTTTCATAAGGAAGGCCTTTATGCAATGAAACGGCGGTCCAAAGCAAGCGCCAAAAAGAAGAAGGCCGCTCAAAAAGCGGCCTTCTTCGAAAAATGGGCTGTCGGCATTTTTGATGCCTTACGAATCACTATTTCGTCGGTGCTGGAACTGGCGTGGGCGCAGGCGCAGCGGCCTTCGGTGCTGCTTCTGCTGCCTTCGGTGCTGCTTCTGCTGCCTTTGCAGCGGCAGGAGCTGGCGTGACCGAGATGGCAGGTGCTTTTGCTGCTGCGGGAGCCGCTGTAGGAGCAACCGTCGTCGTGGCAGGTGCCGCTGGGGTGGTGGTAGCGGGTGCAGCAGGGGCTGGCGGCGGAGTCGCGGGGGTATCACCAAAGAGTTTGCCCTTTCCAGTGGTCTGCTCACGAGCGGTCAGGATCGCTAGGGAGAAGGTCATGACAAAAAGGATCACTGCCAGCCAGACGGTGAACTTTTGCAGCACATTCGTCGTCTGCGCACCCCAGACCTGGCTGGTCATGGAGTCACCGAAAGAGGCACCGAGACCCTCCTGCCGCGGACGCTGCATGAGGACAATGAGGATAAGGAGGAGGCAGACGATCACTTCGACCACCGTGAGGATACCGATCAACATAAGAGATAAAGAGGGGGAAAGGGGCGGCCATTATGGGGGCGCTTTCCAGCTTGGCAAGTGCCATCATTGCCCCCGCGTCGCCACCGCCAAGAGTGTCTGGAAATGCGGACTCGGCTTCTCCCGGTGGACGATACTCGTCTCGATCTGCTCAAATCCCGCCTGCTCCAGCATTTCCTGCATCTCGCACTCGGTGAATCCCAGCCACACATCTGCGTAGAGATCCCGCGCCTGCTCAAAGTGATGCTGCAGCAGATCCAGCACCACGATACGCCCGCCGGGCTTCAAAATCGCATGCGCCGCACGGATCGCTGCGGCTGGATTCTGCGCATGGTGCAGCGCCTGGCTCAAAATGGCCAAATCCACGCTCCCAGGCTCGATCGGTGGCTGCTCCAGGTCGCCCTGGCGATACTCCAGATTGGTGAATCCGTGCTTTTTGGCCAGCTCCGCCCCATAGGCCACCATTTTGTGACTGCTATCCACCGCGATCACTTTTTGCGCACGCTGCGCCAGCAGTTGGGAGAGCGTGCCCTCACCCGCGCCCAAATCCGCGATGACCAGCGGCGGCATCAGTTTGAGAAGCATCTCCCCCAGCCCCTTCCACGAGCGGCCAGGGATGTAGTGACGACCGAATTTCCCTGCTAGCGCATCAAAATACGCCTGCGCAGACCGCGCACGCTTTTGCAGCACGATCCGCAGTGCCGTAAGATCCTTCGCCGTCTCCCGCATTTCCGCACCAGCGGCCTCGATCAGCGCCATCAGGTGCTGCTGCGCCGTTTTTTCCTTTTCCGTGGCTGTACTCAGCCGGTAAAGACGGTTTTTTCCGCTGCGGCGCACATGGATCAGCCCCGCAGCCTGGAGCTTCGCGAGCTGCGCAGAGATATTGGACTGCGGCAGCGCCATGATCTCCTGGAGCTCTGCCACACTCAGCTCCTCACGCCTTAGCAGCAGCAGCAGCCGCACCCGCGTAGGATCAGCGACGAGGCCCAGAGATTTTAAAACAGAAGTCATGCGAGTGCGGCGCGGATGCTAGGCTGAGAATGAGAACTGGCAACGCCCATCCCCAGAATCTCGCCGCGCACACATCGCACACAGCTCAGATTTCAGTTTTCAGCGCCTCGTTTCCAGACTTCTGTGAGCGCTTTCTTCCTCATGCCCTCCGCCCTCGACTGGCTCTACTCCACACAGCTCTTCGGCATCAAGCTAGGCCTCGACGGCGTCCACCGCCTGCTCACCGAGCTACGTCTGCCCGCTGCGGGCCAAAAAATCATCCACATCGCCGGGACCAATGGCAAAGGCAGCACGAGTGCCTTCATCCACTCCATCCTGAAAGCCGCAGGGCACAGCGCAGGCCTCTTCACCTCACCGCACCTCATCCATTTCCGCGAGCGCATCAGGGACACCCAGCGCTGCATCAGCGATGCCGAGATCGAATCCGGCCTCTGCCGCCTCCGCCAGCATGTGCAGCACTGGGAGCCGCACCCCACCTTCTTCGAGCTCGCGCTCGCTCTCGCGCTCGATTGGTTCAGCCAGCGTGAAAACGAGTGGATCGTGCTCGAAACAGGCCTCGGAGGCCGATTGGATGCCACCAATGCCGCCGCCCCCATCGTCAGCGTCCTCACGCCCATCGGCTGGGATCACATGCAGTTCCTCGGCGATACCCTGGAAAAAATCGCCGCAGAAAAAGCCGGCATCATCAAGCCCGGCATCCCCGTCGTCACCGCCCCGCAGAGTGCGGAGGCGATGGCGGTCATCACCCGCGTCGCCGCGCAGCAGGGCTCGCAGCTCATCCGCGTGCAGCAGCCCTGCACGCATCCTCTCGGCCTGCACGGCCCACATCAGCAGTGGAACGCCGCACTCGCCCTCGCCGCACTCCAGGCCACCGGGCTCACACTTTCCGAAAGCGCCATCGCCGACGGCCTGCAGCACGTTGATTGGCCTGCACGCTTCCAAACCCTACGCCCCGGCCTCATCCTTGACGGAGCACACAACCCCGACTCCGCGCAGGCCCTCGCCGCTGCCTGGCGGGCAGCATTTGGCGATCAAAAAGCCGCCCTCGTCTTCGGAGCCGTCGCGGGGAAAGACATCCAGGCCGTCCTGCACGAGCTAGCGCCCATCTGCGCCGAGTGGCATCTCACCGCCTTTGATTCCCCGCGTGCACTCAGCACCGCCGAGGTGCGCCAAAGCCTCCCCACCGCCGAAACACCCATTTTTGAGCATCCCAGCCCGACGCACGCCCTCCGAGCCATCGCCGACAAAACCCCCGCCCTCATCTGCGGCAGCCTCTACCTCGCTGGTGAGGTGCTTTCCCTGTTCCAAGGACAACCAGAGTCCTTTCAGCCTAGCATGCAGTGAGTGGGGGGGGAGGTGAGAACAGCCGAATGAGCGGAAAGCTTGCCACGATAGCCGCCTTGTGGCATTTTGATCCTGTGATGACGAATGCATTTGCCGATCTCGAACAGGCGTTGAATCCCGCCGAGCCCATTTTCACGGTGGAAGGTGCGCGGCGGCTGGTGAACATGCCGCCCAATTCCGAGCGAATTTCCCGTATGGAGGAGCTTGGTGCAAAATCGAGCGAAGGCACTCTAAGCGCCGTGGAGCGAAGCGAGTATGAGGCGCTGATTCATTCGTCCAAACTGATGTCGGTGCTTCGCTTGAAGGCAGGAGCCTTTCTGCAAAACCTCAAGGCCGCCTGATTTGGATCGGAAGCTACGAGATCGGATTCGAGAGCGTGCGCTTTGGCGCTGCGAATACTGCCGTCTGAGGATGCAGGATGAAATCGACGCTGCTTTTCACATTGAGCACATCGTGGCAAAGCAGCACCGAGGTCCCACGATAGAGGAAAACCTCGCTCTAGCCTGTTCCGGCTGCAATCTGCACAAGGGCACCAACCTTTTCAGCCTGGACCCGGATACAAACCAACCAGTGAGGCTCTTTGATCCACGCAAGGACCGCTGGGAAGACCATTTTCGCCGAGTTGGAGCACGCATCCTAGGAATCACGGGTGTCGGACGCACAACGGCCTGGCTGTTACAGTTCAATAGCGATCTGAATCTGCTGCAAAGGCAGGCCATCCTCGACAGGCGTGCATTGGATTAAGAAGCGATGGATCTGCCCGGTGCCTTGACTTCGACGACGTCAGCCCCTTGCACGGCGTGATCATGGCACCATGGAACCGCTCCCAAAATAAGTCGCCGTCGATGTGCTGCTCGAGGACGCAGAGTGAGTTTTAACAGTCAGAGAGCCTCGTGAAGTTCGGGGCCGCCGGTCCTCTGCCGCAGTGGGGCAGAGGACAGGAGATTTTCATGCACTCTCTTTTGTAGCCTCACTCAGAGGCAAAAACTGGCGACGAGTCAGATAGTAGCCCTTCTCGTCTTTGCGGACGCACGCGGTGAGCTTCCAAGAAAGCCTTGTTGTCGATGATGTGTCGGAATTGGAGATGAAATCACACTCTAAATCGCACCAGCCACCCAAGTCTGGTCTCCGACATCGAACAATCAAAGTTGCAGGCATGGCTCTGCGAGTGGTGCCAAGGCTAACGCTGTCTCGCCACTGTTTATCTGCGACGAAAGTGATAGCGACATCGAATCGATGTCCCTCGGACATCATCTGATCAATCTCGTCTCGAAGTACTTCTAAGGTGATGAAGTCCTCCAAATCTTTGGATGGTAGAAAGTCCATGAAATGTAACTTTACGACAACAAAGTAGTCCAGAGCTTGAGCTCGTCACCGACTATTCGCAGGAGAATGGCGATTTGGCCTGCCACGCTTTTCGCGCTAAAGCGCTGGAGTACTTTCGCTGAGGCTGATTCGAGGGTGGTGGCTGGCGAGGGCACAGAAGGGAAGCTGGCGTGTCCACATGCTCAATTCGATACCACACTCGGTTCCGCACGTCGATTGAGGAACTGCCTGCTCTTCACGATCTCCAGCACGGCAGCCGAAAACTTGCCGCCATTCGCTTTCAGCGAGGCCTGCATCTGCTGGAGGAGTTTTTTGTCACTGGGCAATGTCTGGCGTCCCAAGGCGTAGCCGAGGAGTTTGCGAGTGAATTGGGTGAGGAACTGGGGCTCGTTCTTTTTGAGGTAATCGCGGAGGCCGGGGAGGCCGGTGAACTTGGTGCCATCCATCATTTCGCCAGTATCGTCGATTTTGCCGCCAGCTTCATCGGTGGGGCGGAAGCGGCCGATGGGGTCGTAGCTCTCCAGCGCGAAGCCGAGCGGGTCGATGCGCTCATGGCAGACGGCGCAGGCGGAGTCGGTGCGATGCTGCATGAGGGCCTCGCGCAGGGAGGAGGGCTTGCTGGTTTCTTTGAGTTCGGGGACGTTCGGCGGCGGCGGCGGGCTGCTGAAACCGAGGACGACTTGATACAGGTAGTCACCGCGCACCACCGGGCTGGTGCGGTGCGGGCGGGAGGTCTTCGTCAAGATGGCGCCCATGCCGAGGAGGCCGCCACGGTTTTGCTGCGCGGCTTTGACCTCGCGGAAGTCGCCGCCGGTGACGCCGGGGATGCCGTAGTGCTTGGCGAGGCGTTCGTTGATGAAGGTGTAGTCGCCGCCGATGATGTCGGAGACGTTGCGGTCATCGCGGACGAGATGGGTGAAGAACTCCACAGCCTCACGCAGCATGTCGTTTCGCAACTCGGGCGTGAACTGCGGGAACTTTTTTTCATCGACGGTGCTCTTCTCGTCGAAGCCGTTGAACTTCAGCCACTGGCCGGCGAACTCTTTGGCCAAAGCGGAGGCTTTCGGATCACGCAGCATGCGCTGGGTTTGTGCGGCGAGCACTTCGGGCTTCAGCAAGCTGCCGTCATCGGCGGCTTTGCGGAGTTGCCAGTCGGGCAAGGATGCCCAGAGGAAGTAGCTGAGGCGTGAGGCCAACTCGTGCGCATTCAGCGGCACCTCGGTGGTCTTCACATCGACGACCTGCGGCAGCGTCTCGGCTTTGAAGAGGAAATTGGGCGAGACGAGCATGCGCACGAGGACTTCACGCGCGGAGGACTCACGGTCGAGTTCCTTCGCACGGCTGGCGAAGTAGAGAGCGTCGAGTTTTTTGATCTCGTCCTCGCTGATGGGCCTGCGCCAAGCTTTCTTGGCGAACTCGTGCAAATGCCAGAGCAGGGAGCCGTCGAACTCGCCCTGAATCTGTTTGTTGGCGTTCGGGTTGAGCACGAGACGCCAGTCTTTCTTCATCGCGACGAGCATGTCCCTGTCCCTCTGGCCGAGGAGTTCGCCGAGTTGCTCGTCGTAGTAATAATAGACGCCGAGACCGGGTGAGCGGCGGTGCATGTTCTCTGCCACGATTTCGAGGCGTCGCTCAAACATGTCCGCAAAGGCCTGCTTCATGGAGTTGAACTCTCCCATGGTCTGTTGCGCGGCTTTGGTGCCGCGTTTCCAGACGGTGACCACACCGGACATGACCTTCGTCACTTCGCGTGGCTTGTCGGTGCTGAGTGCCCACTGGATGGTGGCGTTTTCGACCTCGGGGTTTTCCATGTCGAGGCGTGTGTCCACCTTCAGCCAGTGTGCGCCTTCCGGCAGCGGCAGGGTGAAAACGGTAGGCGCGGCAAAGGCGAGCACCTGCGGCTCGATGGTGCGGCCGGGCTGCGGATGCTTGCCATAGGCGGCACGCATCTTCTCCAACTCGGCAATGCGGGCCTTCAGCACGTCGAGATTTGGCGGCGGTGGATTGGCGGCGGCCAGCTTCTTCTTTTCGTCGAGCGTCTTGGTGAGCCAGTGGAAGTAATTGAGCTTCTGCTTGCCGACGCTGACCTCGATGTAGGTCACGAGGGCGACGTCGCCCTTGTTGCCATCGGCGGTGTCGCCAAAGCAGAGGTGGACGTGTGTTTTGCCATTCACGGAGGTCTGCATCGGATACGGGCGGATGCCGTCGCTGTCCTGCTGCCAGCGCTGCGGGCCTTCACCGGGGCGTTTGGGATTGTTCCAAGACTGGCGATCCGCCGCGATGGTCTGGATGATGCCGAGGGCGACCTTTTCATCCGCAGGCAAGGCACGCCAGGGCACGCGAGTGAGGTCGAGGAAGCGTGATTTCGGCTCGGTGTTGTTCAGGTGCTTCCACCAGTTCGCGAGGAAGTAGATATTGAGCTTCATGTCCTTCGCGAGCTGCTCCAGCGGCACTTTTTGATGCTGATGCTTCCAGCAAGCGTGCATGTAATCGGCCTCACGCAGCGGCTGATCATCCGTCGGCAAATGCGGTGCGGCCTTTTGTTGAAGCCAGACATACAGACCCTGCTGAGCCTGCGCCTTCACCTGCTCCGGCCCGCGCAGGCCGATGCGGCTCGGATGAAAGACGATGCCGGTGCCCGGCATGATCGTGGCGTAGTCCGCGAGTTTGCGTGCCGCTGCGAAATACTTGTCGATGGCCGCCGGGCTCATGAAAAGCACGTCGCCGGTGTTGGTGAAGCCCTCGCCGCCGCCGCCATCGGTCTGGAATTCTTTAGCTAGGGCATAATCGCGGCCCGTGAGGTCACGGATCGTGTAATCATACTCCGCATTCGTGAGACGGCGCATCGTCACCGGACCAGGATCGCCGGATTTCGCCTCCGCCAGCAGATCCAGCGAATGCTGCACCCAGCCGGTGATGCCCGCTTTTTCCTCCGGCGAGAGCTGCTTCGCCTTTCGCGGCGGCATGTCACCGTTGTCGATGGTGTCCTTCACATCGGCCCAGAGCTTAAAATTCGCCGGCATGTCAGGATTAGCGGCCAGCACCTTCAAATCGACCTCACCCTTGGTTTTTTCACCTCCATGGCATCCGTAGCACTTGGCCGCGAGCATAGGCTCGACGACCTTCCAATCAGCAGAGCGAGCAGGAAGGGCAAAAAGGACAGAAGAAATGAAAAAGACGGCAAAACGGCGCATGGGGGCTGATGACTACGCACATGCTGGGGCAGATTTCATGCCGGATTTGTGCTCTGCGATGTGTCCATTGGCGGAAAGGCGTATCAGAGGTATTCTCGGGGCATGACGACGGCTGAAATCACTGCTGCACTCGAATTGATCCGCCAGGAGACGGATTTGAACGCCAAAGCCCTGCTGCTGGCCGGGCTGGTGTCGGAGTTGTTTCGCGAGCGAGGCTTTGAGCCGGTCGTGGTCGGTGGCTCAGCCATCGAGTTCTACACAGACGGTGCTTATATGTCCGGCGACACTGACATTTGCTGGACCGGCTGGCCGCAGCCGACGGAGGAGCAGAAAGAGGAAATCATGCGCCAGATCCCCGGCGTGAAATGCCACGGTGGAGCCAAAAGCTGGGGCATCGAGGGCCTGTGGATCGACCTGCTGGGGGAGATCGACTACAGGGCGGATACGGATTTGGTGGTGCTTGAGACGATGGTTGGAGAGGTGACGCTGATTCCCGTCGAAGATGCGCTCGTGGGACGAGTGTATGCTGCGCGATGCTATTGCAGTGGCTATGACGAGAAAGATGATGACTGCGCCAAGAAACTCATGACGGCGGTGCTTCTCGGTCATGTGCCCATCGACTGGGAAGAGACTCGAAAGATCGCTGCCTGCCCCAAGTTCAACTGCTTGGCTGTTTTTGAGGCCTTCAAAACCGAGGTCGAAGCAGAACTGGCAAAATCTACCATTTGAGCTACTTCTAGCCGCATGACACCCACGACACTAACCATCAAACCCGACCGGCGTTGGACCTGGGAGCAATGGCAGGCGGGCCGCGCTGAGCGGCGGCGCGTGGGGAATCTCGTGGCACCGAAGAACATCCGGCGGACGAAAAGCGAGGGCGATGAATACCTTCGCGAAACCTACGGCGGCGAACGCGGACCAAAGTTCAACAAGCCCTTCGATCCTTCGGCGGACGAGGTTTGAGGCAGCGATTCACTTCTCCACGCCCATCTGCCAGAGGATGAAGGCCATTTCCTCCGCGACCTCGTGCAGGTGCTCGTAGCGGCCGGATTTGCCGCCGTGACCGGCTCCCATGTTGGTTTTCAGGAGCAGCAGGTTTTTGTCGGTCTTCATCGCACGCAGTTTGGCGACCATTTTGGCGGGTTCCCAGTAGGTGACGCGGGGATCGTTCAATCCGGCGGTGAAGAGCATGGGCGGATAGGCTTTGGCCGTCACGTTGTCATACGGGCTGTAGCTGCGGATGAACTCGAACGCGGCTTTGTCCGTGATGGGATTGCCCCACTCGGGCCACTCGCCGGGCGTGAGCGGCAGTTCCTCATCAAGCATCGTGTTCAGCACATCGACAAAGGCCACGTGGGCGACGATGGCACCAAAAAGCTCCGGCGCTTGATTGGCGACCGCGCCCATGAGCTCGCCACCGGCGCTGCCACCGCTGGCGGTGATGCGGCCCTTGGATGTGAAACCCCGCTCGATGAGGCCACGGGCGGCATCGACGAAGTCGTTGAAGGTGTTCGTGCGCTTTTGCAGCTTGCCGTCGAGATACCACTGGTAGCCCATGTCATCACCACCGCGGATGTGGGCGATGGCATAGGCGAAGCCGCGATCCACGAGCGAGAGGCGTGTGGTGGAGAAATCCGGCGGTGTGGCCATGCCGTAGGCTCCGTAGGCGTAGAGGTGCAGCGGCTGGCTGCCGTCTTTTTTGAAGCCCTTCTTCGTGAGGATGGAAACGGGCACCTGCACGCCATCGCGAGCCTGGATCATGATACGCTCGGTTTGATACTGGCTGGCGTCGTAGCCGCTGGGGATCTGCTGCACCTTCAGCGTCTCCAGGCGCTTCTCGGCGATGTGGTAGTCGTAATCGGTGCTGGGCGTCACCATGGACTCGTAGTCGATGCGCAGCTTCGTCACGGCGTATTCGGGATTGGCACCGAGACCGGCGGTGTAGCTCGATTCGGGGAAAACAATGCGCTCGGGCTTCAAAGGCTCGTCGTAGCGGCGAATCTCGATCTGGTCGAGTCCGTCGATGCGGCCTTCGGTGACGAAGAAATCTTTGAAGAGGCCGATGTCGGTCAAATAATGCCGATCGGAGCCTGCGATGAGCGTTTTCCATTCGCCGGGCTTCTCTAGCGACGCGGTGGCGATGCGGAAGTTCACATGCTCGTCGTTTGTGTGGATGTAGAGCACGCCATCACGCACATCGACATCGTATTCGCGGCCGACTTTGCGCGGACTGATGAGGATGGGCTCGGCGAGTGGATTCGCGGCTGGGATGAGTCTTACCTCGCTCGTCACCTGATCGCCCGTGCCGAGGATGATCCAGTCCTCCTGCACGCTGAGGTCCACATCGCAGCTAAAACCGATGTCCGGCTCTTTGTAGAGCTGTTTGGCCTTCTTCACGTCATCGCCGAGGCGGTGGTAGTGGATGTTGTCCGTGCGCCAGTTGTCGTTCGCATAACCAAAGACGAGTCCCGCACTGTCGGAGGTCCACACGAGGCTGGAAAGCGTGCCGGGGATCACATCTGGCAGGTCTTTGCCCGTCGTGAGATCGCGGAAATGCACCGCGAAGCGCTCCGAGCCGTCGTCGTCATACGCATACGCCATGAGCTTTCCGTTTGGGCTGATGACGAGGTCGCCGAGACGGAAGTACTCCTTGCCCTTCGCGAGGTCGTTTTGATCGAGAATGAGCATCTCTTCGCCCCCAGTCGCCAGTTTACGGTAGTGACGACGATACTGCGAGCCTTTGGTGAAAGTGGACCAGTAAATCCAATCGCCGTCCTTTTGTGGCACGCTGCTATCGTCTTCCTGGATGCGGCCCTTCATTTCCTCGAAGAGCTTTTCCACCAGCGGCTTCTGCGCGGCCATGTGCGCCTCAAAGTAGCTATTTTCGGCCTTCAAGTAGCCGAGCACGGCTTTGTCCGTGACCTTCGGATACTTCGGATCACGCAGCCAGTGCCACGGATCGTCGATGGTGATGCCATGATGCGTGAAAGAGTGCGGACGTTGTTCAGCGACGGGTGCGGTGGGCATGGTGAAGGAATTCGGCTGCGCTGCGGCCTGGACGAGTGCCGACAGCGAAATCAGCGCGGAGAGAGCTTTCATGCCGCGCCCTCTAAACCGAGCAGGGGAGCGGATCAATGATGTAGAGTTGCTGATTGCGCCCCTCGTTGTGAAAATAAAAAGCCTCAGGATGGCTCACGCAAAGGCGCAAAGACGCAAAGTTCCCTGAGGTTTTCTGGCCTTTGCGGCTTTGCGCCTTTGCGTGAGTCTTTCAATGTATTCACGAGACTTGATGCCGTGCGTATTTGCCTCAACATGACCGCGTCATGAGAACCGACTTCGAGCACTTCCAACGCCTACCAGGCTTGCGTGATGCGGCGGCGGTACATGCGCGGTTGATGGAGGCGTGGCAGGAGCCGCAGAGGGCGTATCATGCGTTGCAGCATCTCGCCGAGTGCTTGGGGTGGCTGGATCGTGTGCAGGAAGAGGTACAAATGCCGAATCGCGATGCGGTCGAGTTGGCGCTTTGGTTTCATGACGCGGTCTATGATCCGCGTGCGGCGGATAATGAAGAACGCAGTGCGGAAATGGCCTGCGAGTGCCTCGATGCGACTCTGGCGAATGAAGTGCGGCGTATGATCCTCGTCACACGGACTCACCGTGCTGAATGTGAGGATGAGCTGTGGATGGTGGACATCGATTTGGCGATCCTCGGCGCGGAAAGGAGCCGTTTTGATGAGTTTGAGCGGCAAATCCGCGCAGAATACGCCTGGGTGCCGGAGGCGCTGTATCGCGAAAAAAGGGCGGAAATCCTTCGTGGCTTCCTGGAGCGCGGAAAGCTCTTCCAGACGGCTTTTTTCCGCGAACGACTCGAAGATCGTGCACGCGAGAATTTGCGCCGATTGATCGAATCCCTCGCCTGATCGACTCAGGGGGCCGCTTTGTCCTTGGTGGACGGTTTGGCGGCGGAGTTCACGACTTCACGCGGTGGCGCATTGCCGAGCGTGGGCATGTCGGGGAGTTTTTGGGTGAAAAGCCAGGCGATGATATCCCAGCGCTGCTCGGGGGTGAGCACAGTGTCAAAGCTGACCATCGGGGTGCCGTTCAGGCCGGTGGTGAGCACGCGGTAGATGTCCTGCGGGCGATCGCCGCAGCGCAGATGCGGCTGGCGTAGGTCACTGGGACGTGCAGGCAGCTCCCAGATGTCCTTCAGAGTGGGCACGGCCACGCCTTTGCCATCGGCGGTGGGGCCGTGGCAGGCGGAGCAGTTCGCGGTGAAGAGCGCTTTGCCTTTTTCGGCATGCGCGGCCTTTGTCTTCGCATCCTCCAGCCAAGCGGGCGGAGCGGGAAAGGTCAGTGGCTCGGCGTAGTTCTCCGCTTTGCGCCAGCGGCGGGAGAAAGACTTCACGTATTCGATGACGTTGGTGACATCCTCGTCGGAAAGCTGGCTGAACATGCCCATCGCGGTGCCGGTGAGGCCGTGCTTGATGGTGTGGCGCAGATCATCATCCGTGGGCAGGCTGCCGAAGGGCGTGGTGCGGAATTTGAACATGCCTTCGCGAAAGGAGCGCGGGCGCGGACTCAGCGTGGGTGCCATCTCGCCTTTGCCATCGCCACGCGGGCCGTGGCAGACGATGCAGTTGCGCTCGAAGATGTATTTCCCCTCCATGTAGCGGTTAAAGTCGAGCGTCAGCGGCTCTGCTGCCAAAGCGGAGCCACTGAAGAGGAGCAGACTGATGAAAAAAACGAGACACGGGCAGGGATAAACGTGGATTAGCCACCGATCACGGCGCGGCAAAGGGGACAGGTTGCGCTTTTTTTGCCATTTGGAGGGAATTCTGGCGAAAGTTTGGCGTCTTAGGACACGCATCTTGTTCGATCTTTTGCCCACGTCATGAAAATCCTCGCTCAACTCCTCACTCTCCTCACCTTTGCCGCCATGAGCCTACCTATATCTGCCGCCGACACCCCAGCCGCCAAGACCGAGAAAGCCTACATCGGCGGCGGCTGCTTCTGGTGCGTCGAGGCGCAGTATCTCATGCTCAAGGGCGTGAAAAAAGTCGTCAGCGGCTACTCGGGCGGCAAAACGGTCAATCCGACCTATGAAGACATCTGCACGGGCGAGACCGGGCACGCGGAGGTGATCGAGATCGAGTTCGATCCGGCGGTGACGAGCTACAAGGAAATCGTCGAGCTCTTCTGGGAGGCGCATGATCCGACCAGTGTGACCAAGGAGCCGATGGAGAAGCACGGCAAGTTCCTGCCTGCTGGCACGCCGTATCAGGGCAATGACTACGGCACGCAGTATCGCTCCATCATTCTCTACACCAGTCCTGAGCAGCAAAAAGTGGCGGAGGCATCGAAGGCCGCTGCGAAGGGGAAATTCAAAGATCCCATCGCGACCGAGATCGTGGCCCTGAAGAAGTTTTATCCCGCCGAGGAGTATCATCAGAACTTCCAGGAGCGGAATCCGAACCAAGGCTACGTCCGTGGCGTGGTGACGCCGAAGGCAGAGAAATTCAAGCACACGCTGGAGGATAAAGGGAAGCTCAAGGAAGAGAAGAAATGAGAGAATGCCATCCGCCGAGGTGGCAAAGTGGCATCTGTGCGGCAAAATGCGCCGCCCATGCCTGCTGAGCCCATTACTTTTTATCACCGCGCCCACCGCCGCATCGAAACCGAGCAGGTGTATGGCGAAGGTTTTCTGCGCTTCGTGTATGAGCATCCTCTGGGAGCACTGCCGCTGCATGCGCTGGTGAAGCGGAAGCTTTTCTCAAGCTGGTATGGCAGCCGCATGGATGCCCCAGCGAGCCGGGCCAAGGTGATGCCCTTCATCTCCCAGTACGGCACGGACGTCACGGAGCTGGCGGCTGCGCCAGAGAGCTACGCGACCTTCAATGACTTCTTTTACCGCAAGCTGAAGCCCACCGCACGGCCCATCGCTGCGGGGGCGGATGTGATCACCTTTCCGGCGGATGGACGTCATCTAGTGCTGCCAGACATCGCGGCCTGTGATGATTTTTTCATCAAAGGGGTGCGCTTTGATCTGCCTGCGCTGCTGGGGGATGCCGCGCTGGCGGCGCGTTTTGCACGGGGTGGCATGTTGATTTCACGGCTGTGCCCGGTAGACTATCACCGCTTTCATTTTCCGTTCTCAGGGATGCCGGGAGCGGCACGGGTGGTGAATGGCCCGCTGTATTCAGTGAGCCCTATCGCCTTGCGCAGACGGCCTTCGATCCTGTGGGAGAATCAGCGTGAGATCACCCTCCTGCGCACGGCCGAGCTAGGCGATGTGCTGCTGCTGGAGGTGGGTGCGACGTGTGTGGGCTCCATCGTGCAGACGTTCACTCCAGGGAGCCAGATCGCCAAAGGGGATGAGAAGGGCTACTTCCGCTTCGGGGGCTCCTGCTTCATCACGCTGTTTGAGCCAGGTCGTGCACGGTTTGACGCGGATCTGATCGAGCACAGTGCCGCAGGCCGTGAGGTGTATGCAAAGATGGGCGAGCAGGTGGGCAGGGCTCAGTGAGAATCGCGAATGATCGCAGCACAGGAGGCGTTTGGATGAGTCTGTGATGAAGCCTTTTCTCTCCCTGCTCGTTTCCCTCCTGTTCTCTGTCTTGGCCCCAGCAGCCCAGAAGCCGAATGTCGTTTTCATCCTCGTGGATGATTTGGGCTATGGCGATCTGGGGTGTTATGGACAGAAGATGCTGACGACGCCGCATCTGGACCGCATGGCGGTAGAGGGCATGCGTTTTACGCGGCATTACGCGGGTAGCACGGTGTGTGCGCCGTCTCGCTGCGTGCTGATGACGGGTCTGCACACCGGTCACTGCCGAGTGCGGGGGAATGATCCGTGGATCGTCCCCGATGGTGATGTGACGGTGCCTTCTCTGCTCAAAAAAGCAGGCTACCACACGGCTTGCATTGGGAAATTCGGACTCGGCAAGCCGCTGCCACTCAATGACCCGGAGCGAAAGGGTTTCATGGAATTCTTTGGCTACGTGGGCACCAGCCATGCGCATAATTTTTATACGAAGGGGCTGATGAGAAATGGGGTGGTCGTCGATCTGCCGAACACGGTGATCGAGGGCTCGTTCAAGAACGTGCAGGACTATGCGGGCACCGATTTCTCTGGCACGGGCGTGGCACCGCTGGATGGGCGGAAAGCCTGGGTGCCACAACTCCTCTCTGACGATGTGCAGCGCTACCTCGGTGAGCGTGCAGCGGCCAAGAGCACGCCCTTTTTCCTCTACTATGCACTGAATGTACCGCACACGAACAATGAGGCTGGCAAGTCCTCACCACTAGGGCACGGCATGGAGTGCCCCGACTACGGTGAGTTCGCCGCAAAGGATTGGCCCGCTGCGGAGAAGGGTTTTGCCAGCCTCGTGCGCTTCCTCGATAATGAAGTCGGTCGCATCACGGCGCGGTTGCGTGAGCTGGGCCTAGCAGAGAATACGTTGGTGCTTTTCTCCAGTGACAATGGCCCGCATCATGAGGGCGGACATGACAGCGACTTTTTTGATAGCAACGGCAGCTTCAAAGGCACCAAGCGTGACATGACCGATGGCGGCATCCGCGTGCCGCTGATCGCGTGGTGGCCTGGGAAGGTGAAGGCGGGCAGCGTCAGTGAGCACGTCTCCGGCTTCCAGGACCTGCTGCCGACGGTGGCAGAACTCAGTGGTGCGGAGCTGAAAGCAGAGACGGATGGTCTTTCCTATGCGCCGACCTTGCTCGGAGCGGGTGAGCAGCGTGTCCATTCGCACCTCTTTTGGGATTTTAACGAGCAAGGTGGCAAAAAAGCGGTTTTGAAATGGCCCTGGAAGCTCATCCACCTCCATACGGGCATCGGGCAAAAAAACGCGAAAAATGCCAAAGCAGCCCCGAAGGCCAAAAAGCTCGAAAAACTGCTCTTCAACCTAGAAACAGACATCGGTGAGGAAAGCAACCTCGCCGCTGAAAAGCCCGAAATCGTCGCAGAACTGGAAAAGCTCATGCAGGCCTCTTGGCGTGCTCCGTGACGTGCTCCACCGCATTCAGTGGTGCCATTTCGATGGGCAAAGGAATCGTAAACCCAGGTCCCCTTCCCTGCTTGTCATGAATCTGCGGCTCCCGTAGCGGATTCGGGCATGGGGCTGTAGGATCGCCTCATTTTCCATCCAGATAGGCCGCTAGAGCCTGTGCGAGCTGGGTGCCGACGGTGATGTAGCCTGCTGAGTTGCCATGAGGATTGTTCCAGGCAGTTTCGAGGGTGATGGAGATGCTGGACTCGCTGGTATGTGCACGTGCCCAACCGCTGCTCATGCGTCCGCGTTCTTCCTCGGTCTTTACGTAGGTGGCAAAGCGGTAGCGTGGATCGACACGCATAGGGCTGGTGATGTGCGCGGCGGCGAGCTCGATCCAGCGCTGATAATTCTCCCGGCGGAGTGCGCTGAGGCTTTCAAATCCAAATGGACCAAAGAAGAACGGGACACGATCACCTGCGCCGGGATTGTGCAAGTCCAGGAAGACATCGAGCCCGTGCTGGGCCTCGATGGCGAGGATGCGCTTCTGTGCTGCGGCGACTTCTGGATAGTGCGGAGCGGTGGACCAGTCGCGATTGTGGTCTTGGGGGATGGCTTCTTTGCCACCAGCCCCCAGAGCGACGTTGTCCACATCCATGATGGGTATGTAGTGAATGCAGCAGCGCTGGCGCAGTGACTGAGCGGCGGCATCTTTGCCAGAGATCCAGTCGATGAAGCCGCGGCCCACCCATGCACCACCAGCCTCCCAGGCATGTTGGCGTGCGTTGACCCAGACTTGTCGATCTGCATCGACTGCGCCGATGCGGATGCCGTGAACGCTGCGCCCCTCGCGTGTTTTGGCCAGCTCGAAGCGCTCGGCAGCGTCCCCGAGGCGTGTGTCGATTTCGGCGAGCAGTTTCTCAGCATGACTCGGGAGAAAGGGTGGTCCCCACGCGGCCCAGAGGCTTGTTCCGGCGGCTTTGAGTCGGTAGATGGCCACTTTTTCGGGCGTGCGCTCAGATTGAGCAGATTGAGCCCAGACCTGGCCATCATGACTGATGGCGGCGAGATCGGGCTGGCACCATGAGGCATTCAAAATCGTGCCAGGCCGGAATTCGCGGGTTTGAGCCTGCACTTCGAGCGTGAGCTGTTGGCCGGGCTGGAGGCCATCGAGTCGAAAATACCACCAACATGGCCAGCCACGGCCTGTGCGTAATGCAGGCATGATGCGGAGGATGCCGCGTGCTTCATCGAGAGTGACGACCTCGGCATTCCCGCCCTCGAAGTCGGTGGCCACACGCCATTCTGCGTGAGTCGGAGATGCGAGGGCTAGCAGGAGCAGGAAGAGGCGTTTCATGGGATCACTCCCAAAGACGACCACTGCGCAGCCATTCCTTCACGAGCTGGCGAAAGGCGGCGACGGCGGGATCATCACCTTCTTTAGCCCAGACCATGACGAGGGGGATGGTGATCTGTGGCTTGAGGGGAATGAGGGCGATGTTTTTGCTCTGCGTGCTTTCTGGCACGATGCCGATGCCGGCACCGGACTCGACGTATTGCAAAATGGTGCCGATGAGGCTGGGCGTGTGCTTGAGACGTGGTGAGAAGCCAGCGGCATCACAGGCGGCGTGGATGGCATCGTGGGAGCCAGCACCTTCTCGACGAGCGAGGATGATGAGGGGCTCGCTGGCGAGCTTTTTCCACGGGATCGAGGCCATTTGTGTCCAGGGATGGTCCTTCGGCACGGCGGCGCAGAATTTTTCCTCGCGGAGCAGGAGCGTTTGCAGCCCCAGAGCCTCATGGGCGAGCACGGGGCGGGTCAAGCCGACGGAGAGCCTGCCCTTGAAGACCATTTCCCACACTCGCTCGGGTGTACGCTCTTCTAAAATGACGGTGACGCGTGGGAAGCGGCTCTGGTATTCTTTGAGCAAGCGAGCGAGGAATAAACGCGTGGGAGGACCGATGTAGCCGAGGCGCAGCTCACCTTCTTCACCTTTCGCGGTGCGTTTCACGCGGCGTATGGCGTCCTCAAAGCGCTCGATGAGTACGGCGGTCTCATGCAGGAGCACGGCACCTGCGGGTGTGAGGCGTGGAGCGCGGCGCTCACGCTCGATGAGCTGGGTGCCTAGCTCACGCTCCATCTCCTGCACCGCACGGCTGAGAGCTGGCTGGGCGATGCGTAGCCGCCGGGCAGCGCGGGAGAAGCTGAGTTCTTCCGCGACGGCCTGAAAGTAGCGTAAGTGGCGCAATTCCATGATGGGGCGATCTTGAGCTGCTTCGGAGGAGGATGCAATGGCGTGTGGTGGCATCTTGCTTGGAATCTGCTGGATGCTCGGCGTGCTCCGCTGCATGCTGCGTGTGCTATGGACAGAAAATCATCTGGTTATTTGCAATTCACCCATGCTGGGAATCCGGCGCTGGTGCTCGAAGCAGCCGAACGCGAGACACCTGCGCCGCAGGGGCATGAGGTGCGTGTGAAGATGCGCTATGCATCGGTGAATCCGGCGGATCTGAACTTCATCGAAGGCACTTATGGCCGTGCGGCGGTGCCACCGTGTATCCCTGGTATCGAGGGCTGCGGTGAGGTGGAGTGCGTGGGGCCAGAGGTGAGTTCACTGGCCCCTGGGGATGTGGTGATCCCACTTCTGGGCACGGGCTGCTGGGCACAGCATCTCACGGCACCGGAGCATGCATTTGCGAAGCTGCCGCCGCAGATCGACCGCGTGCAGGCGGCGATGCTGCGAGTGAATCCGGTGACGGCATGGCTGCTGCTCCAAGATTTCACCACACTCGAAAAAGGTGCCTGGGTGGCCCAAAATGCGGCCAATAGCGGTGTGGGCCGCGCCTTGATCCAGATCGCGAAGCGCTTTGGCCTGCGAACGCTGAATTTTGTGCGGCGGGCGGAGCTGGTGGATGAGCTCAAGGCGCTAGGCGCGGATGAAGTCATCTTGGATACGGATGAAGGGCTAGAACAGGCAAAAGGCATTCTGGATAAAGCACCGCTGCGCCTCGCCGCGAATGCGGTGGGCGGAGATAGTGCGACGCGGCTGATGGATCTGCTTTCTGCGGAAGGCAGTCTCGTGACGTATGGCGCGATGAGCCGCCGCAGCCTGAAGGTGCCGAACAAGTTCCTTATTTTTAAAAACCTGAGTTTGCGTGGCCTGTGGGTTTCACGCTGGTTCGATCAAGTGAGCCGCGCACAGCTCTATGATGTGCTGGAGCCTCTGACGGAGATGATTTTGGCAAATGAGCTGGTGACAGCCGTCGATGAGATCGTGCCATGGCGGGATCACGCCCGTGCGATCACGCGTGCGCAGGAGGGCGGGCGTGCTGGGAAGGTGCTACTGGATTTCGCGTGATGGTTTTGCCCCTGAGCTAAAAAAAGCGCGAGTGGTCTTTCCGACTCACTCGCGCTCCGTGATGGTGGTTTGATGTTCAGCAGGCGAATCACTTCATCAGCTCGCCGAGCTTCGCAGAGATGGCGTCGGCCCAGATCTGATAGCCCGCGGCGGAGAGATGCAGGAAGTCGGGCATGATCTCGCGGGTGAGGCTGCCATCAGGCTGGAGAAATTTTGCACCAATGTCCAGGAAGTGGATGCTTTTTCCATCATCGAGCTTGGCGATGGTCGCGTTGACTTGCTTCAGCTTATCACGGCTGGCGTTGGGGCTGGCCTTTTCACCACGGGGAAAGACGGCGAGAAGCAGGATTTTCGCCTGGGGCTGCTTGCTGCGGACCGTCTCGACGATGGCGGTGATGCCTTTGGCGATGCCTTCAGGCGTATCAGCACCTGCGTTGTTGGTGCCGATCATGATGACGACGGCTTTGGGTTTGATGTTTTCGAGCTCGCCATTCTGGATGCGCCAGAGCACATGCTGAGTGCGGTCCCCACCGATACCGAAGTTCGCAGGCACATATTTGCCGAAGGCTTTTTCCCAGATCTCTTTCTTACCACCCCAGCCTGCGGTGATGCTGTCCCCGAGGAAGACGAGCTGCGCCTTGCCTTCCTTTGCGGTCTTCACAAAGCGCTCGTGCGAGGCCATGAAGCCCGTATTGGGCTTACCATCGGGCCCGAGCTTCGGCGCGGCGACATCCGGTGGCTGCGGCGGCAACTTGATGGCGGGAATGGCCGGTTTGGCAGGTTTCGGAGCAGGGGCAGCTTTCGGAGTCTGCGCGGCTGCGGAGAGCGTGAAAAGAAGGAGTGTGGTGAGAAGGGTGGATTTCATCGAGGCTGGTCAAAACGCCGCTGAAGGCATGAAATTGCCTTCTTTTATTCCATACGCTGGCGGTGATGAACGGAGACTGATCCCAGCCATTCATCACCGCATGAACTCGCCGTCCATCTCCTGCTGTACAGCCCCTCCGGGGCTCTCAGCGGTGCTTGAGCCGTCCTAGCCCTACACCCAGCTCCGTCTGGCGAAAGCACATCACTCCAATGCCGCACCACTCCAAGAAAGGCCGTTTCTGCTTTTGGATTATCCGCACATGCATTTTAGGCTCCACATTTGCGCGAGGACAAACATCGCTGTTAATGATAGAGTTGCACAAGGAATCCTTTTTCTGTTGGAGGAATAAAACTGTTCGGCCAACTACAACATGTGACCACCAGCTATAAAAATGTTGTGGGATAGGCTCTTTTTTTGCAAAATCGAATTCCATATTGCCCTACCAGCCATGGCTTCATATCGCTCATCACTCGAATTCAAGTTATTGCCCTCTATGATAGGGATGTTCCTGCCGTTCTTGGCTCTATTTGCTGAGGTGGAAATAGACGGCTTGAACTGGCCCAAAGAACCGGTCCACATCAAAGAACCCATTGTCATGCCATATGACGTGAATGGAGTCGATTTGCGCACATCAGAAACCGTTTTTGAAGGTGCTAAGCAATCTGAAACGATCGCAAAGCAAGGTAATGTAAAACTTGCTCTGCAATATTTATACTGGGCGATTGAGCGGAAACCAGAAACTTATGGTTATGGTGAATTGGCGACTTACTTCGCTTTGTCCAATGCACCTAACACCGCTATACATTGGCTACAAAGAGCCGCTTGGGCAGAGGGAGTTGAACCTGGACTTGTTGAGAAAGAACCTATTTTCAATGCTGTGGTGGCTGATGCACGCTGGCCCAAGATTAGGGAGTTCCTCATCGAGTCTAGGCAGGCTTGGCTGCAGAGCAGGCATCACACGGACATACTCATTTTGCCCAAAGACTACAAAACAGGAACTCAACTGCCTTTTGTACTGTTAATGCATGGACAGGGCGGAACTCCTGAACGCATGATACCCAGAGCTGACCTAAAGCCTTCCGCTCAAGCATTAGCAGACCAGTTCCAGATCGCTCTCCTATTCATCAGCGGAACACAGCCAATGGCCAAATACAGCTTCGGATGGACGAATGATCTAGATGCTGACTACATACACGTCATGCAGGCCTTAGATCGAGTGAAAGATCGAGCAACCCCGAAAAATGATCGTTTGATTCATGTTGGTTTTTCTCGTGGTGGACAAGTGGGAATTGAGTTGGCAGTTCGGCACACAAACCAGTTTCTTGCCTCCTGTGTCTTTTGCCCAGGGACGGTAGCGGGCTGTCGCCTGGATCAGGTCCATCCAAAGCCAAACCTCGCGGGGAAACACTACCTCATTTTAAACGGCGCAGGTGAAGATGCTCTATGTCACCAAGTTGCGGATCAGAATGTACAATTCGTAAAGCAGTGCGGCGCGAAAGTTCAATACGTTGACGTCCCTAACTTGGGACACTCGATGCCCTCGAATTGGACTGAGATGCTACAATCATGGCTAGCCAAAGTTTTGGCTACTCCATGACGGTTAAAAAGGCTATCGAGGCTCAATGCGCCGAGTTGCAAGCGGGTAAGGCACCAGCGAAGTGAAAAGTGAAGTCGATGACCACGGCGGCATGCACGCAAGCGCTGAAAAACCTATTGGAGACCCGCGATGCTCAATGTCATGCAACCGTCACAGGCTCTCGCTCGAAGCTGCCTGCCTTCAATTGGAAAGATTCAAAAGAAAAGAAGCATGACGAGCTGCTAAATTGGCATTTGGTCCGCGCCAGCTATCCTCCATCTCATGACCCCGAAAATCCTCATTGTCGAAGACGAGCCGTCGATCGCGGAAAACATCGTGTATGCGCTGGAGGCGGATGGTTTCAGTGTGATCACGGCGGCGACGGGGCGTGATGCGCTGGAGAAAATCGCTGTGCAGGAGTTTCAGATGGTCATTCTGGATGTGGGGCTGCCGGACATGACGGGGTTCGAGGTGTGTAAAACGATCCGCCGCACGCAGAGCCTGCCCATTGTCTTCCTCACGGCTCGCTCCGGTGAGGTGGACCGTGTGGTGGGGCTGGAAATCGGCGGGGATGACTATGTGGTGAAGCCTTTTAGCCCGCGTGAGCTGGCAGCGCGGGCGCGGGCAATCCTGCGCCGTGTCTCGAGCGTGCCCCTGCCGCCAGGTGCGGGTGGAGGAGCCACTCTGCCGCTGGTGATCGATGATATTCGCTGCCAGGCGGTGTATTTCGGCACGGTGCTGACGCTCACTCGCTACGAATTCCGCATGCTGAAGGCGCTCGCGGCGCATCCTGGTCGTGTCTTCAGCCGTGAGCAACTGATGGAGGCCAGTAGCGAGGAGCCTGATGCCAGCATGGAGCGCACGATCGACACGCATGTGAAAACGCTGCGCTCACGTATGCGCCTGGTGAAGGGCGGGCTCGATCCCATCGTCACGCATCGCGGTATCGGTTATTCTTTGCTCGAAAAATGGCCTGATGGGGTCGCCTGAGCTCACACCAGCACATGATGACTCACGCTTCTGAAATTCTGCCCACGGCTGATGCTGCCCAGGAATGGGGCGAGCGCCTCGCTGCGACGCTGGCGGATGGCGATGTCATCGCTCTCTGTGGCCAGCTAGGAGCGGGCAAGACGCAGATTACGCGCGGTATCGTCGCTGGCATGGCATCCGGGGCGGAGGTGAGTAGTCCGACTTTTACGCTGGTGCATGAGTATCGTGATGGGCGGTTGCCGGTGTTTCATTTTGACTTCTACCGCATGGACCGTGCGGCGGAGGTGCTGGGCATCGGCTGGGATGATTTCCTCAGTGAGACAGGCATCATCGTGGTGGAGTGGGCTGATTTATTCCCGGATCTGCTGCCAGATCACACGCAGTGGTTCCGCATCGAATCACTGGTGGATGGCTCACGCTCTGTCACGCGTGTCGAGCGTGCTGAGATCACTCCGCCGTGAGATCGCGGTTGTAGAAGACTTTGACGAATTTCATGCGCTTTTTCTCATCGTAGCCGCGCTCGATGACGGGCTGCTCTTCACCTGAAGCGGGCTTGACGTGGATTTCGACGCCGGTGTCGAGTTTCAGCACTGCGGCGATGCGTTTTTTCGCTTTGGAGACGTCTTTTTGGGAGATTTCGAAGTTGGTCTCAAGCGGCTGGCCTTGCTCCTCCTCCATGCGGGCTCGGTGCTCATTGAATTGTGCGATGGTGTCTGGATTTTTCAGCACCTCACGCTCGAACTCCTGCAAATCGAAGTTTTCGCGGCTCTCGAAGTATTGCAGGGCCTCCTGCGCGGCGGTGGCGGTCTCCCACGGAGGTGTCTGCTCGTCATCGGTGCCAGCGGCTGGCTTTTTCTCCTCGATGAATGATACCGCCATCTTCGCATATGCATTGGTCAAAAAAGCAGCGTCGGGCACGGCCTCTACGCCGAGGAATTCCCGCACCCAGAAGCGTGTGTCGCCGCCGCCGCGATCAAAGGTCAGCACGTAGTAGCCCGTCTCGGAGCGGAAATTCAGGATGAGGCAGCCTTTGTCGATCTTGTCGGGATTGATGCCATTTTCGGTCGAGAGACGCAGATCGCCATTGCGGGCGGTGATGGTGAGAAAGGGGGTGACGCTATCGCTTTTCAGGATGCAGATGCCGCTGACGAGTTCGCCCTCGATGTGGGCTTCCTTTAAAAGAGCGATGCAGAGGTCGCCTGCTTTGATGTTGGGGTGATTCGACTTCGCGTAGAGCCGCTGGGCGATCTCGATCCCCCGCGGCAGCAGGCTGTCTTCATCCTCAAAGATGGCGCGGGCGCAGGTATTCATCTCATGCTGGTCCAAACTGGCATGATGGGCGAAACGGTGTGCCACTAGGTTTTTAAAGGGCTTCAAAAACAGGGCTGTGAGCACTTCTTGGTCTTTTTCGGCGATCTCAAAGACCTCCTTCGAGGTCTGGAGCGGCTCCTCACGCTGGGGATTGCCGATTTTCGCCAGGACGGCACGGGTGGCGGTAGCGGTATTGAGGCGGAGCTTGATCTGGGACATGGGGGCGCGGAGGCTATCGAGGAAAGCCGAGCTGCAAGGTGATTGTCCATGCCGGACATCAATTCCGCTCGCCTTTCTTCTTGCACGACGAGCAATTACGACGACTATCGCCGCCCGCGCAGCCCGAAACGGCCCGTGGGACACCGTTTATTTCGGGGCGTAGCTTAGCCTGGTAGAGCGCCTGCTTTGGGAGCAGGAGGTCGTGAGTTCGAATCTCGCCGCCCCGACCATCAACGGTTTTTCTTTTTTCAGCCCCTAAATTCTACGTTCCTCGGATGTCCGCCCTGTATGCCGCCACCTTGAGCACCTTCAAAGAAATGGGCTGGCACTACCGCGAGGTGCCTGATCACTCTGTCATCGAGACTGACTTTGAGGCGCATCACACAAAGGTGCCGCTGCATGTGCAGGTCTTCGGTGAGACGCATATCCTCAGCGTCGTCGCCACCGCCAGCGTGCAAGTGCCCCATACGCACCGCCTTTCCACCTGCGAGCTGGTCATGCGTGTGAATCGCGAGCTGAATCTGGGGAATTTCGAGATCGAATGGGACAGCGGCACGCTGCTCTTTCGCATCACGAATGTCTTTCCACCTCATCGTCATGATGGACGTATCATCGCCAGCCTCGTGCACAGCGCTGTGGCCGAGATGGACCGCATCACGCCCTATCTCGGTGAAATCATCCATACACCGAAAGGTGAGCTCCTCCTGCTCCGAGTGGCCGATCTGCTGCAACGTGAGGATTTGCTCCCGCCTGCACCCGATGCAGAATGAGCGCCGCAGGCCCGCGCCCGCCGCATGCAAGCACGCTACCTCCTCCAGCACCATCCCACCTTCAGCGAGCCACTCTCTCGCGAGGACATCCACCTCCTCGTCGCCAGCGGCTCTCTCGCTCGGGGAGAGATGTGCTTCGACAGCGAGACTGGGCACACGCATACCGTGGGGGAGCTCATCAACGGCATGCGCTCTCCGCGTACATCGGCCACAGAGGCTCGCATCGCACGCCCAGCCTACCGGGAGATCACCCCTGACTTCGAGGGGCCACCAGACGAGCTCGTGGAAGAAGCCGATGATGAAAATGAGGAGCCAGAGGAGGATGAGGACGACGGAAATACTTACACCCCTAGTGGCGAGCTGATCCTACATCACTCCCACCCCTCATGGCTCGCCTACATGAAGGCGCTGAGTCTCACTGTCCTGCTCGCCATCGCGGCAGGGCTGCTCTTTGTTTTTCATGAGGTCTTTGCCCTAGTCGCCCTCAGTGCGGCACTCTTTGTGCTCTTTTGTGTCTTCGTCGCACGCAGCACCCGCGACTACATCGTCACACCCCAACGCGTAGAGCTACTCTGGGGCATCCTGGGTCGTAGTAGTAAAGAAGCCCGTATCTGTGACATCCGCAGCATCGACGTGTATGAACACGGCATCAAAGGCCTGCTCGGTCTCGGCACCCTCGACTTCTCCACCGCTGCCAATGCTGGCATCGAAGTGCAATTCCTCGACATGCGCCGTGCCCACGAGGTGAAAGAGCTCGTCCGCCAGCTCCAGAGCGGCACCTTGCCCACAGAGGATTAGCTGCCCGAATCCTGGCCTTAGTGACTATTCACAAGCATCCCACCACGGCTGGCGATTTCGCTAAAAGCCGCAGAAAGAGCAGAATTCAGCTCCGCGAGCGTGGCATCCTCCAGCTCCGGGTCGATTTTTTCAGACTCAGGGGCCAAGAACACACTCGTCAATCGAGGGGCCGTGCTCAGAGGCTGCGGTACCTGTCCGTCAGGCGAATGAGGGACAATCTTGGACTCCGATTCAGCCTGAATCCGGCCTAGCAGACTCGAAACACGCTCGATCTGGCCATCAAACTGTGCCGTGAGTAAATCCCGACTGTGATGCATCTCGCGCAACAACGCCTCCAGATGCCCACAAAGGTGAGCAGCAGGGAGTGATGGAACGGTTGTCGAAGCAGGCATGATGAGATGAGTGGCTTTAGAATTATAACATTAGTATAATAATTATCAAGAAATGAGTCGTTACAAGCCGAAAAAGGCTATCAATCGAACAGTCCACCCAGGCAAAGCGAGTAGCCCTGATTTCATCCTGGGCTCGGCTGCACCTATTATGTAGCTGGTTTATTATTGTCTCATTATTGGCCATTTGGTCTGTTCTTTATCCCGCCATCCATTGCGTGAAGGTGCGGTCGTGTTTTGAGGCCACTACCACCCGCCTTGACGTGACCGCCCATCTGCGGAGCGTGCGCCCTTACCTCATGAGTCAAAATGCCGCGCCACTGATCGCTACGGATGTCCACCGCACCTACCACCTGGCCGGGCATGATTTGCCAGTTCTGCGTGGGGTAAATTTAGAAGTAAGCGCCGGGCAAAAAGTCTTCCTCTGTGGCCAATCTGGTGCTGGAAAGACGACACTCCTCTATGTGCTCGGCGGACTGGAGCAGCCGACAGCAGGTGACGTCCTGGTCCATGGCCGCTCATTGTACAAATCTGCCGCCGCCGAGCGTGCGCGGCAGCGCAATGAGGTCATGGGATTCGTCTTCCAGCACTATTTCCTCCTACCGGAGCTGACAGCGCTCGAAAATGTGCTCCTACCCGCGATGATCGGCGGAAAGCGGGCTGAGGAGAGGGCACGCGAGCTTTTGGGGAGAGTAGGACTCAGCCAGCGTCTCGATCACCTGCCCACAGAGCTTTCTGGCGGTGAGCAGCAGCGTGTAGCTATCGCCCGAGCTTTGATCAATGACCCCGGTATCATCTACGCTGATGAGCCCACGGGGAATCTCGATGCCAGCACAGGCTCTGGTGTCATCGACATGCTGATGCAGGTCGTCGATGAAGCAAAAAAGACCCTCATTGTCGTCACGCATGACCGTGAGCTCGCGAAACGCGGAGATCGCCGCCTGTTGCTCATCGAGGGCAAGCTCGTCGAGGATTAACCATCTGCGCATTCTCCAAATTCCTGACGCCATGAACGATCCACGCACGTCGCCACCCACACCGAATCACGCCGCGCTCCGCCAGCAGAAAGGTGGCTGCGGAGGCAGCTTTGCAAAGCTGGTGTTCTTCACCTGCTTACTCTTCCTCCTACTGCTGCCCTTCACTCCCTTCGCGGGTCAGATCAAACGTGGCATCCAGGACATCATCCGCACCGCTCGCGATACGCCTGAGCGTGTCATCACCAAGGAAATCATCAAAGAGGTGCCGAAGGAGATCATCAAAGAAGTCGTCAAGCAGGTGGAGGTCGTCAAAGAAGTCGCGGTAGGCGCAGAGCCCCTGCCGGACAAATTCATCCCACGCAAAGAAGTGGATGTGGCAAAGCTCTTTAACGGCATCACCATCAAAACAGACCTGATCACCGAGGAGGGTGGTTTCGCTAGCCTAGAGAGACTCGATCCTGAGGCCTATACCGCACAGTTCCAGCTATCTATCCGTGTGCCGCGTGCCAACCAGACACTCCCCGAGCTCTCTCGCATCAATCCGGCTCTCCCTGGCATGTTGCCCGGCCTCGCACAAATGCTCACCACGGCAAAGGTCAGTGGCTTTTACCATAAGCTCTACGCAAACAAAACCAGCCGTGTGAAGAGCGATCTCACACGGCTAAACAAGACTCTCGATCGACATAACTTTTATGACTGTGAGACCATCTTAGAGCTCACTCATCCTTCCACCCAGCGCCGAGCCCTGCTTATACAGTCCGAGATGGATGTCGTGGCCGATGGATCAGATGGAGACCGCATGCCCGTTTTGGATGAGTACATCTACCTGAGTGATTTTTACCAGCCCAGCACCAGCTACGCCTGGCCAAAGCTCACTCCCACTCCAAATCCACTGCTCGCGAAATGGGAAGAGCGCCTCACCAAGGCGAAAGCCGATTACGCCATCAAGGGCCTGCCAGCCGCACGAAATCGGGAGCTGGAGGCCCTTTTAGCCGACTTGCCACGTCAGATCGCAGACATGCGCTCTCGCAGTTTCCTCATCGCCGAAAAAGACCCTTTTATCGTCCTCTCGCTGCTCTTTCGCGGGCATGAGGGACAGCATCCATATACGCCAGGACTGGGTGATTACGCCGTCGTCATTCATGAGGGCAAGCTCTACCCTGCCATCTGCGGCGACTACGGCCCCAGCTACAAAATGGGAGAGGCCTCCCTCCTCCTGGCCAAGACTATCAATCCAAAATCCACGCCCTACATCCGTGGTGCTGATGATCTGAAGGTCAGCTACCTCATCTTCCCAGGGACAGCGGAAAAGCCGAATGCACCGCCGAATCTAGCCAAATGGCGTGAGAAGTGCCTCTCTCTGCTCGGCGATATTGGCGGCATCGGGGCAGGACATGAACTGCACACCTGGCAGGACCCATTTGCGCAGCCCGCCGCTATACCCACTTCCCCACTTACGCCGCTCACTCCTGCCGCGCCAGGCACTGCACCAGCCACCACTCGCCCGTGACCTCTGCGCCACTTTTCCTCGCCATCCGCTACCTGCGCCCGACGCGTAGTTTCATCTCCGTCATCACCGTGATTTCCATGCTCGGTGTCATGCTCGGCGTGGGCGTGCTCGTCACCGTGATGTCGGTCTTTAAAGGCTGGCAAATCGAGTATCGTCGTATGGTCATGGGATTCGAGCCGCATGTCGTGGTGATGCAACTGAACAACGGTGGTGAAACTGGTCCTCAGGCCCCTCAACCGGTGGATTGGCGGCCTATCCGTGACCGGTTAGCTGCACTGCCAGAAATCGCCTCTGCCACGCCCGTCGCGGAGGATCGCCAGGATGGCGTCGCGGTCGAAAATGAGGGCAACCTCCAAGGAATCAGCATCCTCGGTCTCCCGCCCGGTGCGGACAATGCGCTCGCCAAAAAGCTCGAAAAGCACCTCGTCAGCGAAAATGGAGGAAAGTTCGACCTCAATGACGACAACATCATTCTCCCCGACTTCATGGCGAAAAAAATCGGGGCTAAGCTCGGCGACACACTCGTCGTGCATGCGGGGAAAAGCGTGCAGCAATTCATCACCGACTTCCGTGCGATCCCAGAAAATGAAGATGACTCCGTGCGGGCCGAAAAGCTCGACAACATCACTGTCCTGTCAAAGGAACTGAAACTCGTCGGCATCCTCCGTGCAGACACCGCCGGATACCGTGGCTACGTGCCACTGAACATCGCTCAAGAGTTCTTCAATCTCGACAGCGGCATTACGGGCATCAATCTCGAGCTGCGTGACCCCGAGCATGCGGATGAGTTCATGGAGCGCCTCTACGCAGAGGGATTGCTGCCACCAGAGTGGGGATGGACGACATGGGAGCAAGAACACCGTGACATGCTCGAATCCGTCGAGAACCAGCGGATCATGATGTACTTTCTGCTCATCTTTATCATGATCGTAGCGGCGACCTGTGTGATGAATACCACCATCACCGTGACGATGAAAAAGCGCCGCGAGATCGGCATCCTCACGGCCCTAGGCACGCGGGCTTGGCAAATTATTGCCATCTTTGTCTCTCAGGCCGCCATTGTGGCTCTCATTGGCGTGGTGACTGGGATTATCGGTGGATTTGCGGTGCTCTCTGTGCGGAATGATTTCCGAGACTGGGTATCCCGCGTGTTTCACATCGACCTCTTCGCGAAGGACATTTATTTCCTCAACGAAATACCCGCGCACACGGATTTCGCCGACTTAGCGATCATCTGTGGCACCGCGATCTTTCTCTGCCTACTCGCAGCGGTGATTCCTTCCTGGTTTGCAGCCCGCGTCGATCCTGCGGTGGCATTACGGGACTGATCGATCACTCCACCGGGATGTAGAACCAAGCCTGAGAGACAGGGAGTTCTGGTGTGATAGGGACTTGAGTCGATTCATCCAACCAAGCATCCGAGGTGCGCAGGAGGCATTGGTAGTCCTGCGTAGCAGGGCGATAGATACGCAGTTTATCCCCAGGGTGGAATGTGGCCGGTGCGTAGCCGATGAAGCGTGCTCTATCCCCAGCGATACTGTGGTGGGGGACCAGTGGGATCTGACCAATGAGGACGATCTGCGCAGTATGCTCACGAGCCTGGACGAGCATCCCCTGCCCTGGCAGTACATTGGCCTGTTCCAGCCAACCCGCCGCCGTCAGGGGAATGCTGCGGAAGCTGTCCGACGATACCTCATGGAAGAGCACACGGTCCTGATCTGCGATGAAGTGCTGCTCGGGGAGGACACTAGCGAGGCTAACGTGCCTGCGGAGGGCGAATGGAGCTCCTAGGAGGTCTGTGGGGATGGTTTGAGCATCCAAAACCAGATTTGAGCCCGTGGTGGCTTTTTCGTCGATCTCCAGTCGCAAGCCACTTTTCGGGCCGGAGAGGATTTCGAGGTAATATTCAGCTTCTGTCCTCAAAATGGGCTGGAGGCCGATTTGGACGCTGGCGCCACTCTGACCGGTAATGAGGCCACGAGCAGCATCAGGCTCGGTGAAGGGCATGGAGAGAGTTTCGAGCCCCATGATGGAGCGGCGGAGCCAAGCATGGACTTCAGAGTGCGTGGTGGCCTCTGCCTGGCCATCAAGATCGGCATCAAGTTCTGCACGCAGGCGGATGTAGCCAGCCTCAGCAGATGGTAGCGAACCATATGAGGCCGTGACGGTGCCGTCTGAATTCTGGGTGATTTGGGGAACGAGAGCGAGCGTGGACCATGTAGAATCATGGTCTGCACGGTGCTGGAGATAGAGACGTGCATCGACGGGCAAATGAACCTGACGCGTTACAAGGGCGCTGAGGGTGCCATTTTCGTCCGCGTGCAAACGCAGGCTAGCACGAAGTAGCCCACTGCGAGGATCTGTGCCGAGGACGTATTCAAGCAGGTTCGTGTGTGCATCGTGATCTTCATCAGCGAGCGGATCGAGCGACGTAGAAGCAAATGTCGTAACGGCTAGTGGTGGCAAGATGCGTGTCGCGACGATGCTAGAGGGCGGTGGTGGCGGAGTCTGGAAACCGAAGTCGATGGTAAGATCCATATCGGTTTCAAAATTATTGTCCGTGCCCGCTTGGAAGCCAGTTTCCACAGGCTCCGTGCCATGCAGCAGCTCGATCTGAGTGGAGTTGATACCAAAGGTAGCTGGATCGTCCTCATCGAGACCGTTTTCGACTTCTACGTCATCATCCTCCAGATCATCAAATGACTGACCGATGGAAGAAATGAGTCCATGCAACGGCGCTCCAGCAGCGAAATTTGACGGCGGCAGGTGAATGAAGTAATCGCCAGCAATGAAGGCTGTGAGCAGCCATGCACCGGTGGAATCGGAAATCGCGGTGGAGACTGGCACGGTGTTGGGATCATGCGGATCGTCGCCGATCAAATACAGGCGGAGAGTGACGTTTTGGATGCCGGATTCACCGGCATTGTAGATGCCATCGCCATTGGTGTCATGGAAGACGAGGTTGCCCACACCGAGTGGATCAGGGCGGAAGCCAAGGTCGATGGTGAGGTCACCGTTGGCATCGTTTGCATTATCGTCGTCTGCGAAGTAGCCGGACTCGGTGTTCCCAGCGGTGGGCATGCTACCGTGAGCCAGCGTGAAGACTGGTGTCATGACACCATCGACGCCGGGCGCCCCAGTTGTGTAGCCGTCTTGACCGACATCATCATCTCCAGCGGTGCTGGTGGGTAGGTAGTTCGGCGTGGGTTTGGATGGACTGTGTTGAGCGAGGGCGGCACCAGTGTTGAAGTTCGATGACGGAATTTTGATGATGTAGGATCCCGGAGCGGCTTGGAAATCGTAGCGCCCGTAGCTGTCGGTGACGTCACTACCGACCAGCACGCTATTGTTTCCAGAGGTCCATAGCTGCACGGTGACTCCTGTGACTCCGATTTCATCTCCCTGATCGAGAAGAGCGTCGTTATCGAGGTCTTTGAAAACCATGTTTCCGACCGTGATGGCATTGGCGAAGCCGAAGTCACGCGTGAGATCGACTTGATCGTCGATAGCATCATCGGAGGCACCATCTTCTCCTTCTTCATCTGTCCCCTGCGGGCAGTATCCTGGTATAAGGCTGAAAACTGCCGAGCTAATGCCGTGAAGCGACGGATGAGTATCGTCGAGGCCGTCTTCACCGACATTGTCATCACCTATAAGCGTGCCATAAAGGCTGACTTTGCCAATTAGCTGGCCGCCAGAAATAAATTCCTCTTTCGGGATATGAAGGAAGTAATCCCCAGAGAAAAGATCTGCCATGAAGTATTTCCCAGAGGAGTTTGTGACGACGGTGGCGACAGGATTCGCGGTGGCAGGATTATCGCCTGAGTGGAAGAGCTTAACTGTGACATTGCCGACTCCTTCGCCGCTTTCAAAGCTGCCACTGCCATCTGAGTCATGGAAAACGATGTTCCCGACGCTAACGGATCGGAAGAATCCGAAATCGACCGTGAGATTGCCATTGTTGTCGTCTGCATCGTCTTGTCCGGCGAGGAAACCTGTCTCACCCAAGGTATTCACGGGCTCCAAGTCCGGCGTGAGCTGAATGTCCACGCTGCGAATGCCATTGGAGGCAGGGGCAGCATCGTCGATGCCGTTTTCATCAGCTGCCGGAGAGCCACTGTCATCCGCGCCTATGTCTAAGCCATGACCAGGTAGGGAGCGCATACCTGCGAGGGGGCCAGCATTCGTCACATCAAAGGCCGCAGGAGGAATGAAGACAAAATATGAGCCCTGAGGAAGATTGAAGAAGCGGTAGTTCCCACCTGTGGCGGTGCTAGTGGAATCCAGGGGTTGATCCTGAAGCGGATTCGAGCCCGTAGCAAAAAGCTGAACGGTGACACCGTTCACACCTTCTCCACTATCATGCTTGCCATCTCCATCTAGGTCTTCATAGACGACATTCCCTAGCGTCATGAGGTCAGAGGCAGGCGCGGCGAAACCGAAGTCAATGGTGAGATCGAAGTTATTGTCGTCAGCGCTGTCGATGTCTTTGAACATGCCAGTCTCACCGCTATTGGTGGTTGGCTCAGTGCTGATAGCTAAATGCACGAGCGCGGAGGAGATGCCGTTGATGTGCGGAGCGGGATCGTCGATGCCATTGTCATGCTCATCCTGATTGTCGTCGATACCAACGGTGACGGAGGAGTCTCCAACGAGAGAGAGTTTACCATGTAGCGGCTGCCCATTGGCGAACATGACCGCTGGGATATGAACTCGATAGTCGCCATTGAATAGATAAGAGAAGTAATACTTCCCATCGGCATCTGTCAGAGTGGTGTAGAGCGGAAAGTCCACACCTGGTATTTGGGTGTCGGTGTAGAGTTCTACGACCACATTCTGCACTCCTTCACCTGGATCGGCATACCCATCGGTATCAGCATCAATGAAGACCATGTTTCCGATGCCGACAGGAGACTGAAAGCCAAAGTCAATGGTCAGATCGGCAGAAGCATCGCTATCATCATCATCCTGAAAATAAACACCTGTCTCGCCGCTATTATTGGTAGGTGCGAGGCCAGGATAAAGTGGCACGAGGGAAGAGGTCACTCCATCGTTGGCTGGATTTGTCGTATTGATACCATCTTCGCCCACATCGTCATCACCGACGACTCCCTCATAGATCGAGAGCATGCGATGAAGCGGCTTGGTGGGGAAGAATTGAGACTTCGGAATGTGAACGTAGTAAGTTCCGTGGTGCAGCTTATCAAAGAGGTATCGTCCACCATTGGCCGTATCGATAGCGTGGATTGGTGTGTCCACACCCGGCGTCTGATCATCGCGGTAGAGCTCTACTCGGATGCCATTGACACCTTCACCGGCATCGGCGTGGCCATTAAAGTTGGCATCAATGAAGACGTGATTACCCACGGAGACAGGGTGATAGACACCGAGGTCGATGGTGAGATCCACGTTCGTATCATTTCCATCATCGCTGGCGCTATCGTCACCCGTTTCCCCCTCCGCCGCAGTGGGCGCAGAACCCACCGCCAAAGTAAAGTCATGCGAGCGAATACCTGTGATATGAGGCGCAGTTGCAATGAGTGTGTCATCACCCACATCATCGTCTCCAACGACGATGTTATTGAGAGCTTGATAGCCCCGTAAATCGCCGTCGGTTAGATTGAAGTGCCCAGGGTGAATGCGGACAAAGAAAGTGCCAGCATATAAGTCCTGAAAGAGGTAGCGGCCGACTGCATCGGTAACGGTGGAGGCAAGTGGAGGCACGAGAGCAGGATTCTCACCAGAGCGGAAGAGCTCCACCACGATGCCTCCGAGTCCTTCGCCTACATCTGCGGTGAAGGGCGAGCCCCCCGTGTCATTGAAAACGAGATTTCCTACACTGAGTGGTCCTGGAGCCAAGAATCCCATATCAATCGTGAGATCAACATCCTGATCCCCTGCCCCATTGGCGAATGCATCATCCATCTCGCCTCCACGACCGAACTCGCCGCTGCCACCCGTGCCATTTCCAATAGGCTCCTCGTTATTACCGAGAAGAAACAATATGCTGTGCGCTGCATGACCGGTGCCAGCAGGCTGGTAGCCATTGCTATCGTTATCGGACTGATTATCGGCCAACACACGCAGCGGCGTGACACTGCCAGTGCTTCCCAGCACTCCGCTGCCGAAGTTTGGCTCTGTAACGACGATTTGATAGCGCCCAGAGCGCAGACCGAGGAAGCTATAACGCCCTGCATTATCCGTCACCGTGGTGGAGAGCAAGTATTCGGCATCATCATTGCCCAATCGATCCCACCAAAGCTGCACTTCCACTCCAACAAGGCCAGGTTCACTGGTGCCTAACACTCCATCTGCATTCTGATCATGCCAAAGAATGCCGCCAGCGCCAGTTCCATGCCAGAGCCCGAAATCGAGAGTGAGATCGGTATCGGCATCTCCATCTTCACTGGTGGGCTGCACACCCGGAGCCAGCGTAAGAACCGGGGAGAAGAGGTTTCTACCGGGAAGGGCCTGCCATCCGTAGTTTTCTCCATCATCACCATCATAGACCTCCTTTGGCACGCCGCCAGATACACGCGGGCCAGGCGCAAAAGGAGGAGTGGCCCGGATGAATACTGGCCCAACAGGGAGATTGGCTAAAACATAATTCCCATTGCTGTCTGTGATGGTGGATTTGATCAGAATGTCCGCATCTGCCCCCGTGCCCCCGCGCTGCATGTCTGCACCAGGATGGAAGGCGCGGACATAGACTCCGCTTATCCCAGGCACACCATCATCATCGACCCCATTATCATTCAGGTCATGGAAGACGCGGCTCCCGATGCTAATGCCTTTCACAACGATCGTGACAGGTAGCGTGCCTGCACAGCCATCAGCATTGGTTGCCCGCAGTGTAACATTATAGCTACCAGCAGCCGTGGGTGAGCCACTGAGAATTCCCGTGCTACTCAAAGTCACTCCTGGAGGAAAAGCACCTGGCAGGAGCGTATCCCACGTGAAACTGCTACCGCCCATACCATCACTCGCTGTTAGGGCGAAGGTCTGACTCTGCCCAATGTAGAAAGTAGGGAACGCCGGCGCGATGATGGTAATGAGCGGACACACACGCCAATCCACCGTGATATTCCCAGAGCAATCCGGATAGGACGCATCTGCGGCAGTGATGGTGAGCGGATAGACTCCCATTGCGGCGGCAGCCGTGGTGCTGATACGACGTGTCGATGGATTAAAGCTAAAGCCCGTTGGCAGGCTGCCAGAACTCCACAGAAAACTACCTGTGAGACCTGTCGCTTCAAATGAAGTGGTCTGCGTGTAGGCAGTGCCCATGACACTAGTGAGGGCGGAGCCCGCTGAGACTGTGATCGCAGGGCAAGTCACATTCACTGGCCCAATAGGTCCTGTGTGACCTAAGCAACCTCCCGCATCAGCGGCTTGTATGTTGAAAGTGTAGCTACCACTTTGCTCTGGGATGCCTGTGATTCGTGCAGTTGTCGCTGTAAGAGGCTGAATTTGCAGTCCAGGTGGCAAATCACCACTCATGACACTCCAAGTATAAGGTGCGACACCACCACTGACCGTCAGAAGCACATCCGTGACGGCAGTACCGACAGTGGCCGCACTCAGTGCAGGTACAGCACTAATGGTGATCGCCGAACACCCCAGATCAAAGTCGGGGTAAACACGCCAACCGTGACAACCCGTGCTATCTTGGGCACGCAACAGGAAATCATATTCACCTTCTGCCGCTGGCGGCACTGGTGTGCCTGCAAGCTGGCCATTGATGGCATCGAAAGTCATGCCAGCAGGAATGACCGCATTGATACGCTGCATGGCACGGAATCGAGTCGCGACTTCACCAGCGGTGAGAGCCGCATTGAAGTAAGCCACATCATCTAATCGACCATTGAAGAAACTATCAGGCACCCCTCTGCTTCCGATTTGGAATGCAGTAGTCTGTCCGACCAGATTGACGTTGTAAGACTTCGCGACATAATTGTAGGCATTGACATAAAGACGCATGTTCGGTTTTGCGAAAGTGCCCACGACATGGTTCCAGCGTCCAGGCACGAGCACCGACTCTGTATAGCTTGTGGTAGCGTTGGCATCGTTGACAAAGAATCGCACATTCTGCGTGCCCGCAGGCTGGAGGAGACCGTAGCCGTTGCTGCCGTTGGCTGATTTTCCAGCGATCCAGCGTGAGGAAGACGGAGCAGCCTCATCGGCCAACACCCAGGCCTCGAGAGTGAAGGCGGCAGAGTTATGCGCCGTGCTATGAGCCACATTGATACCAGCATCTGCGCCATCGAAATCAAATGATTGTCCTGCCATCCCCGGTGCATGCGTGAGAGTCACGGTAGCACTGCCGTGATGGGTGCCGACACTATCGCTGACACTTCCATCAGCACGCCAGCGACTCACAGTGCTGCCATATTCAGAAGGATAGGCGCCATTGACACCAAGGCCAGCAGCATGACGTCGAGCGATCTCCTGCGGAATCAAAGCGCGGCTATACAGCACGGGTTCATCAATACGACCATTGAAGTATGATCCAACCAGCGGCGAGCGCCCGATATGAAGTGCCGTGCCGCTATGCGTGATCGACGTGAGATAAGTGCGCGACTGCATCAGAATGCCATTGAGATAGATCCTCAATTGCCCAGCCCCTGGATTATAGGTGCCCACCACATGATTCCATGCATTTAGCTGCATGCTGGTCTGCACCCCACTCGCAGCAGTGGAGTAATGATTGACCCAGAAGCGCACACTAGTACTCCCATTGAGCTGGTGGAGGCCGTAGCCCTGGGAACCAGCGCTATTGGTTTTGCCTATAATCCAGCGGCGCGAAGATGGAGCGATTTCTGTGGGATAGACCCACGCTTCGAGTGTGATCGAGGTAGGATTTAGCGCTGCATGATCCGCCACGTCCACACCATCATCACCATTTAGATAGAGGGCATTTCCGATGACGCCGGCGCCCCATGTAGGAGTGCCCGTAAGTGCGCCATTTTGCGAAGGCGAACCAGCATGATCAAACGCATTGGCCTCTAGTGCCCACCATGCCACGCTGCCCGGAAGAGGTGATGGGCGTATTTGCCACGTCTTAACCAAATCGGACCCAATCGCCGTGAATGTGCGAGAATAGCTCTGCCCTAAAACCGCATCTGCTATGGAGACCGGCTGAATATCAAGCCCGGAACATGGCGCAATAATCAGTGTAAATGTCTTCGAGACGGTGCACCCGCCAGCATCCGTGAGGCGCACGACAACATCGTAGCTACCTGCTAAAGTAGGGATGCCTGTGAGTTTGTTTGTCGCCGCATCAAAGGCAAGACCAGGAGGTATGCCACTGAGCACCGAGAAAGCGTATGGGGCCGTGCCACCATTTGCGCTAAAAGGAGCGCCTTGGACATAGGTGAGACTCACCTGACCGCTCGGAATGGTTGCTGGCTCAATCGTAGGACAGGACTGGATGAAGACATCCGCACAGCAGCCATCAACGAGACAGCCATCGGCATTGATGGCCTTCCAAGTGTAGCTACCTGGTGCATTGACGATGTAGCTCAAAGAAGTAGCCCCAGAGATCGGAGCACCATCTTTGAACCACATGGCACTCTGCATGCCGCTAGGCACAGTCAGTGTCCAAGAATCACCTGGCAGCAATGGAGTAGGCGCAGCACAGGCAGCGATGACGATATTTACCGGCGTGGTGCCAGAACAGCCACCTGCTTCCGTGGCGGAGACTGTGGCATTGTAAGTGCCTGCGGCCGTCGGCGTGCCGCTGAGTAGTCCGCTTCCATTGATACTGAGGCCTGGGATAGCCGGATTCAGAC
Organism: Verrucomicrobiaceae bacterium; assembly: GCA_016713035.1. Lineage (NCBI taxonomy): Bacteria > Pseudomonadati > Verrucomicrobiota > Verrucomicrobiia > Verrucomicrobiales > Verrucomicrobiaceae > Verrucomicrobiaceae bacterium. The sequence continues at coordinate 545,561 of JADJPW010000003.1, forward strand.
TCCAAGTAACCGGTGTTCCGCCAGAGACGAGGAATTGCTGTGAAGGATAGACCTGCCCCACGAAGCCGCTCGGATAGAATGAATTTGGAGGCAGGATCACCGGCGCAGAGCACGATACGGTAACTACATAATCCTCCACCTCGCCTAGCGACGTGCTATTGGAAATGAAATTCACATCCGCAGCCCCTGCCGTGAGTCGCACACGCATGCGGTGCGTGCCTGTAGCGTTCGCTGGCACGGTAAACGCTACTGGATAATCATTCGCGCCTGTCGCGGAGATTGCAGTATTCACCGTGATCAACTCTGCGGCAACATCAGGGGAATTGTTGTCATTCCAGTCGATCCACACTCCCAACCGCGCATCCGCGACGGGTGCGTTGCGGGTGACGCGCACAGGCCAGGAGACCGCAGCCCCCGCAGTGAGAGTTGGGAGTATGAGGTCCTCATCATCACCCGTGTTATCATCGCTAGTGGCTGTGGAGTTCGACGCAGTGCCCGCTTCCGAATCTGTGCCAGAGGAACCCAAAAAGAGATTAGTACTCATTTCATTCCGCACCGATGGGAAGCCACTGAAATCACCGTAATCGTGTTCTAGTGGTGCAGGATTGACGGTGATTAAGTGGTCTTCGACCTCCCCGGCAACGTCGCTATTGATGCTAAAAGTCACATCACTAGTTCCCTCCGTAAGCCGCACTCGCATGGCATGCGTTCCGGTTGAACCAACTGGTGGCGTGATTGGCACTGTATAGCTCTGGGTGCCAGTGAGTGAGATGGCTGTATTGGCAGTGATGATCTCGTTGGAGTTGTCGATGCCGCCGCTGTCATTCCAGTCGATCCATACACCGAGGCGCCCACTAGCCACTGGCGAGTTACGGGTAATGAGGACAGCCCAATTCGTGGCACTACCAGCGGTGAGGGATGGCAGCGTCAAATCTTCATCATCGCCCGCAGTGTCATCCGCAGTGGCTGTACTATTTGTCGTGGTGCCATTTTCAGAGTCGGTGAGAGCGTTGCCTAGATATAGATTCGCGCTCGCGGCATTACGCACACTCGCAAAAGCAGAAAAATCGCCGAAATCATAGTTAATGGGAGCCGCGACAGAGAATCGGTGATCCTCCACTTCACCGCGCAGTGGGCTGAGATTTCCACTTATGCTCACAGGAGTCGTTCCTTCGATCAAACGGACACGAATGTAGGCGGAGCCTCCGCTGGCACCAGCAGGTGGGGTGAGCGACACATTGACTGTCCCATTGTTCGCAGCGACCACCAGACTATCACTAACCAAAGTCGTCGATCCGCCAAACCAGCGCACCCATACGCCGACTCGTGCAGCACTAATCTGTGTGCTGTCACGATAAGTATTGATCGAGATAGTCGATGGCACGCCTTCCGTGAAAGCGGGGATAGTAATGGTTTCATCATCACCAGTGTTATCATCCTGATTAGCCAACAAACCGGTTGTTCCACTTTCTGCATCCGTGGGAGTGGAGTTACCGAGGTATAATGCCGTGGATATTGTATTACCTGCACCGGCGAAACCACTGTAATCGCCCCAATCAGTGGTGACTCCAGATTGGATCTGGATGGCGTGATCCTCGATTTCACCCACACTGGCTGCAGAGCCAAAATTCTGCACAGTCGCTGATGTCGTAGCGAGCACACGAACACGCATGTAACGCGTTCCGACACTGCCAGCAGGTGGCGTAATGCTTATCGTTTTTGTTCCATTTGAGGCGATGGTGCTGTTGGTGATGATCTCTCCTGGGTCGGTAAAATCGTTGTCCCCATTCCAGTCAATCCAGACACCGAGTTTCGCGTTGTTATTACCCGTGGAATTGTGGACGGGAACTTGCAGCGAGTACGACTGCTGTTCGGTGAGACTCGCAGGAAGCGGAAGGTCTTCGTCGTCTCCATCAGCATCCGTGTCATCTGCGCTAGCTGTCGTATTGAGCTGCGCAGTGGCATCTCCATCTGCTGCAATATTTCCGATGTAGAGGGTGGTTCCGGCCCATGAATCCACGGCAGGAAAACCCTGCTTATCGCCGCGATCACGCCCCCCGGCTGGATCAACGATAATTGTAAAGGTCTCATCGTCAGTGCAGTATCCTGTGACATCATGTGCTCGGACAACAAGGGTATAAGTACCTGCCGTGGTGGGAGTGCCCCCGACCTGTAGATCACCATTGCCATCGTAACCATAGCCAAATGAGGTGCCATCGCTGTAGGGCAAGGTGCCAGAAATGCGCTGGATCCATACACCACCAAATCCGCCAGATGCCGTTATCGGATGCCAGCCGTAAAATTGATTCACAGTCCCTGTGCTAGAGCCTGAGAAGGTGTAAGTGAAGGCAGGACAAGTGGGAGCCGTTAGAATAACATCATTCGTCTCCAGTGGACCAACCCCATTGTTCAAGCATGATTCGCGAATGGCACAACGCCTGTATTTTGCACCAACAACAACAGGAGATGGAGTGAGTGTTGGGCCAGATCCATCTACACCCACCCAATTGCTATAATTCGTGTCATACCGAAGCCAAATGTATATAAGGGCACTGCTGTCGCCCCCAGAAGCCGGAGCGATGCTCTCAATAGTAGCCGTGGTACTATTCCACCAGATTTGACCTGCGTTGGTGACGTTATTCACCGCTGCGGCTTGAGTCAGGAATCCTATCGAGCAGCAAAACCACAATAGCCAAATCCACACGCGGCTACCAATGGCAACGGAACGTGAGGCTGAGAATTGGATCTGGGCGGAATTCGTCATGGATTTTTCACACGGGTTGCGGTTCCGGCGCAGGGTTGCGCCTGACAGTGGAATCCGAAGTCCACCGTGTTTTCTGCATTGCCACTACCACCACTACCAGGCTCAGTATTGAGACTGAGAGTAATGACTGGGCTCGTCGCAGGCTGGCCAGCGGCGCTTTGAATGCCGTTGCTATCATTGGGCATACCGTTATCGAGATTCACTGCCGTGGTCGCCACGGGAAAGGCCGCATTTGGAGTGACCCGAACACGATACGTGCCCGATGGCAGGTTATCGAAGCTGTAATTGCCATCCGCAGTGGTCTGCGTCGTCACACTTGGCACAAACGATACACCGGCACCATTGAGTAGCTCGACGGTGAGGCCCGAAATGCCACTCTCAATGCCATTATCGAAAACTCCATTTTGATTGGCATCATTCCACACTTTGTCTCCCAGACTCAAAAGATTCGACGAAGGCGCACAAGTGGCCGTCCCGCCAAGGATGACGTTGTCATATTGAAGAGCGGTGGTGGGTCCACTGCCGCTCCCAGACTCCCATGCATGGATGATGATCACCATTTTCTCTCCAGACACCTCCGCAGCAGCGGGTAACGCAGTGCCATTGACGAATGGCATATTCATCGTCGCCCATGTGCCGACAGCATCAAAAGAATACGTATTGGTCCAAGCAGTCCGCACCGCAGAAGCAGGTGGCTGTACACCTCCTAAAGCTGGATAACTACCCTCCAGCCACATCAAGACGGCGCGGAATTTCCGTGGCGCTGTGGCTAAAGGACGTCGGATGTCCATGCAGAAGTTTCCCCAGCTTAGTGAGGTCAGGTTTTCAAAGGCAAAACCACAGTTTATGACGCGATGATTAAAACTGCCATCTGGCCATGGTAGTGTGAGCTGATCTGTATGATCCCAGCCCACCGTGCTACGTGCATTGACACCAGGAAGTTTAGGTCCGTTGATGCTAACACTGCTATGCGTGAGGATGGTGCCGTCATCGCCGCTATTGAGTCCATTATTGGCAAAGATGCACGGATTCACGTAACTGGGCTCTGAAATGCTCCCATTGGGTGCGGGAAAGCCATCTTCCATTTTCCACTCGATGAGCGGAGGAGGCGTAGCGGCCGGACAACAGCCTAACAACGCAATATCGCCGATGAGTGGATCAATACCACCACCTGCGACGATTTGAATGCTATACGACGCACTCGCTGTTAGCGATGAAGTAAATGGAACAAAGTAGTAATATAGATCGATCGTTCCCCCATCGCTCTGCACCACCGCTGAGGCCGCCGGCCCGACATTACTGGCGATGATTGAGCCATTCACTTTTACAGCGAGGTAGGTGATGTTGTTGTAGAGGCTTTCCCAATAGATCCCATCTGGTGTTACCGTGACGCTGGGCGTTACCTGAAGCGTAAAGGTGTAATTCCCATCTGTATCAGGCAGCCAGCATGAGTTGGCAGAGGTTTCCGTGTCTGCAAAAGTGACCGGACCATTACTCACACCTGCTCCCGTATCGCGGAAAAGTCTGCCTGACCCGCCCCAGCTCGGATGCGATCTATTTGCTGATGCGATACAGGATGCCGTGTAGCTAATGCCGCTGTATCCGCCCGTTGATGCCCCCTGAAGCCGTAATGAGGTGCCGGCAAGCACACCGTAGTCACTCCACGGCTTCTTCACCGAGAGGCCTGGCTCTATGGGCGGTGAAGAGCTGGAATAACCCCATCGCCGACCACTTGCCCCCAAAGTCTCCGCATTCGGATCTGGGCAAACGATTCCGCCTGCCGCCGGATTAATGGTGAGAGTGTAGGAATTCATATCCTCGCAACCAGCCGCATCGTTTAACTTCAATGTGATTGTGTAACTCCCCGCTGTGATAGGAGTACCAGAGAGAGTGCTTCCGCTAAAGCTCAGCCCCGGCACACTGCCTGAATAGGACCAGCTTAAAGGTGCCGTGCCCATTGGTGCTGAAAAGGTCTGTGACCAAAATGCACCGACTGAGCCTCCCGGGAGCGTTTCTGGTTGGATCAGGTCACTTGGACAAATGGAGATGGTGTGGTCCTCGATCTCCCCTGCCCCTAAATTGCCCGTGGGATCTACCACCGCTGAGCTGGTGAGTGTCATGCGCATGCCGCGATGCGCCCCCGGCAATGTCGTGGTGGGCACGGGAAAGGTGATCCCTACCGTCTGCGCAGTGGCACTGCTAGCGATAGTGATCGGGGCAGTGACTCGCTCTCCATTTGGAGCCGTAGCAGGGTGATAGATGGCCGCATTAAATGCCCCATCATGATTGTAATCGATCCATAGATTGAGATAGGCATTCGCACCGGTACTATTGAGCAACTGGACGCTCAATGACTCTACTTGACCTTCCGTTATGCGACTTGGCTGGATGACAAAGGCATCGTCATCATCTGATGCCCCCGTAGTGTCATCCACCGTAGCCACGGTGTTGCCAGTGACAGATGTTTCGGCGTCCACGAGAGCCCCGAGTTTCAGATTACTACTGATGATGGTGAAAGTCGTGGTTGTCTGTGCGCCAGCAGGATTCGTCGCGTGTACCCAGTCGCCACGGTCATTACCCGCCGCACCTGGGTTAATCGTGATCGAGAAGGTTTTCACCGCAGTGCAAGTCGGTGTCGGCACGGGAATGACCTCGATCATATCTATAGCACCGCCTTCCATATCGAAGGAGAATACCATCGCACTAGTGGGCGGGATAAAGCTAAACTCGAGCTGCGTCCAGGTATCAAAATTTTGTGTCTGTGGGGGCGGAGTGGTATAGCGGATCGAGCTAAACACAGGCTGAAGGCCCGGACTGGTGTAAGTAGCGATACTGACGGGATCACCCATGAAGGGCGGCGGTGGCTGCGGTGGAGGCGGATCGGGGAATGCATCCCGCAGAGCGTATTTGAAGCGTACTTTGTATTGTGCGCCAATGCTCAACCCGCTGATCGTTTGAGACAGCCAACTCGGCACGAAAGGCGATGCCACAAACTGCAATCCATTGCTCGTGTTACCGTAGAGGGCGATATTGTTATGTATTCCGTAGATCTGTGAATTTGTGCCCGTTCCTGCGAGTGTCGGGTTCCCGTAATTCCAGCCTGTAATTGCACTCTGAGGAACAAATGGAACTCCATTCCAGTTCTGCGATTCAAAGGAGGGGTTATTCACTGTTACAGTGTTTCCGGTGACACCACTATCATCTACCGCGATTTGGAAAGTGTATGTGCCAGAGGCAGTGGGAGTGCCACTGATCACACCGCCCGAAGTCAATCCAAGCCCTGGAGGAAAATTACCACTGTAGATACGCCAGTTGCTATACGGCGGAGTTCCTCCACTAGCGGCCAGTGTGACGCTCGAATAGACAACATCTTGTGTGCCTGCAGGAAGGGGTGAAGCCGTGGTAATATTAAAAGGTGGACACACCGCCAGCCGCAACGTCGCAGTGCCTTGGCAGCCCTGCGCATCCGTCGCACGCACAGTGAAGTTATAGCTGCCATTTGTCCCACTCGTTCCGGTGATCACACCCGCACCATTCATCGACATGGTTGATGGCAGAGAGCCACTCACAATCGTGTAGCTATAAGGCGCAGTGCCACCACTTGCGGCCAAAGAATGCGTGTAAGCAACGCCATTTGTCGCAGAAGGCAGAGTCACTGGCTCGATCATTATGGATGGGCATGGAATCAATCCAATGTCGATGCTGAATTCCTCATTCCCTTTCATTTTAGCACCAGGCTCGGCTCCTGCGGATAGTGTGAATGCAGCCGTAAAAATATCTGCACCTACACCTCCTGCCACGGCATCCGAGGCTCCAGAAAATCCGGTCGCAGACTGAAAGCCATTATTATCATCGTCCAAACCATCATCCGCGAAATTCGTGACCGGGCTCACGATGGGGTAGTCTAGATTCACATTATAAGTGATCGTTCCACTGCCGAATTGGCTGCTAAAAGTCCGTTTACTAGCTGGATTGACCCGTAAGTAGTAAATGCCAGCGCTTAGATCGGCGAACTCATAGTTTCCATTCCAGTCGGTCGTAGCGGTCAAAGTACTATAGCCACCTTTAATCCCCCCCGCGCTACCAGTGGTCATCATACCGCCAGAGCTTAAAGCAGAGGCACGCCCACCCGTAACGGCCACGTCATCACTCGTAAACACTCGCCCATCCGGCCCTGGAGACCATAGCTCGATGTCGATGTTTGGTATCCCCGGCTCGTTGGCATCACGGACTCCATTTTTATCGCGATCATAAAAGACCAGATTACCCACTTTAAATTTCTCATTGCTGCTGACATCCACATAGTAGTCCTCCACTTCGCCGATACTCCCCCAGCCATCTGGACCTAGATCGGATAGGTTTGATAAACGAAACCGTGCTGCTGTAGAGCCGCCTGCGGCATCTCTAGGCACTCGCACATTGAGCAGCACACTGCCATTGGTCCCATGCGGGATTGCCGCAGAATGAATCACCTCGGACGCATCTAAAAAGTCTCCATCTTTATTCCAATCAAAGAATGCATGGATGTAAGCACTACCACCTGACGAATTGAGCACGGATATACTCACGGCAGACTGCGAATCTGCTACAAATGCGGGAAATGCAGCTATCCCATCCTCATCATCAGGAGAGCTGGTGTTGCTCATATCATCCCCAGTCGCTCCAGCTGTTGGCAAACCATCTGGCTCCACGTCAACAGTCGCCCCGAGTCGTATCGCCGTGCTATCCACCTTGTGATGGGCCGCAGTGGCTCCGATCACATGATAATTGGTTCCAGCAACAAGATCTCCATAATCGTAGGCATCATAAATGCCGATGTCCAAGTCTCGGTACTGCTGCCCAGATGCTACAGTCACGTAATCTGTATAGCCTGTATTTGCAGTAGGGCTGCTGGTGACGTCGCTGTCATTTTGCTCCGTTGCCCCACCGACGTTTCCAGGAGACCAAAGCCATTGAGCAGGGCGAGTGTATGCGAGTCGATTAGTGCCAGCCGATAGATTGTTAAAACTAAATTGCCCACCGCTATCGGTCGTTGTTGTTGCGAGCGTCGTGCCACTACTATTTTGCAGACTAATGGTCGAACCAGACCCTACCCCAAACTCTCCTACATCTTGAATGCCATCTTGATCTGTGTCATGCCAGAGCCTGTCACCGATGCTTGCTAGGTTGTTGCTGATATAGACCGAAACGGCATGTATCGCTTTGCAGCCTTTTTCATCAGTCGCACGGATGATGAAGTTAAAGTGGCCAAAGGTCGTGTTCGGGGTGCCTGTAAGGGCACCCGCACTTGAGAGAGTCAAGCCACTTGGAAGAGAGCCGCTATGAATATCCCAAGAATTCGTTCCAGTCCCTCCAGTAGCTCCAAAAGTATGTGAGTAGAATGCTCCCCACTGACCGATTGGCAACGTGGCATTTGTGATGGTGATGGAGGGGCATTCACCTGATTCAGGATTACTTGTTATCGTAATGGCATTCGATTCACGGTAGGGGCAGAGGCCACGCCTTGCACAGCGTGCATAGGTATAGCCCGGTATAGGATTTGAATAGGACTCACCACCAGTAGATCCCGCAGTCCCTCCCGACGCGGTTGATATCCACCAATAATACTCGATCGACATGGTCGTATCTCCGCCCGATGCATGCGCTAGACTGATGATTTTATTTGCCGTGGGGTCCCAGGCTATTGAGCCTGGATCTGTGACATTCCCATTGCTGGCCCAGCTGTTCACCGGCATCAGCGCCATGGCAATCACCCACACCATGACCAGCAGAGCACGCCATTTCTTTTTGGCGCACATCGTTCTTTGGTCGCGTTGGTTGGTGGTTGGGTAATTCAAATTCATTCCTTCGAAGTTCGCTTTAGCGTTTGGGCTACATTCTCACACGATCCTCGGGCGCTGATGCCGATGCCTGATCCAAAGCATTCCAGCAGCGCCAATAAGCAGCGCCGCGCTCGGCTCTGGCACAGCCACGACTGAGTAAGTCTGTAGGCTATAAGCTGCTGGCACGACGCTAGCTGGAGTGCCCCCACCTATGATGTTGTTCACTCCACCATAAACCGGTGTATCGGCATCTAGGAGTAGCCATTGGTAGGTATTACCTGTCGCGGGTGGCGGCATCGTCCATTCGTTGCCCAAATTCCCTACCGTGCTGTTATCCGTGAGTAGTGCCCACTCGGTGCCGTTGGTCAGAGATTTTGAATTATAAATCCAAAAGTACACCTGCTGCCCAGCGACAAAAGAATACCCTGGCGTAGATGATGAGGAGTCCGAAAAGCCGCCTGCTAATAATGATGCCGTCCCGAGAAACTCTTGGTCTGCTGATGACCAGCCTTGTCCTTCGGACACTCCGTCAAAAACACGCCAGTTGGCCTCCCATAGACTTAAATTTGACGATGTGGGTGTAAAGCTGGTCAGGAACACCCCGGCCTGCATCATGTAATTCCCGTCCAATGCAGTCCCGTTAGAATCGTAGAGATAATCATTGTACCCACTGCCCCACTGAATCGTCGTCGCACACAAGGAGGGCTCTACCGCCATCGTCAAAAGGCAGATTAGCCCCCACGAGGCATTTTTAATATTTATGGCAATTGCCAATCTCATGATTTACAAAATTTTTAGCTGTATGGAATAAAATATTCACAGTTTTACATAAATATATCAGTATTTTCTAGTTTTTTCATAATTTATGACCATTAACTCCTATTAACTGCTTTCCTCACCTTATTGGAGGATCTGTCAGTGGGAGCCCAACTCTCGAAAAAGCCCATTCAGGGACGAGAGTACAGGTCCCCTATCCATCCCCCTTCTTCATCCGTGAGGCCAGAATCCTCTTGTTAGCCTACCCTTTTACCCCAGACGTTTTGAGGCCGGGACAAAGTCTATGACCGGTCATTTTACGCCCCAAATGAATGGAGGTCTATTTGCCGAAGGTGATCAGCTCCTTGCCATTGGAGCTGTCCCAGAGGCGTAGAATGCTGTCTTCACCTCCAGCAAGGAGGGTGGCGCCATCTGGCGTGCTAGTGGCCGCCTGCATGAAATCCGGCAGGTCTGCGATGCTGCGAATATCACCGCCATCATCGGTGATGATGCGGATCTTATTGTCTCCTGAGCTGGTGACGATCTGATTGGTAGCTCCCATGTAGCGGAGTGAGGTGACTTCTTTGGTCCAGCCTTCGATTTTCTTTTTTCGCTCGCCGATAATGAGATCCCAGGTGCTTACTACGCCGTCAGCACCTGCGCTGGCGAGCACCCGGCCATCGGAGCGGTAACAGACGCTGGTGATGTGATGCGTATGACCTTCAAAGAGGTGCACTTGTTTCCCCGAGGCAATTTCGGTGACTTTCACGGTCTTGTCCGCTGCGCCAGAGGCTAGATGACGTCCATCAGGCGAGAAGTCGATGCAGAGGACACTGTCGCTGTGTTTCTCCTTCCAAGTGCGAGTGACTTTGCCAGTGACGAGGTCAAAAAAGGCGATGTCGCCCGAGCGTGAGAGCTCACCACTGCCTGTGGCGAGAGTTTTGCCATCTGGGCTGAAGCAAACTGCATTCACTCGATCTGCGAACAGGCCTTTTTCATCGAGAGTCCGCTCCAGCGACCACTGAGGTGCGGCCGCCGTGCGAATGGAGACTGCCTGTGTTGCGGCGAAGGAGCCATCGGTGTTTGGGGCCAATGTCGTGGTGGGTGTAGCGGTCCTACTCTCTGCGATGATTTTCCCCGTTGCGGTGCCCCACACACGCAAGGTGCCGTCCTCAAATAGAGCAGCCGCTTTTCCTGCCTCCGCAGAAAAACTCACGGCAGTGGCTTTTAGAATGGTTTTCGCGGTGGCAGGTTGTTTGAGCGCCGTGAGCACTGCACTGGCCTTATCCTGCGCTGCCTTGGCACTGGAGATAGCCGCTGTGGCAGCCTGGATGGCTTTGGCGTTCTGTGCCTTGGAGGCCGTGATGCGCTTCAGATCATCCTCGGCATCTTTCACATTGCTCTCTGCGGCGGATACGGCGGCGAGAGCAGAGGTCTCGCTCATTTTGGCAGTGATCAGTTTATCCTGAGCGGCTTTGAGGTCTTTTTCGACAGTCGTGTCCTTAGCCGCAGCGAGTTTGGCACTGAGATCGTCCACGACCTTCTGCGCGGCGGAGAGCGCATCACTGCTGGGCTTCACCAGCTTTTGTTTTTCGGGCAGGACTTTCTGCATGGCCGTGATGGCATCCTTTGCTTTACCTAGGAGCACATCGAGCGCCTTATCCTGCGCCTCAATGCGTGTGATCTCACTTTTCTGGAAGGCCTGTTCGAGTGTCTGCACGGCGATCGTGCGCTCGAGAGTGGCGATTTGCTCCTGTGTGGCCATTGAGCCGCGGAGTTCACGGAGGAGCTTCATGCTACCGATGTCGAAAAGCCGCACTGAGCCATCTGAGCAGCCGATGAGGGCTGTTTTGGCATCCGCAGAGAGTGCATGGCTCAAAATCGTGATTTTCGCGGCTGCGGAGATTTTTTGCAAAAGAGCCGCATCAGCGCTTTTGGGGGCTGGAGATGGAATCGCCGGATTGGCAGCTTTTGCGGGCTGCATGCGCCACAGCTTTACCTCCCGAAAGCTGCCGCTGGCGAGCCTGGCACCATCCGGGCTGAAGGCCAGCGAATGCACGAGTGCCCGATGGGCATCGTCGAGACGCATGGCGAGCGTGCGTGTAGCTAGATCGTAGATGAAGATGTCATTTGAGCGACCACAGGCGGCAAAGCGGCCATCGGGACTTATGGCGATACTGTAGATCGGGTCCACGCTGGCGGAGATGGACTTCAGCACGACATTGCGCTGCTCCTGGCGTGAGCTTTTCGCCCCCTGGTCGATCCATTGCCGCAAAATGGCTATTTCTGCGGGGGTGAGGTTCACCGCGCCAGATTTGTTATTCGGTGGTGGCATCTCCATGTCCTGCGTGTGCAGAGACGCGGCGACGACTAGGCTCTCTGCGCTTTTTCCCGGCACGATAGAGGCACCAGACTCCCCGCCACGGATCATGAGCTCAGGTGTCTCCATATTGAGATCCGCCTTTGTGGTCGTCTTGTTGTGGCAGGAGATGCAGTTCGTCTTGAGAAAGGGATAGACGTCTCGATAGAAATCCAGATCTGCCGCTGGCATTGGCGTGGTGAGGAGCAGTGCGATGAAAAAGGAGGCTTTCACGGGGGAGGCAGGAGGTTGGGTAGCTAAGTATGCGTGAAACCTACGTGCGTAGAAGCCCTCGCCATTCATGCAGAGGCTTGAACTTTGATCGACGAACGCATAAGAGCCCGAATGCCCCGCGAATACACGCTGCATCACGCACCAGCCCCCACACCCACTCACCGCATCGACTACAAAGCGGAACTCAATCCGCAGCAGTACGAGGCCGTCGTGAGCCCACCGGGGCAGGCACTCGTGATCGCGGGAGCTGGCAGTGGCAAGACCCGCACACTGACCTATCGCGTAGCCTGGCTGCTGGATAATGGCATCCAGCCAGAGTCGATCCTGCTTCTGACCTTTACCAACAAGGCCGCACGGGAGATGCTAGAGCGTGTGCAGTCGCTCGTATCGCTGGATGCCAGCCGCATCTGGGGCGGCACCTTTCACAGCATCGGAAACCGACTCCTCCGCTACAACGCAGAGCGACTGGGCTACCGTAAGGGCTTCTCCATCATGGATCGTGAAGATCAAAAAGATTTGATGGAGACCGTGATCACGGAAAGCGGCATCGACACCACGACTTACCGTTTCCCAAAGGCAGAGGTGCTCGGAGACATCTTTTCCCTGGCAGATAACACCCTCTGCGATCTGCAGGAGATCCTAGACACCCGCTATCCCTACTTCGAGCTCGCGACAGATGGCATCCTCAAGCTGCGCAGCCTTTATCAGAAAAAGAAGCTCGAAACCAACTGCATGGACTTCGATGACCTGCTGACGCAGACCGTGGCACTGCTGGAGCAAAACGCCGACCTGCTCGAGCGCTACCGGCGGCAGTTTCAGTTCATCCTCGTCGATGAGTATCAGGATACGAACAGCCTCCAGTGCCGGTTCATTGAGATGCTGACCGGTAAAGATGGTAATCTGATGGTCGTCGGAGATGATGCACAGTCGATCTACTCCTGGCGCGGTGCAGATGTGACCAATATCCTCCACTTTGATGAGCATTGGCCAAAAAGCCGCACGCACAAAATCGAGGTGAACTACCGCAGTGTGCCAGAGGTGCTCAATCTGGCCAATGCCACGATCGCCATGAATCGCGGCCAAATCCCGAAGAACCTCCAGCCTGCCCGTGAATCACTCGGCATGCTACCAGCGCTGGTCGCACTCGATAACGGCTCTGCGCAGGCATCCTTTGTCGCCCAGCGTATCCAGGAGCTCCAGGATGAAGGCGATTACCAGCTCAATGACATCGCGATCCTCTACCGTGCACATTTTCACAGCATGGACATCCAGATGGAGCTGACCCAGCGCGGCATTCCATTCAAGATCACCAGCGGGCTGCGATTCTTCGAGCAAGCGCATGTGAAAGACGTAGCGGCATTCATGAAATTCGTCGTGAACCGGCAGGATGAAGTGAGCTTCATGCGCATGGTCCGACTGATCCCCGGCGTGGGCAATGCCAGTGCGGGCAAACTCTGGCACGACTGGCAAAAAACCGATGCGGCAAAAGCCGAGAAGATGACCGGCGACTTCTCCGAAGTGCTTTTAACCCTCAAAATACCGAAAAAAGCCAAAGAGGCGTGGGAACAGTTCGCCTACACCCTCGATGAGCTGCTGGATGCTGAAGGAAACCCGCTCCCTCCCTCACTCATGATCCGCAGCATCGTCGAAGGCGTGTACGAAGACTACATGAAGGTGAAGTTCAAAAACTTCGAGCAGCGCCAGCAGGATCTGGAGCAGCTCAGTGACTTCAGTGATCGCTACCAGGACACGCTGGAGTTTCTGAGCCAACTCAGCCTGCTCAGCGGCGTGGATACCGATAATAAGCCCGAGGATAAAGATGAACCAAAAGACGCCGTGACTCTGACCACGGGCCATCAGGCCAAAGGTCTGGAGTGGCGTGCCGTCTTCGCCATCTGGCTAGCGGACGGCATGTTCCCGCACAAACGAGCGATCGACGATGGTGGCGAGACTGCGCTGGAGGAAGAGCGCAGGCTTTTCTACGTCACCGTCACGCGTGCAAAGGATGAGCTCTACCTCCTCTACCCCGTCATCAATCACCGCGCTGGCGATGGTGATATGATGATGAGCCCGAGCCGTTTCTTGACCGAGCTACCGCCAGACCTCGTCGAGATATGGAACGTGCGTAGCGGATGGTGAGGCGCAAAGAAGGAGTCTAAGCATCCGAGCGGACCATAGCGCCATCCAGGATGGTGCTAGAAATTACCACATCAAAACCAAGCCAATTCGGACACCGCGAGAGCCACGACTCTTCGCAGTTCTCTCTTGTTTGTTGTGCCTTTGCATGCTTGGAACACGTTTCTGGCACGCAGCCTGCTAGTTATATGACTCATGTCCCTCTTTCAGGACTATCTACCAGACCACTACTTTGACGAAATGTTCGCCACGCCAAACCGCGTGCGTGAACATTACTCCGGCATCACAGACAGCATCGGCACCCTCACTCCGGCAGAATACGCTGCACGGCAGCGAACGGCGGATGCAGTCTTCCTGAGCCAGGGCGTAACGTTCACCGTTTACGGCGACCAACAGGGCACCGAGCGCATTTTCCCCTTTGATCTGATGCCCCGCATCATCCCCAGGCGTGAGTGGGAGCGTGTGGAGGCAGGGCTCATCCAGCGCATCACGGCGTTGAATCTCTTCCTCAATGACGTCTATCATGAGCAGCACATTTTGACCGATAAGGTCGTGCCGCTGGATCTGGTACTCTCTGCCAGTCACTTCCGGCCAGAGTTTAAAGGCGTGAAAGTGCCACACGGCATCTACATCCACATTTGTGGCACGGATTTGGTGCGTGATGATCGGGGTGAATACTTCGTGCTGGAGGACAATGGCCGCTGCCCTTCTGGAGCCAGCTACATGCTGGAGAATCGCAATGCTATGAAGCGTACTTTCCCAGGCTTGCTCCAAAGTCTGCCTGTGCGGCCCGTGGATGCCTATGGATCGATGCTGCGCGAGACCCTAGCCCACCTGGCACCTCCAGGCGTGATTGATCCGAACATCGTCGTGCTAACACCGGGGGTGTATAACAGCGCCTACTTTGAGCACTGTTACTTGGCGAAGCAGATGGGCGTCCCCATTGTCGAAGGACGTGATTTGATCCTTAAAAATGGCCGCGTCTTTATGCGCACCACTCATGGGCTCCAGCAAGTACATGTCATTTACCGCAGGATTGATGACGACTTTCTCGATCCACTCGTTTTCAGGAAGGATTCACTCTTGGGAGTGCCTGGTCTCGTCAGCGCTTATCAGCAGGGGCATGTGGCCCTCGCGAACAGCATCGGCACTGGCGTCGCGGACGACAAAGCCGTGTATGCGCTGGTGCCAAAGATGATCAAATACTACCTCGACCAGGATCCCATCCTCCCAAATGTACCTACTTATCTGGGTATTGACCCAAAGGAGTGCGATCACATTCTGGCCAATCTCGACAACCTCGTCGTCAAAGCGGTGAACGAATCCGGGGGCTATGGCATGCTGATGGGGCCACACTCCACCAAGGAGCAACAGAGCGAGTTCGCCAAGCGCATCGCGGCCAATCCACGGAACTACGTCGCTCAACCTGTTCTCCAGCTCAGTCGTCATCCTGTCTTCCAGGGGGATCATTTTGAGGGACGTCACATCGACCTCCGACCCTATGTGCTCTATGGGGACCGCATCCGCGTCGTGCCGGGTGGACTCACGCGGGTAGCACTCAAAAAAGGCTCTCTGGTGGTCAATTCAAGCCAAGGCGGCGGCAGCAAAGACACCTGGGTGCTGTGGGATGATGAATGAGCCTGCGCATGATGTAAGTAGCCCAAAACCCGAATGAACCCCCACTCGCCACATGACGCCAGCTTTACTCGACTCTCCTTTCGAGTTCCTGCTTCGAGCACTCATCATGGGCTATCTCCTACAACCACCAACGCCCCCATTTCATGCTAAGTCGTGTCGCGGATAGTATTTACTGGATGGCCCGCTACATGGAGCGGGCAGAAAACCTCGCACGCCTACTTCTTTCGACGCAGGATCTCCTACTCGATGCTGGGGCAGAGGCTGCGGATGAGACACAGTTCTGGCAGCCTCTGTTAATGGCCACGGGCGATGATGAACTCTACCTCGCCAAACACACTCAAATCGATGGCGAGGCTGCCGCAGAATTCCTCGCCCTCAGCCTCGATAATCCCAACTCGCTACTCAACTGCGTCCGCGCTGCTCGTGAGAATGCGCGCACGATCCGTGACCAGATCAGCGACGAGCTATGGGCTTGCATCAATGGTCTGCGGCTCTTCCTTGAATCTCCAGATGCCCGATCCATGCACCAGCAGCAGCGAGCTGCTTTTTATGAAAAAGTGCTGCTCGCATCCTATCAATTCCAGGGGATCGCGGCCAGCACCACGCCACGGGATGAAAGCTGGCACTTTCTGCGCTTGGGGCTCTGCCTAGAGCGAGCTGACAAGACGAGCCGCCTCATCGACACCTGCTCCGCGCTCTCTCTCGACATGCCACCCAGCCCACGGGCACGCCCTCTTCGCTGGGCGGCACTACTGCGCTCCTGCTCCGCCTGGCATGCCTTTCAGTCCTGGAGCAGCAACAAACTCGATCCCGTCAAAATCATCGAGTACCTCCTCCTGGATGAGACTTTTCCCCGTAGCGTCGCCTGGTGCGTCGATCAGCTCCACAGCACCCTTTCCGCGCTGTGTGGCACAGGTCGGCTCAATGAGATGAAGAGCCCCGTGCGGGCCGCTGGCCGTCTCCACGCCGACATCGCCTACATCACCATGCCAGAAGTCCTGAACACCGGCCTGCACGAGTACATCGACGCTCTTCAGTCAAAGCTCAACGAAATTGGTCAGAGCATCTTTGAAACCTTTGTCCTCTATGCTGACATCCTCTCCCCGCAGCAGCTCACGCCCGGTCTCCCTGGCGGGGCGTGGCATCAAATCCTCGACAACGAGGCCCAGATGCAGCAGCAGCAGCAATAATTTGACTGAAAAAGAGATGCCGAGTTCCTCATAAAAAGTACATCCTCCCCGCAAAATAGCCCATCCCGCTCGTCACTCGTTTTTCACTATCCAATGCGACTCCGCATTTTCCACCGCACCCGCTACCAATATCGCGCACCTGTGCGTGACAGTCATAACGAGGTGCGACTACGCCCCGCCACGGATGATGCCTCGCGGTTAGAGTTCTTCCTCCTCAATGTCCAGCCGGCCACTCGCATGCGGCATTTCCGTGATCCGTGGTTCAATTATGTCCACTGGTTCGACATCAATGAGCCACACACCTCACTCAGCATCGAGGCACAGATCACGCTGAATACCTCCAGTCAGTATGCGGCGGGCTTCCCACTCCAAGTTCCGTTTTCAGCCCTCCAGGAGATGCGAGATGACTCCATCCGCATCTTCACCAAAAGCAGCACCTATGTCGATATCGACCGTGCTGTGTGGAAAGAAGCCATCGACGTGAGCCACGGCAGCGAAGGCATCTTTGAGGCTGCACAGGCTATCATGCGCCATGTACACACGCAGTGGCTCTACATGCCCGGCACCACCCATGCCTCCACCCACATGCGTGAAGTCATGACGCAGCGGCGTGGAGTCTGCCAAGACTTCGCCCATGTCATGATCGGCCTCTGTCGTGCTCTAGGCATCCCCACACGCTACGTCAGCGGCTATCTCTATAATGGCCCCGCAGACAGCCTCCGTGGTGCCCAGGCCTCCCATGCGTGGTGTGAGGTCCATATCCCTGCCCACGGCTGGTTCGGGCTCGATCCCACGAACAACACCCTCGCAGATGAGCGCCACGCAAAAATCGCCACCTGTCGCGACTATGCAGATGCAGCACCTCTCACTGGCACCTTTGATGGCCCAGCCAATGCCACCAGCAGCCTCCAGGTCGAGCTAGAGATCATCAGCGATCCCGCCTGAAGCAGCACCTCCGGCCACACATCCACTGTGAGGCGCAGGTGCGACGGATTAGGCTGCTTTGCGCTCGGGTAGTCGTTTGCGCAGGAGGGGGCTGCGCTCGCCGCGCACGACTCCTTCGTTGATGGTGACGGAGCGGACGTCCATGCGACTTGGGACGTCGTACATGACATCGAGCATGATGCGCTCAAAGATGCTGCGGAGGCCGCGTGCACCAGTGCCGCGGGCGACGGCTTCTTTGGCCATGGCGTGCATGGCATCACGGGTGATGGAGAGTTCGACACCGTCCATGCCGAGGAGTTTGGCAAATTGCTTGGTGAGGGCGTTTTTGGGCTCGGTGAGCACGCGGATGAGCTCGGCTTCGTTGAGGGATTCGATCTGGCAGACGACGGGGAGGCGGCCGATGAACTCGGGGATCATGCCGTAGCCGAGGAGGTCCTGGGGCTCGATTTCGAGCGGTTTTTTTTGCTCGGTGGATTCGGCGGCAGCTTTGGCGGTGTCGATGGCGTTGAAGCCCATGACTTTGGCCCCCCTGCGGCGTTTCATCATCTGCTCTAGTCCGACAAAGGCACCGCCACAGATGAAGAGGATGTTTTCGGTGTTTACCTGTATGTATTCCTGCTGCGGGTGTTTGCGCCCGCCCTGAGGGGGGACGTTGCAGACAGTGCCTTCGATGATTTTGAGGAGGGCTTGTTGGACGCCTTCGCCGGAGACGTCGCGGGTGATGCTGACGTTTTCGGTCTTGCGGCCGATTTTGTCGATTTCGTCGATGTAAACGATGCCTACCTCTGCACGGGCGACGTCGTAATCTGCGGACTGGAGGAGTCGGAGGATGATGTTTTCGACGTCTTCGCCGACGTAGCGAGCCTCTGTGAGGGTGGTGGCATCTGCGATGCTGAAGGGGACGTTGAGGATGCGGGCGAGGGTTTTGGCGAGGAGGGTTTTGCCGCAACCTGTGGGGCCGATGAGGAGGACGTTGCTCTTTTCGATCTCGACATCGACGGGGGTGAGTGTGCCTGCGATTTTACTGCCTGGGGTGCCGGGTTTTAAGCCGCCATTTTTGGCTGCGAGCTGCTGGACGTGCAGGATGCGCTTGTAGTGGTTGTGCACGGCTACGCTGAGCACTTTTTTCGCCTGGGATTGACCGATGACGTGCTGGTCGAGCAGGGCCATGATGTCTGCTGGCCGTGGGACGAGGAGGCCACTGGCGGTGCCTTGTTGGGTTTCCTTGGTGTCTTCGCGTTCGAGGATGCTTTTGCAGACGTGGATGCAGTTGTCACAAATATAGACTCCAGGTCCGGCGATGAGCTTGCGCACCTCTGCGTGGCTTTTGCCGCAGAAGGAGCAGAGGGTGACGTTGGAGCCGCGTGCCATGAGGTTTTTCAAAGGTGTATGGACCATCGCACGCGGCACGGCAGCACGTCAAGGCATGGCTTGGTAATCTGTGAGCGTGATGCGTCCTGATGCATCTGTTTGGTAGCGGGCGATGAGGCTGTTTTGCGCCTGGGGGTGGGCGGTGAGTAGCCACTTTTTCTCAGTGGCCAATGCGGGCAATTTTTCTGCTTCGCAGGCTCGTGGGACATTTTTTTCATCCACCAGCGCAAAGTGCTGTGGATGGTGTTTGAGGCGGAAGTCGGCCCAGGAGGTGATCCCTAGACCGGCAATGATGCTGCCGTGTGGGAGCGGCGTGTCATCGAGCAGCCATGCTGGTGCGACGAGGCCGCGTAGGGAGTCGAAGTGGGCTTGTCGTAGCTCTTGCTGCCAAAAAGGGCGCAAGATGGGCAGATGGAGCATGGCGCGAGCATGCGTGGAGGCTGCGGGACCGCTGCGTAGCCACCAGCGGCCAGCGGAGTCTGCGTCAAACTGGAGCGTGGTGATGGCCTCCTCATGCATCTGTGGTGCGTGGGTGATCCACGGATCAAACCATGCTGGTAGGCGGCCTTTGGCATGCCGTGCAATGAGCGTGCGGTAGGCTGCGGCCCAGCGTGTGCATTCATAGCCTGCGCTTTCCAGCATGCGGCGTGTGGTTGCAGGGTATGCAGCAGGGGGCAGGTCGGACATGAGTCTGTTCTGCGAGCGCAGCGTATTACGGGATGACCCCGCTGTTTTGCAGGGGATAGACGGGGATATTGCTGGCAGCGAAGGGGTCTTTCATGGCTGCTTCGTCTGGGAAGATGACGATGATGTCACGGATGCTGCCGTTGCCGTCTTGTTCACGCAAGATCCAGCGCTGGACGAATTTCGCGACGCTGCTGCGGCAGGATTCACGCACGCCTGGGATCTGGCTGTTGGCGCCGGCTTTTTTCTCCAGTCGGGGTGTGAGGCTTTTTTCCAGCTCTGTGAGGTTTTCAGCAGCGTTGAAACGCAGCCAGCCGGAGGCGGTTTTTTTCTCCATGCCTTCGGTGCGGATGGCTGGTGGCAGGGTGGGGCGCACAGGTGGAGCGATGACAATGCAGCGTCCTTCTTTGACGTGGAGCTTCCACGGATCGGAGAGCTTCAAATGGTAGCGATAGACGACGGGGACGCGGATTTCGCTTTCGGTGGTGCCGAGGTAGATGAGGTTATCAAAGAGGGTCTTCGTGTCGGACTTGGTGACGGTCTCGGAAGTCTCCAGAGTGGCGAGTTCGAGCACGTCGCCATCGGTGGAAACGATTTTGGTGACTTCTTGGCGAAATGTCTCTGTGATGCGCTGGTCGGAGAGCTTGGTGGCGAGCCAGTCGATGCCGTGTTTGGCAAAATCATAGCCCTGATCGATCATGCGCCACACCAGCAAGCCTGCTCCTGTGGCGAGGATGAAGATGGAGATGCAGCCCCACTTCCAGCAGCCACTGACGCCGCGCGGTGTGGCGGGCGGCGGTGGTGAGCTGGCTGGAGTGGTGCTGGTTTCCATGATATGTGGAGGCTGCTGTGCGTGTGGGCTGGGGCTCACGCTTCGAGCTTCCAGGGGCCGCGGTATTCGCGGGTGAGGAGCTTGCTGGCCTCTGGATCGCCGATGATTTCTTCCTTCACAGGGTCCCACTTGATGGGGCGATTCACGAGGAAGGAGATGAGGGCGAGGTGGCCCGGTGTGGCGCTGCGGTGGGCCGTTTCGACCGGGGTGACGGTGGGCTGGCGGCTCTTGACGCAGTCGAGGAAGTTCCTGTGATGACCGGGGGTGGCGTAGAGGCGTGTTTTGATGATGTCGTCGCCGAGTTTGGGCTCGGTGGGGGACTCGATGACTTCGCTGTTGGGGTCTTTGTCGTTTTTGCGCTTTTTGACCATACGTTTGAGCTCGGGCTTGGAGGCATCGTAGGCTCCGCGATTGACGTAGATCCAGCCATCGGTGCCGATCCATTTGGTGCCCATCTGGATGTCGCCATGACCACCGGCGATGACCATGGTGATGTCTCCGGCGTATTTTGCCTCTGCGCGGTATTTGGTGGCGGTGTTCCAGATGTCGGTGCGGGGTGGCATATCGAACTGGACGGGATTGATTTCACTGGGGCCGCTGCGGTCCATGTCCATGCCCCAGTGGGCGATGTCGCAGTGGTGACCGATCCAGTCGAGGAGCTGACCACCGCCGATGTTGTAGTCCCAGCGCCAGTTTTTATGCACGCGGCATTCGATGTAGTCCTGCATGGTGGCAGGGCCGATCCACATTTCATAATCCAATTCCGCTGGTGGCGGCGTGATGCTACGTTTGTCACCAGTTTTGGCGAAATCATTGTGCCCGGCGGGCAATCCGACCTCGACACGCTGGAGTTTGCCGATGAGGCCGTTGCGCACGATTTCGGCTCCGATGCGGAAGTTTGCGTTGCTGCGCTGCCAGGAGCCTGTTTGCCAGATGCGGCCATGTTTCTGCACGGCGCGGACGATGGCCTGCTGCTCGGCGATGGTGCGTGCGAGGGGTTTTTCACCGTAGATGTCTTTGCCGTTCTTTGCGGCCTCGATCGAGGTGAGGGCGTGCCAGTTGTCTGGCAGGGCGAGCATGACGGTGTCGATGTCTTTGCGGGCCATGACCTCGCGGTAGTCGTGGTAGCCTTTGCAGTCCTTGTTCTTGTAGGCTCCGTTGATGGTATCGAGTGCCTTTTGGAGATTGCCTTTGTCGATGTCGCATGCGGCGACGATCTGGCAGTCCTGCTCATTGAGGAAGCTGCGGGTATTTCCTGGCCCCATCATGCCCCAGCCGAGCACGGCCATGGTGATCTTATTGGACGGCGCATTTTGGCCAAAAACGCTGGAGGGCACGATGCTGGGGAAACCGATAGCGGCGGCTGTCTGCGTCAAGAAGCGACGGCGGGAGGTGTAGGGGACTTTTTTCATGGGAAGGTGGGTGATTCGTGTGGGTGATGAGTTGGAGGAAATTCAGATGCGCGGTTTAATCGAATACGTGCCCGGCTGTCCATCATCAAAATGGCATACGCAGGCAGAAAAAAGCGGCGCGGGGAGCACCCACGCCGCCAGAGAACTGATAAAGGCGATTTACGCCTTCTTCTTGAGCACGAGGCGATAGATCAGCAGCACCAGGAAGGAGCCGCCCGTGGCGAGGCCGATGCTCTTGATGTTGAATGCCCCCGTCACGTCCCCGATACCGAGGAATTGAGAGCCGAGATAACCGCCGAGCAAAGCGCCGACGATACCGAGAATGCAAGTGACGAGGCAGCCGCCGCCGTCTTTGCCTGGCATGATGAACTTGCCGAGTGCGCCTGCAATGAGGCCTAATATGATCCAAGAGATGATACCCATAGGCTCGCAGGCTAGGAAACGAATGCACTTCGGTCAATATGCATTTTCAACAATGGCTCACCAGCCACCACCCAGGGCCTTCACCAGCATCACAGTGGCCACGAAGTGCTCACCACGCACGCGGGTGGCCTCGCGCTCCGCTCGGAGACGGGTGCGCTGCGCATCGAGCACCTCATAGTAGGCCACTAGACCCGCATCGTAGCGTTTTTGGGCCAATTCCTCCGCCCGCGAGGCTGCGGCGATGGTGGCCGCCTGCGCAGCACTCTGGCGTCGTAGCACATCGATGGCGCTAAGTGAGTCCTCTACATCACGCACGGCAGCCAGCACGCTCTGGCGATAGGTGGCTGCGGCCTGCTCGTAGCGTGCCTGCGCGGCCTGGTGGTTCGCTTTGACCGCGCCGCCGGTGAGCAGCGGCCAGTTCACCGCTGCGGGCCCTAGGCCCCAAATGCGACTGCGGGAGTCGAACACACGGTTCGAGAAGCTCGTCTGTGATCCACCACTCAGACCCAGGCTCACGCTCGGGAAATAAGCCGCACGGGCCACGCCGATCTCCGCATTTTGCGCCGCCATCTGCCTCTCTGCCGCAGCGATGTCTGGCCGCCGCTCCAGCAGATCACTCGGCACACTGCGTGGTAGGGATGGAGGCGTGCCATCCAGCGGCGATGCCGCGAGCGTGAACTCCGTCGGCGTCCGCCCCACTAGGAGCGCGATGGCGTGCTCCAGCTCTGCACGCCGCCGCTCTAGGCCGATGGACTCCGCCTGCGTCTCCGCCAGATCCGTCTCCGCCTGCGCCACATCGATTTGGGCGATATCACCCTGCTCAAAGCGCTTTTTCGCGATGTCCACCGTGCGTTGCCTCACCGCCACCGTGCGCCGCAGCAGCGCGATCTGCGCATCCTGAGTCCGCAGTGCATAGTAGTTCATCGCCAGCTCCGTCAGCAGCCCCAGGCGGACATTTTCCGCATCCGCATCGGCCGCATCAGCCCGCGCGAGTCCTGCGCTACTCTGATTCTTCAGCCTACCCCACAAATCCACCTCATAGTCGAAATCAAACGACTGCGTCATGCTCGTGCGCGATCTCCCGCCCGCGAACTGAAACTGCATCAGCCCCGAGTTCCGGTCCCGCTGCGTTACACTCCTCACAGCCATCGTGGGAAAGAGCCCCGCACGATCCGCCCGTGCTAGCGCCCGCGCCTCCAGCACACGCTGCCGCGCCAGCTCCAGCGTCGGGCTCGCCGCATCCGCCTCACGCAGCAGCTTGCCCAGCCGTGCATCGCCAAAGACACGCCACCACTCACCGCGCGTTGCCGCATCGCTCGGCTTGGCCGTGCGCCACGGTCCCTGTGTTTTAAAAGTGACCGGCAGATCCGGCTCCGGCGCAAAATACTTCGGCGCGAGATTGCACCCGGTGCCCAGCAGGCCCAGTGCGGTCAGCATAGGCAGCATCGTCCGCATCAGAGCAGTCGGGTCAAAGATCAGGCGGGCAATACGATTCATGGGCAGCCCTCTTCATCGCTAGGAACCTCCACGGCGTCAAGGCAGCCCGGACAAATGCTCCCCGCCGCTACCACTGCCGCCTTTCCATGCCTTGCGCCGCACTTGCAGCCGTGTATAAGCGCCGCCCTCCAGGTGGAATTTCCTGAATCCCTCCTTGAAAAAGCCCCGTTTATTAGCAAACCTTAAATAATCCCATCGTCATGCAAGACCTCATCATCGCCGCCGTCATCGGGCGCGAAATCATCGACTCCCGCGGCAATCCCACTGTCGAAGTGGATGTACTCCTCGAAGGCGGCGCACTCGGCCGCGCTGCTGTGCCCTCCGGCGCCTCCACTGGCGAACACGAAGCTCTCGAACTCCGCGACGGCGACAAGAAGCGCTTCGGCGGCAAAGGCGTGCGCAAAGCCGTCGCCGCCGTCAATGGAGCCATCGCAGATGCCCTCATCGGCTGCGACGCCTCCGACCAGGTCGGCCTCGACAATGCAATGCTCGCCATCGACGGCACCGCCACCAAGTCCAAGCTCGGAGCCAATGCCATCCTCGGTGCCTCACTCGCCATCGCCAAAGCCGCCGCCACCCAGACCGGCCAGCCCCTTTACAAATACGTCGGTGGCCCGAACGCCAAAGTGCTCCCCGTGCCAATGATGAACATCATCAACGGCGGCGCTCACTCCGATGCCCCGATCGACTTCCAAGAGTTTATGATCATGCCCGTCGGTGCTCCGACCTTCAGCGAAGCCCTTCGCTACGGCGCAGAGGTCTTCCACTCCCTGAAGAAAATCCTGCACGACATGGGCCTGAACACCGCCGTCGGTGACGAAGGTGGCTTTGCTCCTACGCTGAAAAGCGCCGACCACGCCCTCGAAGTCATCTCCCAGGCCGTCACCAAAGCCGGTTACAAGCTCGGCAAAGACATCGCCTTCGCCCTCGACGTCGCCTCCAGCGAGTTCTTCGACAAAAAGAAGGGCAAATACGTCTTCAAAAAGAGCGACAAGCGTGAGCTCACCTCCGCCGAGCTCGTGGACTACTACGCCGGCCTCAAAAAGAAATACCCCATCATCTCCATCGAAGACGGCTGCGCCGAAAACGACTGGGCAGGCTGGAAAGTGCTCACCGACAAGCTCGGAGCCACCACCCAGCTCGTCGGCGACGATCTCTTCGTCACCAACGTGAAGTTCCTCCAGAAAGGCATCGACCAAAAGACCGCGAACTCCATCCTCGTGAAGGTCAACCAGATCGGTTCCCTCACCGAGACACTCGACGCCGTCGATCTCGCCCACCGCAACGGCTACACCGCCGTCATGAGCCACCGCTCCGGTGAAACGGAAGACTACACCATCGCCGACCTCGCCGTCGCTACCAACTGCGGCCAGATCAAGACCGGCTCCATGAGCCGCAGCGACCGTATCGCGAAGTACAACCAGCTCCTCCGCATCGAGCAGGAACTGGGCGACACCGCCATCTACGGCGGCCGCATGAAAGTGAAAGCCTAATACCCGCCCGATATGACCTACCGTGAGACACGCGCCGATCTGCCCCAGAGCCGTCTGGAGCACTGGGCGCGTGTCTTACTGCGGGTGGCGAAATTTGTCCTGCTCTGCCTCATCGTCCCCGCCATCCTCCTTTTCTTCAAAAATCCTCTCAACGAGCAGACCGCCATGCGCCAAAACATCGAGAGCCTCGCCCTCCAGCGTGATGCTCTCCGCGCCGAGCGTGACAAGCTCCTCCGCCGCAAAGACTGGATCGAAAAAGACGACGCCTACCTAGAGCTCATGGCCCGCGATCGCCTGAACCGCCAAAAAGAAGGCGAGTTCATCCTCCGCTTCGAGTAACCGAGCCCCGAGCAGGTTCCCACACCTCCTCTCTCCTCCACACTTCAGCGTATCCGGTGCGGATTCTGAGCACTCAGCACTTAACACTGAGCACTTCTTCAAGCCATAGCGGGAGATACGCAGGCTTATTGCCCCACGCCCGGCGTTCCCTCCACCATCCCCAGGAAAATATCCTCCAGCCGCTCTCCCTTGTGCTCATGCCGTGAGCGCAGCTCCGCCAGCGTCCCCAGCTCCACCAGCTTGCCCCGGTGAATGATCCCGATGCGGTCCGCCAGCTCCTCCGCGATATTTAGCAGGTGTGTGCTCATCAGGATCGTCATCCCTGCCCTGCTGCGCTCCTTCAGCTCCTGCTTCACCGTGCGGCTATGGATCGGGTCCAGGCCCACCATCGGCTCATCGATGATAAACACCTTCGGATCATGCAGCAGCGCACTCGCGATCCCCAGCCGCTGTCGCGTCCCGTGGCTCAGATTCTCGATCCGGTTCCCCGCATGCTCATGCAGAGCGAATTTTTCAAAAAGCAGCCCCGTCTGCGCCGCCGCACGATCACGAGGCATCTCAAACAACTCACCGATGAAGCGCATGAACTCCACCGGCGTCAGTTTCTCATAAAACGTCGCCACATCAGGCACATAGCCCAGCAGCGCCTTCGCCTTCAGCGGCTCCGTCGTCATATCATGCCCGCAGATCGCCACACGGCCCTTCAGCGGCTTCATCAGCCCCGCCAGCAGCTTGATCGCCGTCGTCTTCCCAGCCCCGTTCGGCCCCAGAAAGGCAAATAGCTCCCCCGCCGGAATTTTCAGCGTCAGGCCATCCAGCGCCCTCAGCTCGCCGTAGTGCATCGTCAGGTCTTCGATCTCGATCATGTTGCCCAAGCCCATAAACGGCCCCATCCACCCTGCAACGCCTCTCTCTCCATCTCGCTCTTGCTCTCCATCTTACTCTTACTCACAGGCAGCAGATTGAGAGCAAGATGACGAGCAAGACACCAGCCGTCACCTCTTTGCCTTCAAATACGCGATCAAATCCGCCAACGCCTGCGGAGTCAGTGCCGCCTCCAGCCCCTCCGGCATCAGCGACGTGCCCGTGCTCTTCAAAGCCGCAATGTCACTCCGCAGCACCGACTTCGTCACATTCCCCGCCATCTTTAGCGTCAGGCTCGCACTCGTCTCCGTCGCGATCACCCCATAAAGCTGCTCGCCGCTCTTCAGCGTGCAGTGGTAGGCCATGAAACCGGGTTCAATGATCGCACTCGGGTCCAAAATCGAGTTGAGCAGCTTCTCCGCATCATGCTGCGCCACGCTGCGAAGGTCTGGCCCCAGCTCCAGCCCCACACCATCCAGCTTGTGACAACTGATGCACACACTCGCGAAAACCGTCTTCCCGCGTGCCGCATCGCCCTTCATCCCCAGCGCCGGTTTAAACTTCTCCACCACCGCCGCCCGCGTCGCACTCACCGACTCCGCGCAGACCTTCTCCGCCAAGTTGGCGATGTTTTTCTTCGGATGCTTCATCAGCCGCGCCCGCGTCGCCGCGTCACAAGCCTTCGCCTCCGGCCGTTTCAGCAGCGCCAGAGCCCAATCGTCATTCGAGAGCAGCGTTTCGAGGATCTGCGTCCGCAGCGCCGGCGTGCGCTGGTCCCAGCCTTCGAGCAAAAACTGCTCGCCACCCTTCGGTTGCAGCTTCGCGACGAGCCGCAGCACCTCCGCGCCGCCCGTTTTGGCCCAAAGCTCCGGCAGCATGCCTTTCACCGTCTCGCGATGCCCGCGATCCGTCGCCAGCAAAGCCAGCGATTCCATCGTCGGAGACGTTTTCAGCGATTCGGCGGCCTGTTGCAGCTTCGCCGCCATTTGATCGACCGCCGCCCTCGCCTTCGCGTCCGTGACCTGCTTCGCGAAATCCGTCAGCGAGAGGTTTTTCTCGTCCAACACGGCTAGGAGTTCCTCGAAATGAATTTTGGCCTCTACTTGTGAGAGCAATGCAGAAATGGCTTTTTCGTTCTTGGTCGCCAAAGCGCAGCGGAAGAGCATTCCAATTGCTTTGTTGTTCTCTGGTTCGCCACCTTCAGGAAACAATGCGCAAACTCGCTCCAAGTGCGGCAGCACCGAACTCATGGCAGCGCCTTGAAGCGGTGAACCTGCCGGAGCTGCGTCCAACAACTCCGCCAGCAAATCTCCCGCCCACTCAAACTTCAGCTCACCAAGCGTGCAGGCTAGTTGAAGGCGCACTTTGTCATCCTTGTCGTTCACGAGCTTCGCCAGAGCCTTTTGGAGTGGCGACGAGTCGTCGCCCTTCCATTTAAACTGCTCCAGCATCTTCAAACCTTGCTCGCGAACGCGTGGGTTTGTGTCTTGAATGAGATCCTGCCATTCCCCCTCATGATCTTTGTTCAATAGCCCCAAAGTCCAGGAAGCTTGCGCCAGAGCAATGCCCTTCGGGCGCTCAAAAAAGCCTTTCAGTGCAAACTCACCGCTCCACATCGCCATCATCTGCGCTTTGTCCCTCAGCCAGCCATTCGGCGAAGCAAAGTAGTCATCTCGCTCCGTCGAGATGAACGGGACACTCCCTTTACCGGACGTTTTCTCGCTTTTGGACGCCGTGTGCTCATCTCGCGGAGCGAGATGGCTACTTTTCACGACCCGCCAAATCCGCCCCTTGTCGTCCCCTTCGCGGTAATGCGGCAGAAGCTCCTCTTTGCCGTTCTGAGGCAACCACTGCGGGTGCTCGATCATATAACGATACATATCTGCGACCCACAGTGCGCCATCTGGCCCAGTGCGCACCATAACCGGGCGGCACCAGCGGTCTTCGCTGGCGAGGAAGTCCATCTTTGACTCGGCGGGATCGCGCACGGCTTTGAAGGTGACGCCATCATCTTCGAGGATGTGATGCTGCACGACGTTGTGAAACGGCTCGCAGGTGAAGGCGTGCGTTTTGCCGTCGTTGAAGAGCACTACATCGCGATAGACCTCAATGCCGCAGGCGCTGGTGAAGCGTCCGGCTTGATCGAAGCTGTGAAAGCGCTTCTCCATGCTGCTGGCGGGATACACGGGCGGATTTCGCGGGAAAAGCTGCTGGATCGGGTCCGGCGGGATGACGTGCGGATTGCGGCGCAGGTAGTGATCCTGCAAGACGTAGTGCCAGAGCGGGGAACTGTTCTGCACGCCGAACCAGTGGCCCCAGTCGTCGCGGGCGCGACCGAACTGCGAGGGGCCGCTCTGCGGATCAAACTCGCCGGTGTCCGGCTTGAAGCGGAAATCGCGGCTGCCGAGGTCGATCTTCTCGCCGGTGAGCTTGCACTCGATCTGCGTGCCTTTGTTGTAGCCGCCGTGATGCGCGCCCGCCGCGCAATACACCCAGCCGTCCATGCCCCAGCGCAGGCCGTTCACGCGGAGCTGCTGATTGCCGGTGCTGAAGCCGGTGTAGAGCACTTTCTTCGTGCCATCCGGCGAAATGAAAAAGATGTCCGGCGCGGCGGTGACGATGACGCCTTCACGCCACGTCAGGATGCCGGTGGGATAGCTCAAGTCGCTGACGATGTCGCTACGTTTGTCGTAGCGACCATCACTGTCCGTGTCCTCCAGCCGCACCACGCGTCCGCCGGCCTTGCCATTGCCGTCCATGCCGAGAGGGTAGTCCGCCATCTCGATGACCCACAGGCGACCCTGCTCATCCCAATCAAACGCCACCGGATCGAGCACCACCGGCTCCGCCGCGACGAGCTCGATGCGGTAACCCTCGCGCACATGCCACTTCTTCGCGGATTCTTCGGGGGAGAGGGGTTGCGAAGCTGTTGGCACCTTCTTAGTCGCGGCAGCGTCGTGGAGTGCGGGGGCAGAGATGCCGGGGCCACCCGGCATCGGCGACACCGCTGTCGAGCGGTCTTTGGTGTTCGATGATTTGCCAGCCTTCGACAGCGGTGTGGCGCTATCGCTTCCCACCGCACTCCACGACGCTGCCGCGCCCTCGACAACCACATCTGAAAAGTCACCTTCCAGCGGCGCGAAGTCATCGCAGCGTCGGCCCAAGAACAAGTCCTTCGCGCCAGGTGCGGTGACGGGCAGTTCGGCGTCGATCTCGACCTTGCCGTTGAGCGTCACCTTCACCCGCGAACCGAGGCGCTCAAGCTTCACGTCATTCCACGAGCCGGGCTCGATGACGGTCTTGCCGCGCACGATTTGAGAGGCCGCGTTGCCGTTGAAGACGAAGAGCTTGCCGGGTTCGGAATCCTTGTAGCTGCCACCGATGCCGAGATGATCGCCGGGAGCCTGATGATCACCCTTCGGACCACGAGAGATGAGGTAAGCGGTCACGGCGCTGGCGTTGTTCGCCTTCGTGTTCTTGAAGCGCATCGACGCGGACCAGTTTTCATGCGCCTTGAGCAGCGCGGAGTTTTGCACCTGCTTCTGTTTTGTCCGTTCCGTTCGTCTCACCGCCCGCTGTGCATTCTCCTCACCTACTTTCGAGATGTTCCAAAGCTTCGCGATGAGCGAAGGCTCGATGGCGCGATCCCAGGTCGTGATCTCATCCAGCCGACCTTCGAGCCCTTGGCCGAAACGCACCTCATTCGCCGCTTTCCCGGCCTTTCCGGTTAAAACGGGCTTCTCCGAGCCATCGAGATGCACGCGCACATCTTCGCCATCGCGGATGAGCACGGCAAAGTGCCAGTCATCGGCAAAGAAAGTGGTTTCGGCTTTAGCCGAATCCGACTCTTCGGCTGAAGCCGAAGCCACTTTATCGCCCCATTCGAGCCTCACCGTGTGATCCGCGAACTGATGCGCCTTCAAGCTGACACCCAGCGCATTGATCAATTCGCCCGTGCGATCACTCGCGCCGCTTTCGTGACCGAGCCAAAACCAGAGGGCGATGGAGGATTGTTTCCCAAGATCAAGCTGTGGGGCTTTGAGATGGCCTCCAGCCATGTGAACAGAACGATTGAAGTCCACTTCCCCAAATGCAGAGAGATTGAGAACAGCTTCCTCACCATATCCAAGGCCAGAGCCTAGGCCGGGGAGAAAGACCGCATGTGCGCCAACGGCTTTCAAAGGAGGCGCGCCAGGGAAGCGCTTCAGGTCGATCAGATTGTGAGACTTGTAACGCCCTGGTTCCCGGATGTCCTGAAATCCTTTCGCATCATCAATTTCATCCAAACGCCAGTATGCGATAGGTTCAGAAGGAAGTGCCAGCATCACATACTCATTCCTCGTCTGCATGTCCGGCCATCGTCCTTTTATCCGCCAAATCTTGAACACTTGGAGAATTTTGGATTCAGCCGACTTTTCAAGGCCAGCAGTTCGAGCTGGCCAAGTTGTATAACCTCCGAGGACATGCTGTTCCGAAGGAGGAATATAACCCTCTGCTCCATTCGCCAATTCAATCACCATGCTTGGAAACGGTCTCAATAGGCTCTTTAGCCTCAATCCCGTTATCGCATAAACCTCATTCGGCAGTGTCGCGATGCTCAGATTTCCAATGCTGATGTATTGCAGCTTCACACTCGTCTTCTGCCGCTCGTGCAGGATCAGCGCCTCTCTCGCATAGACTTCCTCTTTGTTCTTCGGCACATCATTCTCGATTTTCGCGGCGATGGAGCGGGCCCAGGCGAGGCGTTTTTCGTCGGGGACGCGATACTTGAGCTCGAGTGTCTTCTCGACCATGCCAAGCGGGGCGTGATCGACATACTTCACGGTTTGCAGGGCCTTCATGGCGCTGTCGGCGACAGCGTCGGCGTAGTGGTCGATGGTGAGGGTCTTTTTCTCAGCGCCGTAGTCCATCCACATCTGGTCGCCGCTGGTGCCTGCACTCATGGCGGCGACGAAGCCGTCTGTGGCACCCATTTTCGCGGCGAGATGCTTGCTGAAAAGGCCGAAGTAGTCCGCCGATACGGGCGAGGTGCCGAAGTAGTGCTGCGAGTAGTTCGCGAGCACGCCGAGCGGTTTGCCATCGAGCGTTTGCAGCGCGATGACGCTGAGCTGGGGATCGACGGGGCCACTGGGGCCGACGACGTCCTTGCTGAGGTAGCCGGGGTGCATGTTCGCGCGGCCGGTGGGCTGGCCGAAGGGATCGACGACCTCCTTGCCGGGCAGGCGAATCCAGCGGCGATTGTGCGTGTGCTCCCAGTCATCGAACGAGCCCCAGCCGATGCGGGCCGGTTGTAGCGCTGCATTCGCCGCCACAATGGCCTCGGCGATCTTGGGCGTGAGGGATTTGGCATACACCGTGTCCTTCCGCGTGCCGAGGCAGCCCATCGCCGCCGGCGCGGAGTGCGTGTGCGTGGCGCTGACCATCATGCGATCCACCGGAATGCCGCATTGCTTCGCTGCGATGCCTTTGGCCTCGTCGATGAGCGACTGCTCCATCATGCAGGTGTCCACGATGGCGAAGGCGATCTTCATCTTCCCGTCATCAAGCACGAAACTGCGCACGAAGAGCTTGTCCGCGAGCTTTTCGCCCCGTCCTTCGAGAAAACCGCCTGCGATGATGCGTGGGAACTCCGTGGGCGAGATGTCCACCGTGGCCACTCCGGCGCGGAAGGTGGCTGCGGAGGCCGTGAGGGCGCAGAGGAGCGAAATGGAGAGGATCAGCGGTTTCATGAATGCAAAAAAAACGCCACGCTGGCTGCATTCCTTCCCTTTTGCGCCATGGATCGAATGCGTGATTCGATGATGGAGCCCCGCACCTGTAGCGTTTCTGACTCACTCACGCCTCGTTTTATGTCCTTCTCCTCCATGCACCTCCGCGCCGCACTCTGCCTCTTTGCCCTTTGCCCTTCGCTCTTTGCAGCGGACTTCCCCGCCATCTACGACACCGAAAAAGGCGCTCCCATGCCAGCGGAGGAAGTCGCAGCCACCATGGAGCTGCCGCCGGGCTTTAAATGCGTGGTCTTTGCCGCCGAGCCGGATGTGCGCCAGCCCATCGGCATGGCGTGGGATGCGCGGGGCCGCCTGTGGGTCGCAGAAAACTACACCTTTGCCGAAAATCCCATGCGCTGGGACACGAAGCTGCGCGACCGCCTCATCATCCTCGAAGACAAGGACGGCGATGGCAAACACGACGGCCGGAAGGTCTTCTGGGAAGGCGGCAGCTACCTCACCAGCGTGGAGATCGGCTACGGCGGCGCGTGGGTGCTGCACAATGGCACGCTCAGCTTCATCGCCGATAAAAACGGCGACGACACACCCGATGGCGAGCCTGAGGTGCTGCTCGATGGCTTCAACGTGAAGACTATCGGCCACAACATCGTCAATGGCCTGCGCTGGGGCCCGGACGGCTGGCTTTACGGCCGCCACGGCATCACTGATACCTCCGCCGTCGGTGCACCCGGCACGCCGCTGGAAAAGCGCACGAAGATCAACTGCGGCATCTGGCGCTTTCATCCCACGCGAAAGGTCTTTGAAGTCGTCTGCCACGGCGGCACGAACTCCTGGGGCCACGACTGGAATGCCGAGGGCGAGCTCTTCTGGATCAACACCGTCATCGGCCACCTCTGGCACGGCATTCCCGGTGCCTACTACCGCCGCATGTTCGGCACGCACCTCAATCCGCACGTCTATGAAGTCATCGAGCAGACCGCCGACCACTTTCACTGGGACACCGGAGCGGAAAAATGGAGCGACCTCAAAAAAGAAGGCATGAGCAGCAAGACCGACCAACTCGGCGGCGGCCATGCCCACGTCGGCATGCTCATCTATCAAGGCGGCCTCTGGCCAGAGAAATACCACGGTGCTGTCCTCACCTGCAACCTGCACGGCAACCGCATCAACATGGACACCCTCCACCGCGAAGGCTGTGGCTACGTCGGCAAGCACGCGCCCGACTTCATGAAGGCCAAAGACAAATGGTTCCGCGGCATCGACCTCCTCACCGGCCCCGATGGCAACGTCTTCGTCGCCGACTGGAGCGACTCCGGCGAATGCCACGACAACGACGGCGTGCACCGCAGCAGCGGAAGGATTTACAAGATCGTGTATGGGGAGCCGAAGAAGGCGGAGCCGATCAATCTCGCGAGGATGTCCACGACTGAACTCAAAACATTATTGACCAAGTCTTCTAACAATTGGTGGACTCGCCAGATCGAAGCACAAATTGAACAAAAGTGGATCAATGAAACGAAAGATCGCTTCGAGATTGGCAAGTTCTTGATCGGACCGAATCGTCTCGTTTGGGGCAGGGTCACAAATGATTCAAAAGACTCGGGAGCCTACTGGATATCCGGTTCGTTGGAAGATCGAACGCATATGATGAACCGCCTAGGACTAGTGGCAGACCTCCCATTTGACGCTGGCTTTTCCAGTTCGCTAGAATCAGACGTTGCGAGCACTGTCGACGCCCTTACGAGCCGTTCGAAAAAGGACTTCAAAAAAGCATTTTTCGACACAGCGCCTGATTATATGCAAAGCAAAATCTCGGAAAAGGAACTCGAAGAGGTGGCTGACATTCCTGCGCATCTATTGGCGGCTATGAACGAGTTTAAGTTGGACGGAAAAACCGGCCTCGTCCGACTCCATCTCGCCTCCGCGCTCCAGCGTCTCCCACTCGACGCCCGCTTCCCCATCGCCACCGCGCTAGCGAAGCACGCCGAAGACGCCAACGACCGGCAGCAGCCGCTCATGATCTGGTATGGCATCGAGCCAGCGGTGGCGGCGGAGCCGATGAAGGGAGTGGAGCTCATTCGCGAGGCGAAAATCCCCACCGTGCGCCGCCTCGTGGCGCGGCGCATCGCCGAAATGATCGAGGAGCAGCCGCAGGCCGTCGATGCGTTGGTGGCACTGATGACCGAGCGTGCCGATGTGCGCAGCGATGTGCTCGCGGGCATGGCCGCAGGCCTGGATGGCTTTAGCAGCGCCAAGAAGCCCATGGGCTGGGATGCCTTGGCAAAGCTCGCTGGTGACCACACAGTCACACGCTCATTGGACTCCCTCTTCGGCAGTGGCCGTGCCACGGACGATCTCATCGCCCTCATCAAGAACGACGAAGGCGATGCCGCAGCACGACTCAGCGCTCTGAAAAACCTGCTGCGTGCTCCGAAGCCCGAGCTGCTGGTCGCGCTGCGCGGCCTCATCAATGACAAAGTGCTCGGCACACCCGTTCGGCTCGGTTTGGCAGCGTTTGATGACCCCACGGTGCCGAAAGTGCTGCTCGCGGGCTACCCGACGAAGAATGTGGACTGGAATGCCGCCGTGATCACCACACTGACCTCCCGCGCTAGTTTTGCCAAAGAACTGCTGGAAGCCGTGAAGGCCAAAAAAGTGCCCGCAGCGGCCCTTTCGCCGTTTCAGGCCCGCCAAGTGCGAAATCTCGGCGATGCGGCTTTGACGGCCCTTTTGACCGAAACCTGGGGCGAGCTGCGCGAGACGCCCGAAGCCAAAAAAACCGAGTTCGCCAAGTGGGAAGGCCTCTTGAAGCCCGAAGCCCTCGCCAAGGCCGATCCGGCGAAAGGCCGCGCCATGTTCACCGCTGCATGCAGCGCCTGTCACAAAATGTATGGCCAAGGCGGCGCCATCGGCCCCGAGCTCACCGGCAGTGATCGCCGCAATCTGAAATACCTGCTCGAAAACATCCTCGATCCCAATGCTGTGGTGCCCGCAGACTACCGCGTGAGCGTCTTTCACCTGGCAGATGGCCGCACCCTCACAGGCGTGATCCCAGAGCAGACCGAGCGCACGGTGACGATCCAGACTCCCGCCGAGCGGCTCACCATCGAGCGCAAACAGATCACCCAACAAGAGCAACTCACCGCCAGCCTCATGCCAGAGGGCCTGCTCGCTGCGCTAGGCGAAGAAAACGTGCGTCACCTCATCGCCTACCTCATGGGCAATGAGCAAGTGGCGCTCCCGAAGTGAGATGCAGGCGGATTCGCCAGAATACGGCGGTGGCGGGCGTTTGATGAGTCTGCCATTCGCTTATGCACCACTTCTCCACGCTCGATTACCTCATCTTTGGCATCTATCTGGCGGCTTCGGTCGGTGTGGGGCTCGTTTCAGCACGGGGCTCGAAGTCACTGGGGGACTACTTCCTCGCCGGGCGTGGCATGAGCAGCATCCTGGTGGCCATGTCGATTCTGGCGGCGCTTTTCAGCGGCATCAGCTACCTCGCGGGTCCGGCGGATGTGTATAAGAACGGATTCGGCTTCGCCTATGTGGTGCTGGCTTTCTTCATCGCCACGCCGTTCACCACGATCTGGATGCTGCCGAAGTTTTATCAGTCACGCTACTTCACGGCCTACCAGTTTTTAGAGGAGCGGTTTTCGCTGTCGGCGCGGCTGCTCGCATCGGGGCTCTTCATCTTCCGTGTCTCGCTGTGGCTAGCGGCGGCGACGTATGCACCCGCTTTGGCACTGGAAAAAGTCACGGGCATGCCGCTGTGGGTCACGATCCTGGCTACGGGCACACTGACCACGCTCTACACCGCGCTGGGCGGCATGCGGGCCGTGATCTGGACGGATGTGATGCAGCTCATCGTGCTCTTTGGCGGTCAGCTCCTGATCGTCATCGTGGCACTGGGGAAGATACCTGGCGGACTGGGCGGCATGTGGGATACGGTGGTGGCAGATGGGCGCATGGATCTGAGCATGTCCTTTGATCCATCGCAGCGGATCAATCTGGGCGCGGTGCTCATCGCGGGTGCCTTTCTGCATCTGGTGCAGATGGCGACCGATCAGGTCTCTGTGCAGCGCTATCTCACGGCAGGTAGTTTAAAAGAATCTCAGCGGTCCCTATGGATCAAGCTGTGGTGCGTGCTGCCGGTGCTGGTGCTCTTTTACGGCACGGGGCTGGTGCTCTATGCCTTCTACAAAACGCATGGCGATCCGCTGGCAGCGGGCCTGATCGCCAAGGAGGACCAGATTCTGCCCTACTTTGTCGTCACGCAGCTCCCAGCGGGTCTGCCGGGGCTGCTCATCGCGGCTATCTATGCGGCGAGCATGTCCACCATCAGCGCGGGGCTGAACTCGCTGGCCTCTGCCACGGTGGTGGACTTCCAGCAGCGGCTAGGGGGAGATGTGGGGCGCTCCGTGGTGAATGCACGCTGGATCACGCTGGCCTATGGCGTGCTGGTGATGGCGCTGGCCTTTGCGGTCTCCATCATGCCGGGGAATCTAGTGGAGTCGGTCAATACGATCATCGGCCTCGTCGGAGGGCCGCTGCTGGGTCTGTTCTTCCTGGGCATGTTCACGCAGCGAGCCGACTCGCGTGGTGCCTTGATCGGCACCTTCGCAGGCTTTGCGGCGATCCTGAGCCTCTTCCTCTATCAAAGCGGCTACTTCACGGCTCAGAAGCCAGAGCAGATGGTGTCCTTTGTCTGGTTCAGCTTCCTCGGGGCCACCGTGACGATGGTGGTGGGGCTCGTGTGCTCGCGGGCCGCGCATCTAGGTAAGGTCGATGGTTAAACCGCTTTTTTCTGATGGTCGCCGTGTGACAATTACGACTAAATCATCGGAAAAATATATTTGGCATCAATATTGCTAGATAAAAGTCTGCTAGACATAATGCCGCGTTAGTTGCTGCTTGACTGCTTTATGATAATACTTCGCTCCCGAGAGTTATTTTCCTTTTTCATCGCCGCCGCACTCACGATGACGGCATTGGCAACAGACCCCACATTGGATGCGGCATTCACTGCGACGATCA
The DNA here is from genome assembly GCA_016713035.1 of Verrucomicrobiaceae bacterium. Lineage (NCBI taxonomy): Bacteria > Pseudomonadati > Verrucomicrobiota > Verrucomicrobiia > Verrucomicrobiales > Verrucomicrobiaceae > Verrucomicrobiaceae bacterium. The sequence continues at coordinate 583,083 of JADJPW010000003.1, forward strand.
GCCCTGGGATCACGCCGGACGGTTACCCGACTTGGAACAACGGCACGGGGGCGGTGAATGCGGTGGCGTTGCAGTCGGATGGCAAAATCATCGTGGGCGGGAACATCTCGCGTTATCAGGCTCCGCCAGCGGGTTCAGCGGAGACATCGCTGAAGCGGCTGAATGCGGACGGCACCTTTGATTCGGGCTTCAATGCCTTTGCCTCGACGCTGGCGGATACGCAGGGCGATACGGAGGTGAACAAGATCCTCGTGACGGCGGGGGACAAAATGTACGTCGGTGGGGTGTTCCAAAGCTACCAGAGCACCTCACGCAGCGGCATCATGCGGCTGAATGCAGACGGATCGCTCGACGCGGGCTTCAATCTGGGCGGCGTGTCGAATACGGTGAGCTTTGGGACGCGCTATGTGCTGGCCATCGCGGAGCAGGCGGATGGGAAAGTGCTGGTGGGTGGTGCTTTCAACCGGCTGACCTCCGGCAGTGTCTTCGTGGCGGCGAATCTGGTCCGCGTGGACAGCAATGGCGCTCGCGACACCACGTTTTGCGACAACGTGAATGTCTCGCTGGGGAACAGCATCGGAGTGCATGATCTGGCGGTGCTGCCAGATGGCAAAATCCTCGTGGCAGGCGCGGCCAACAAGCCGGGTGGCGGCGGCATCCCACTGCTGGTGCGGCTGAATGCGGACGGCACGCTCGATCCGACTTTCACGGCCAATTGGGCGCTGGAGTATGGCGACATCGACGAGCTGCTGGTGCTGCCGGACGGCCGCATCTTGATCGGTGGTGACTTCACCTTTGCCGGAACGACGGCGAACATGCAGTTCGCGTGCCTGAACGCCAGCGGCAGCGTGAACACGGCCTTTATGTCGAATGTGGGCAGCGGGCCAAATGGCTGGGCGGGTGGTGAGCTGGCGCTGCAACCCGACGGCACCATTTTGGTCGGCGGCGTCTTTTATCAATGGAACGGGCAGCCGAGGGCCTCGATCGCACGGCTGAATGCGGACGGCACGCTGGACGCGGGACTGGCGGTGCCGCCCTACACGCAGGTGCAGGGGCAGTATCTCACGCATTTCTATTCCTTCGCGGTGCAGCCGGATGGAAAGATCGTGGTGGGTGGCTGGTTTGATCGCATCACGGACACGGCGGTGCTGAGCTACAATCTGGCCCGCATCACGAATGAATACGCACCGGGACAGCCCGGCACGCTGCGCATGGTCTCTGCCACGCGTTCGACGGCGGAGAATGCGGGTTCGGTGGACTTGTCGGTCTCGCGTTTCACCGGGCTGACGGGTGCGGTGGGCATTTCCTATTCGGTCACGGCTGGATCTGCGGTGGAGGGCACGGACTACACGGCGGTGAGCGGCACGCTGAACTGGGCGGATGCTGAAGGCGGGCTGAAAACGATCACGGTGCCCATTTTGCAAGACACCGCGCAGGATGGCGCACGGACCTTCACCGTGACGCTTTCCACGCCGACGGGCGGAGCCTTTTTGCCGGGTGGTGGCACCTCCACGCTGGTCACCATTCTCGATGATGATGCGCTGCCGAGCATCACGCTCAATCCGCAGGCGGTCAGTCTGGAGCAGGGAGCCAGCTTCACGCTGCGCACGGCTTTTGACAGCGTGCTGAGTGCCACGGTGAAGTGGCAGCTCGACACCGGCTCCGGCTTCAATGACATCCCTGGGGCCACGAGCACGGTCTATACCGTCACGAATGCCAGCGCGGCCAGCCACGCGGGCACCTACCGCGCGGTGGTGACGAATGCGAACGGCGTAACGAACAGCGGCACCGCGGCGGTGTCGATCTCGATCCCCGCAGGCTCCATCGTGAATGCTTTTGCGCCGCCAGCAGACACCCCCATCGTGTTGGCGGCGAATGCGCTCAGCATGGACACGACGGGCCGCTTTTTGATCGCCAGCAACTCGCAACTGCGCCGTCTGAATGCGGACGGCACGCTGGAGTCCACGACGACCTTTGGCATCAATGTGAGCACCATCAATGCGGTGCTCAGTTTGCCAGATGGCCGCACGCTGGTGGCTGGAAATCTCGGCACGATCACGCATGTGCCATCCGGAGGCACTTCGACCGTGAACACCCGCATTTTCCGCCTGAACGACGATGCGACGAGCACCATCGACACGACTTGGTCGGTCTCCACAAACGGCATCGTGACGGCGCTGGCGCTGGGAGCCTCTGGAAAATTCTATGTCGGCTCGGGAGCCGCACCGACCTCGACCAACGGTATCCAGCGTTTCAATGCCGATGGCACCACGGACGCTTCGTGGACACCGGTGGTCAATACCCTCGCCGCAGGCACCGGGGCGACGGTGGTGCTCATCCGCGAGCTGGCGGATGGCAAAGTGCTCATCAGTCACCGCCATGGTCCAACGAGCGGCGGCACCTACCGCCTGACGCGTGTGACCTCCACGGGAGCGATCGACACCACCTTTGGCACGAACGGCAGCATCGACTTTGGCACCAGCAACTGGGTCAATGGCCTCGATGTGCTTCCCGATGGCCGCCTCGCGGTCTCGGCACGATTCAATCCAAACTTCTTCACCACCGGGCAGCAATACCTGGCCCTTTTGAATGCCAACGGCACGCTGGACACCACGTTCCAATTCGCCACGGGCGTGCTGAATGGAAATCCAAACGGCGTGATCTACCGCGATGGCCGTTTGTTTGTGTTTGGCGCCTTCACCACTGTGAATGGCAGCCCGCAGGGCGGCGTGGCACGCGTGAATCTCGATGGCTCCATCGACAGCAGCTTCTCCGCCGGTGTGGGAGTGGCTGGAGGTGCGGCCTCCGTGAATGCCGCCCGATACACTGCGGCGGGTGAAATCTTCATCGCGGGCGGATTCACCTCTTATAAAGGCGTGGCACGGAATTACACCGCGCTGCTGGTGGGGAATCCGCAAATCGGCACGCTGGGCTTTGCGCCGCCGCGTGTGAATACGCTGGAGGAGGCCGCGACACTCACGCTGACGCTGAAACGCTACGGCGACAGCACGCAGGCCGCGTCCATCGACTGGGCCACCGCGGACGGCACCGCCACTGCTGGCGTGGACTACGTGGTGGCCAATGGCACCGCCACCTGGGCCGCAGGTGACTCCGCCGACAAAACGATCCCCCTCACCAAGCTCAACAACGCTGCCATCCATGCGAACCGCGTCTTCACCGTCGCACTGAGCAATCCGAGCGGCCCTGTCGGCGCGGGAGCACCGGCCACGATCACGTTGATCGACGACGACACACCCGTGACGATCAACACGCAGCCCGTGGCCTCCACCGCGCTGTATGAAACGCAGGCGCTGAATCTCAGCGTGGCCGCCACGAGTCCCTCCGCGCTGTCTTATCAATGGTATCTCAATGGCGTGGCGATCAGCGGAGCCACTTCGGCGACTTACAATGTGCCAGCCTCGCTGGTAGCGAATGGCGGCGTGTATCATGTGCAGCTCACGAATGCCTCCGGCAGCTACAGCAGCACACCATCTCTCGTCGCGGTGCGTCCACAGCCTGGGCGCCCAGCAGCAGGTCAGGCGACCAGCGGGCGTCCGGTCTTCCCTTCTGCACCCATCGGCATCGTCGCCGCCAATGATGGCTACGTTTATGTCGGAGGTTCATTCACGGCAAATGCCGTCGGCAATGTCCCGCAAGCCTACCTGATCCGCGTGAAGCCGGATGGCAGCACGGACACCAGCTACAGCTACACGCCTGGGAGCAACATCACAGCGATGGCGCTTCAGTCTGATGGCAAAATCCTCATCGCAGGCACCTTCACAGACCGTGTCCGCCGCCTGAATGCAGACGGCACGCTCGATGCGGCCTTCACGACGGCCCTGGGCAGCTCGATTCCTGCCGTGCAGATCAATGACTTTGCCTTCGACTCGCTCGGACGCATTTACCTCGGAGGCGCTAGCTACCTTGCCCGGCTCTCCTCCGCTGGAGCGATCGACTCCGGTTACACGCCAGCCGTGAACAACACCGTGAACGCCTTGGCCATCCAGCAGGACGACAAACTCATCGTCGCCGGATTATACACGTCACTCGCTGGTTCAGCCGCCTCACGCCTCGGACGCCTGAACACAGACGGCACCCGCGACGCCGCCTACACCGGCACACTCGGCGGCACCACCACGCCGAACGATCTGCTCGTGCTCGCGGATGGTCGTGTGCTGCTCGCCATGGGCGGCTCTTCCACCCTCGCCGAACTTTCCAACACGGGGGCGCAGATCTCCAACATCGCGAGCACCAATCAGGTGTATCAAATCGCCCAAGCACCTGGAGGAAAAATCCTCGCCACCCGCACCAGCACGACAGGCACAGACCGCGTGTTCCGCCTCAGCGGCACGAATCCATTCCCAGTCCCCGGATCAAACGATATGGACAGCACCTTCTCCATCGGCACCGGGCCGGATGCGGACGCTCGTGCACTCACCGTGGCACCGGATGGCTCCGTGTGGATCACGGGCCTGTTTTCATCCGTCAACAGCGTCGCCACCTCGGGCGTCGCCCGACTGAATGGCGATCCACTCACTCCCGGCATCGTCACGCAACCGGCCACCACGGGCGTTTCGCCCGGTGAAACGGCCTATCTCGGCGTGGGCACCTTTGGCAGCGGTTTGACCTTCCAGTGGCTTAAAAACGGTTCGCCGCTCAACAACGGTGGAAACGTCTCTGGAGCCACTTCAGCCGTTTTGACGCTCAGTGGAGTCACCACGGCTGATGACGCGAATTACACCGTTGAGGTCACAGGAGGCTCCACCACGCTCACTTCGGCTGTGGCGCATGTTTATGTGCTCGGAGCACCGGTGGTGCATGCGCCGCCTGCCGCAACGACGATTTATGCGGGTCAAAACGCGGCATTGAATGCTCAAGTCTATGCGCTGACACCTGCGACATACGTTTGGAAACGCGACGGCGTCACGGTGACCGATGGCGGCCGCATCAGCGGAGCCACGACAGCCACACTGAGCTTCACCGGAGCTCTCATGGGCGATACGGGCAGCTACACGCTCACGGTGACGAATGGGCAAGGCACCGTGACGACCACGCCGGTCTTCCTGCTCGTCAAACCCATCCCGCATGAGCGGGTGCCCGCGCTCGGGAATCTCGCTGCGAGCGGGCAGGTCACTGCATTTCATGCGCAGCCAGACGGGCGCATGCTCGTCGCGGGCACCTTCCAGCACAACTTCACCGGTGGAGCCGGTGGCACGAGCAACACCACGACCTCTCTCGCTCTGGTGAAACCGGATGGCTCCTATGACACGAACCCGAGCGTGCTCGCCAATGGCAGCATCAATGCGCTCGCCCGTCAAAACGACGGCAAATGGATCATCGGCGGTGCCTTCACCACCATCAACGGTGCCGCTCGCAGCCGCGTGGCCCGGCTGAATGCCGACTTCACGCTCGATCCCTCGTTGGATACCGGCACTGGGCCAAACAGTGCCGTCAACGCACTCGGCATCGATCATGCCACCGGCAAAATCTATGTAGGTGGCCTCTTCGCGAGCTGGAATGGCCTCAACGGTGCTGGAAAAAACTACCTCGTCCGTCTGAATAGCGATGGCACGCTCGACACCACTTTCACCCTCTCTGTCAGCCAGACGGTTACGCGCATCCTGCCGGTTTCCGGTGGCGATTTCCTCTTCACCGGGACGAGCATGAGCGTGCAACGCATCACCTCCGCGGGCACTGCCGTGGGAGGCTTTAGCGGCCCATTTGGCTCGGGTTTGGACCTCGCATTCACACCTGATGGTACGCAGTTTTACGTCGCGTGGTCGGGTTCACCCTACCTACGCCGTTACTCCACCACCACTGGCGCAGAGGACACCACCTTCACCCACACGCTGAACAACTCGGTCAGCAATGTGGCGGTGCAGGCCGACGGGAAGCTCGTCATCAATGGCGGCTTCAGCTTGCCCACGACTTCGCCGCTTCGTTTGCTCCCGAATGGCACGGTGGACCCCACGTTCACAAAGTCCGCCGCACTGGGAGCCACCGTCACGGCGATCACGATCCAGCCCTCCGGCCGCATCTGGCTCGGGGGCACTTTCAGTCAAACCTATGGCCCCGCCACGGCTAGCCGCTTGCTTGTATTGAATGGCGATCTGCCTGCGCTCGCCTTTGAGGCTCATCCGGTCACCGCGCAGGTCGAGGGAGGTCAAACCGCCACCTTCACCGCCAGTGTGGCCGCCACTTCACCCGTGACCTGGCAGTGGTTCAAAGGCAGCACGCCGCTGAGCAATGGCGGACGCGTCTCGGGGGCCACGAGCGCCACTTTGAGCATCGCCAACGTCATTCCAGGCGATGAAGGCCTGTATCATGTCGAAGCCACCAGCGCTGTCTCCGGCACCCTCGTATCCTTGGATGCCGAATTGATCTTCCTCGATGCTCCTGAGCTGCTCGTCGCACCTGCTGGCGGGAATTCCGAAGTCGGAATCAGCCGCACACTCACCGTCAAAGCACGCGGAGCTGCGCCGCTCAGCTACCAGTGGTTCAAAGGCACCGCCAGCAGCGCCATCGCCGACATTTCGGGTGCCACCAGTGCCAGTTACACGCTCGCCACGCCCACCCTCGCCGATACTGCCTACTACGGCGTGCGCATCACGAATAGCCTCGGCATGGTCACCACCACGCCAGTGCTCGTGCGCTTTGAAACCTACGGTGCCGCAGTGAATCAGAACGCCGCCGCCTTCAACAACCCCGTCAACGCCATCATCCCGAATGTGGATGGCAGCGTGGACTTCGGCGGAGCCTTCAACTCCGTCACACCCGTCGGCGGCTTCGCCACCTCACGCGGCCGTATCACGCGGATTTTGGCCAATGGAACGATCGAATCAAACGCGACCATCCCTGGAGCCAACACCGCCGTCACGATGATGCACCGCGATAGCTCCAACCGCCTCGTGCTGACTGGCACGACCATCACGAACATCACCTACAACCCCTCGCCCAGCCACGCACGGGTCAATTTCGCCCGTCTCGACTACGCAGGTGCCATCGACACCACCTACATCGGCCCCTTCACCAACAGCAACAACCTCATCTATGCCATGACGAGTGAATCCGATGGTCGAGTCTATATCGGCGGCCAGTTCAGCTCTTCGCTGCCCACCGTGGGGCAGTATCTCGCCCGGCTAGACGCCACCACTGGCGCCGTGGACACCAGTTTTGCCACCGCCAGCGGCCTCACCACCGTGCGTGCGCTGCACCTGCGAACCGATGGCAAACTGCTCGTCGGTCACAACGGCGGCGTGTGGCTCCTCAACAGCGACGGCACACGCGATCTCACCTTCACCGGCAGCACCACGGGTGCGCTCGCCTTCCTGCCACTGGCGAATGGAGACGTCATCGTCGCCACGGCCAGCACGCTCTACAAACTCAACAGCGCAGGCGGCACTGTCGCAGGCTGGCCCACGGCCACCATCAACTATGGCAACAGCTCCAGCATCCTGCTCCAACCACTCACCAATGGCGACATCTGCATCTCCGGCACCTTCAACACCTTCAACTCCGCCATCGCTGGCCACATTGCCTTTGTGAATGCGGATGGCACCGTGGACACCAGCTACGCCATCGGCAGCGGCTTTAACAACGCCGTGAATGCCATCGCCCTCGACGGACAGGGCCGCCTGCACCTCGGCGGATACTTCACCACCTACAAAGGTGCTACCGCCACTCGCTACGTCATTCTCAATGCCGCTGGCAATACGCCCACCGATCCCGGCGCACCAGCGGATGCGCTGAACACCTTCCTCGCCAACGCAGGCGTCCCCGGCGGCCAACAAAGGCCCGCTCGATGATCCTGACGGCGATGGACTCGAAAACCTGCTCGAATACGCACTCGATCTTTCTCCGAATGCGGCCAGCACGGAGCCTCCTGGAGTCCCCGTGGGCGGCGATCTGACCTACACCTACCGCCGCGCCCGCAGCGATGTCTTCTACCTCGTCGAAGCCTCCACCGATCTCATCAACTGGAGTCCAGCAGGCGTGACTCAAGGCACACCGCTGCCAGACGGCACCACCACAGCCAGCATTCCGCTGAGCAGCGGTGCGCAGTTTCTGCGACTGAAGGTCATGCGCTAACCCCGTCGCATCTATCTACAACACGCATCCGGGTCGAAGTCGAAATCATCTCGTGGCTAAGTGAAAGTCTGCTGAGATCGAAATCACACGAGTCGTGCAAAGCCGACCGTGGGAGCCTCTACGCTGGTGAGGTCTGCTGTGGCGATCTCGGTGAGCGATTCGTCGAGCGCGGAGAGCATGCTGGCGATGTGGGAGTCCCTGTGCGACCAGGTCACGTAGAGCTGGCTAGACATCAAAAAGCCACGCTGGAGCATCTGGCGGATCATGAGCACTTTCGCCGCTGGGTGAGCAAAGCTGAGGGATGGAGCACTGGGCATGCCGCCGATTTTGAGAGGCACGTCAGGATGGCGGGCAGCGAGCTCACGCAGGCCGGACTGGAGGCGCTCTCCGAGGCCCCAGACATGCTGCTGCACGCCCTCACGCTGCATTTTGCGGATGCAGGCGAGCGATGCGGCGGTGCCGACGCCATCTGTCCAGTAGCTACTGCTGATGAAGCTGCTGTTCGCGGCGTCCATGATGGCGCTTTTTCCCACGATGGCTCCTGCGGGGTAGCCGTTGCTCATGGCTTTGGCATACACGGCGACGTCGGGCTCGATCCCGAGCACGGGCGCGGCCCCAGGGAAGCCGAAACGCCATCCGCTGGTCACTTCATCGAGCACAAAGACGGCCCCGGCGCTGTGCGTGGCAGCGATTACGTTTTGCAGGAAGCCACCCTGCGGCATTTCACTGCGCATCGGCTCCATGACGACGGCGGCGAGCCTGCCACTGAGTTTTTCCAGGGCGGTGTGGAAGGATGCGGCATCGTTGTAGCGAAAGGGCACGGCCGTGCCTGCTAGCTCACGCGGGACACCGAGCGGCTGTAATCCAGGAAGCAGATGGCCATCGAGTGCGGCATCATCGCTGAGATTTGCAGCGAGGTACCAGTCACTCCAGCCGTGATAGCCGCAGAAAGCGATGCCGCTTTTCCCCGTGGCCGCACGGGCAATCCGCACGGCCAGCGAGAGTGCCTCACCGCCGCCGCGTGCATAGCGCACCTTACCCGCCCAGGGATGCAGATGCAGGAGCTCCTCGGCGAGGGACACCTCATCTGGTGAGGCCAGCGTGGCATAGCTGCCGAGATTCACGCGGCGCTTCACGGCGGCATTCACTTCATCATCGGCGTGGCCCAGGAGGATCGCTCCCACACCGCCGGTGAAGTCGGTGTAGCGTCTCCCATCGAGATCCCAGATGCTGGCACCTTTTGCCCGGCTGAAATACGAGGGCCAGGTCTGCGGATCGAAAAGATGCGCCCGCTTTGAGAGCAAACCGGTGCCGCAGGAGATTTTCGATTTGGCCTCCTCCCAGAGCGCAGGGCCGCTGGCGGTGGTTTTTTGGCCATGGACGAGGCGTAGGGCATTCTCGCGGAAGATATCGTCCAAATCACCCGCAGTCATGCCGGTGTCCTCGCAGGCCTCACGCAGGCAGAGCAGCGACTCGATGCCGATGGTCGTGTATTGGCCAAAGATGGTGAGTTTTTCTGCGGCGATGTCTGGATGTATCCACGTGAAGCCATCGCCCTGCGTGACGCAGGAGCCGCGTAGCTCGCTGACCATGTAATCACTGCCCCAGAGCACGCGGCGCGGCCCCAGGATCTCCAGCGCCGCGCGGAAGGCACCGGCTTGCGTGACGGCAGAGGTATCCACGACCACATTTTCCAGATCGATGAGGTGGCGCAGGCCCTCCCGTGCGTGGCGGTAGTTGAAGGAGCGTGCGACATGTGCCAGCACGAGCTGGCAGCGCGGATAGCGGCGGCAGAGGCGCTGGATGGACTGCACATTGCGCGGGTCCGTGATGCCATCTGCGAGCATGATGTGCAGCACCATGATGCCGCCGTGGTCATGGCACAGCTCCCACATCCACTCTGGGGCAAAGGATTCGATCGGCGCCTCTCGTGTGTCAGGGACATCGGCATAGAGGCGATAGGGCTTGATGCCGACGAAGACACCACTGCTAATGAGGCGGCGCACCTCTGCCGGATCATCGCTAGGCGCTGCCAGCACCAGCGCACGCGAGTGGCCCTGCGCATCGATCTGGGACTGCACCCAAGCATTTTCACCAGCGCGATCATTGTCAGCACTGGGATAGCCAAAGAAAAGGCCATCCACCTCGCGACCCGGCATCCAGAGCTGCATCGCGGCATGAAAATCACGGATGCCATAGCCGCGATCAGGATCGAGGAACTCCGGCCTCTTCCCCGGAGCGAAATGCCGTGAGTGAAAAAGGTGTGCATGCACATCAAAGACCCTCTGTGGCACGAAGCCATCCAGCGCACGGTGGAGAAGCTTCTGGTCGGTGGCGTTGAGTTCAGTGACGAGATGGAGCGGCATAGCACGAGGGGATTTTTGCTGGCAGGGAACAAATCACTGATAAAACGCCAAATCTGACGCAAATCAGAAGAGAAATCCAGCATTCCACTCCTGCCTCATGGGCCGTTCGAATACCCGCCAAGAGGAATGGCTCATGGGACATGGGCGCGAGTGAATTTGACTCCGTGGACGAATCAACGTGAGCGGTGGAGATAAAAAAGTTGCCCGCCTGTGCAGGTGCATGGCAAAATGGATGCGCCATGAAACATCTCTACACGATCTTTCTCACGCTCCTGAATATCTTGTTAATCGCAGCGGTGTGGAAACAGCAGCAGCATCTAGCGGTGTTGGAGAAAAGGGTCAGTGAACGACCTGCCCCAGTCGTCTCGACGCCAGCCCAGCAAGAAACCCCGCTGGTCAATCCACTGGTCAATGATGTGGAAAAGCTAAAAAGCGAGGTGCTTCGCCTGAACCAAGCGCTGGCGGAGGCAACTCGGCCCAAAATCATCCCACTGAGGCAATAAGCGTTCTGATAAAAGAATGCAGCGTGGTCCGGCTGTGGAAGAGCCGGACATTTCCCGATTTCATGTGCAACGCCGAGTAATGAGCATCCAGGATAAGTTTGATAGGGTGCTTGGATTTGGAGTCTTTGGCAGCTAGGCGTGATGCCCCGCCAACACTTTTCTGGTGCAGCAAGACCTCTATGCCGGCGACAACACATCAGCCGCAACAGCGCTAACCTGGCTGTTAATTGAGATAGTCCTATCCAGAGGTGCTCTTCATGGTCGGCATGGCTTCTTTTTTCGGGCGAAAATGCACAAAGTGCACTCCAGCTTCCTGCCCGAAAAAGAACTCCCCTTCGTGGCTTAGGCCGAGCAGTTTGCTGCCGACCGGATAATTCTGCCAGAGCTGCGGTGATGGGTGCGTCACCAGAATCTCCGCATCATCGACATTCAAAACCAAACGGTGTCCGCCAAAAACTTTCTCCTGGCGGACGACTTGGCCTGTCACTCCGCGGCCATTCAAATAACATGCAGATCTGCGGCGAACGGTATCCTGTATTTGCTGGTAAAGGAGTCCATCACACAGGAATAGAATCAAGCCCGCGAGCGCCAGCCACACGCGAAAACGCGAACGAAAGGCAGCCGCGATGATCAATACCACCGCTGCTGCGAGCATGAGAATCGCCAGGCCTTTTATGGGCTGCAATCCTTCATGCAGAGTCATGGTCAGCGTTTCCAGCTTGCGCGGCGGCTCGCTGAGAATGCCTACGAAACGGAAATAGAGCGAGTTTTGCATAAAACAGTGGAGATGACTTAATGGGAGCACGACAATGTCATTTATGTTCGACCGTGTTCAAGTCTCCACTCTTCCGCCACGTTCTCTACATGACAATCGCCTTCTCCTCTCACGACTAGGGATGGGGCTGCGAGGTTACCGCTTTTTCGGCGGTTTATTCACGTTCGGCGGATTACTCCTGACCGGGTTGGCCGTGGCTTTGGGCACGGTGCCTTTTGCCTTCCTTGGACTAGCGACGGCGGTTGTCATTGGTGGTCTGTTTTTGAAGAAGGCATCTTCGGAGAAAAAGCATCGCCAGAGCTGCCTCTCCCTTGGCCGAGCAATCGTGGGACGGGTCACCGGCCATAGCCGTGCCTTCAATCCTTTTTCCAGTCGCGGACTCTACACGATCCAAATCCAGACCGACTCACCCGCTGCTCAGCACACAGCCAAACATACGTCAAAGAATCTTACGGAGGCTTTCCCAGTCGGCTGCACCGTGTTGGGTTTCGAACTTGATGGCCGCCTCATCTGGGGGCCGGAGATTGGCGTCATTTTCGAGCTCGTCCCGCCCCCACTGCCGTAGCGCTGCGGTCCTTACCGAAAAATAGCCAAGATGGAAGCTCGAGTCCATGTGGACGAGCTACTCAGCCATCAAGAAGGCTAACAGGTCGCGGAGCTCGCTGGGGGTCAGGGTTAGCACCAGGCCAGGCGGCATCAGTGAGGTGCGGAGTTCGGTGCGCTTCACGATGTCCGTTTCGGGGAAGGATTTTTCTTTACCGGTGAGGTCGCGGAAGACTTCGCTGCTGGAGGAGCGCAGCAGGATGCCGGTGAAGGTGGTGCCGTCCTTGAGCTCGACGACGGATGGATAAAACTGCGGCGCTACTTCGCGGTGGGGCTCTAGGATGGAGCGCAGGATCGCAGCGCGATCTCCCTGCTGGGCTATGAGTGATAGATCTGGTCCCACGACGTTCCCACGTCCGCTGTGACGATGACAGGATGAGCAAAGTGCGACTTTGCTATTGAAGAAGATGCGGCGGCCAGTTTCGGCATCGCCGGGGCCTTCTAGGAGCTTGAGCCAGGCGGTGGTGTCATCGAGCGCGGGCCTATCGGTGGCGAGTTCACGCGGGAGGGCACGCTGCGCTTCGTCGCGGATGGTGGAGTTGTCGCTTTGGGCGAGTTTTTGCAGCAGCGCGGTGTCATCGGTGCCGAGGATGGCTTCGGCTCGCAGGTTGGGTCGGTATTTTTCATCCGCTGCGATTTCTGCACTCGCTCGCCGTGCGGCGAGGGTGCGCACGGCTTCGAGCTGGAGGACGTCGTCGTCGCTATTGGCAAACTGGCGCAGCAGATCGAACGTGAGGGCTTTGTGCGTGGGTGGTGCGAGACGCAGGGCGTAGCCTTTGATGCGGGCGGGTGTTTTCGGATCGGTGATGCGCTCGATGAGCACCTCTGGATGGGTGACCCCAGCGGCGGGTTCGCCACGCAGGGTGTTCCAGGTGGCTAGCGCGGCTTCAAAGAGGCGGTAGTCGAGCTTCGGGTCACTCAGCATGGCTTCGACTTGAGGCTGAAAGTTTTTCAGCACCGCATCTGCGATCCAGCGGAGGCACTCGAAACGCATCTCTGCATCTGCATCGTCCCAAAAGGCACGCACCCACTGCTCATCCTGCAAATCGGCCCGGCGCATGGCGACGAATGCCCACACGCGGTCGGCTGGCGTCATGCTGCGGATGCTCTGGGGGCTCAGTTTGGCCCGTGAGAGGGCAGTGAGGGCTGCGTCGGAGAGGTATTTGTCGCTTCCACGGGCCAGTTTGAGCAGCTCGGCTATTTCGGGCACTTCGCGGCCTGCGCGTAATTTTCTCGCCAAAGCCGCCTCCGGCGTTTCAGGCTGCTTTTCGGTGATCCAAGGCTGTTTTTCGATTTCTAGCTTCCAGAGCCTGCCACGGCCATGGATCGGGTAGGAGCTAAAAACCCAGTCCGTCATGTAAAAGGCTCCATCGGGCCCCTGAGCCATGCAGACAGGCCGGAAGTAGTCGCTACCACGCACGAGCGGCACACGCTCGGAGGTGTAGCCTGCGCCTTTGCTGTGAAGCGGGAAGTAGTCGATGCTGTGATCACTCCAACTGGGGATGAGAACGCCGCCACCGAGCTCGACGACGGCGCATGGGCCTTCACCACAGGGATGCACCATGCCCAGGGTGCCGCGCAGCTCACCATTCCACGCGACAAATGGATGCACGGGCGCACTGCCATACACCCACTGGAATCCGTAGTCTGCGCCTTCGACGATGTGCAGCAAGCGGCACGGTGGACGGCTGCCGGGATCGTTTTCTGCTGCGAAGATTTCTCCATCGCTGCGCACGAGGAGTCCAAAGGGATTCCAGAAGCCGCGGGCGATGCGGCGTAGTTTTTTGCCGTCTGCCGTGCAGCGGAAGACGCCGCCTTCGCCGCGTCCGCTGACCTGGGAGCCATCTGCGCCTGTGAGGGTCCAGTCTTTGCCAAAATTCTCGCCCAGTGAGCAAACCAAGTCGCCATCTGGGTGCCAGGCCATGCCACTGAGTCCATTGTGCGGGTAATCCGCCACGGTATCGAGTGAGGCGAGGACTTCCTCCGTATCACCAGTGCCATCTCCATCGCTGTCCTTCACACGCAGCAGGCGATCTCGCTCGGCGAGGTAGATCCATCCATCCGGGCCGCACTCCACATGCATGGTCGCCTGTGTTTTGGAGTAAAACACACGCCTGTTTTTGCCATCCGAGTCGAAGACCAGGATCTCATCATTCTCTGGGCCTGTATAGCCCTGCGGGCGAAAGTGTGTGTGACAGGCCGCGAGCCAGATGCGGCCCTTTTCATCGACATCGATGCCGGTGGGAGTGACCAGTGCGGGGTGCTCGGCGAGTAGCGTGAGCTTCACACCGGGCTGCAAGGTCTCGATCTGCGGCGGTAAGTCGGTGGGAACATCCGGTGCCTTTGGAGCTGGGCCCGACTGAGCGAGCAGCGGGAGCAAAGACGACGGAGCGATGAGTAACGACGATGCGATGATGCAGCGGCAGAGTGCAGAGGTCATGTTAGATGTGGGAGATTCAAGATGAAAGAGCTCCGGCCTTCTCTATGCCAGCAGCTCATCCACCACCTTTGCGCCCTGATTGTCCGTGAGGCTCGCGGCGAGGCCGTTGCGCTTGTAGGTGAGCTTGGTGTGATCGAGGCCAAAGGCATGCAGCAGCGTGGCGTGGTAGTCGTAGTGTTTGACTTCATTGATGACGGCTTTGTGGCCGAAGTCATCTGTCTCGCCGTAGGTGAAGCCTTTTTTGAAGCCGCCACCTGCTAGCCACATGCTGAAGCCGTAGGTGTTGTGGTCACGGCCCCATTTTTCGTAACCGGCATCGTTTTGCAGCACAGGCAGGCGGCCCATCTCTCCGCCCCAGTGCACGACGGTGGTATCCAGCAGGCCGCGCTGCTTCAGATCCGTGAGGAGTGCTGCGCTGGGCTGGTCCATGCCGGCGCAGAGCTTGGGTAATGAGGTGACGAGGGCACTGTGCTGATCCCAGCTCTGGCCCGGATTCAGCACCTGCACGTAGCGCACGCCGCGCTCGATGAGCCGCCGTGCGATGAGGCAGCGTGTGCCGTAGTTTTTGGTGATGGGATTGTCGATGCCGTAGAGCCGCTGGATGTGCGCAGGCTCGAGGGAGATGTCTAGCGCCTCCTTCGCAGCGGTCTGCATGTGCGCTGCGAGTTCGTAGCTGGAGATGCGTGCCTGGAGATCGAGCTCGCCGGGGTGCTGCGCGAGGTGATCCTCATTAAAGGCCTTTAAGAGATGCATCTGCCGCTCCTGCGCGGCTCCAGCGAGAGATGGTGGAGGATCGAGATTCAGAATGCGTGGCTCGGCAGCACGCACGACGGTGCTTTGGAAAAGCGATGGCAGCCAGCCGTTGCCAAAATGATCCATGGGAAAGATCGGTAGCCCAGCGGGGTCGATGAGCGACATGTAAGCGGGCAGCTCATCCGTCTCGCTGCCGAGTCCGTAGGTGATCCAGGAGCCCAGTGTGGGCCGCCCTGCGATGCCGCGCCCAGCATTCATCGCGTAGAGGCCCTGGGCATGATTGCTGACGCCACTGGTCATGGAGCGAATGAGTGTGATCTCATCGACGACCTTTGCCAGATTCGGTAGCAGCTCACTGATCTCCATGCCGCATTCGCCGTGCTTGGCGAACTTCCACGGCGAGCCGAAGCACTTTGAGGAGGCCTGAGCGAGATTGTCATACTTCACTTCGCCGGGGAATTTTTGGCCGTGATACTTGGTCAGCATCGGCTTCGGGTCGTAGAGGTCCATCTGCGATGGTCCACCCATCATGAAGAGGGAGATCATCGCCTTTGCCCGTGGCTGGAAGTGCGGCTTCTTCGGGGTGAGATCGTAGCGCAGCTCTCCAAAGCTCTCTGGTTTCACCGGTGCGGCGAGTAGCCCATCTTTCTGAAGCAGAGATGCCAGCGCCAGCGACCCGAGGCCGAAGCTATTCGAGTGCAGGAAATGGCGGCGTGAGCTGAGACGTGACATAAGCATCTAAAGATACGCTGCATGTCGTGCAGTCCTCGCAGCAGGCTGCCTGTGATCTCACTCTAAAACTCCATCCGAGTGGTCTTGCCGGTGCTTTTCGACTTTAGCTCGATCCAGTCGAGCTCGATGCCTTTCTCCTGCATCGGCAAATAAAGCCGCACGATGCCTAGTGGCCCCGTGGCGGGCAGAGTGATGCTGATTTCCTCCCAGTCACCGCCTGCGAGGCTGAAGTCCACACGCTGCGCCTTGCTCTCCACGCCGCCGGATAACCAATCGAAGTGCGATGCGCCCGCCGCTGCTCGGATGCGGAATTTCACCGTACTCACACCGCTGTGCTGACCTGCGGCGAGCCCGAGGAAGCAGGCGTCCCCGATGCGGCTGATCTTCAGGATGCCATCCTGCACGCGTGCCGTGCAGTCGCGTGCCTTCCATCCTTGTAGTGCGGGATCGGCTGCATCGTTGGCTTTGCTTTTCGATTTGGCTTTGCTGCCAGATTTCGCCTTGGGCTGCTGGATGCCCTCTAGCTCGGGTCGGTACTTTGCTGGTTCAAAGCTCGGATTCGGCACGGGCACCACGGCATGCGTGTCTGTGAGGAATTTTTCGATCAAGGCATCCAGCTCAGCCACCAGCGCGGGCTTTTGTGCGGCGAGATCGGTTT